>NZ_MCGV01000001.1:1922472-2563296 GCF_001705235.1 Clostridium pasteurianum
ATCCCCACCTTCCTCCTGGTTAACCCAGGCAGTCTCACTAGAGTGCTCAACTGAATGTTAGCAACTAATGATAAGGGTTGCGCTCGTTGCGGGACTTAACCCAACATCTCACGACACGAGCTGACGACAACCATGCACCACCTGTCTTCCTGTCCCCGAAGGGATTTCCTCAGTTACGAGTAATTCAGGAGATGTCAAGTCTAGGTAAGGTTCTTCGCGTTGCTTCGAATTAAACCACATGCTCCGCTGCTTGTGCGGGTCCCCGTCAATTCCTTTGAGTTTTAATCTTGCGACCGTACTTCCCAGGCGGAATACTTATTGTGTTAACTGCGGCACAGAAGGAGTCGATACCTCCTACACCTAGTATTCATCGTTTACGGCGTGGACTACCAGGGTATCTAATCCTGTTTGCTCCCCACGCTTTCATGCCTCAGCGTCAGTTACAGTCCAGAAAGCCGCCTTCGCCACCGGTATTCTTCCTAATCTCTACGCATTTCACCGCTACACTAGGAATTCTGCTTTCCTCTCCTGCACTCTAGACATCCAGTTTGAAATGCAGCCCCCAAGTTAAGCCCGGGGATTTCACATCTCACTTAAATATCCGCCTACACATCCTTTACGCCCAGTAAATCCGGACAACGCTTGCCACCTACGTATTACCGCGGCTGCTGGCACGTAGTTAGCCGTGGCTTCCTCCTATGGTACCGTCATTATCGTCCCATAAGACAGAGTTTTACGATCCGAAGACCTTCATCACTCACGCGGCGTTGCTGCATCAGAGTTTCCTCCATTGTGCAATATTCCCCACTGCTGCCTCCCGTAGGAGTCTGGACCGTGTCTCAGTTCCAATGTGGCCGATCACCCTCTCAGGTCGGCTACGCATCGCAGCCTTGGTGAGCCGTTACCTCACCAACAAGCTAATGCGCCGCGGGTCCATCTTACAGCGAATAAATCCTTTGGCTCAAAGATCATGTGATCTCTGAGTATTATGCGGTATTAATCTTCCTTTCGGAAGGCTATTCCCCACTGTAAGGCAGGTTACCCACGTGTTACTCACCCGTCCGCCGCTGGGAACCGAAGTTCCCCGCTCGACTTGCATGTGTTAAGCACGCCGCCAGCGTTCGTCCTGAGCCAGGATCAAACTCTCAATTTAAAAGTTTGACTTAAGCTCATCGCTTATATATTAAATAGAATAAATTCTATTCAAAAGAATTGCTGGTTTATAATTCTCTGTTTAATTTTCAAAGTTCAATTCCTTGCTGTACGAGACAGCTTTTATATAATATCACCTATGAGCTTTCATGTCAACACTTTTTTTTAAGTTTTTCAAAACTTATTAAGTGTTATCATTTGTACTCATTAAATGCTGCTGTCTTGCGACAACGTTTAATATAGTAACATATTCTTTACTTTCATTTATTATTGTACATGTTATTAGGCAAAACTACTTTATTCATACTTACTTATACACTTCAAATTCTCTATTTTACTTATGCAGATACTCTAGGAAATGTGTACATGTCATTGCTTGTAAATACTGGAATTATATCGTTATATTTAGTTAGTTAGCCTTTAAATTTGAAGTTTTGAATCAATAAAAAAGATATGCCTGTGGATCATTTACTATTTTATTGATAAGACATTTAAAATCTTCATAATCATTTTGCTTTAAAAACATACTTATATTTTCATTTCTACATAATTCCCTTACACAATTATTTAAAAACATAATATCTTCAATATTGGTTTTATAACCGTATTGAATAAGAAATACAACTTTAACAAACTCATTATCCCATATTATTGGCTTTTTCAGTAAAAGTGTAACTGCAAAACCATGCTCTGAATATTCTCGCAAAAAATTAGGGAGAGCAACATTGCTATCTGTCTCACTGCTATTTATAGCTTCTCTTATTTCAATATCCTTATAACATCTGTCATCTACAACATTCCTCTTTAACAATTCAGTACATAAAAATTTCAAAACATCTTCCTTTGTATTTAGATCAACATCTTTAAAATATAATTTTTCCGTAAAAATATTATTAATATACAAAGACTTTTCATCCAAATTTAATAATATTCTTTTTACGTTTAATACCTCCTGTTGGCTAAACAATTTACTTATGTATACAGTATTTTTTAAGTTTCTCATATCTTCTGGATCACAATCTGCAATTACACAGTCATAGTCATTGTGTAAAAAGTTCAATTTATTAATATCTTTAATGTCAACATCAACATTAAATGGATGAATACCAGATTTTAATCTTAGTTCTATACTTTTACTTATGGCTACACCCCTTATAGATGAAATTATTAGCACCTTTTTCTTATTAATTTCATCACTGTAATCTGATATTTTACTTCCAACAAAACCTATTATGTGAATTAACTCGTTTTCATTCAATTTAATATTATATTTATCCCATATATAGTAACAAAAAAGTACCGCTACGTTATATCCTATAATGTCACACTTTATTGCTTTTATATCAAACTGAAAATTTATTACTCCAACCTTATCTCTATATATCATTTGAAATATAGCAGCTTGAAATTCATCAATATATTTTTCATTTTCAAGCATATTTATATTAATCTTATCATCTATATACTTAAAAGCTTCCACAGTAATTTTTAAATAGAAATCATAATTATTAGCATTTTTAAATATCTCAATATTATAATTCATACATGAAAATATAACCGAATATAAAGTTTTTATCTCTGCATCATTAATATCCATACAATATAAATTACAAATTAGTTTTTTAATTGTATTCATGTTTTTGAAAACCGATGATGTACTGATCAGCGTATATATTCCATAATCATCAAATTTTTCAATTAACTTTCCAGCCTTTATTCTGTTTATTTGAAACATTATATAAAGAGAAATCTTTTTTATTCCCATAAGTGGTATAGAAATTTCATTTACACTGCACAGTATATCAATAAACTCACTTATTTTCTCCACAGTATCTGCATTTGCCTGTATGAATTTTTCATAATTAACCTCACTAAATTCACCTTCCTTATAATAAAGATGAGAATCCACAAGACACATACGAATATTAAATTCATCTCCAACTACCTTTATTCCATACTTAGGAGTATTTACTACTCTTAATCTATATTTATTAAGGATCTTTCTAGCCTTGGACATATATAAGCTTATGGTTGTCCTGTTCATGAATAAATCATTTGCTATATCGTCTAATTTTATAAAGCCATCGACGGATACTATAGTTCTAATAATATAATAAATTATTGCATTTTTATTAGTCATAAAAAATATTGTTCTTTTACTTTTATCGTTAATATCGTCTTTAAATTTTGAAAATGCCACTTCATCTATAACTTGAATATAGTATCCATAGCTCATCTTTGACTTTATAACAGCACCTTTATCCTTAAGTATCTCATTAATAACTTTAATATCTTTACGTACGGTTTTAGCTGTAACACCACTTATATTTGCAAGAATATCACTGGCTACAATATTGTTTTCATAAAGAAGTATTTTTAATATTTTGGTTTGTCTTTTATTCATATGATATAAATCCATACCCCTTACTCCTTTATATAAAAATAGAGCAAATTAAACTTCACTCTATTTTTATTGATATTATTTTTTATTTTAACACAAATCTTATAATTTATCCTTGCTTTTCATTATAGTATCTATTATATTATCAACTATCTCTTCTGCTTTTCCACATGGTGCATTACTTACATAAGTCTCAAAAGTTTTGCCGTATTCATCTTTTCCTACAAAATAACCATTATAACCATTGGCATAACAAACTATTATTGTGTTTTTATATGGGCTAGCATTTTTTATCTTAAGTCCCAAATTCGAGTCCAATTCTCCTGGAAAATAAACAATACAAAGTTCTCCGTATACTTCTACTTTTATATTGGCAGTAAAATGTAATTCCCCTCCATTAATTTTGCTGTTTATAGCTTCTATTTCTGATATTGGAACCTTGTCCCTTGTCGGATCTGGTTTTCCTCTCCCTTTAATTTTATCTTCAAGGTATTTCCTTCTACTCATAAGATTATCTATATCCGGAATGAAATCTATTTTTTCAGATATACTAAAACTTTTCTTGTAGCTTAAAACAAGCTCATGTTCATCAGTATTACTGCTTATCTGATCAAATAATTCATTTGCAACTCTTTTAACCTCGCTAAAATCTGTTCCTTTTCTGCACATTCTGGTACTTATGTTAGCACATGCACCATTCATAAACATAGGAACTACCTTATGCTTTTCTTTAATTTTATTACTTAATTCACCAAACAAATCTGCACTTATAAGTAAATTATTAGGTCCCAAAATCGTTGGATGGCATGATATATTTAGTACCTCTGCTTGAATTTTATTCTCATTATCATAAAATTTAAATAATGTATATCTCTTATCTGTTACTTTATCCTTATAATTTCTGTTGCTATAAAGACCATCTATAGTTCCCTTTGTATATTTTACATGTACCGGTTTTAAATTTTTAAATAATTCTTTAACACCTTTTAGGATCTCGCTTATTATTTCTTCCTTATAAGTATTTATATCTTCCTCAAGTACAGTAACATTCTTATTAAAAAGTTGAGGTTTTGAAGGATCAAATACAAATTCACTCGGTCCAGAATGTGTATGAATTGTAAATAAATTTATATCATTAATATTAAGTTCTGGATATAAATCTAAAATGTTTTTCTTAATAAGATCAGACAATTTTTCTTCAACCATACACAAATCAAATTGTATAAAAATGCTGCAAAAATTATCATCTTTAAGAAGAAGCATCTTAGTATATAAATCGTCATGTACTCCATTAGATTTTTGACTTCTGACATATCCAGCTAGTGCTGAAGGAAAACTAGGTGTTATTTTAAAATTATGTGTTGAAATATTAAGCATATCAAAATCTCTCCTTTGTAAAAAAACTACCGCATTAAACAATATACAGGTATTGTACATGTTACTTTAATTCAATACGGCAGCTTCTTAAATTTTTATCCCAATATCTGAAGGTTATAAGCGACAATAGCAAACACTATGACTATTAAAATTATCTTTGTTGATGTCATTTTCTTTCTTCCTAAAAGCCAGTAAACTAACCAAGTTAATAAAACTGGTACAAGGTAAGGCATAGCCATGTCTAATGTTGTTTGAATCTTTGAAGTAGCTTTTCCAACTTTAATAACTAGTGGAACATTTGCTTTTACAGTACTAGGTATAAGTGCTCCTATTACTGTAAGACCTAGTATCCCTGCTGACTGAGTTATATTCTTAAGCTGATCACTTAATGAAGTTATAAATTTTATACCTTCTTTATATCCAAGTGTAAATAATAAATATCTTATATAAAGCATTACTGTACCAAATGCAAGTCCTATAAGCATTCCAAGCGGGCTTCCCGATTTCGCCATATAAGCTGCAAGGGCTCCGAACACTGTAAATGGTATTACAAAGAATACTGAATCACCTACTCCAGCTAGAGGTCCCATAAGTCCTGTTTTTATACTATTTGCAGTATTACTATCAGGATTTTGCTGCTTTTCCTCAATCGCTAAAGTAGCGCCCATAATAATTCCACCGGTAATAGGATTAGTGTTAAAGAACTGAAAATGTGCTTTTAGAGCCTTTTTTAATTTTTCCTTATCATTTTTATATATCTTTTCAAGGGCAGGTCCAAGGCACGTTACAACTCCTGCGCTCTGCATAGTTTCATAATTCCAACAGCATTGGTCAAGTGTAATCCATCTAATAGCTGCTTTTCTAACATCCTTTTTAGTTATACTGGAATCCTTTTCATTAGTCTTCGTATCCATCGTCATCATCCTCCTCTTCTATACTTCCTACAGCAGGCACAGCCGCCTTCATTTTGCTTAAACTTTGAAATCTTATGTTTGATTTAAATGATATAATAGCTGCTGATAATCCAATTAAGGCTACTCCTAACATTGGAACCTTAAGATATGCTACTAATACAAAACCAACTATCATAAATGCTATATTTTCTTTTGTAGGCATATATCTTAGAAGAATTGCAATACCAACTATAGGAAGTAATCCGCCAGCTACGCTCATTCCTCCTGTAAACCATTTAGGAAGCATGTTTAAAACATCTGTTATCACACCTTTTCCAAGTGTAACTGCTATAAATACAGGCAGCGCTTTTGATAACACGAGAGGAATTATACCAAATAACATGTTCGTGTACATTTTTTTCATCTTTAAATCGTTTCCATATTTCATTGCTCTGTGTATAAAAAATGTATTTATTATTCTATATAAAATATCAAGCTGCATTGCTAAAAGTGATACTGGTACACTTACTGCTATTCCAGCATTAACTCCCTGACCATTTCCAACTGCAAATGCTGTTCCAATTACCGCACCTGTAAAATAATCTGGCACTGATGCTCCTCCATAAGCACCTATTCCAAGTGACATAAGTTGAAGTGTCGCTCCTACTGCAAGTCCAGTTTTATAATCACCTAATATAAGTCCCGTAAGGAATCCTCCTAAAACTGGAGATGACGCAAATATAAGCCACTGAAGGTTCATTGAATCATAAACAACTATTATAACCATCAAGGTAATTAATAGTGCCTGTATGATAGTAATATTCATATTTATTCCCCCCTACTTTGTATTTTTCTTTAGTAATTCCATAAAATTTTCTGATGGATGCGACGGTACAAGTTGTGCTGTAAGTTTAATCCCCATACCTTCAAGTTTTTTAAATGCCTCAACGTCTTCCTTTGTTACAGATATTGTATTTGTAATCTTTTGTTTTCCTTCACTGTGACTCATGTTGCCAACATTAATCTGTGTAAGTTCTACGCCTAATTCTATTAATTTAACTAAAGTTTCCGGTCTCTTTGCTATAAGGAAAACTCTCTGACCTTCATATTTGCCATTTAGTATATTTGCCGCTGCTTTTTTTGCAGATAATATTGATAATTTCACGCCATCAGGTGTTGCAAGCTTAAGTGACATTTTAACCATATCATCCTTTGCTGCACTGTCATCAACAACCATAATCCTTGAAGCCTTGAGATTATTAGTCCACATAGTAGCAACCTGCCCATGAATAAGTCTTTCATCAATTCTTACATGTATAATCATATAAAGTCCTCCTCATTTTTTATTTAGTCTTCATCTTCAACTTCAAATTTATAAGTATTCATATAACATATATTTTTTCTTGCCTTCTCCACTATTAATGGAATTTCTTCATCTAATTTGCTATCCTTATCAAGTAAAAGTACCTCAAGCACCAACGCTAAATTGAAACCTGATATAACGTGAATTTTATCCTGACCTAATAATTTTATAGCTTCTTGATTAACACTGCCTCCAATTAAGTCTGTAAATATTATAAGTTCGTCACCATAATTAAGTTTCTGTATAAACCTTTTGAGCTTTTCACCTACTGGTTCATTATCAATGTAACAATTAATAAAATATAATTCCTTGTTTTCTCCTGAAAAAAACTCCACTGTATTTTTCATTCCCTCTGCCAGCTTATTATGGGAAATTATTAAGTATTTTCTCACTTTCATCCCTCCTTATGTATAAATTATATAACGTTTTCATTTTTGTGTTAACAAATTTAATTTCCCTTATATAACGGTAATATTATAAATGAAGACTAAACTAATTCAGTCTTCATTATATTGGTTTTATCCTTTTTTCTACTTTGCAAAATCCTCTGTGCAATTCCTTCAAACACAAAAAGTCCGCTCTACTTATTAAGAGCGGGCTTATTTTATCCACAATTCACATTTATTTTTTAAGCTTTCTGTTCATAATTAATGTAGAAAGTTTATTTTTGTGCATAACTTTATTTTTTAGAAATGAAATCATGCTATTTGCTTAATTGGAAGTGTATGATGCCCAATTATAATGTGCATATATTGGTGTTACTCCATCATACCTACCTAACCAAGAATCTACACCAGTTCCTGGCCATAAATTCATCATAATTTTGCCAGAATGTGTTGGAATGTTATTTGTTGCTCTATATACTTCTCTTCCATCAACTAGCCATGCAATATAGTTAGGCTGCCAATTAAAAGCATAAGTATGATACCCCCTTGATGCATCAAACCCTAATCTATAAAGATGTTCATGATTTCCTACTCCATTTGTAAAATAATTAAACTGTACTTCTGTAGTATCTTTTCCTAAAAATTCTATGTCTATTTCATCCCATGGATTATTGTCGCTAGGACCTGTATAAGTAAAGAATGAAGAGTCTACTCCGCTATGACCTGCCGGCTGCATGTTTACCTGATAAAGTCCATAACCATATCTATTAACAGAACGGTATTCCCCTCCTGAATAAGGTGTTGTTCCTCCTTGTGTATCCCTATTTATAGAAAGTGTCATTGTTCCTCCACCAAAGTTTACATTGCCAGCTCTCCAAGTACAATTGAACATATTACCATTTGTCCAACCATCAGACTTTGACCATATACTTGTATTGTAAAAATCAAAGTTATCCGTAAACCTAGTTGATGCAAAAACATTTGTTGACAATAAACTTGTTGAAACCAAAGCACCAAATGTCAATACAGCACAAATTGTAGTTTTTAACTTTTTCTTTAACATACTATTCCTCCTCATACAATAAACTTGCTTATTTTTATGCTATGTAAACGTTTTACATAACTTGTTGTATATATATTGTATTCTCTGGTAACAAGTGTGTCAATTATATTTTATTTGTATTTTTTCTATAAATTTAACATTAGAAAAAATAGCATTGAATTTAAAGCCTAAAACTGTTTTTATCCTACAATATCCTTGAATTCCTTACTTTAACCGTCAAATTATCATCATAATAATTACACCAAAAAGGAGTTCACTAATTATATTTATAAATGAACTCCTACATATAAAATTTATTCTTTATTTTTAGGCAGTAAAACAGATCTCATTACAGAATTTTCACCATATTTTTTTCTTATTGAATCCAGTGCTTTATCCAATGCTTCATTCTTAGGATTGATTTTATTATAATCAAATATAGAAATTTGAGTATTTTTCTCTTTACAGAAACCTGAAAGCTGAACCCCTAAAAGCCGTATAGGCTCCCTCTTCCACATCTCATGAAATATTTTATTTGCAATTGTCATTATATCCTTGGTGCTGTTAATTGGAGTTTTCAGTTTCTTCTGATGGGAATAATTTTTAAAATCATAAGTTCTTATATTCACTGAAATTGATGTACAGTAATTGCTAGAATCTCTAAGCCTTTTGCCAAGCTTTTCACACAAAGCAATAAGCACCTTATGAATTTCTTCAATATTGTTAACATCGCTAGACAAAGTAGTTTCATTACTTATGCATTTCATTTCATCCCTGTATCTGCTTATTTCTGAATTATCTGCTCCATTTGCATATTCCCATATAAGTTTCCCATGACTTTTAAATTTCAGTTTAAGTATATTAACATCATAATTTGCAAGCTCGCCTATGGTATTTATATACATTGCATTTAATTTTCTTTTCATGCTTCTTCCTACCATAAAAAGCTCTCCTACAGGAAGCGGCCACATTTTTTCCTTAATTTCATCCTTATACAAAGTATTTACCTTATCAGGTTTATTCAATTCTGATGCCATTTTCGCCAAAAGTCTATTAGTAGAAACCCCTACGTTAACTGTAAAGCCCAATTCATTTTTTATTCTATCACGTATAATATTTGCAACTTCTACGCTTTCCATTCCCCTTAAATGATTTGTCATATCAAGAAAGCACTCATCAATTGAATATTTTTCTACATCAGGAGTATACCTTTTAAGTAGGTCCATCATGCTATCACTTGATCTTCTATAAATATCAAAACACGGAGGAAAAACTAGAATACTAGGGCATTTTTTTCTGGCATGATAGAGACTTTCTCCTGTTACAATGCCATACTTTTTAGCTGGAGTTGATTTTGCAAGCACTACACCGTGCCTTGTACTTTCATCTCCACCAATAACAGACGGTACTTTCCTTATATCAATTTTTTCGCCATTTTTAAGCTTTTCTACAGCAGTCCATGAAAGAAATGCTGAATTTACATCAACATGAAATATTACCTTACTCACTGTACACCCCTCAAAACAAAATAAAAATTAAGAATTAAGAGTGAAGATTTAAGAATGGATGTAACTTTTTCTCCGCTCCACTACAAAAACTTATAAACTATGAATCACTAATTTCACAGTTCCTATTCTCATATGTTATAATTCCCTAACAACTTCCCCTAAAACCTTCCCAATAGCCTCATGAATAACTAAATCCGCCCTGCTATCAGCAGAAGTTGTGCTTTTATTTATTAGAACAAGGTTATTTCCTCTAAAATAATTAATAAGCCCTGCAGCAGGATATACTACAAGGGAAGTTCCACCGATAATTAAGGTATCAGCTTCAGATATAGCCTTAACTGCACCTTCAATAGTAGCTTCGTTTAAACCTTCTTCATATAAAACCACATCTGGCTTAACCCTTCCGCCGCATTTGGGACAAGTAGGTATTCCTTTAGATTCCAAAATAAATTTCTCATCATAAGAAGCATGGCACTGCATACAATAATTTCTTAGAACTGAGCCGTGAAGCTCAAATACATTTTTACTGCCTGCTGCTTGATGAAGACCATCTATATTTTGAGTAACTATTGCTTTAAGTTTTCCCATTTTCTCAAGCTTTGCAAGAGCTAGATGTGCTGCATTTGGTTTTGCATCAGGATAAACAAGCTTAGATTTATAAAAATTAAAAAATTCTTCAGGATATCTTATAAAAAATGTGTGTGAAACTAATTGCTCTGGAGTGAAATTGATTTTTAATTTTTTACTGTATAAACCATTTGAACTTCTAAAATCCGGTATGTTACTTTCAGTAGAAACTCCAGCCCCTCCAAAGAACACTATATTAGAGCTGTTATCAACTATCTTTTTTAACTCTTCTATCTTATCCAATAACAACATCTCCCTATAAAATTTATTACTTATATTTTATCATAATGAAAGTTATTTGAACTGTATTCGCCTAAATATATTAAAGGACTGACATTTAAATAAATATCAGTCCAATTATAATTTCTATTTTATTTCAACTTTATACTTGTCTTTTAACTGGTCAACATACCAGGTATACTTCATTCTTTGTCTTTCTTGAATTAGCATATTTTTTATAGTATCTTTTATAGCTGGAAATTCCTTTTCAGTAGGTTCAATCTTTCTTTCTACCTTAATTAAATGATATCCAAATTGAGTTTTTACAGGATCACCTACTTCTCCTATCTCCTGCGAAAAAGCAGCATCTTCAAATTCGGGAACCATTTGTCCTCTGGCAAATTCGCCTAAATCGCCGCCTCTTTCTTTTGATGGACAGCTTGAATACTGACGTGCAGCTTCTTCAAATTCTTTTCCTTCTTCTATTTCCTTTTTAATCTTTAATGCTTCTTCTGCTGTTGACACTAAAATATGCTTAGCAGAAACTTTTTCAGGATCTTTAAACTTATCTTTGTTAACTTCGTAATATTTTACAACTTCAGAATCAGCCACTACAACATCCTTAAATACTCTATCAAGAATTGCATGTGTTAAAATTTGCTTTTCTGCATTTTTTAATTGGGCTTTTACATCTTTTTGATCTTTAATATCAGAATCCTTTGCATCATTATAAACAAGTTCAAAGGATATTATTTCATCAAGAAGTTGTTTTCTTCCGTTTTCATTTAAAAAATATTGTCTCCTCTCCTCTGGGAAACTATTTATTGTAGCGTTTAAATCATTTTCTGTTATTTCTTCGCCATTAACAACAGCTAAAACTTTATTTTCCATTTAAATTCTCCTTTTTTCTAAAAAAATTACGTATATACCTTATAATCCTAATTTAAAGCATTATATTATACGTTTAATCATAACACTAAAGGTGTCCTTTATCTACAGCATATTTTATGTTAAATCTACTTTTTACCTTTTATACCATTGTATAACGTTTTCATAAATTGTTCAATGGTTTTTTAGTAAATATGAAAAAATCTTTCCACATAAATATTGACATGCGGAATTATATATCCGTTAAAGCAAGTGCTATAATTATGTCTAAATTTGCATATAAATCTCTCACAATATTGAACTTTTAATAACACTTAGTATATAATAAAAGTGGTTTACTTAAAATTATACATAATAATAAATAATAAGGGTGGTTAACATGAAAATTGTAGTAACAAAGTTTGGGGGCAGTTCTCTCGCCGATTCTAATCAATTTAGAAAAGTAAAAGGAATAATAGATGCAGATAAAAGTCGTAAATACATAATTCCATCTGCACCTGGAAAGAGAAACAGCAAAGATTACAAAATAACTGATCTACTTTATTTGTGTCATGCTCATGTCAAAAATGGTATACCTTTTGATGATGTCTTTAAATTAATTTCTCAAAGGTACATAGAAATAGTAAACGAGCTAAACATAGATATTGATATTAACTATTATCTTACAAAAATCAAAGAAAATATTGAAAATGGGGCTTCAAGTGACTACGCAGCAAGTAGAGGAGAATTTCTAAATGGATTAATCTTATCAAAATATTTAGGTGCTGAATTTATAGATGCTGCTGAGGTTATGTTCTTTGATAAGTCAGGTACATTCGATGAACAAAAGAGCTATGCTAAGATTAAAGAAAGAGTTTTAGCCTGTGATAAAGCTGTTATTCCTGGTTTCTATGGCTCATCCTTTGATGGTGAAGTTAAAACTTTTTCAAGAGGTGGTTCTGACATTACAGGTTCCATAATATCTGCTGGCGTTAATGCCGATTTATATGAAAACTGGACTGATGTTTCAGGCTTCCTAATGGCAGACCCTAGAATAGTTGATAATCCAAAAACTATAGCAAGAATATCTTACAAAGAACTTAGAGAGTTATCCTACATGGGTGCCACTGTTCTTCATGAGGAAGCAATATTTCCTGTAAAAGATTCTGGAATACCAATAAATATTAAAAATACAAATAAACCTTCTGATCCAGGAACTCTTATATTAAGTGATATCCATAAGGAAGTTAACATAGGCACAATAACAGGTATTGCTGGTAAAAAGAACTTCACAGTAATAGCTATAGAAAAAGCTCTTTTAAATAGTGAAATAGGCTTTTGCAGAAGACTGCTTTCTGTGCTTGAAATGTATGGAATATCATTTGAACATATGCCTTCTGGTGTGGATTCCGTTTCTCTTGTTTTAGAGGATTCCGAATTAGATGGAAAATGCGATAAAGTAATAGATGAAATTAAAAAGCAGTGTAATCCTGATTCAATAGAAGTTCATCCTAACATGGCATTAATATCAACAGTAGGTACTGGAATGGCAAAGACTAAAGGAACTGCTGCAAAAATATTTAGTGCTCTTGCAAAAGAAAACATAAATATAAGAATGATAGATCAAGGTTCTAGTGAAATAAATGTAACTGTAGGTATTGAAACGGCTGATTTTGAAAAGGCTGTAAAGTCAATATATAATGCTTTTAATTAACTTTGATTTTAAATAGCAAAAACTGCTCCACGATAAAATTATTATGGGGCAGCTTTTTTTATTATGTTATAATTTATCTCAAGAGGTGATTGATTATGGATATATCTAATTTTAAAATAAGTTCAAAGAATGATTTCAAATTAAAGGATATAAAAACAGACTATACATATGATATAACTTCAAAGGAAACTGCCAAAGCTCTTCTTGAGGAAAACATAAAAACAATGGCAAGACTTCAAGATAAGCTATATTCTCAAAGTCATTATGGCATCTTAATTATCCTTCAGGGCATGGATACTTCAGGAAAGGATAGTGCTATAAAACATGTAATGTCTGGTGTTAATCCTCAGGGTACAGGTGTTTTTAGTTTTAAGGAGCCTTCATCAGAAGATCTTAAACACGATTATTTAAGAAAAGCAGCAGTACACTTACCAGAAAGAGGCCAAATACAGATTTTTAATCGTTCTTACTATGAAGAGGTACTGGTTGTAAGAGTACATAACCTTCTCAAAAATGAAAATCTGCCAGATGATTTTATCACATCAGACATATGGGAAAAACGCTATAATCACATAAATAACTTCGAAAAATATCTATTTGAAAACGCAATAATTCCAATTAAATTATTTTTGCACATATCAAAAGATGAACAGAAAAAAAGGCTTATTGCCAGAATAGATGATAAATCAAAAAATTGGAAATTTTCAGGAGCGGATATAAGGGAACGTAAATATTGGGATACTTATCAGAAATATTATGAAGAAACAATCTCAAGAACTTCAACAGAAATTGCTCCTTGGTATGTGATTCCATCTGATAAAAAGTGGTTTGCAAGACTTTTAATATCAGATATAATTGTGCAAACCCTAGAGAATCTAAAATTAGAATATCCTAAATTAAGTGACTCTGAAATAACTAATTTAGATGAATACAGGAAGCAATTGTAGTGGGTATATCCCCCTACAATTGTTGTCTACTTTATTAAGCTTTAATCTTAATCTATTATAGCAGGAAGAATCCCTTTCTTAATGAGCTTCCATCTATCAGGGGGGGCCTTAGGTGTCCACTTAGCAATAATTGATACAACTAATTTTTTCTCTGGTATACAGCAGATAATATTACCACCATCACCTATGGCTGCATATGAAAAAACTCCATCTTCAGTTTTAAGCCACCAGAGATAACCGTATTTTAAAATTGTGTTTTTAAACTTTACTTCTGAATGAAGATCTATCGATTCACGAATCCATCCTTTAGAAATAATCTGTTTATCATTGCAAACTCCATCATTTATATATAAAAGTCCAAATCGTGCCATATCTACGGGCGTTAGTGTAAGCCCCCAGCCACCTATAGAATTACCATTTGGATCTTTGACCCATCCCTTTATATCGTTTCCAAATAAATCATTAACTCTAAATCCCTTCATTTTACAATCTGGAATTTTCCTCATACCAATAGGCTTAAATAAATACTCATTGGCAAACTCACGGGCACATTTCCCTGTACTTCGAGTAATAATAGCTGAAAGCAAATGGACTCCTTCAGAGGAATATTTAAAATCTCCAATTTTTCCACCACGTCCAAGACAATCAAGTGTGTATTTTACCCAATCTGTCTGCCTGCATAATCTCTCAAAGGGCTCATGCCAGGCTTTAAATGGATATGGAGCAGTCATTGTGAGAAGATGCCTCAGTGTTATTGCCTGTTTCTGCGTATCAGCAGAATTAAAATCATATTCAGGGAAGAAATCCAGTACCTTTTCATCTACACTTTTAATATACCCTTTGTCTATTGCAATTCCAATTAGCGCTGATATAATACTCTTCGTAACAGATGCTACATGTAAAGTATCAGAAGGCTTGAAACCATTATAGTATCTTTCAAAAGCAATGCAATCCTTTCTAAGAACAACTATTCCTTCTATATCTTTATATTGAGCTTTTACAATTGAATCAAGCTCTAAAAGTTTCTTGGGGTTCATTCCTGCATCTTTAATATCTATGCTTTCCATTTATAAATACCTCCCAGTTATAGAATTTGAGTTTTCTTTTAACATTTTTGGCGAACCTTCTGCAATAATGTGCCCTCCTTTTTCGCCTCCCTCAGGTCCAAGCTCAACAATCCAATCACAGCTTTTTAAAACTTCTATATTATGTTCAACAACAATTACAGAATTTCCATTTGCTATAAGCTTATCTAATAAGCTAATAAGCTTTGCAGTATCGTATGCACTAAGCCCTGTAGTTGGTTCATCAAGCACATAAAGAATATTTCCTTTTTTACATTTGCCAATTTCTTTAGCAAGTTTTATTCTTTGAGCTTCACCGCCGCTTAAAGTAGGCGTAGGTTGACCTAGTTTCATATAACCCATACCGATTTGATCTAATACCTTCAAAGTTTTTATTATACCTAGACCATCTCTAAAAAAATTCACTGCTTCAGATACGCTCATTTCAAGGACATCGTATATATTTTTGCCTTTATATTTAATTGAAAGAGCCTCATCATTGAATCTTTTTCCATCACACTTACTGCAAATTTTGTCTATACTCAGGTTACTTGTAAGCCATATTTTTTCATAACCACTTCCACCACATGCACTGCAAGCCCCCTTTGAATTAAAAGAAAAATGGCCAGCAGTAAAATTTTGCTTAATTGCTTCTGGCTCATTGGCAAACAAGCTGCGTATTTTATCCCAGATGCCTATATAAGAGACAGGATTTGAATTCATGTTCTTACCAATGGGAGCCTGAGATATTTCTGCATATCCAGATATGTTTTTTATGCCTTCTAATTTATCCTTATTACTTTGATTATGAAAATAACTTTTTAAGAGAGGTAAGAGGGTATTCTCTACAAGTGAACTTTTTCCACTTCCTGATTTACCAGCTATTCCTACCATTGCTCCTAAAGGAAGTGATACAGTCACATTTTTAAGATTATTTGTGTTTGCATTATGAATAGTCAGACATGGTCTTTTATCGTTGAGGTTAATTTTTTGATGTGTTTTTCTTTCTGGCATAGTGATTTTTCCTGAAAGATACTTACCTGTTATTGACTCGCTGCACTTAAGTAATCCCTCCAAATCACCTTGATATATTACTTGACCACCAGAAGCACCAGCTTTAGGACCAATATCAATAATATGATCTGCCATTTTGATAGTGTTTTTGTCATGATCCACTACAATAACTGTATTGCCTAATTCTTTTAGTTCCTTGATAGCTTTTAGAGTTTCAATTTTTTCAGTTTCGTGCAAACCTGCTGTTGGTTCATCAAGTACATAGATAAGTGAATTAAGCTTTGCTTCTAGATGTTCATTTAGAAAAAGTCTCTGTATTTCTCCACCACTTAAGGTTGACATTTCTCTGTAGAGACTTAAATGACCTAAACGAAATTTAATTAGATTCCTTGTTTTACTGAGAATATCTTTAAATAGATTTTGCCCAAACTGTGTTAATGTTTTTTCATTTGATAAAGTTTTTAGAAAATCGTGCATTTCTAAAATTGTCATTTTCCCAAGTTCTCCAATATGCTTTCCATTTAAAAGAACTCTGTGAGCTTCATCTCCTACCCTAAAGCCATGGCAATCAGAGCAAGTAACCATAGTATAAATGTCGTCCAAGTCTTCACCTTTTTCATAACGACTTTGAAAGATTCTTGTTAAAGAGTAGCTTTGCTTTCCATTTTCATAATGTCCATAAATCACTTCATTTTTAACTTCTAGAGGCAATTGTAAAAATGCAATTGAAAAATATTGTTTGAATTTTTTCTCCAATAACTTCATAAAGCCTGGAGTCACTTTCACGCTATCAAAAACTTGTTTTAAAGTTGTGAGTTTATTTGGAACTAGCTTTTCAAGGTTAATCTCAAAATATGTTCCACGTCCAGAGCACTTCATGCACATTCCATCTGAAGAGTTGTACGAAAAAAAGCTTGGATTTAAACGTTCTTCTACATTGCCGCAGTTATTACAAATGAGATTATTATTTACTGATGATTTGCATACAGAACAAAGTATCTTTCCTTCACCTGAATAAAGAAATGCTAGCATATTAAGAATACCAGTTCTTGACCCTACAGTTGAGCGAGGATTGCTTTGACGGACAATGTTCTGCTTAACTGCTATAGCAGGACCTAAACCTTGAATACTGTCAAATTTGTTTTCATTATCAATCTCTGTAAGTATTCCTAGTGACTTAAGGTATTGTCTGCGACCTTCTTCAAATATAATGTCAAAGGCAAGACTAGTTTTACCTGAACCACTTACCCCTGTTATAGCTATAAGTTTGTTCTTCGGAATAGAAATGTTTATATTTTTCAGATTATGAATTCTTGCTCCCTTAATTTTTATTTCTTCCATTAAATCATCCACCTCAATTTTACAGTGGTTCTATAGGCAGGTATATATCAACTAAAATTTTATGCTCTGGATTAGTATTTGGATCATTAAGGTATACTTCAAAAGGAAATGAATCACGAGGTTTAAAGCCACTATTTGTAAGCCATTCACCATACATAAAGTCCCAGGCATCACTAAACTCATCTTGAAAAATGTTAAAATGACCTACAACATATTTTCCAGATGAAAGTATCATACTGCCAACATCACTGTTTTCTTCAACAAGCACATCATCTGGAATTATAATACAAATACTGGTTCTAAGCTTATCTGCTTCTGTGAATTCAGGATTATCATGATAAATAGCTAAAAACTTTGTTCTTCCAGCTTCTATAAGCTTTTGTTTGGCTGCATACTTATATAGTTTTTCCAGAAGTTTTGAAAAGTTAATGGCTAGATTTTTATATGAACCCATATGTCTAACATACGCAACATGTATACTTGAAAGCATTAATATTTCAGTACTTACTTCACCCAAAGTGTGCTTATTTTTACATTCAATTTTTGGTACATACTCATTATACTTAGAAATTTTGTAAAGGTCTTTGCAATTCTTGCTATAGTGATTTCTATAACAAGTTGGACTTATGTCAAAGTGATTTTTAAATGACCTCGAAAATACTGCAGAATCAGTGAAACCAAAGTGATAGGCAATATCTGTAACTGTCATATCCTTGCGATGAATAAGCATCTGAGTTGACTTCTCTAGCTTTAAACGATTTACGTATTGAGATAAAGATTCATTTACTATTGCTTTAAAAATTCTGTGAAAATGAAATTTTGAAAAACCTGCAACATTAGAAAGCTCTTCAAGAGAAATGGAATCATGTAAATGAGCTTCTAAATAATCCTGTACTTTATAAATACGACGTAAATATTCTTTTTTGCTTTCAGCATTTATCATATATTTTCTGTTACCAAAACCTTATAAAGCATGTTTAATTTTATGCTAAACATACTTCATTTGGCAAGCTTCCTCCCTTCTCTATTTAATTTATATTTTGCAATACTAAAAGAGGCACATTAAATTATCAGCAGCAAACAATTCTTCCCAACTTTTAATATGCCTCTTTTTTACATTGTTTTATTAAATTTTATAATTTCTATATTGAAAAACATCTTAACGATTAATTTTTTTCCTTTTCAGGCACATCTTTTGCAATGCCCTCTATTACTATGGAATTTTCCTCAATTAGCTTTATAGTTTCATTTATTCTATTACTATCTTCACTATAAATTAACTTTACATCTGGCCTTAAAGTTAAGTTTTCATATATTTTTACTACTAAACCTATTTCACCATTACTTAGATTTACAATTGTTCCTTCAGGATATGGTATAACAGACTTTACAAAAGCTTGTACTACTCTATGCTCAAACCTATTTCCGCTATTCGCCATTATGTATTCTACGGCATCATTCGGAGCAACTGCTCTTTCATAAACCTTATCAGAAGTCATAGCATCATAAACATCTGCTACCGCAACTATTTTGGAAAGAGTACTAATTTTATCGCCTGCTCTACCTTCTGGATACCCCTGGCCGCCTATTCTTTCATGATGCTGAAGTGCTATTATCCTAGCTGGAACAGATATTTCATAAAGTCCTCTTAAATATTCATACCCCTTTACTGTATGTTGCTGCAATATTTTATTTTCTTCTTCTGTAAGTTTGGATTCCTTATTTAATATTTCATTAGGTATAAATACCTTACCAATGTCATGCAAAAGTGCACCTACACATAAATCGAACAATTCATACTTGTGAAATTTAAGTTTTATACCTATAATAAGTGATATTACAGCTACATTAACAGAATGTTGATATGTATAATCATCAAAACTTTTTATGTCTACTAAACCCAACATAACATTCTTTTGCGACAAAATTTCGTCAATAATTTCTGTCGCTATGTAATATATTGACTTAAAATCTTCTTCACTTTCCTTATAAAGATTTCTTCCAGTATAATTTTCTTTATTATTATACTTATTAATATTGTAAAAAGTATTTCTTACCATCTTAATAGCATTTCTTCTAATTTCAGGTTTTATAACATCTTCAACTATAATATCTTTACTATATTCATCGTCAATATATATAGTATATATATTAAGGTCCTTTATTCTCTCTATTGTACTTTGTTTAAGTACAACACCTCTGGCTAAAAGAGTTCTTCCTTCTCCATCATATAATGTTTTACCTAAAATACTTCCTTCTTTTACATTTTCTATTTGAGCCAATCTCATATATAAAACACCTCATAGTTTTTCTCTGTACATATATTATAACCCTTTATAATTAAAATAGTAAAGTTAATAATTTTATATTTAATTTTTAGTGTCACTATCGCCGGAAACACATATTATGTTACTAGGAGGCGATAATGATGAGCAGATGTAGACACATGAACAACATGAGAAGAGTTTTGAGAAGGTATAGAAGAAGAAGAGTTAATATAACCTTACAGCACGGTGAATGCAGACAATTAAGAAATGTAAAAATTAAAAGAGTATGCAAGGATGTAGTTTTAGTAAAAAGACATCATACTAGATGCATATATATAAAAATATGTTGTATTTGCGCTGTCACTCCTATATGCAGGGATGAATGTTGTCATCATAAGCATAGGGATAATAATGACTGCTGCTAAAAACTTAATTATTAACTCTCTATAAAAACTTATGTGAAAAAGAACACTTGCTATAGCAAGTGTTCTGCTTTTATGGTGGCTTATCGGGGAATCGAACCCCGGACACCATGATTAAAAGTCATGTGCTCTACCAACTGAGCTAATAAACCAAAATACCCGGCAATGACCTACTCTCCCACAGGGCAACCCCTGCAGTACCATCGGCGCTTTGGTTCTTAACCTTCGTGTTCGGTATGGGAACGGGTGTTGCAACCAAGCTATGATCACCGGATTTACATTTTGTTTTTGAAAGTCAAGCTTTCTACTCAACTACTAACTTCCACATGTACCATAATACTTTGAAGCTAGTATTTTGGAACAAGTACAAGTTAAGTTTCGTAAAGAAACTTGTATATACTTTCAAAATTGCATAGTAACTTATATATTTACTCTTTATTGGTCAAGCCCTCGACCTATTAGTATCAGTCAGCTTAAAATGTTACCACTCTTACACCTCTGACCTATCAACCTGTTGTTCTTTCAGGGGTCTTACTAACTTATGTTATGGGAAATCTTATCTTGAGGTGGGCTTCACGCTTAGATGCCTTCAGCGTTTATCCCGTCCCGACATAGCTACCCAGCCGTGCCTTTGGTAAGACAACTGGTACACCAGAGGTCAGTCCATCCCGGTCCTCTCGTACTAAGGACAGCTCCTCTCAAATTTCCTTCGCCCGCGACGGATAGGGACCGAACTGTCTCACGACGTTCTGAACCCAGCTCGCGTGCCGCTTTAATGGGCGAACAGCCCAACCCTTGGGACCTACTTCAGCCCCAGGATGCGACGAGCCGACATCGAGGTGCCAAACCTCCCCGTCGATGTGGACTCTTGGGGGAGATCAGCCTGTTATCCCCGAGGTAGCTTTTATCCGTTGAGCGATGACCCTCCCACGAGGAGTCACCGGATCACTAAGCCCGACTTTCGTCTCTGCTCCACTTGTTTGTGTCGCAGTCAGGCTCCCTTCTGCCTTTGCACTCTACGCGCGGTTTCCAACCGCGCTGAGGGAACCTTTGGGCGCCTCCGTTACATTTTAGGAGGCGACCGCCCCAGTCAAACTGCCCACCTAGCTATGTCCCGTGACCAGTTTCATGGCCTCCGGTTAGAACCTCAGTACTGTCAGGGTGGTATCCCAAAGGTGACTCCACAATCCCTGACGGAACTGCTTCCAAGTCTCCCACCTATTCTGTACAGACAATACCGAAATTCAATGCTAAGCTACAGTAAAGCTCTACGGGGTCTTTCCGTCCAATCGCGGGTAGCAAGCATCTTCACTTGCACTACAATTTCGCCGGATTTGCTGTTGAGACAGTGCCCAAATCATTACGCCATTCGTGCGGGTCGGAACTTACCCGACAAGGAATTTCGCTACCTTAGGACCGTTATAGTTACGGCCGCCGTTTACTGGGGCTTAAGTTCATGCCTTCGCTTGCGCTAAGCATTCCCCTTAACCTTCCAGCACCGGGCAGGCGTCAGCTCCTATACTTCAGCTTTCGCTTTAGCAGAAACCTGTGTTTTTGATAAACAGTTGCTTGGGCCTATTCTCTGCGACCTGCTCTCGCAGGCACCCCTTCTCCCGAAGTTACGGGGTCAATTTGCCGAGTTCCTTAACAGCAATTCTTCCGATGGTCTTAGGATTCTCTCCTCACCTACCTGTGTCGGTTTGCGGTACGGGCACAAAACTCCTGGATAGAGACTTTTCTTGGCAGCATGAAATCAGATATTTCGGTAGTAAACTACCTCATCATTACATCCCAGACTTACGAAAAGCGGATTTTCCTGCTTTCCATCCTCAATGCTTAAGCGCACTTCCAATAACATACGCATATCCTATCCTTCTGCGTCATCCCATTTCTCATAACGTTGTTTTGCGGTATCGGAATATCAACCGATTGTCCATCACCTACGCCATTCGGCCTCGGCTTAGGTCCCGACTTACCCTGGGCGGACGAACCTTCCCCAGGAAACCTTAGGTTTTCGACCACTAAGATTCTCACTTAGTTCTCGCTACTTATGCCAGCATACTCTCTCCTGCACAGTCCACCGCTCCTTACGGTACGACTTCAACCCATGCAGGATGCTCCTCTACCACTTGTACATAGTACAAGTCCACAGCTTCGGTGTTAGATTTTAGCCCCGGACATTTTCGGCGCAGGATCTCTTGACTAGTGAGCTATTACGCACTCTTTTAATGTATGGCTGCTTCTGAGCCAACATCCTAGTTGTCTTAGAAATCCCACATCCTTTACCACTTAATCTATACTTTGGGACCTTAGCTGGTGATCTGGGCTGTTTCCCTTTTGACTACGGATCTTATCACTCGCAGTCTGACTACTGTGATTCAAGTATCCAGCATTCGGAGTTTGATAAAGTTCAGTAACTGTTGTCAGCCCCTACCTCATTCAGTGCTCTACCTCCGGTACTCATTCACAGCGCTAGCCCTAAAGCTATTTCGAGGAGAACCAGCTATATCCGAGTTCGATTGGAATTTCTCCCCTATCCACAGTTCATCCCATGGTTTTTCAACACCATTGTGGTTCGGACCTCCACGGAATTTTACTTCCGCTTCACCCTGACCATGGATAGGTCACCCGGTTTCGGGTCTACAGCATGCAACTATGCGCCCTATTAAGACTTGGTTTCCCTTCGGCTGCGCACCTTAAGTGCTTAACCTTGCTGCATACCGTAACTCGCTGGCTCGTTCTACAAAAAGCACATCATCACACGTTAATGTGTTCTGATCGGTTGTGGACACACGGTTTCAGGTTCTATTTCACTCCCCTTCCGGGGTTCTTTTCACCTTTCCCTCACGGTACTGCTTCACTATCGGTCACTAGGTAGTATTTAGCCTTGGGAGGTGGTCCTCCCAGCTTCCCACAAGGTTTCACGTGTCTCGTGGTACTCTGGAACAGATCGGGCTTTTTTTCTCTTTTTACCTACAGGACTTTTACCTTCTACGGTTTAACTTTCCAGAAATCTTCGGTTAAGATATAAAGCTTTAATGATCTGCCCGCAACCCCGGAAACAAGTTTCCGGTTTGGGCTCTTTCCCTTTCGCTCGCCGCTACTAAGGAAATCGATTTTTCTTTCTCTTCCTCCGGGTACTTAGATGTTTCAGTTCCCCGGGTTTACCTCTATATACCTATGAATTCAGTATACAGTCCATGGATACAATCCATGGGGGTTTCCCCATTCGGAAATCTTTGGTTCACAGGCTATTTGCGCCTACCCAAAGCTTATCGCAGCTTATCACGTCCTTCTTCGGCTCCTAGTGCCAAGGCATTCACCATGCGCCCTTTGTAGCTTGACCTTAAGTAAATATATTTAAATTCAAACAACAAAGAATTAACTTTGCCTTGCTTTAGAGTATTACTCTTATTCATTACTATGCAATTTTCAAAGTACATTAGAGAGAATTAAGCTCTCAAAATTAAACAGAGAATTAAAAACCTTCGTGGAAATTACATTTCCACGTCGACTCCTTAGAAAGGAGGTGATCCAGCCGCAGGTTCTCCTACGGCTACCTTGTTACGACTTCACCCCAATTATCAACCCCACCTTCGACCGCTGGTTCCAAAAGGTTACCTCACGGGCTTCGGGTGTTGCCGACTCTCATGGTGTGACGGGCGGTGTGTACAAGACCCGGGAACGTATTCACCGCGACATTCTGATTCGCGATTACTAGCAACTCCGGCTTCATGTAGGCGAGTTTCAGCCTACAATCCGAACTGGGATGGGGTTTTGAGTTTGGCTCAACCTTGCGGTTTCGCATCTTTTTGTCCCCACCATTGTAGCACGTGTGTGGCCCTAGACATAAGGGGCATGATGATTTGACGTCATCCCCACCTTCCTCCTGGTTAACCCAGGCAGTCTCACTAGAGTGCTCAACTTAATGTTAGCAACTAATGATAAGGGTTGCGCTCGTTGCGGGACTTAACCCAACATCTCACGACACGAGCTGACGACAACCATGCACCACCTGTCTTCCTGTCCCCGAAGGGATTTCCTCAGTTACGAGTAATTCAGGAGATGTCAAGTCTAGGTAAGGTTCTTCGCGTTGCTTCGAATTAAACCACATGCTCCGCTGCTTGTGCGGGTCCCCGTCAATTCCTTTGAGTTTTAATCTTGCGACCGTACTTCCCAGGCGGAATACTTATTGTGTTAACTGCGGCACAGAAGGAGTCGATACCTCCTACACCTAGTATTCATCGTTTACGGCGTGGACTACCAGGGTATCTAATCCTGTTTGCTCCCCACGCTTTCATGCCTCAGCGTCAGTTACAGTCCAGAAAGCCGCCTTCGCCACCGGTATTCTTCCTAATCTCTACGCATTTCACCGCTACACTAGGAATTCTGCTTTCCTCTCCTGCACTCTAGACATCCAGTTTGAAATGCAGCCCCCAAGTTAAGCCCGGGGATTTCACATCTCACTTAAATATCCGCCTACACATCCTTTACGCCCAGTAAATCCGGACAACGCTTGCCACCTACGTATTACCGCGGCTGCTGGCACGTAGTTAGCCGTGGCTTCCTCCTATGGTACCGTCATTATCGTCCCATAAGACAGAGTTTTACGATCCGAAGACCTTCATCACTCACGCGGCGTTGCTGCATCAGAGTTTCCTCCATTGTGCAATATTCCCCACTGCTGCCTCCCGTAGGAGTCTGGACCGTGTCTCAGTTCCAATGTGGCCGATCACCCTCTCAGGTCGGCTACGCATCGCAGCCTTGGTGAGCCGTTACCTCACCAACAAGCTAATGCGCCGCGGGTCCATCTTACAGCGAATAAATCCTTTGGCTCAAAGATCATGTGATCTCTGAGTATTATGCGGTATTAATCTTCCTTTCGGAAGGCTATTCCCCACTGTAAGGCAGGTTACCCACGTGTTACTCACCCGTCCGCCGCTGGGAACCGAAGTTCCCCGCTCGACTTGCATGTGTTAAGCACGCCGCCAGCGTTCGTCCTGAGCCAGGATCAAACTCTCAATTTAAAAGTTTGATGTTAGCTCATCGCTATTTTATTAAATAGAATAAATTCTATTCAAAAGAATTGCTGGTTTATAATTCTCTGTTTAATTTTCAAAGTTCAATTCCTTGCTGTACGAGACAGCTTTTATATAATATCACCTATGAGCTTTCATGTCAACACTTTTTTTAAGTTTTTCAAAGCTTATTAAGTGTTATCATTTGTACTCATTAAATGCTGCTGTCTTGCGACAACGTTTAATATAGTAACATATTCTTTACTTTCATTTATTACTCGATATCTTATTACAGCAGAATACTTTATTTATGCTTATTCTATAGTTTAAATTCTTCATTTTACTCATACAGATACTCTAGGAAATGTGTACATGCTTTAGGAGTTAAATATTAGCATTATTACAGTTTTATAACCATAAATAAATACTTTTTATGCTCTACATATTAACATACAATCTTCAAATTTTCATATTTCTTATTTTTATTATATATGAGACTAATTTATAAAATGTTTTCGATTATGTACCATATATAATGTATTTAATATTTTTCTTACATTATATATAAATATATAAACACCTCTTATGAAATAAAAATTTATAATAAATATTTACATATAAAAAAAACATACATGTACTTCCTTCTTATTAGAAAGAATTCAGTATCATGTATATTCTAATTAATTATTCATCTACTTTCCTACAATCCCCGGTGTAATCATTCTAAATGGGTTAATAATATTATTAATATCTTTTTCCTTTAAAATGCCTTCTTTTAATATTACTTTTTTAACTGAATCTCCAGTTCTTATGGCCATCTTAGCTATCTTAGCCGCCTCTGTATATCCTACATACGGGCAAAGAGCAGTAACCATTCCAACACTGTTATTTACAAGCTCACTGCATTTTTCTTCATTTGCAGTTATACCAACAATACAATTTTTAATTAAAGTATCCACACCATTTGTTAGGGTTTCAATTGATTCAAACACATTATAAAATATTACGGGCTCAAATGCATTTAATTCTAATTGTCCAGCCTCTACTGCCATTGATACAGTAACATCATTTCCTATAATATTAAAAGCTATTTGATTTATAACCTCTGGTATTACAGGATTTACTTTCCCAGGCATTATTGAAGAGCCATTTTGTTTTGCTGGAAGATTTATTTCTCCTAAACCTGTTCTAGGTCCCGATGACATTAGCCTTAAGTCATTAGCGATCTTTGATAAGTTTACCGCACACGTTTTTATAGCTGATGATATACTAGAAAAACCATCTAAATTTTGAGTGCTATCTATTAAGTCCTCTGCCTTCTTTAAATTTAATCCCGTAACGAATGAGAGCCTTGGCACTATTCTTTCTACATATCTATTATCTGCATTAATTCCTGTTCCTACTGCTGTTCCCCCTATATTTACAACTTTAAGTTCTTCTTTAGCTTTTTCAATTCTTATAATATCTCTTTTTACTACAGCACTGTAAGCCTTGAATTCCTGTCCCAATGTGATTGGTACAGCATCTTGAAGCTGTGTTCTTCCCATTTTTATAACATCCTTAAATTCTCTTGACTTTTTTTCAAGTGCTGAATCAAGTTCTTTCAATTTATCTATAGTTTTCGAAACTAATCTCAATGCTGTTATCTTTCCTGCTGTAGGTATTACATCATTAGTTGATTGCCCCATATTTACATGATCATTGGGATGAACTATACTATAATTTCCTTTTTCTTCTCCTAAAATTTCTATTGCCCTATTTGCTATAACTTCATTGGCATTCATATTTATAGATGTTCCTGCTCCACCTTGAATTGGGTCAATTATAAAATCTTCTTTTAGCGCACCATCTACTATTTCATCGCATGCTCTAATTATAGCCTGTTCAATGTTTCTATCTAATGTTCCAATTTCACAGTTTGTTATTGCTGCAGCCTTTTTTACTTGAACAATACTCCTTATGAACTCTACATTGAGTCTCAAACCTGTTATTCTAAAATTATCTGCACCCCTTAAAGTTTGAACACCATAGTACACATCCTTCGGAACCATTTTTTCTCCTATAGAATCACTTTCGACTCTAAAATCCATATTAAATACCTCCTTAGTTATTTATAGATATCATTATTTGATGCATAAATAATTTCATAGCATATAAAATTGCAGTTTCAATTATTCTTTTAAAGTTATTATTTGTTATCTGTAAAATCATAACAAATAAGTCGAACTTTTTTAATAGTATTTTAAAAATCATAGGTTCATTTTAATGCTTTTAAAATTTTAATACCTATATATTATCATATTATTAATTTAAATTCCATATGCAATTTGTACAATAGAAAAGATATCTTTAGTACTGGAAGCACAATATGAATTAATTATTATGATGAAAGTCATTTCATTTATCATAAATCTAGTATATGCATATTATCTTTCATTAAATCTTTCAAATATGTAAGAGCAGTACATGGTTTCTTTCATATTACAGATAATTAGAACTTTAATTTTTTTATCTTAACCTAACATATGAATCAAAATAAAGCCCTAGAAAAAACTTTAATTAAATTAAATTAGGAGTTCAGCGGTTAAAAATACTACCGCTGAACTCCTAGTTACAATATTACCTATTCGTAATTTATTATGTATTACTTGTTTATTTCCTTCTTATATATCTTTATGTATTCCCCTGAATATTCAACACCATCTTCAATGTATTCCCATCCAGTTTTTTCATAATAGTCACAAATATCAGTATAAAGGAATAGTTCTGTAAAACCTGCTTTTCTGCAATACTCAACTAAAAAGCTTTGTAATTTTTGTCCAATCTTTTTTCCTCTAGAATCTTCTTTTACAAACAATGCTGACAACCAAGGAAAAAGGTCTTGTCTACTCATTAAGTCACTTCTCCACAATCCGACAGTTCCAACTAATTCATTATCTTCAAGTGCAACAAATGTTAATGGTAGTTTATTTTTTATTAAACTGTTCTTTATTATACTTTCAAAGAAATCATAATTATTTTCGTTTCCAAATTCCCTCCAAATCCAATTTGTCACTGTATCAATATATTCCTTGTGATCTGCTAAATGCTCAATAATAAGAATGATGAACATCCCCCTTGCTTAGTAGTAATTTACAATCGCTCTTTTGTCTAATTATATACTACACATCCACAAATATACAACCATAATCTTTTGTCCTAAGCAAACCCCTAAACTTATTAACAATCATAAAAAAATTTCTTTAATTCATATGTTTCAATAATATGAAGCATTTCCAATTTAATTTCATTCTTTGCTATTAATTAAAAATTCCAACACAATTTTGTTAAATTCATCTGGTTTATCTAAATTAGGTAGATGTCCAGTATCCTTTATTTCAACTTTTTTTACTGTAGTAATATCCGACTCTAATACCCCTGCTATTTCTTTGATAGGTTCAGAGTCTTCTGAACCTATAATTAGCAATGTTCTCTGGGATATTTCCGAAAGTCTTTCTACTGCAGGTGGCTTAGCTATTTCCGCTATATCCTTGAGAGCCCATTCTAATGATGTATCTAAAAGCATACTTTTTAAGCGTTGATGAGCCTTTGGATTACTTTGTCTCCACACAGGAGTATTAAGCATAAACTCTACCGATTTATTAAAATCTTTATCTCTCCTTGCTATTGACATTACAGCTAAAGACATTAGTTTACTTTTATCATCAACAGTAAAATTATATCCATTTAAAGAAGGACCACTCAATATTAGACTATTAACTAATTCTGGATATTGAAGAGTAAAGTCAATTGCAATACTTCCACCCATAGACACACCAATCAAATGTGCCTTCTTAATATTAAGATAGTCAAATAATGCTTTTAAATCTTCAAAATGTGAAAATGATTTATTGGATATATCAGACTTTCCGAATCCCCTTATATCATATCTTATGACTCTAAAGTGCTTTCCTAAAAAATCAAATTGGTCATCCCACTGTCTTAAATCGGTAAGACCACTATGGATTAAAACTATAGTCTCTCCTTTTCCAGTCACTTCATAATACAGTCTCGTGTTATTTACTTTAGCAAAACCGTCTGTATACATCAATTATCACCCCCCATTAATTTACCATATTTTATAATTGGTCTTTTATTCAATTTTCTAAGTATTATCCATATGGGCGATTTGGTCGAACCCATCGCATGCTGACGAGCAAAGCAATGTCAGCACCCTGCAAACTAATATTATTACCATTACACATTGTTTGCGCCCAAAGTTCCGTAGGCACGGAGGAATTTTTTCCTTGCTTAACCCTCCAAGCCAAGTAACAGTGATGAAGGAACGATTTAAAAAGAATCCAATAAATCTTGGTAGAAAAATCGTAAAATACTTAGATATTATAATATACAATGTTTTCTTGAAGACATCACATGCCGACGAGCGAAGCAATGTCAGCACCCTGCAAACCAACTATTACCACTACACATTGTTTACGGCCAAAATTCCGTAGGCACGGAGGAATTTTTCCTTGCTTTACCTTCCAAGCGAAGTAACAGTGATAAAGGAACAATTTAAAAGGAATCCAATAAATCTTGGTAGAAAAATCGTAAAATGCTGAGATATTATAATACACAATGTTTGCTTGAGAACATCGCATGCCGACGAGCGAAGCAATGTCAGCACCCTGCAAACTAATTATTACAATTACACATTGTTTACGGCCAAAATTCCGTAGGCACGGAGGAATTTTTTCCTTGCTTTACCTTCCAAGCGAAGTAACAGTGATGAAGGAACGATTTAAAAGGAATCCAATAAATCTTGGTAGAAAAATCGTAAAATACTTAGATATTTCAATTTGTCTGAGCTTCTTTTCAGCGAGTTATTGAAATATCTTAGGATTTTACGATTTTTCTGCCTTAGATTTATGGATTCCTTTTAATGTTCCAAATCACTGTTACTTCGCAGCTGCTCTATTTAGGGCACTTACAAGAGCATTAAGTGATGCCGTATCAATATTATCAGATATGCCAACTCCAAAATATCTCTTATCATTATTTTCAACTTGTACATATGCAACTGCTTTTGAATGTGAACCAACATTTAATGCATGTTCATCATAAGATATAAATTTAGCACCGTTATAACCATTGTTGTGCATTGCATTGAAAAACGAATCTATAGGACCATTTCCTATTCCTTCGATTCTCTTGTCTACACCATTTACTGCTACAATAGCTTCCATATCAACGGAGTTCTGATCCTGTTCCATATCCTGTATTGAGTGAATCTTATAATTTTTCAAATAATATGGAGCCTTAATCTCTAAATATTCAGCTTTGAAATATTCAAAAATCTGCTGTGGCGTAAGCTCAGTACCAAGTTCATCAGACTTCTGTTTTATTATCTTACCAAACTCAGGATGCATTGATTTAGGAAGTATGAATCCAAAATCACTTTCCATTATATAAGCTGTGCCACCTTTACCTGACTGACTGTTAATACGTATGATTTCTTCATATTCTCTGCCTAAATCATGTGGATCAATTGCAAGATAAGGAACTTCCCAACGCTCACTCTTACTTTCCTTTAATGCTTTAAGTCCTTTACGTATAGCATCCTGATGTGAACCAGAAAAAGCAGTAAATACAAGCTTACCGGCATAAGGGTGACGGTCATTTACAGTCATCTTAGTACATTCCTCATAAACTTCAACCACATGATTCAACTCTGAAAAATCAAGCTCAGGATCTATTCCTTGAGAATACATATTAAGCGCCATATTCATAATATCAAGGTTTCCTGTTCTTTCGCCATTTCCAAAAAGTGTTCCTTCTACTCTATCTGCCCCTGCAAGAACTCCAAGTTCACTAGCAGCTGTGCAAGTTCCTCTATCATTATGCGTATGAAGACTTAATATTACGCTTTCTCTATTTTTAAGATGTTTTAAAAACCATTCAATCTGATCTGCATATATATTAGGTGTCGCCATTTCAACAGTTGAAGGAAGATTTATTATTGCTTTATTTTCCTTCGTTGGTTTCCAAACATCAAGCACAGCTTCACACACTTCAAGAGCATAGTCAAGTTCAGTTCCCGTAAAACTTTCAGGTGAATATTCAAAAATAAATTTACTTTCTTTATATTCAGTATTTTCACTATATTTTTTTACCAATTCGGCACCATAAACTGCTAAATTCTTAACTTCTTCTTTGTCTTTTCTAAATACAACTTTTCTCTGAAGTACAGAAGTTGAATTATAAACATGTACGACAGCACTCTTTACTCCTTTTAAAGCCTCAAAGGTCTTTTTCACCAGATGCTCTCTTGCTTGAGTTAACACCTGAATCGTAACATCATCCGGTATTAGATTGTCCTCTATTAGCTTACGTGTAAATTCATATTCTGTATCTGATGCAGATGGAAATCCAATCTCCAATTCTTTAAATCCCATATCTACAAGCATCTTAAACATTTTAATCTTTTCATCTACATTCATAGGTTGTGGAAGAGCTTGATTTCCATCTCTTAAATCTACGCTGCACCATATTGGTGCCTTTTCTATTTGCTTGTCTGGCCATTCACGATTTTTAATATTTACCTTAGGATATTTGGCATATTTTGTATATATCATAAAAAACACTCCTTTAAATGTAATTAATTTTCTAATAATTTTTTGTAAATAAAAAACTCGTCTCTAACAATACGAAAGAGACGAGGATTACTCGCGGTACCACTCTATTTAACTTAACTTAAACTAAAGTTCACTTTTTCAATAGCATTCCACTTAAAGCTGGTTTATACTATCTATCCTTATAACGGTGGAATTCCGTTCTACCCTACAAAATAACTTTCAGGTGACTGCTCGCAGACGAGTTCAAAGTCTAAAAACTATCGGTTCACAGCAATCCCGATTCTCTGAAAATTTATTCGGCTTCTACTATTTCTGTTCATAGCAACTTTTCTTATTTGATTGTCTATATACTACTATATTATCTCCTAAATGTAAATATAAAGTTGGAAATTTTATAAATTTGATTATTTTGTCAGTTCCAGTTTAACAATTTACCATTTAGAATATACATTTTTTTATTTATCATCATCTTCCGCTGCTAAATGGAATGGATAAGTAGCAATTACTATATTATCATATCTCAAAAGTGCTTCCCTAAGCAAAAAGCTAGTATGATTGTGTAAAAATTGTCCTGACTTATCACTAGTTATAAATTGAGGCAATACAACTGTTATCTTTTCATCAGGTGCTGCAGCTTTTGATATTATTCCAATATACTCTATAAGTGGAGTAACTATTGCTCTATATGGTGAATATTTAGAAACTAAAAGCATATCAGTATCTAATTCATTCCACCTTTTTTTAAGTTTATCCATATATTCCTTATTAGGTGATACATTAAGTGCTATTACATCACTAGTTATACTTCTTGCATATTTTAACGCTCCAAGTGTTGCTTTATTTAAACTAGCTATTGGAACTATTATTATATGATTGAAGTTTTCTCCAATACCACAGTTTTTAACATACTCTTCATCAGCTTTTAACCCTTTTGCAACATAATTATAGTGCTTCTTAATATGCTGCATAATAAGCACAATGATAGGTATTAGTATAACTATAACCCATGCTCCTAATGCAAATTTTTCTTTAACTATTACACATGTTGTTACAAGTGTAACGAAAGCTCCAAAACCATTTATAATTTTTCTTTTAGTTTTTCCATTTTCGTTTGTCTTATCCCAATGAATAACCATACCTGTCTGTGCTAATGTAAATGACAAAAAAACACCTACAGAATACAAAGGTATAAGAGAATGCACATCAGCTTTAAATATAATAACTAATATACCTGCAATTATGGCTAAAAAAATTATTCCATTTGAAAAACTTAATCTTTTACCCTTTGTAGCAAAACTTCTAGGGGCATATCCGTCTCTTGCAATTACAGACATAAGCATAGGGAAACCTGTAAATGAAGTATTACATGCCATTATAAGTATGATAGCCGTAGTAAACTGTATAACATAAAACATAAATGTCTTTCCAGAAAAAACTCCAAATGCAATTTGTGCTAGTACAGTAGCATTATCATTAGGAACAACTCTGCATATTCTAGCAAGTATCGATGTTCCTCCAAATATAAGAAGTATAATACATGTAAGTAATACCATTACTTTTGTAGCATTTTTTTGACTTGGCTCTTTAAAATTAGGAACTGCATTACTTACAGCTTCAAGTCCAGTAAGAGCTGAACATCCAGAAGAGAACGCCTTTAAGATAAGGAATATACTAACATCCCCCATTGGTTTAAGCGTTTGATTTATCATATGCATGTTTGGTGCTCCATATATATAGTATCTTACTATCCCATAACCTATCATAAATAGCATACTAATAATAAATAAGTACGTAGGAATACTAAACATTCTAGAAGATTCACCTACACCTCTTAAATTAAGAATAGTTAGGATAGTTATAATAGCTACTGCAAGCAAAACACTGTGCTTAGCAAGACTTGGAAATGCAGACGTTATTGCTGCGACTCCAGAACTTGCACTAACAGCTACTGTTAAAATGTAATCAAGCAAAAGAGCAGCACCTGCTGTAAGTCCTGGTAATACACCTATGTTTTCTTTAGCAACTACATATGCTCCTCCACCGTGAGGATAAGCCTTTATAATTTGTACATATGAAACGGTGAGTATAAAAAGCAGCCCTATAATCATAAGTGAAATATTACCCAACCACTGATATGATAATGCTCCTATAATGGGTACAAGTGCTATTAGAATTTCTTGTGATGCATATGCAACTGAAGAAATAGCATCACTAGCCATTACCGCAAGCCCAAATGGAACATTATATTTTTCGCTAGAACTTTGCTCATTTGCTAAGGGTCTTCCAATGAGCATATCAAAAAATTTATTAACCAATTTTTCAATCCTCCTTAGTATCACTATACTAATAATCTATATTAATATTCAATTTAAGTTATTTTGTCATAAGAATTATTATAATATATTTACAAATAATATCAATGTGTAACTGAAAAAACTTTTCGACATTATGTAGTAACTTCCTATAACTCGATTTTTTCGAATTTTTTCCACACTTCTGGGTACTTCTTATTTAATCTTATTATCTTAAAACTTTTGCTATCTACAAATACCTGAGCAGTTTTGCCATTAGCCAAAGTTTTTCCATCACAAGCTCGTATAACCTTGTAATTTAGTTCTACTTTTATGGGACTAAGTTTTTCTAAAGAAGTTTCTATAAGAATATCATCTCCATACCTTGCACCTTCATGATACTTGCACTCTGTCTCTACTATAGGCATCATTATACCCATATCTTCCATATCACTATATTTCAAATTAACTGCCTCTATAAAATCTTCTCTAGCAGCTTCAAAATATACATAATAATTTGCATGATGTACTATTCCCATTTTATCTGTTTCAGCATATCTAACTCTGATTTTCGTAACACTTTTATTCATAATTATTATTTCCTTTCTATGTAAATACTAAAACAAGTACCACAATATGTATCTTTCACATTATTATATCACAATTATGTAGAAAGTTATTATGCATAAAAACTATTATATATAAACTAAAAATATTTTTAGTTTATGTACACATATATTTTTTATGCGTTTTATATTTTATGTACAACTATATAAATAACACAAACTAGTAATAACTTATAGCATCAAAAAAAATTTATAAATTGAAGTCAAAAAAAGCCACAAAGCTTCAATATATTCCACCAATTTACTAAATATTCAAAGGCAAATTAAGCTAGTATCTATATCATTTGTAATACATTGTTAATTATGCTATCATAAGCATAAGGTGGTGGTAATAATGGCTAATATTATACCCAATGACCAATTAAAAAAAATAAATTTTTACTGGCAAAATATATTTGATTTCAAACCAAATGATAAAGATACTGAATCTTTAGTTGTTCCTAAAACTTCCTTTAAGAATTCAAGTAAAATATCAATATACCATATAAACGATAAATCTTTTGTTGAAACAGATGAAAATATATTTGGGAAGATAGCTGATTTTGTAAATAGCTACTACTCATACAAACCTGTGTATTTAAAAGACTTCCAAAATTATTTTACAACTTCCATAGAAAAAGAAAACAGCTATTATTTTTCTTATCTTGCTAAATGCAAAGATGTTTCAGACATTTTAGGTAGTAACTATTACATAAGAAATCTTACAAATAGCGATACTAAATTGTTAGAAAATTTTAAAAAATCATATTTTCGTTCAGAACTGAAAGAAAATCTTCCTAATATAGATTTACCAATAACTTTAGGTTGCTTTTACAATAAAGAATTAATTTCAGCTGCAAGTCTATTCTATTTCAAAAATGATATAGCTGACATAAAACTTATAACTCATCCTGCTTTTAAAGATGATATTATAATCTCTAAAGCCATGATAATTGATTTAGGCAGAGTCTGCTTCAAAAAAAATAAAATATTACAATATAGATTTTCCGAAGATAATGACTTTTCAAGAAAAATAGCAAAATCAATGGGCTTCAGCTTGCATGTACTTAAAGAAAATTTTAAGTTCAAATAACAGTATTTTGAAACATTAAATAAAAATCATAAGTCTAAGCCACAAATTATAAAAATGCTAAGAAATTTTAATAACTCACTATCGTTCAAACAAATTAAAATTTCTAAGTATCTTTATAATTTGCGGCAAGACTTATTGAATTTTATTTAAACCGTTCCCAAAATACTGTTATTTAACTTAAAGTCAAAACAATGATACCTTTTCTTCGTTTCACTACGAAAAGCTTTTAACTTTAAATTTTCGGGAGCGTCAGAGAAAAAAATCGTTTATCCCTTTGCCGCAAGCAAAACACTAGCTTCAACTTATATAAACTTATCCCTGTAAATATTCATTGCTGCAATTCTAGCTTTCATAGCTGGCAATTTTCTTTTCTCCGCTTTTACATACGAATTTGTACAATAAGTAATCCAATATTGTAAATACTAATACGCATAGGATAAAGAATATATTATAATTTATCTTTACAAATATACACATAATTATCACAATAACACTAGGTATGATTGAAATCAAAAAATCTATAAACGAATTTACATTTGATTTAACTGCTCTCTGCTCATTGTCCCATTCCAACTTAGGTGTATTGATATCTATATACATTCCTATAATTGATGCAAATATTATTCCAAGCATTCCTGCTATTATCATATATAGAAGTATATATATAGGAAACTTAAATGCAAATAGCGCAACTATATCTACAAGAACTATAGAAATACCTCCAACCAATATTCCACAAAGCAATTTTGCTGTTATTTGCTTTGCATATGATATAGGTAAATATTTCATTACAAAAAAATTGCTTCCTTCTCTTGAAATTGCCGTAGATGTAACAGCATTTACAGCACCCATTAAAAGTCCAAATACGATAGCCGCAGTTATTAAAATTCTAAAACTTTCTGTACCATTCATATATTTCATAAGCTCACTTATACCTGTTCTTTGTCTCTTATTAACCATAGCTGGAACCACAATAACTATTGGAAATATAAAACTGGACATTACACAATTCACAAAATATGCTGGTGTTCTAAATAAAATTTTAATTTCCTTCATTGTGTATGCAAACAAAACAGATTTTCTTTGAACTTCCTTTTCCATCTTCTTCTTATCTATTTTCTTCCTTGTAGAAGATGATTCTGAAAGTCCTTGAACTCCTTTAAAATACAAAAGCTTTCCAAGATACATTATAACTATGAAACTTACTACATTTATTAGAATAAATATACCAAGGTACACTAAATCAGTTCCTACCAAGGCCTTACTGGCTATATTACCAAGAGGGAAAAAATCTTTCATTACAGAATTTGCCTTCGTCACACTACTAAGCATCTGCTTACTATTTGAAGAGCTCATACTATTCGTAATAACATTTATACTTAATCCAAAAGCTACTGCTAAAATACCACCTAAAGTTTTAAAAAGATCCTTTTTCTTAGACCTGTTTACAAACGGCATAATAAATATACTTATTAACAAAGCCACTGCTAAAGGCAGTATTGGCTCAAATATTATAAGGATAATACTAAATATATAAAAAGGAACTCCCATCCCAGATCCTATTCCATATATTAATGTACATGGAACTAAAACTATAGCTGTAATAAAGTATTCATATATAAGTGATACTGTAAATTTACTTGCAACGATTGTTTCCGGTTTTAACGGCATTGGAATGAGAAAATTTATATCATTTGAATAATAAAATGTTCCCATAGTATAAAATATTCCAAAGAAAAAGATTATAAAAGTAATTACTGCATAATTCATTTGAAGCATTAAATACTCTGCATGAAACATCTTAAGTCCAAAATAAAAAGGTGCATCTATTAAGGCTACTAGTCCTGCAAACATGACAAATAAAAAGATTCTAAGGATAACTGCCGCCACTGCATTTGCTGTAAATATACTTTTCTTTTTACTTCTGCTTTTATATCCTCCGCCCATAAGAAGATATTTAGTTAAAATCCAAAACTTATTTGTTCTCATCATCAACCAACTCCAAAAACATTTTTTCCAGTGAACTACCTTCTTCCTGAAGTTTTTGTTTCATCTCTTGTATAGTTCCACAAAATATAAGTTTCCCTTTACTAACTATTCCAATTCTATCGCATAACTTTTCAGCAACTTCCAACACATGAGTTGAAAAAAATACTGTTTTCCCACTGTCGGCATGCCTTCTCATCATTTCCTTCAAATTATACGAAGCTTTAGGATCAAGACCTGTCATAGGTTCATCTAGAATCCAAACATCTGGATCATGTACTAGAGCTCCCATTACAACCATCTTCTGTCTCATTCCATGAGAATAGCTTTGTATTTTATCGTTTAAAGCACTTTCCATATCAAAATATTTACTTAAACTATTGATTCTTTCTTTTCTAATATCAGTCGGTACATCATATATGTCTGACATAAAATTCAAATATTCAATACCCTTAAGTCTTAAAAACATATCAGGACTGTCAGGAACATATCCAATTTTTTTCTTAACCTCAATTGGCTTCTCGTTAATATCTAGTCCATCTACTTTTATAGCACCAGAATCACTTTTTATAATACCCGTAATCATCTTTATTGTGGTACTCTTTCCTGCACCATTAGGTCCTAAAAATCCGAATATTTCTCCTGAATTTATAGTAAAGTTTAAATTATCAACGGCTTTATTTTTACCATTATAACTTTTATTTACATTCATCAATTCAATCACAGTAACACCTCCACCATTTGTTATATACATGATATAACATACGTAATTAAATTTCAATATAATATTTTATATAATTAAGAGTGTAATCGAACTCATTTAAATTTATCTGTTTCTTTATGAGTTATATTTTAAATAGGCGCGGGCTTTTACATACACTGTAAAAATGTAAATAAAAAATTCAAGATTTAAACCTTTATTTAGATTTAAATCTTGAATCATTATTACATATTTATATTAATTTATATTTTTCAAAGAATCTTTTAGCGTTTTTGAAGAATCATTCAATCTTTTCTTTTCATCTTCACTCAGTGGAACCTCTATAATTTGCTTTACTCCATCAATTCCAACAACTGATGGAACTCCCATATATACATCATTTATTCCATATTGGCCTTGAAGTAAAGTTGATACTGTCAAAATTGAATTTTCATCTCTTAATATTGCTTCTACGATTCTTTTCACTGCTAATGCGACTGCATAATAAGTTGCTCCTTTTCTTTTTATAATTTCATATGCGGCATTTTTTACATCTTCATATAACTTATATTTAAGTGAACCATCGCATTTTTTGCAGGACACTCTGCAATATTCATTTACGTCCATTCCTGCTATATTAGTTAAACTCCAAGTAGCTATTTCAGAGTCACCATGCTCTCCCATAATGTACGTGTGAATATTTCTTACATCAATGTCAAAATGCTCACTTAGCATATATCTAAATCTAGATGTATCGAGCACTGTTCCAGAACCTATTACTCTTTCCTTAGGAAAACCTGAAAGTTTATACGTTATATATGTCAAAACGTCAACGGGATTTGAAACTACAAGTAAAATAGCATTTGGATTATACCTTACCACTTCAGGAATTATTGATTTGAATATATTATAATTTTTATTAATTAAATCTAGCCTCGTTTCTCCTGGTTTTTGTGCTGCACCCGCAGTTATTATAACTATATCTGAATCTTTAGTATCCGCATATTCCCCTGCTCTAACATCTACAGGTTTTACAAAAGCTTTTCCATGGGATAAATCCATAGCCTCCCCTTCTGCTTTATCTTTATTTACATCCACTATAACTATTTCAGATGCAAGTCCACCATTCATTAAAGCAAAAACTGTAGAAGAACCAACAAATCCTGCTCCAATCACTGAAATCTTAGTATTCTTATTCATAATTGACCCTCCAAACTAACATATAGAAAACAGTTCATCTATTAAATTATTCACACAAAAAGCTTTTGACATTAGCATTTTGTAACACTTATAACCTAAGTTTCTCACTAGTTTTCTTTTAATAGTATTATTTAAACAAATGTTTTTTATTCACTGCTAATAATTTATATATTTGTGGATTTATTATCTATTAATATAATATACTAATTAATATTAATTATCAAGTAAATTATTTATATAAAAAAATCTGCATTCTCTGCAGATTTTTTAAATCATATTAAGTTAGCCTAAAAATCTTTAAATACTTCTCTGTATAATTCATCTATTGAAGTCCCTTTTTCGTTTCTCAAATCTTCTGCATTCCCACTCAAAATATTTTTGCCTTCGGATATAAATACTACATCATCAAATAATCTTTCTATATCATTTACTAAATGAGTAGTTATAACCATAGAACTTTCTTCCGAAAAATTATTTACTATAGTATCAAGTATCTTTTCTCTTGTAGTAGGATCTACCCCTCCAAGAGGCTCATCAAGCATATAAATCTTAGCTTTTCTAGATAAAACTAAAGTTAGCTGAAGTTTTTCAAGCATACCTTTAGAAAGAGAAGTAACTTTGCTATCTTTATCTAAACGCATGAAATCTAAAAGCTCTACTGCTTTATTAAAATCGAAATCAGCATAAAAGTCTTTAAAAAATTCTAAAGCATCCTTTATCCTCATCCACTTATATAAATAATTCACATCTGGTAAATAGGAAACTATAGATCTTGTATAAACTGATGGCTTCTGGTTATCTATTAAAATTTCTCCTGAACTCTTTTTTAGAATTCCTGCTACTATTTTTATAAATGTACTTTTTCCACTACCATTTGGGCCTAATAATCCTAATATACGGCCCTTTTTAACTTCTACATTGAAATCATCAAGTGCCTTCTTTTTTAAATAACTTTTACTTAAATTTGTAGCCTTTAATAAACAATCTTCCATTTTACTTTTCCTCCTTATTAAGCCTATTTTTTACTACATTTATTATTTCATCATCCTTAAATCCAAACTTTTTTATATTTTGAATAAAATTTTCAATGAGCTCACTTGCCATCTCTTTTTTTAAATTATTAATCATATCAGCATCCTCCATAATAAAACTTCCTGTACCTCTTTGTGTATAAGTTATATTTTCTCTTTCAAGTTCTTGATACACTCTTTGAAGTGTATTAGGATTAACCTTAAATTTAACCGCCATATCTCTTATAGATGGCAGTTTATCTCCAGGCTTTAAGCTTCCATTTATTATATCGATTTTTATGGCATTCATTATCTGTATATAAATAGGTATCTTATTATCAAATTTCATATTACCAACTTCCTCTAATTAAATTTTAAATAATATTTATTTCATATTCTTATAAGTCCATTTTTTCATCAAGTATTTTCACCGAAATAACAAATAATATAATGGCCAAAATAAATTCAAGTATTGTACTTACAACAAAAATTGATGGTCCTCCCGCATGCACAGTAACTTTAACCGATGACACCGTGAATGCTTTTAACACATTATTAAACACAATTTGCTGCGGAAATAATTTATCAATAACTTTGCAAATTTCAAACCATATCCAATTAAATGCTACAAATACTCCAAGTGACAGAATCCCTGAAAACCTACCATTTTTAGTTATCATTCTAGCTAACAAAATACTAAAATAAATTATTATTAATGTTCCAATATATTCCATGAGTCCAAATATCGTATAAAATATAACTCTTGAATCAAAAATTTGTGAGAAACTGATCTTAGCGCCTAAAGTATATGCAAAATTCAGTAGAAAGCATCCACCTACTATAAGGCTCAATATCATCATAACCAAAGAACATATAAGTTTTTCACCTATTATTGAATACCCACTCTTAGGGACAGTAAAAATAAGATACTTAGTATCCCTCTTTAAATCTCTCACAAAAATTCGTATACTCATAATAAAAGTAGCTACACAAATAGATGTGAGTATAAGCACAGAAAGTGCAATTATCGCACCATTTTCCCACACATTCACTCTCGTCATAAGTCCTATATTAAGAGCTATTGATATAAGCATAACCAATAAGAACTCTCTATATATTGTTTTAAATTCATACTTTATAAGCTTTAACATATTAACACAACCTCCAAAGTTCAATTATTTAATCAGTTTTAGTGTACTATGATTATAGTACACTAAAACTGATTAAATGTCAATTATATAATATCTGTAAAGAACTTAACACAAAGCAAGTACCAAAATCGCAATCTTCAAGCGATTTTGGTACTTGCTTTGTGTTTTTAGTTCTTTTAGATATTATAAATATCCCACATATTGCCTCTATATTTCTTCTCAGCCTCAATTCAAATCGCAATCTTCAAGCGATTTTGGTACTTGCTTTGTGTTTTTAGTTCTTTTAGATATTATAAATATCCCACATATTGCCTCTATATTTCTTCTCAGCCTCAATTCAAATCGCAATCTTCAAGCGATTTTGGTACTTGCTTTGTGTTTTTAGTTCTTTTAGATATTATAAATATCCCACATATTGCCTCCATATTTCTTCTCAGCCTCAATTCAAATCGCAATCTTCAAGCGATTTTGGTACTTGCCTTGTGTTTTTAGTTCTTTTAGATATTATAAATATCCCACATATTGCCTCTATATTTCTTCTCAGCCTCAATTCAAATCGCAATCTTCAAGCGATTTTGGTACTTGCTTTATGTTTTTAGTTCTTTTAGATATTATAAATATCCCACATATTGCCTCTATATTTCTTCTCAGCCTCAAATCAAAATCGCAATCTTCAAGCGATTTTGGTACTTGCTTTGTGTTTTAGTTCTTTTAGATATTATAAATATCCCACATACTGCCCCTATATTTTTTCTCAGCCTCAATTCAAATCGCAATCTTCAAACAATTTTGGTACTTGTTTTATGTTTTAGTTCTTTTAGATATTATAAATATCCTAATTTTATTGAATTATAATACAAACTCACAGTCACATTCCAAGCATTTAGGTGAAAGCTTATATATCATGTCTTTTCTTTCTATAACTATTTTCATTCTGCTTTTAATTTCATCATAATTTAATACTTCTTTAACAAGCTCACGCGTTGGATTGATACATACTGGATTTCCCACCATTTTGAGCATTCCTAAATCACCTGATGTATCACCATAAGCATAGCTTTCGTCTAAGTCTATATCATATTTATTTTTCATTTCAATTACTGCACTTTCTTTACTTTCACTATCCCACATAGGTACAACTTCACCAGTATAAATTCCATCATTATTCATTAAATATTCCGCACCCTTATAATCATCAAATCCATACTTCTCTGCCATTTTTCTCACAAGCTCAAGAGGGCTTCCTGAAATTGTTATTATCTTATGTCCCTGTTCCTTATGCCACTTTATCCTATCGCGGGTATAAGTATATACTCTTTCACCTTTTTGACTAACTACCTGTCTTGCAATAAACTCCACCTGGGATTTGTGAAGCCCCTTAAGCGCATCTACATATATGTCCGCCATTTTTAAAAGGTAATTATCATAATCGCCTTGTCTGTTATCCCATTTTGTAAATTCCGGTCTTACTTCCTTATACCATTTTTCTGCATCAATAATTTCATATTTTATAAGTTTTTTAAAAATCTCTGAAATTAAACCCTCTCTATATAAAGTACCATCTATATCAAAAAAAGCTGCTTTACATTTCATCTCTTTCCCTCCATTCTATAATTTCCTGTTCTAATAATATTTTTCCTTCTATTATAATTTTATTATCTTCAACTTTCAACTTTTTTATATATCTTAAAATATTAAAAAACAGTGAACCAAATTATAAGTGCTATCTTAGCATTTATTAAACTTTATTATTTCATTATATTATCCTTGAACATTTAGTGTTCTTTATTTAAATGATATTTTTCATAGAGAATCGGAGAAAAATCCACCTTGCCTTTAATCTAATCGAATTAATAGTCTTTTCATTATTAAAAGCTTACCTCCATATAAGCCTTTAATTCGGATTTTCGGTAGCGGAGCGGAAGAAAATCCTCCTTGCCCTTACCATCCATGTGAAGTAACAGTATTTTGGAAACTATTTAAATAAAACTCAATAAGACTTTGCCTAAAATTATAAAAATCCTTAGAAGTTTCAATTTATCTGAGCTTCTTTTCAGCGAGTTATTAAAATTTCTTAGTATTTTCATTATTAAAATCTTACCTCCATATAGGCTTTTAATTCGGATTTTCGGTAGCGGAGCGGAAGAAAATCCTCCTTGCCTTTACCTTTCATGTGAAGTAACAGTATTTTGGAAACTATTTAAATAAAACTCAATAAGACTTTGCTCCAAATAATGAAAAGACTTAGTAATTTTAATTTGTCTGAGCTTCTTTTCAGCGAGTTATTAAAATTTCTTAGTATTTTCATTATTAAAATCTTACCTCCATATAGGCTTTTAATTCGGATTTTCGGTAGCGGAGCGGAAGAAAATCTTCCTTGCCCTTACTTTTCATGTGCAGTAACAGTATTTGGGAAACAATTTAAATAAAGCTCAATAAGACTTTGCTCAAAATAATGAAAAGACTTAGAAATTTTAATTTGTCTGAGCTTCTTTTCAGCGAGTTATTAAAATTTCTTAGTATTTTCATTATTTTGAGCTTAGTCTTATGAGCTTTATTTAATGTTTCAAAATACTGTTACTTCACAGCATTGCGCATAGTGCTATGCTTATATCCATAAACAATATATACTACTATTCCAACTAAAAACCAGATTACAAATCTCATCTTTGTGAAATACGTAAGATTCATTATTAAATAAAAGCAAATGATTGCAGAAATTATTGGAATTACTGGTACAAGCGGACACTTAAAGCCCCTATCAATATCCGGTTTTCTCTTTCTCAAAACTATAATTCCTATAGAAACTATTATAAATGCTGCAAGCGTACCTATATTGGTAAGCTCAGAAACAACTGTTATTGGCAAAAATCCAGATAAAGATGCTGCTGCTATTACAACTATTACGGTACTTGTAACAGGCGTTTTGGTCTTTTGATTCACAGCACCTAAAAACTTAGGGAAAAGTCCATCTCTTGACATCGCGAAAAATATTCTAGTTTGTCCAAACATTATAACAAGCAAAACTGAAGTCAATCCAAAAAGTGCTCCTACTGATATCATTGCTGAACCCCAATTATAACCTATTTGTTGAAGTGCAAATGCTACTGGTGCAGATGTATATTTAAACTTATAATATGGAACTATCCCTGTAAGCAGTGCAGCGACAATTATATAAAGTACAGTACATATAAGAAGTGAACCCACAATTCCTTTTGGTAAATCATGTTTAGGGTCTTTAACTTCCTCTGCCGCAGTAGAAACCGCATCAAATCCTATATATGCGAAAAATACATAAGCTGCTCCCTTAAACACGCCTTTCCATCCATATGGCATAAAAGGATGCCAATTAGCAGTCTTTACATGTCCCACAGCTAAAACTATAAATAAAGCAATAACTGCAAGTTTTATCATTACTATAATATTATTGAATTTTGCAACTTCAGTTACACCCCTTATGAGAAGTGCCCCTATGATTAAAATAATAATTACAGCTGGTAAATTTACTATACCGCCTTCTGCTGGTGAATTTAAAAATTGCTTAGGTATATTAATTCCTATTTGTTTAAGCATATCTGCTGCATATCCTGACCATCCAATTGCAACGGTACCAATAAAAACAGTATACTCAAGTATCAAATCCCAACCTATAATCCATGCCCATACCTCACCAAGTGATGCATAACCATATGTATATGCACTTCCAGCTACTGGTACAATCGATGCAAATTCTGCATAACACAAAGCGGCAAAAGCACACGCAATACCAGAAATTATAAATGAAATAACTAGTGCAGGTCCTGAATATCTACCTGCTGCTAATCCTGTTATTACAAAGATTCCAGCACCAACAATTGCCCCAATTCCAAGTAAAGTTAGTTCTTTTGCTCCAAGAGCCTTTTTTAGGGAATTTTTCCCCTTAGTTTCGTCAATTAACTCCTTAATTGATTTAGTCTTAAAAATGTCATTCATCTGTAATTGCCCCCATTACTTTCATTTGTTGTTTATTATATGTTTTATAACAATTATATCACTTTTTTGCACTTTTATTATATAATATAGTATTTAATTACAAAAATAAATGGTAGAATCCTTTTGATCTACCATTTTGTTAAAAACGTATATTATTATTTTAACTATTTAAAGCCCATATAGAATAATTTAAAATCCCTGCAAATGATACCCATAATAAATATGGAATCATTAAGTAAGACGATATCTTATCTGATTTATAGAATTCAAAGGTAGTAAGCACTATAAATATAATTAAAACCATTAATTCAACAAAAGCTAATCCATAAAGTTTAAATCTAAAAAATATTATAGTCCACATAAAATTCAAAAAAAGTTGAATTGCATAAAAAGTTAATCCTTTTTTTACATCGTAACCTTGTTTTCCCTTAATACTTATCCTGTATGCTGCTAATCCCATTAAGAAATATAAAATAATCCAAACTATAGGAAATATAAACCCCGGTGGAGAAAATGATGGTTTATTTAAATTGCTATAAGAATTGGCATTTGACATTCCTAAAAATCCGCTTAATAGTCCTACACCTTCTGCTATAATAATGTTGAATATAAGATTTTTCAAATAAACTTTACCATCTACTTTAAAGATATTACACATATTCGCTCCTTTTATATGATTTTTACTTACTTCATAATTATTCTACTTTAATTTTATTTTTTATATACTTATTTTAAGTAAATTTATTATACTTTTCTCTTGCTTTTTTAACTTAAAAAATTCATTTCCTACCATACGGTGCTTTGACAGTATCTCAAATGCTTTTAAAAATTTAATATAATTGCAATTTCCCGCTCTTTCACCTATTCCTCCAATTGTAGTATCAATGTATTTAGCTCCACCTTTTACTGCACCAATTGAATTTGCTTCAGCCATACCAAAATCATTATGTGCATGCATTTCTATTTCTACAGGCACTTCCTTAATTATCGTGCTTATATTCTTATACGCTTTTCTTGGGTATAATATCCCAACAGTATCTGCATATCTAACCCTTCTTACCCCTTCCTTATATACAATGTTGCATAATTTAATTAAAAATTTTATATCGGCTCTAGAAGCATCTTCTAATCCTACTGTTACTTCATATCCACTGCTTTTAGCATAATATATACACCTTTTTAAATTGTCCATTATCCATTTCTTGCTCTTTTTCAAGTTATATTTAATCTGTATCTCCGAAGCTGGAACAGATATATGGATTATATCTACGTTACAATCAATAGATTGTTTTATATCCTTCAAATTCATTCTATTCCAAGATGATATTTTACTTTTAAGTCCCAGCTCTACAATTTTTTTAATGCTTGTTTTTTCATATCCACCCATTATGGCTGCACCAGCTTCAATTTGAAAAACACCCATAGAATCAAGTAGTTTTGCAATTTCTATTTTTTGCTGTACATTCAAAGCTATCCCTGCCTTTTGTTCACCATCCCTCAAGGTTGTATCAACTAAATTAATTTTCATTATACATACCATCTTTCAATAAAATTCATTTAAAGCTTTCATACATATCCTTTAATTCATCATCAAAAATATTTCTGTGAAGTTCAATGCTTTTTTCTCTTATCTTAAGTAAAAACTTATCAATATCTAGATTATCAGACTTTATATTAAGCTGTTTTAACTTAACTTCAACTGCCTTACTGCCAGAATGTTTTCCTATAATAAGTTCTCTCTCCATTCCAACCTCATTAGGTCCATATGGTTCATAAGTAATTGATTTTTTCTCTATACCATCTACATGAATCCCCGATTCACATTTAAATATATCTTGTCCGATAACTGGTTTCATACCTGATACTTTTCTATTTGATAATTTTTCATATACTTCAGAAATCACTTTAAGCATTTTTAAATTTCCTGTCACTTCGGCATTATTGATTATCTTGCAGGCTAAAATAAACTCCTCAAGAGAAGCAAGGTTATACTCCTCTCCATTGAAAGCTGTTGTTACGAAATCTGCTCCATCATTACATGCTTCAACTACAATAGCTGTTGCCATATAATAATCATCGTCAGCGCAGAAATCAACAAGTACACCTAATTCATTTTTTATTTCTCTTATAATATTACACCAGCCATTAATATTACACTTCTTAACATTTTTCACCCTTATAGAAAACACATTAAAGTTATTAAAAATTTCATAGTTTATATCACTAAAAATTGCATTCAAATCTTTGACATCAACTTCTAGTATTATTTTTGACCTATTCATACTATTTATAGAACTGTTATCAAAATTTTTAGCAATTTTAATATCTAAAATAAGATATTTAAAATCATAGTCGTTTATAACAGGCATATCTTGTTCATCCTTTACTAAATAAGCGAAATTCGTAATATTTCCTTCTATATTAATTTTTTCAACTACATTTCTATCTATTTCAATCAAATCAGCACCTATTTTATTGAGTAAAGTTAAAAAACAATCAATTTGGTTTCTATTTTTGCAGATCAACTCTTTGTCATTAATTAATGTCTTGTCTATTATAAATTTTCTTCTACTACTTAGTATAACTGACATTACACCATCCCCCTTGGTATTCGCCGCAATACTTAATATTACTTTTTATATCAATATTATTTCATTACTTCCTCAGCTGTTTCCATAATGTTTTCTACACCTGGAAATAGACTTGGATACTGGTTATCATTATTTTCAACAAAAATCACACCGTCTTCTTTAAGTAATTTTATATTTCGCTGTACACTTGCTTTATTGTACATTACCGGATTAATATGTGTTGCAAAAACGATAGGTGTTCTTGCCGATAATAACTTAGTAGTGAGTAAATTATCTGCTATTCCATTTGCTGCTTTTCCAATAGTATCAGCTGAAACTGGTGCAACAAGCATTAAATCCGACTTAATTGATAATGCATTATGATTCATGTCATATGCTTTTGGAAGTTCGAATTGTTCAATTTCAATAGGTGTACCTGCTTCTCTTTGTACCATAAGTGGTGTAACAAAATTAACTGCATTTGCTGTCATAATTACATGTACCTGCGCTCCCCCATTTTTTAATTTTCTAATTAACATAAGTGATTGATTTGCTGTACTGCAAGCCGTAATTCCTAAAGTTATTATTTTTCCTGATAACATTCTAAATTAGCCTCCCCCATTCTTTATTTAACTTACACTTTCTTATTTGCTTATTTTATAAACTTATTATTAATCATCATTTTGAGTTGTTTTTATAGCTAAAAGCATTGAAAAGGATAAAAAATATAGTATTGCAGCAAAAGCTGTAGCTTCCTTAATATCTGATTGCATATATGTATATATTTGAAGAGATATTGTTCTTGTTTTATCAAGTATATTTCCAGCAAACATTAAAGTTGCTCCAAATTCACCCATAGATCTTATCCATGCTAATATAAGCCCCGATATAATTGTTCTTTTAAGCATTGGTATTATAACCATAACATTAGTTTGAAGTTTTCCAGCTCCAAAGACATATGATGCTTCAAAAATTTCATCTGGGACATCCCTTATTGAATTTCTTAAAGCTTTCACATAAAAAGCTGAAGATACAAAAAATTGAGCAATTACTACCGCAATTGGTGTAAAGACTATGTTTATATTATAATAAGATAAAAGCTTTCCTATAAAACTGTTATTTCCAAGCACTAAAAGAAGAGATATACCAGCTACTGCTGGTGGGAGTACCACTGGCATTTCAACCATTATGTCAAGAAGCTTAACCATAAATTTATTAGATATACCACTTATATAAAAAGCAGTTGCAGTACCAAATATAAATGTAAGTGCAAGCGAAACTAAAGACGTCCAAAGCGTTAGTCCTATACATTTTATATTTTCACTGTCACAAATAGTATTAACTATATTTATAATTCCTGAATACTTTACAAGAAATGCTATGGGAGCTATCAAGACCATAAAATAAATAACGGTTAAAATAATAAAAGTAGGAGCTAATGTCTTTTCACCAAAATCATAATTAATAATACTTTTTATCCTTTTATGTTCATATTCCTTATTATTAAGTTTCACATTAGTCTGAACCATATCTCTTCTCCTCCTACTAACAATTTTTATTCCACACTAAATCCATAACTTTTTAGTATACTTTTACCCTTTGTAGAAGTTACATAATTAATAAACTCCTGAGCTGCTTTTTTATTCTTTGAAACATTAATTACCGCAATAGGATACTCTACTTTAAGTTTTGAAAATTCCCTATCCTCTATTATCTGGATTTTATCTTTGTTCTTCTTATTTATATCAGTTTTATAGACAATTCCAACATCAGCTTCCCCAAGATTAACTTTACTTACAATGTCCTTTACATTTAACTCATTACTTTTTATATTTGCCAAAATTTTATCGTGCTCAGCTTTATCAATAGTCTTATCCTGTAGTGCCTTTTGGAGTGCCTTATAAAAATATGCTCCACATGGTACTGATTTATCACCAACAATAATTTTAATTCCAGGTTTAGCAAGGTCCTTAAGTGAGTTTACACTTGCAGAACTTTTTTTATATTTACCAATAACTAATTCATTTTTTGTGAATATTACAGACTTACTCACCTTTTTCTCATCAATTACTTTATTCATATTTTTGTTATCTGCCGAAACGAAGACATCTGCATTAACATCCTGTTCTATTAATGATACAAGCTGTTGACTTCCTGCAAAATTAAAAGAAGCCTCTATATTTTTGTCCTTCTTAAGATTTTTACCTATATCATTAAAAGATTCTGTAAGACTAGCTGCTGCAAGTACTATTATTTTTTGAGACTTGTTGCTTTTTTTCTCAACTAAACTTTTGGAACTTTCATCTACCTTTGTACATCCTACTAATAAAAATACGGCCATAAATATACTAAGCACATAACATAAAAAGTTCTTATCCTTGTTATGTGAATTATTCATTTAGAACACCTCTTTTCTCGTATTCTAATATCTTTTCTGCCGCTATTCTCACTCCGTCATTTATTGTTTCATACATCTCAAAGATTTCTATTCCATTTTCCTTTAGCCTTTTCTTAGGCCCGATTCCTGCCCTTAAAGCAAGTACCGCTTTACAATCCGAAACAGCATTTAATATTTTAGCTATCCTTTCCTCAGCCTCATCACATTTATCCGTTCCACCACAATACTTTTCAATATTTCGCTTTTCTAAGAATTCTACTTTTCCTTGATTGTACGTATAAATATAAAATTCAGTAGCATGACCAAAGTGTTGATCTACATTAATACCAGTCCTCGTTGAAATGGCAAATTTATATACTTCTTTAGTTTTATTTTCATCTAAACTATTACAAATTCTACTACAGCCACCACATGATATATTTCTAAAATTAATAGAACAATCCTCAGCTAATGTACCTATTGCATCTGCTCTACATTGCCTACAGTGATACATTTGTTTTATGTCAGTCTCGCACTCTTTTCTCATCTTATTAAGTTCTTTATTAGTAACTGTTTGAAGCTTTTCAAATTTACTCCCCTTAACAGGAATCATCTGCATTATATTAGTCATATAGACTCCGCACTCTTTAACTTTCTTAACAACATCTTTTATGTGCTTATCATTAATACCCTTAAGCATAACTATATTGACTTTACATACGATACCCTTAGAACATAAATACCTTATGCCTGTAAGTTGATTATTAAGCAATATTTCTGCTCCTTTTACTCCATAATATTTATTTCCAAGATAGTTTACTTCTCCATATATCTTGGCTCCTATTTCTTTGTCTACAGCATTAACCGTAATGGTAACATGTGACACCCCTAAAGCTATAATTTCATTAGCATAAAAAGGAAGCATAAGTCCATTAGTTGAAAGGCAAAATGTTATCTGAGCATCCTCTCTTCTTATTAATTGAAAGGTTTTTTTAACAGCTTCAAAATTAGCTAAAGCATCTCCTGGACCTGCCACACCCACAACTGTCAAATTAGGCAGCTTGCTTTTTACTATTTTAAATTTTTCAAGAGCCTCATAAGGTGATAATACTTCACTCGTAACTCCTGGTCTGCTCTCATTTACGCAGTCATATCTTCTGCTGCAATAATTGCAACTAATATTACATTTAGGTGCAATCGGTATATGCATTCTTGCAAATTTATACGCATTATCACCAAAACAAGGATGAGTACGGGTCTTTTCTTCACTCATGTTCTCTATACCATCTTTATCCTTAATTTCTTCATCATTTCCTAAATAATACTTATCATAAGCATCTTTCCTAAAGTTACTTTCTGTTATTTTAAGCATAGCATTTGATATACTATCTATTAAAAATGCTGAACCATTATATCCCGTTATTATCTGTCTCTGTGCCCCGACTCTATCATGGATAGGGAATCCAACTCTAATTATTTCTATTCCTAATCTTTTTGCCATTCTTCTCCCATCCGAATTTCCTATAAACAAATTTATATTAAGCTTTTTAGCATACTTTTCTATGGTTTCAAAATCCGTATCATCTAAAATAATTGCATCTTCTCTTTGAGTTTTTATTTCATCCTCAAGCTCATCTTCTACAACTTTATTCTTAGTACCAAGAGCTATAAGTTTTATAAGTACACCGTTTTCCAAACATAACTTTGCCAGTGCAAGAGCAAGTTCAGGTTCCCCATATATTATTACTTTTGCTTTACCCGCATATTTATGATCATCTATCATTCCATCAAGATATCTGCCTCTTTGAGTTAAAAGTTCCTGCGGTATTTTCTTGCAACTAAGCCTAGATAACATAGAAATAAATTCAGTTGTATTTCTAATTCCTATAGGTATTCCGCATTTATAAAGAGGTACACCAAATTTTTTTTCTAAAAATACTCCTGGTGATCTATCTTCATCTATAGTTACACCCATTTCAATAGTAGCTACCGCACCAGACATTTTCTTTATATCTTCTATTTTGGTTCCACCAGCAGGAATCTTTCTGTATTTTTCATTATGCGGGGAATCTAACGTATTCGATACATCTGGTAAAAGCACATAAGGCATATTATAACAATTCAAAATATTCTTTATATTTCGGATATCACCTGGATTTAAGTTTGCACATATGATATTTATATAATTATTCCTCTCCACTCTTTCACAGACTTGTTCTACTATTCTTCTTAATGTAATATAATATCCTTCAGCCTGTGTTCCTCCGTATCCTGGAGTAGGAACTGTTATTATTTTTAAGTTTTTTGCATTTTCTTTTTCTTCTTCATAAAATTCTTCAACTATTCTATTTGTATCTTCACCTATAGTTTCAGCAAGACATGTAGTCATAACTCCTATAGTAGATGGATTATAAAGTTTAATCATATTTTTTAATCCCTTTTTTAAATTCTCAGCTCCACCATATACTGTTCCCTTTTCTGTAAGTGCAGAGGAAGCTATATCAACAGGCTCATTATAATGAGTAGCCATATGCCTTCTTATATAAGTACTACACCCTTGAGAACCATGTAAAATAACCATACTATTTTCAATTCCCTTAAAAGCCATGACTCCACCCATTGGCATACACATTTTGCACGGATTTATATCCACATTAACTAAACTTTTATTTGACATAACACCATCTCCCCCTATACATATTTCCAAACTGGACTATTTACGGTTAAGTCTAGTTCTTCTGCAAAATTTACAGCACCTTCAAAACCAGAAAGTATATGTTTTCTCTCATGGTTATGGTCACAAAATGCAACACCAAGTTTATACGCAAGAGGTCTTTCTTTAACTCCACCTACTAATACATCAGCACCTTTTTCAAGCATGAACTTTTCAAGTTCTGAAGGATTAGCATCATCAAGTATTACAGTCCCTGGTTCAGTTATCTCTCTAATTATTTCATAATCTCTTGGTTTACCTGTTTGAGTTCCAACCATAACAGTTTCAATACCCAAATTTTTGAATTGCTTTATAAGTGATATAGCTTTATAACCTCCTCCAACATATATCGCAGCTTTTTTACCCTTAAGTCTATTTCTATAATAATCAATTTTATCTTTAACTTTATTCTTTTCAGCTTTAATGAGCTTTTCGGCTTTTTCAATAACATTCTTATCTCCTAATATATGAGCTATTTGCAAAATAGAATTTTCCGTATCCTGTATCCCCAAAAAGCTAATTCTTATGTACGGGATTCCATAAATCTCTTCCATTTTTCTAGCTAAATATTCCATTGAACCTGCACATTGTACAATATTAAGATTGGCTCCCGGTGCCCTCATAATTTCTTCACATTTACCATCACCAGTTAACTTAGAGACAACATTAATTCCTATTTTTTTCAAGTAATTTGTAACAACCCAAACTTCACCTGCTAAATTAAAGTCTCCTAAATAGTTAATTCCATTAACTTTTTTACTTACTTTTTTATTTCCCATAAGCTTTAGAATAGCATTACACGCCGCTCTATATCCCATTGCCTTATTTCCAGAAAATCCTGGAGATTTTACTGGTATAACTCTTACTGAATACTTTTTTTCAGCATCCTTACATACTGCATCTATATCATCACCAATTACACCAACTATGCAGGTTGCGTAAACAAAAATAACTTTGGGACTAAATCTTTTTACAATCTCATCAATAGCTGCCCTTAACTTTTTTTCTCCTCCAAATATAACATCTGTTTCACTTAAATCGGTAGAAAAACTATTTCTAAAAATCTCCGAACCACTTGACAAGCTCCCACGCAAATCCCACGTATAGCTTGCACATCCTATTGGACCGTGAATAAGATGAAATGCATCTGTTATAGGGTTTAACACAACACGTGCTCCACAATAAACACAAGCTCTCTGACTTACAGCTCCCGAAACACTATTTTCATCACAGCGAAGTTTAATAGCTTTGTTTTGGGAATTATAGCAAACAAAACCCTTTCTCTCTTCTATTATTTCCTGAGCATCTAAATTGCCTTCTAAATTAATATTATCTAGGGATTCTGTCTTATTTTCCATGAATATTCACCTCCAAATTTAATACCAAAAATATTTCTTATAATAATTACTAGAAGGGACTGCTGCATTAAATAAACTCAATTTTCTAATAGTATTTCATATCTCGTGTTAAAAAATTTAAATTAATTTATTAATACAGCCTTCTCCTTCCTTTATATAAACTAAAATTATTAAGGGGTGTCTTGTTTTTATCTTACTAATTCATAATCCTCATCAGCGCAATCCTTATCCATTCTATCAAGTATGGCATCGCACATTTTTATCATTAAATTTATTGCTCCTTTATATCCAACCTTAGATACATAGTAATATCCGTACCTATCCATTATTGGGAACCCAAATCTAACAAGTGGAATATTCTCAGCTCTTGATATATGTTTTAAATGTGTATTTCCAATAAGCAAATCCACCGATTCATTTTTTATCCACTGCTGCAATTCAAATAGATCAGAGAAACTTTTTACTTTTGATCCTTCGATGCCATTTTTCTCTAGCATGGCATTTATAGTCTTTTCAAATTGCTCTCCTGGAGTACCCGTTATAACATACTTAGGATTCATTCCAAGTGCAATAACAAATTCCGTTAATGCTATTACAGTATCTGGATCACCTGAAATTGCAACTTTCTTGCCATGAAAATATTGATAGCTATCAAGCATTAAATCAACAAGTTGGCCTCTTTCTTCCTCTATTTCATATGGAACTTCTTTTCCTGTTATTTTTGAAATCTCCATTATAAATCTATCAGTAGCATCTATGCCTATAGGAGTACTTAAAACACTAAAAGGTACTTTGCATTTCTTTTCCATTGCAATCGCAGGATCTTCAGACGCAAAACTTCCTAATGCTAGTGTATAATCTGAATTACCCGCATCTTTTAATTCATCAATAGTTGTCCCGCCCTTAGGGAACATTTTATATTCTCCTGTCATAGGTGTATCTACTACCCCACTTGTATCCGGCATCATTATAAAAGGAATTTTCATTACATTAAATATTCTTTTAATTTCTCGCATATCGGCTGGTCCAACAAAACCAGGCATAATATTTATTTTTCCATTCTTCTTATTTGTATTCTGTGAAAGGTATGTTACCATAGCTTTAACCATACTAGAAAAACCAGTTATATGTGAGCCAACATAACTTGGAGTATTAGCATGAATTACTATTTTACCTTCAGGTATATCTGCATCTGCAATATAATTTACTAAATCATCACCAAGTGTTTCTGAAAGACAAGTTGTATGAACCGCTACTATATCAGGATTATATATGGAAAATATATTTTTCATAGCAGTATCAAAGTTAGCTCTGCCACCAAAAACACTGGATGCTTCATTAAAAGAGCTAGTTGAAGCCATTATTGGATCTTTAAAGTGCCTCGTTAATTGCATTCTGTGATATGAACAGCAGCCTTGTGATCCATGACTATGAGGTAAACAATTATGTATGCCAAGTGCTGCATACATAGCTCCAATTGGTTGACACATTCTTGCTGGATTTATTCTCAAAGCTTTTCTCTCTTTTATCTCCTTAGGAGTTGCATCTAACATTACTCTTCACCTCCTACTACTTTTCCTTCAAGCATGGGTTCTTTTTTCCATGGTGGTATTACATAATTCCAAGATGGTGTAAATACACCCGCAGTTAATTCCCTTGCAAATATTACAGCACCTCTAAAACCAGCATAAGGTCCAGTATAATCATAGGAATGAAGCTGCCTTGAAAGTATTCCCATCTTCTGTACTACATATTTATCCTTTATGCCGGAGAAAAACATATCAGGTTTTAATAACTTTATAAATGCTTCCGTCTCGTGATGGTTTAAATCATCTACTGCTACTGCCCCCTCCTGCATATCTTTAAACATTCCACCGTAATACTCTAAAGGAATTTGCTGTTTTAATACTTCATATCTATCTTCAGGAATTATGATACGATATTTCTTTTCATCCTTTTCAACATGAAGTTCGGGTATATTTCTACTATCTGCATCAGGCTTTATAGTAGGTATGACTTCTCTTCCCTCGTAATCATCTCTATGTCCAAATTCATACCCCGCAAGCACAGTTTTTACACCTAAATCCTTAAGTAATATCTGATAATGATGTGCTCTCGAACCCCCAACAAACAAACATGCAGTTTTACCTTGTAATTTTTCCTTATAATAATTTATTTCACCTTCGATATCAGAAAGTTCTTCAGCTATTACTTCCTCTGTCCTTTTGTATATATATGGATCATCAAAAACTTTTGCCATATACCTAAGGGTTTCTACTGTAGAACTCACCCCTATGAAATTTGCTTTTATCCATGGTATTCCATACTTTGTCTTCATCATATCAGCAATATAGTTTATTGATCTGTGGCACTGTACTAAATTCAAATCTGCTGTATCAGCATTTTTTACTCTCTCATATGAACCGTCTCCACTGAGCCTTGCGACAACATTATAGCCAATTTTTTTTAATATTCTTTCAATTTCCCACGCATCTCCGCCTATGTTGTACTCACCTAGTATATTGACTGAGTATTTTTTATGCTCCCAATCTCCTGTACCAATAACTGTATCAAGTATATTATTATTTGCTATATGGTGTCCTGCTGATTGGCTTACTCCCTTGTATCCTTCACAGTTAAAAGCAAGTACCTGTATACCATATTTTTCACTTGCTTCCTTTGCTACTGCGTTTATATCATCACCTATTAAGCCAACAGGGCATGTAGCATAAACTCCTATGGCTTTTGGATGGAATATTTCTACTGCTTCGTCTATAGCTTTTCTTAATTTGTTTGCACCACCAAAAACTATATCTCTTTCCTGCATATCAGTGGAAAAAACATATTCTATAAAATTTTGTCCACCATTTTCTGCTCTCGCCTTATTTCTTCTAACACCCCATGTATAATAAGAACAGCCTATAGGTCCATGAGTTATGTGTATCATATCTTTTATAGGTCCCATTACAACACCTTTACAACCTGCATAACAGCAGCCTCTATTAGTTATTATTCCTGGTATTGTTCTTACATTTGCCTGTATTACTGGTTTTTTATTATCTTTTGTTTTCACTACAATATGCTGCTTTCTATTTTTAAATGTTTTCGCAGGATATTTTTCAAAAATCTGTTCAGGTAATTTTTTCATAAAACCATCCTTTCATAAAATTAAATAGCTTGTTCACCCGTTTCTCCTGTCCTTATTTTTATAGTATCAGCCACATTTGTAACAAATATCTTTCCATCTCCTGGACTTCCAGTTTTATTTGTTTCAATAATAATATTTATAATATTTTTAACATCTTCATCTTTCACTAAAATAATGAGTAACCTTTTAGATACTAATCTATGAATTTCTGATATTTCTTCACTTATTTTTTCATTTGCTAGCTCAGGTACATAATCTTCTATCATAGAAAAATTAACCTTCTGCTTTCCACGTCCAAGAACCTTTAAGCAAGTAACTGCTGGATTACCTGTTTTAAGAAGTGCTTCCTTAGTTTTGCCAACCATATTCATTCTAATAACAGCCATTATTTCTTTCATAGCTAAGGCCTCCTATAATCCATTGTTTCCAGAACTTATAGTATAAGCTTTCTCTACTGGGACTATAAATATTTTTCCGTCTCCGAAAGCTCCCTTTTTACCTGTCTTAGCATTTTTAGAAATTATATTTACAATATCATCCTTATCATCGTCATTTACAACAATTAATAACATTTCCTTAGGTATTTCATCATAGTAAATATCTCCTACCTTTACTCCCCTTTGCTTTCCTCTTCCAACCACACTAAATTTAGTAACAGCAGGAAATCCAGCATCAGCTAATTCTGATAAAACAGCATTTGTCTTTTCTGGTCTTATAACAGCCTTTATCATTACCACTATTGAATCAACTCCTATCCTATGTTATAATATGGTAACTTAATAATTTTTAAATTAACCGTTAGATGTACCTCTTTTGTCCCATCAAAACATAAGAGATACATTTTTTAATCTAAGATATCTTTTATACTTTTATTAGTCCAATAATCCATGTTCCATTAGTATACCTTCAAGTTTATCTTGAGCCATTGGTTTTGGAATTACAAACATGTCATTTCCATCTATAGCCTTTGCTAATGCTCTATATTCATCAGCCTGTTTATCTTTAGGATTAAACTGTATAACTGTTTGCTTATTTATTTCTGCTTTTTGCACCTCATGACTTCGTGGAACAAAATAAATAAGTTGTGTTCCAAGTTCTTTCGCAAAAGCCTCAAGCAATTCCTTTTCATTTTCTACCTTTCTGCTATTACATATAATTCCACCTAGTCTTACTCCACCTGTGTTTGCAAATTTGCTTATACCTTTTGATATATTATTTGCTGCATACATTGCCATCATTTCTCCACTAGCAACAATATATATTTCCTTTGCTTTACCCTCACGAATAGGCATTGCAAATCCTCCACAAACAACATCACCTAATACATCATAAAATACATAGTCTAAATCATCGTCATATGCTCCAAGCTGTTCAAGCATATTTATAGAAGTTATAATACCTCTTCCTGCACATCCGACACCAGGTTCTGGTCCTCCTGATTCGACACATTTAATGTTTCCAAACCCAGTTTTCATTATTGTACTTAAATCAACATCCTCTCCTTCTTCCCTTAAAGTATCTAAAACTGTCTTCTGTGCTAAACCTCCTAAAAGAAGTCTTGTTGAATCAGCTTTAGGATCGCAACCTACTACCATTACTTTTTTGCCCATTTCTGAGAGTCCTGCTGTAAGATTTTGAGTAGTAGTAGATTTACCTATTCCACCTTTACCATAAATAGCTACTTGTCTCATTCATATTCCTCCTTTATATTAACTGTAATTAAGTTCAATATATCCCAATAACATAATTTATTGGTATATTTAAGTACAACTATATCACAAACATATTGAAAGTCAACGTTTTTGTTAACTAAATGTTAATATTTTTACCTTTTATTTAACAATTTATTATTTCATTTTGTTGTATTTTATTAAATGTGTAATTCAGTAGTCTCTATCATTTTGCACAGTATAATTAGTTTTGTTAAATTAAACACTTATTTAGAATGTTATAATTTTACATTATCAATGTGTTTTATTCAGTTTTAATTCGTTTTATCCTTTCTTTAAGTGCAAAGCCTATTTTAGAATTGTTTTAATTACTTACATATGATTCTATACAATTTTTTATTTTTTTAATTTTTTTGTATTATATAAATAAATTTACTTTTAATTGTTACTCTCTTGCGCCCTATTATCATTTTAATATTTTCATATTGAATTTTTATTATATTTATATTAAAATATTACTTATATTGCCATATTAATATATAATATGTTAATTTAGAAAGAGGTTGATTAAATTGGAGAATAAGATATTAACTCCTCTAGAAGTAGCACAAATTCTTAGAATTTCAAAGAACACGGTTTACGAATTGATAAAACGTGGAGATTTAAATTGCTATAGAGTTGGTAAAAAAATAAGGATTGATTCAAGAGACGTTGATTTGTACAAGTATAGATCTAGAACTAATTCAAAAAAGGATACCAGTAATAACTACTTTAACACCTCAAATAATAGTCTATTTGGCTTTCAACATGAGTCATCAAAAAACGAATTTATAATTTGTGGACAAGATATACTTTTAGATATACTATCTCGTTACCTCCAAATTCATCCATACGGAATAACAGCTCTGCGCTCATATGTTGGAAGCTATACCGGTTTACTAGGTCTTTATTTTAACAAAGTACAAGTTGCTACTGCCCATTTGTGGGACGGTGACTCTGGAGAATATAACATACCATATATAAGACGATTAATTCCAGGAATTCATACTGTAACAATAAATTTAGTCTATAGAATAATGGGCTTTTATGTTGCAAAAGAAAACCCAAAAAAAATCACTGGCTGGGAAGATTTCAAGCGTGACGACATAACTATGGTAAATAGAGAAAAAGGTTGCGGTACAAGAATTCTTCTAGATGAACACTTACGATTACTTGGTATAAATAAAAATTCAATAAAAGGTTATGAAAGAGAAAGCCTTTCACATTTGGCTATAGCCAGCATAATTTCAAGGAATGGTGCTGATATTGGAATAGGAAATGAAAATACAGGACTTCAAGTAAAAAACATTGACTTCATACCAATTCAAAAAGAAAGATATGATTTGGTTATCAGAAAAGAAGATATAGAAAAACCGCCTTTTAGAGCACTCCTAGAAATAATTAAATCTGATGCCTTTAAATCAGAATTAACTGGCATAGGTGGTTACGATTTAAGTGAAACGGGAAACATAATAGCAGAATTATAGCATTAAAATAAAAGAACGCCTTTTTATGGCGTTCCCAAAACATCTATATTCCTTATAAAACTTTACAATTTAAAATAACTTTCTTACCTATTTACCAAAAAAAGTTTTTATCCCAACTAAAATTATAAATATACCAAAAGCTTTTTTCATTGTACTTACAGGCAGCTGATTAGCAAGCTGTCCCCCAAATTTTGCTGCTATAACCATAGCAATACATATGATTATTCCTGCCACTATATCTACATTGCCCTTTTTATAATATTGCATAAATGCAAGAATGCCAACTGGTGGAAGCATTGCTACAAGTGATGTCCCTTGAGCCTTTATTTGAGAAAATCCCTTTAAAAAAATTAACCCAGGAACTATTATTATTCCACCACCTATACCAAATAATCCACTTAAAATTCCTGCTAAAATGCCAACTACCGCATAAATTATAAAATCAATCATTATTTAGCCCCCTTTGATTTAATAAATATACAGTAATTATACCCTAAATATGCATTTTTTATATACTTTAATATAAATCTCATTACGTTTTATATTTTTAAACTATTTTCTTAGCATATTCTACCATCATTTATTTCTATAATCCTATTCGTTCTTTTAGCTATCCTACTATCATGCGTTATAATTACAAAAGTCGTTTTAAATTTTCTATTAATCTCCCTTAAAAGTTCATAAACGCTTTCCGTGGACTTTGAATCTAAATTTCCAGTTGGTTCATCTGCCAATATAATATCTGGATTATTTATTAATGCCCTTGCTATAGCCGCCCTCTGCTGCTGTCCACCAGACAAATTAGTTGCCATATTATTCTTAACCTTATCTATACCAACCATGTATAAAAGTTCTTCCGCGCTTTTTAGTATTTTTTCATCAGGTTTTGAATTTGAAATAAGATATGGCATAAGAATATTTTCAAGCACCGTAAACTCAGGTAAAAGATAATGGAACTGAAATATGAACCCGATAGTTTTATTCCTAAGCTCTGCAAGTTCATCTTTCTTCATACTATTAGTGCATTTGCCATTTATATGAACTTGTCCATTAGTTGGTCTGTCCAAAGTTCCCATAATATTTAATATAGTGCTTTTTCCACTTCCAGATGCACCTATTATAGAATTAAATGAATGTCTTTCAATATTTAAATTTATATTGTGAAGTATTTCTGTTTTTACCAATTTACCGTAACTTTTTGTTACATCTTTAAGTTCTATTATGTTATCCATTTTTTATCACCTCAATAGGATCTAATTTCAAAGATTTTCTAGCTGGAATTATAGAAGCTATACAAGCTGAAAATATCGCTATAGCTACTGAAAATATTATAAACTTGTAATCTATATATAAAGGTACAACAGGCGTGCCATCTGGATTTAGCACAAATTTTGTAAAACAATACGTCCATAATATCCCTAGTGTAACTCCAAGAGCTGCTCCGAAGATCCCCAAAATAAGCCCTTCATACAAAAATATTCTACTTGAAACTTTATCTCTTATACCCATAGCCTTTAATATTCCTATTTGCTTTGACTTTTGAATAACAGTTATAGCAAGTACACTTGTTATTCCTAAAATTACAGAAATAAGTACAAAAATTTGTATCATTATACTGGAAGCATTTTGCCCATTAAGTGCACTTAAAAGTGAAGAATTTGAAGCTTTCCAGTTAGAAATTTTTATTTCATTTGTCGGTATTACGTTTTTAATATTATTCATAATGGAATCAGCGTCAAATACATCGTTAACCTGAATCTCTATAGTAGTTGCTTTATCTTCAAGACCCCCAATATCCTGTGCAGAAGTCATTGTCGTTATTACCCATCTATCATTTATATTTGATGATTTAAGATCATATATACCTGAAATCTTAACTTCTTTTTTAGAACCATCTGGTGTAAATATTGTAATGTTATCCCCTACCTTTGCAGAAATATCATTCTTTAAATCAGTTCCTATCATTACCTCATCTTCGTTTTTGGGTTCACTTCCAGATACAATACTGCCTTTTATATTGTATATTTTTTCAGCATTAGATACTTCAAATCCCCTCACTGAAATTGGGTACATTTTCCCATCCTTATCTATGGAAGCCGAAAAATCCACACTTGGAGAAATATCTTTTATGCTTGTATTTAAAGTTTTAATTTTATCAACCTTTTCTCTCCAATCATCAATAGTACCATCACTGTTTGTTGATGTTATAGTTATTTGAGATGAATTTCCAACAGTTTTATTTACAAGACTTTTTTGAAGCCCCTGAATGAGCGTTCCTATAAAAACCTGAACAGACACACCTACGGCAATTCCCAATATAATAAGTATAGTTTGGCCTTTACTTGATTTTAAAAATCTCGAAGCTATTTTGAATTCCAGCATTTTATCCCTCCTTTATGTACTAATTCGTAATTAATATTTATTATTATTTAATATAATTTATTTAATTTTATTATATTTTAACTTTAATTGCAATATAAATATATAGTTTTTCATGTTAAATTATAATTAATAAATTAAATATAGATTTTCCGCAGTGCCAGTGGAAGAAAATCTTCCTTGCCTTTACCTCTATGCGAAGTAACAGTATTTTGGAAACTGTTTAAATAAAACTGTATAAATCTTAGGGTGATATTTTAAAAAGACTTAGAAATTTCAATTTGTTTGAACGCTAGTGAATTATTGAAATTTCTTAGGATTTTCATATATTAAGCATTACTTTATATAATCTTTTATTCCAGATTTTCCGCAATGCAAACGGAAGAAAATCTTCCTTGCCTTTACCCTTATGCGAAGTAACAGTATTTTGAAAACTGTTTAAATAAAATTGTATAAATCTTAGGGTGATATTTTAAAAAGACTTAGAAATTTCAATTTGTTTGAACGCTAGTGAGTTATTGAAATTTCTTAGGATTTTCATATATTAAGCATTACTTTATATAATCTTTTATTCCAGATTTTCCGCAATGCAAACGGAAGAAAATCTTCCTTGCCTTTACCCTTATGCGAAGTAACAGTATTTTGAAAACTGTTTAAATAAAATTGTATAAATCTAAGGGTGATATTTTAAAAAGACTTAGAAATTTCAATTTGTTTGAACGCTAGTGAGTTATTGAAATTTCTTAGGATTTTTAAAATATCACCCTTAGATTTATTAATTTTATTTAATGTTTCAAAATATTGTTACTTCGCAACGTCTACTTTTTTTACTACTGCTAATACAAAGAACACTACAACAAATATAAACATTACACCTATTTCTTTATAAATACTCGCAAAGGAATTTCCACTTATAAGCTTACTAGTGGCATCCATAGCCCAACTTGAAGGTACAAAGTTCCCTATCTGCTGGAGAGTTTTTCCCATAACCTCTTTAGGCCAATAACATCCTCCAAGCATAGCAACAGGTGTGCTTACAAGGACTGTCATAGAGTTAGCCTGTTTTAAATCTTTGCTTCTGTTAGAAATTAATATTCCAAGTGCTGTACATGCAAGTCCAAATACTACAAGTACTACAAATAACGATGCTGGAGATGGACCTAAATCTACTTTTAACATGTACTTAATAACTAAGAACACACCTAATATTTGTACTATATTTGCTGTTACAAAACTTAATACACATTGAATAATGTAACTATTTCTGCTAACACCACTTGCAAACATTCTGTTATATACTCCATCCTTTTTATCTTCAAGAATAAGAGTAGTTATCATAGTACTTAAATATATAATGCTGGCAATGAGAAATCCAATTGCAGTAGATGAAGTTTGTTCTTTACTTTTTTCACTACTTGCACTTTTTACTATTGACGAAAAATTTCCTTTTTCATAATCTTTAATTCCATTATAAAATTTAGTTTTATCACCCTTAGCTGCTGCTCCTATATTTTGAGCCGCATTTGTAAAACTATTTATATAATATTTTATTGAAGAATCATTTGAAACACCCTTTATACCGTATATCTCAATATTGGTAGTTTTAGAGCTATCTATAATACTCTCAGTAAATCCTTTAGGTATGACAACTGCTGTATCAATTTTTTTATCTACTATATAATTATTTATATCATTTTTAGTAATGACCTCTATAGTTCCCTTATCCTTAAGCTTTGTTTTCAAAATAGATGTAAGCTTAGTATGATCATTATCTATTATTCCTATTGAAAGTCCAGATCCAGCATTAGAAAATGCTGCTATAGCAGAAATAAAAACTATAGGAAATATAAACATAATTACTATGTTTGCTTTTCTTCTAAATATCCTTTTCAGATTATTAAAAAATATAGTCATGCCATTTTTCTCCTTCCCAAAATAGACGAAACTGCTAAAACTACTATTGCCATTACAAACAAGATTGCTATTGAATTCTCTGCCGTCACAGTAGTACCCTTATAAATCATATTAAATAATCCTGATTGTGCAAGACTATTTGGAACATACTTTACTAAATTACTATCAGCAAATGGAAATTTAAAATATCCACCTGATACAAAGGTAAATACCGGTGCAACTATACTTATAAGCATTGATGCTTTCTTATCATCACCTGTTAAAGTCATAAAGAAAATTCCCATAGATGCAGCTAATACCGCAAAACTTGAAATTACACCCAAAACTATAAATGGATGACCGCCCCAGTTCGCTCCATACACATATTTTGTAAAAAGTATAAGAACTACTGACTGAAGTATAAGTGTAAATATAACCCCCAGTACAACGCCAGCTAAATGTTCATACGTCTTAACCGCTGAGGTTTTTATTCTCCTTCCGACTTTATCAAAAAACATGTTTTGAAGTTCTGAACTTCCGTAATTAGCGCCATAAAGTAATATCATCACAAGCATTGTTATAGAGTAATAATCTATAGCCCTTGGAGATTTTCCCTGTACGCTAATATATTTTTCATTTACATTATCTTTTTCAATATAATTTGTTCTCATCCTAGCTATTTTTGATGAAACCATAACCGTGTTTGCACCATCATTAAAGCTATCTACAAGACTTTTTACAATTTCATTTCTAACCTTACTACTCTGACTCTCATATATTTGAATTTTGCTTTTTTTATCTTTTTCAACATTATTAGAATAATCTTTGTCTATATATAAAAGAGCATTTCCCTCTCCCTTATCAACTAAACTTTTGCCTTTGTTATAAGAACTTACTTTTTTAACATCTAATATTTCCTTAATACTCTTATTTTTGAGGAAATCATCAAAACTCTTAGATATCTTGCCACTATCAGCATTATAATAATATACTTTAGTTTTACCTATATCCTTTACCGAAAACGAGTCTACACTTTTTAATGCATTCCCAAGAATTAATATTGTAACTATGGGCATTAAAAGCATCATAATAAGAACTTTTTTATCAGATAAATTTATTTTAATAGTGTTAAATGCGATATAAAATATATTCATAAGTACTCCCCCCTAATCTCTAAGCTTTTTGCCTGTAAGTGTAAGGAATACACCTTCAAGAGTAGGTTTCTCAACATTAATCGAAACAATTTTGCTTTTAAATTCAGCTATCTTTGCTGTAATGCTGCTTATATTTTCGCTGTTCTTTTGAGATATAATCTCCAGTAAATTGCCATTTTGATTGCATTTTTTTACATCTTTAACTTCTTCTAAAGCTGAAATTAGCTCCTTTGAGACTTTTGATAATTCAATTTCTACTTTTTCCTCATTAGAAATCATTTCTTTTAACTCATCATTTGTTCCCGTAGCTATTTCTCTTCCATTATCTATAATTGTAATTTTGCTGCATAAAGCTTCTATTTCCTCCATGTAGTGCGAGGTATATATTATTGTAGAACCAAGTTCATTTAACTTTTTAACAGATTCCAAAATATGATTTCTAGACTGTGGATCAATTCCTACTGTAGGTTCGTCCATTATAATTAGCTTAGGTCTATGAACTATAGCGCATGCAATATTAAGTCTTCTCTGCATACCACCTGAATACTGCTTAGGTTTATCCTTTCTTCTGTCCCATAATCCTGTAAAGTCAAGTGCTTCCTTAGCTCTATCTTTTAGAAGATTACCTCTAAGTCCATTAATTTTTCCAAAAAACACTACATTTTCGTAAGCTGATAAATCATTAAAAACTGCTATGTCTTGAGGGACAACCCCTATATTTCTTTTTATTTCAGTATCATTTCCATTAAAGCTCTTGCCAAATATTTTAATTTCACCGCTATCAATTTTAGTAAGTCCTGTTATTGCATTTATAGTTGTAGATTTCCCTGCTCCATTAGGCCCTAAAAGTCCGTAAATTTCACCGTCTTCAATTTTAAGATTTAAATTATCTACTGCTGTAAAATCCTTATATTTCTTTTTAAGATTTTTAATCTCTAATATCATACTTATTTCCTCCAACAAAAATTTTATAAAAAATGCAGAAACCTTTTAATAATTCCTATGCTTTTATAATATTAAATATTGTCAAGATAAAATAGTGAGCTTCATCACAATCATAGATGACATTTGTCATAAAATATGTACAGATAGTAACTTTTGCAATTACAAACATAGTGCAATTAATTTATTTTTTATAGCACAAAAAAAGCAATATTTTGATGTATTGCTTTTTTCTTAAATTCTTTATCTATGATCTTAGCTATTTTTCAAATAAAATATAGCCAGTTGAGTCCTATCCCTAAGTTCAAGCTTTTCAAGTAAATTTGTAATATAATTTCTAACAGTTCCTTCACTTAAATATAGTTTTCCGGCTATTTCTTTATTAGAAAGTCCGTCACCTATAAGTTTCAATATATCTCTTTCTCTATCCGTTAGATTGTACTTTTCTAAATCACTTTTATTTTCTCCATTCTTGATAAAATTGGATATAGTTTGAGCTACATTTTTCTCAAATACCATATTGCCCTTTACAACTGTTTTTAAACTATCAATTATGCTATCTGAGGATTGGTTCTTTAAAATATAGCCCTCTGCCCCATTTTTAATGGCCTCTTTTATATATTCATCGTCCTTAAAAGTTGTTAATATTACAACTTTTATATCCTTAAAACTTCCTTTTATCATCTTTGTTCCAAGAACTCCATCCATAACTGGCATTCTAACATCCATAAGTACAATATCTGGCTGCTCCTTTTGACAAAAATCAAAGGCTTCCTTTCCATTTGAACATGTACCTACAATCTCTATTTCTTCCTCTAAGTCTAACAATATGCTTAAGCTTTCTCGTATTAATCCATCATCATCAACTATTAGTACCTTCAAATATCTTCCCCCCATCGGTATTTCTCGGAATTATACAAACTATTAAAAATCCATTATCACCATTTGTAGATATAGTTCCACCAACACTTTTTACTCTATCTCTCATACCGCTTATGCCTAGTCCATCTTTAATTTTATTACATCCCATACCATTATCTTTTATATAAAGCCTAATATACTTTTCATTTATGTCTATAATTATTTTCATTTCATCAGCGCCGGAATACTTAAAAGCATTAGTAAGTGCTTCCTTAATATTAAGTGCCATTACTTGCATATTAACCGGAGATATTAAACTTTCATCACCATTACATTCAAACTTCACTTTGCAAAATTTAAAATTATCAATTATTTTCTTTATGTATTCAATTCCAACCTCTTCTTTTGGTACTATATTATGTACTGTATTTCTCATAAGTGTCAAAGTCTCAGAAATTCTCTCTGTACTTTCAGCTAAAATCTTTTTTGCTTTCTCATCATTCTTTCCATATAACTTTAGAGCAACCTGAAGCTGCATATAAGTTCCAGCAATACTGTGTCCTACATTATCATGAAGGCTTCTTGCAATTCTGTTTCTCTCCTTTATTTCTGTCATATGAGCTATTTCAATTGAAGATTGCATGAGTTTTGTTTTCGCTGCTTCAAGTTCATATATAAGTCTTCTTTCATCGTCAAATGTACTTTTATAAACATCTTCACGCTTTCTCATAAGCATTAAATAATATGCAATCATAGCATAAATCAAACAAAATATCATAAATACTAAATTAACAGTATGACTCAAGAAATAAAAAACAGCTATAAGTACAAGAACTAATCCCAAATAAAATTCATCATAAACAAAATCAAGTATAACTGCCGGAAATAAAAATATAAAATCAGAATAAAAAAAGCTGGCTACCGAAACAGTTATTAACTCAATAATATCCATATACTTAAAACGATAAAATCTTTCTCTCAAAGTAAATACAATTAGATTAATTAAAAATAACGCAACAACCACATATCCTTGTACATTATTCAAGCCAAATTCTATCACAATATAAAAGAAAAATATTAATTTTAGAATTATTAAAAATTTATTTTCCATATTGAACCTCTTCTAATTCATTAAATCTTTTTTATTTACTGTACCAATAAATAAAAAAGCAGCTGAAAACAATAAAATCATACAAATATCAATAAATAGTGCTTTAGGCTCTCCATTAAATAATATATTTTCTATTCCATCTACAACCCATTTTACAGGTGTAAATTGAGATATAAATTGAAATATTTGAGGCATGGAATCCATATTCCACCAACATCCTCCAAACATGCACATAGGTATAATAACCACAGCATTACTCACAAGACCATATTTAAATCTGTACCTAATCAATATACTAAAATTAATAATCATAATGATTGCTGCTGAAAATAATATTAAAAGTGGCAGCAAATATTTAAATATTAAGCCTCCACATAATACAGTGGTTTCAATAAATATTAAGATTACCTGAAACATTTCAAATATAAATAGCACAACCGAATTCTGTAAAATATAGCTCTTTAAATCAATAGGCGCTGCAAAGGTTCTTGTATTATCATTCATTAAATCTTTTACAAAAGTAAGTGATCCCAAAAGCATAAACATAATTAAAAACCTTAGCATAACTAAAATTTTCATTTTATTTAAAGATGAATTATTAGAAAAATATATTTCATTCCCATATATACTATTACCCATATTTTTATAAAAGGTTTCAGTATTTCCTTTAGAATTTAAATTTTCTTTCTGAGAATTAGTTATAAATGCTTTCACATATTCATTAAAAACATTATAAATCGCACTGTTTTTATCACCATATATTTTTAATTTAACGCCTTCCTTATTGTTCAATACAACATCAGTAAATCCTTTATCTATGGAAATAACAGAATAAACATATTCATTTTGTAATTCACTTTTGATATTCTTCTTTTGTATATAAACCATTTTATAATTATTTTCTATACCTTTCTTCAAAATTTGTGTTAACCTTGTATTATCATTATCTATAACACCAATTTTTGAGCTTGATATATATATGTTTATAAAAAAAAGAGAGAATATAGCAGGCAGTATATAAATAGCTATAAGAGATCTTTTTTTATTAAGCATTCTTTTTATACCAAAAAATATAATACTCAATTTGAAGACCTCCTCGCTAATATAAGTATTATTCCTAAAAATACTACATCTAATATTATAATCTCTAGGCAAAACCCTTGAACATTAGCTTCGCCACCATATACTGAGTGAAAAATCAAATTTTGCGCAGCATAACTTGGTGAAATAACACTTATCTTCCGGAGTTCATCTCCCATAAATCTTCTATCCATATATCCTCCAGCTAAAAAAGTAAAAATAGGAACTAATACCTGTACAATATAACTTGACACCCGATTATTCCTAAAAATTAACTGAAAACACATTCCTAAAGCAACCGCAAATGTAGAAAAAAACACTATAACAAACAAAACTAAAGCATAGTTATTTCCCCAGTCCATTCTATAAATAAACTTAGCTGCAATTATTATAGCTAAACAGTCTATTACCATTATAGCAACCAATCCTACGATTCTTCCAATAATCACAGTACACGTCTTTATCGGAAGGCTCTTAACTCTTGGTTCAATGCTTTTTTCCATATCATTTGCTGCAGCTTTAATTCCAAACTCGGCTCCATACAAAATTATCATGACCAGCATTGTAACAGAATAATACTCAATAGCTGAACCTTTTACATTATTAACATAGATCTTTTGGGCTGGAATATTATAAGTGTGCTTTCCTTCAACTAATGATGCTTTATAAGCATATACAAAACTTTTCACTATTGAATCACTAGAGTCATCGATTTTTTCTTTTAAATACAATTTAATATCATTTCTATCTCTCATACATATGTACGCATCTATTTTCCCACTTTTTAAATTGTTAGTTCCACTTTTCTCACTATTAACTTTTTTTATAATAATTTTATCTTTAAAAGCAGAATTAGATTTTAAATAATTAGTAATACTTACATAGTCATTTTTGTTAAATGCTAATACATCTACATGCTCCGAATAAATGTTTCCTCCCTTATATACTTCTTTAAGAGAATTTCCAATTCCACCTATAAGAATTAAAGGAAATATAATCATCATTACAATTCCATATTTAAATTTTTGCTTAATTGTATAATATGCTATATGTAATATTCTCAATTTTAATCACCACCAAAGCCTTTAGTTATGAAGGTTTCTACCTGTAAGAGTTAAAAATACTGTTTCTATATTAGGCTTGTCTATAATAACATCCATAACCTCCAAACCACTGTTTACTACTTTATCAACTATTTTAGCAAGATTTTTACTGTTACTATCTGAAATTACATCTATATAATCACCATTTACATTGCATTCCTTAACACCATATATTTTTCTTATTTCATCTACAATAGTATAATTCAGTGAGGATAATTTTAATTTTACTTTTTCGTCTTTTTTTACTAAGTCTTTAAGTTCATCCTTAGTACCTCTTGCTATAATTCTTCCCCTGTCCATTATAGCTACATCACTACAAAGTCTTTCAATTTCCTCCATGTAATGTGAAGTATAAATTATTGCTGCTCCGTCCTCATTTAGTTTTTCTATGGAATCCATTAAATTACTTCTTGATTTAGGGTCTATTCCTGCTGTAGGTTCATCCATAATTATAAGTTTAGGTCTATGTACAATTCCACAAGCTATATTAAGTCTTCTAAGCATTCCACCTGAAAGTTCTTTAGGGAATTTCTTTCTTTCCTCCCAGAGTCCCGTGAAATTAAGTGCTTCCTCTGTACATTCTTTTAGATATTTTCCCTTAAGTCCATATATACCACCAAAATACATAACATTATCATACACTTTTAAATCATCATAAACAGATATTCCTTGAGTAACTATCCCTATCTGTCTTTTTACTTCCATCTTATTTTTTTCTAAGTCCATACCAAAAACTTTTATACTTCCAGAATCTACTTTATTAAGTCCTATAATACAATTTATAATAGTTGTTTTTCCAGCTCCATTAGGACCCAGTAATCCAAATATCTCTTTTTCTTTTATGCTTAAATTAACATTGTCAAGAGCCAAAAAATCACCATATCTTTTAACTAAATTCTTTATTTCAAGCAGCATACTTACCATCCTTTTTATATTTATAAATCTATTTTATCAAATAAAGCCCACTTTTACATTAGTATTAATTCTTTTATTTTTCTTAACATAAAAAATACCCTGTAAAACCTTAAATAGTTTTACAGGGTATTTAAAACAAATTTTACTTTTCAGTTACATTTCTCTTTAAAGCAACTAACAATAATGCTGATACTATCATTCCTGCAATAATTGAAATTATATAACCACCTAATTTTGTAACAACATGTGGTATAAAGAGAACCCATATTCCACCGTGAGGTACTGCAAGTGTAGCTCCAAATATCATTGATAGCGCTCCAGTTACTGCAGAGCCAGCCATGATTGATGGAATTACTCTAAGAGGATCTGCTGCTGCAAATGGTATTGCTCCTTCTGTTATGAATGATGCTCCAAGTGCCCAAGCTGCTTTTCCTGCTTCTCTTTCTTGCTCTGTAAATTTTTTCTTTCCAATTACTGTTGCAAGTGCTATTCCAAGAGGTGGTACCATTCCAGCTGCCATTGTAGCTGCCATTATAGTTGTTCCTGCTGTTGTAATTGTTCCTGTTGCAAAAACATAAGCCGCTTTGTTGAAAGGACCTCCCATATCAAATGCCATCATAGCACCTAGAACTATACCTAAAACTGCTGCATTTGCTCCACTTAATCCTTTTAAGAAAGCTGTAAGTCCATCATTAAGTGCTTTTACTGGAGCTCCTATAACAAATCCCATTAACAATGCCATTATTGCTGTTGAAATAACTGGTATTATGAGTACTGGCATTAAACTATCAAGTGATTTAGGTAGTTTAATATATTTTCTTAGTGCTAAAACAACATATCCTGCTATAAATCCTGAAAGTAGTGCTCCGATAAATCCTGCACCTATAGTACTGGATAACGCTCCACCGACAAATCCTGGTACAAGTCCTGGCCTATCAGCAATTGAGTATGCAATATATCCTGCTAAAACTGGTAACATTAGTGCAAAAGCTTGTTTTCCTGTACTAAATAGAACTTCACCTACAGTACCTGGAGTTTTAAATACATAAATTCCGCCAATGGCAAAGCCAAGTGCTATTAATATTCCGCCTGCTACAACAAATGGTATCATGAAAGAAACGCCTGTCATTAAGTGCTTATACACACCAGTTCTTTTTTCTTCTTTTTTAGTTTCCTGAACTTCAGCTTTTTTGCTGTCACCATATACAGTATGTGAATTAAGAGCATTATTTATAAGTCCTTTAGGATCCTTTATAGCTTCTTGAACTCCTACCTCTGTTAATACTTTTCCCTCGAATCTTGACTTATCAACATTAGTGTCTGCTGCTATAATAACCGCATCTGCTTCTTTAACTTCATCGTCTGTTATTACATTCTCTGCACCTACTGAACCTTGAGTTTCAACTTTGATACTATAGCCCATCTCCTCAGCTGCCATTTGAAGTGCTTCTGCGGCCATATAGGTATGAGCTATTCCTGTTGGACATGACGTTATAGCAACTAATTTCTTCATTTTTTGATATCCTCCTCTTGGTTAATTGTTTTATATGATTAATTTAAACTAACACACTAAATATTATTCAAAAACTTTTATGAACTCATCAAAATTCTGTGCCTTTTTGAGTCCTTCTCTTACATCTGCATGCATAAGTTTTCTTGATATTTCACTTAATGCTCTAAGATGGATATCGCTTGATTCTTCTGGAACTGCTATAAGAAAAAACAAGTGTGCAGGTTTATCATCCATTGATTTATAATCTATTCCTTCTTTGCTTAATCCAAATGTTATAGTAGGTTCTTTAACTGCATTACATTTACCATGTGGAATAGCTATCCCCATACCTATTCCAGTTGAGAATTCCTCTTCTCTCTTTAATACTGCCTTTTTTAATTCTTCCTTGTCTGTAACCTTTCCGTCTGCATATAATATTTCTATAAGTTCATCTATTGCCTCATCTTTAGTTTTTGCTTTTAAATCAAATGTAACTCTATTTCTTGAAAACATGTCCTTAGTAGCCATATTTTATACCTCCTCAATTTTTACTTGCTTTAATAATTCTTTTACACTATTTAAACTGCATGCCTCAGTTCCTTCTGTTGATACTGATGCTGCTCCACATGCAACTGCAAATCTTAAAATTTCCTTTTTATCAAAACCATTTATCATTCCATATACAAAAGCTGATACCATTGAATCTCCCGCTCCAACTGTACTTTTAACTGGTACTACCAATCCTTTAGCGTAGTATGCATTGTCTTTGTCAATAAGTAGAGCGCCCTTAGATCCTAACGAAATTATAATGTTTGAAACACCTGAATTAACTACTTCTTTAGCCGCAGCTATCATCTCATCATTGTTTTTAAACTTTCTATTTAAAAGAAGTTCAAATTCTGCATCATTTGGCTTTATAAGTTGTGGCTTTTCTTTTATTCCTTCACTTAAAAGCTCTCCTTCCGCATCTAGTATTACACGTGCTCCCTGTTTCTTAGCTATCTTAGTCAAGGTTCCATATATATTCTTAGGAATTTTAGGAGCCGCACCTCCTGATAAAACAACAATGTCATCCTTATTGCACATGGCTTCAAATTTATTCATAAACATATTAAGTTCTTCACTTGTTATATCAGGTCCAGATTCATTTATATCGGTGTATACCCTATTTAAATCATCAACAACTTTAGTATTAGTCCTTGTATTACCTTTTATATTTATGAATTCATTTTCTATTTCCCTTTTACTTAATTCATTTTCAAAGCTATCCTTCCACATGCCTCCAATAAAGCCGGTACACTTTGATTGTATATTAAAGTTTTTTAATACTTTTGATACATTTATTCCTTTACCGCCAATATCATATCTTATACTTTGAACTCTATTTACAATCCCTACATTGAAATTATCAATTTTAAGTGTTTTATCCATTGCAGGGTTTAATGTTACTGTTATTACCACGTTTTCACCTCCAATTATGCAATTACAATTTCTACACCTATATCATTAAAATCCTTTACAACTTCATTTGATAAATCCCCACTTGTAATGATAGAGGTAACCTCTTGTGCCTTGCAAATCATTGAAAAACATACTTTTTGAAATTTAGAACTATCTGCCACTATTATTACTTTATTAGCTGAACCCATCATAGCCTTCTTAGTTTGAGCTTCAGTAAAATTCGGTGTAGTTATGCCTTCAATTGAAGTTATACCATTCGCTCCGATAAAAGCTTTATCAACTCTAAAGTTCTTAAAAATATCTTCGCATAAGCTTCCTACCATAGCTCTAGTATTAAATCTAAGAATTCCACCTGCTACTATTAACTCTATTCTCTTATCCTTTTTATTGGATAATTCTGATACTATATCAATAGAATTAGTTATAACAGTTACGTTTTCTGCATTTATATTTTTTGCTATTTCAAGTGTAGTAGTTCCTGAATCTAAAATTATAGTATCCCCATTTTTAATCATATTAGCCGCATATCTTCCTATAGATAATTTTTCATTTTGTTTTTCATCTTTTTTATCAACAAAAGATGGCTCAAAATTTGTTATATCTATTTTTACGGCACCACCATGAGTCCTCTTAAGAACTCTTTTTTCTTCCATCTCTTGAAGGTCTCTTCGTATTGTCGCTTCTGAAACATTAAAATAATTTGATATTTCATTTACTTTTATACTGCCCTCTTTATCGAGAATTGATTTTATTTCTCTTTGTCTTTCTTCTGCAAACATATAAACCACCTTCCAAGCATTTATTCAGTTTTGTTTGTGTTTATATTTGTTTGTTTAAATATATTGTAAACGAATTCAAACATAATGTCAATATGTTTTTTTTTAATATTTTTAAAATAAGCAAACATACATGCACAAACAAACATAAACGCAAAAATTTAAATTTTACCTACAAAGCAAAAATAAGGGGCATTGCATTAACGCCACGCCCCCATATTATATTAAATTATTTACCTGCAACAGTTACATTATGCATTTCTATTGCTTTAGGTCCTATGAACCCATTTTCATTCTGCATTTCTTTTGACAGAAAAATATTATCATGTATATCACTTATGTTAGCATTTACAGAACCACCTGTTACAGGGATGGTTTTCTCTCCATCAAAATACCATCCTAATCTTATTTCTCCTCCAAAATCACCAGTAGTTGAATCCATTTGGAAATCAGAAAAAGCTGCTAGTTCTAAGTACGGTTCATTTTTCATATCATCTATATTCTTACTTCCACCATCTATAACGAAATTTCTAATTTCACCTGTAGGTTTAGTCTTTAAATAATAACTGCTTCTAATATCTCCATGATAAAGTTTTACCTTACCATCTTTAATAACTTCCTGCTTGCTTAAAGGTAAACCATCTTTATCTATAGGTGCTGAATAAATAGAATTTTTAATATCAGGATCAAGCACTAAGTTTATTAAATCACCTTTAACTTCTTTTCCCTGAATTGATTCTTCTAATTTTAAAGTTGATATTTTATTATATACGTTAAAAGTATTTGTTCTACTTACATAATAACTTAAAACTTCTTTTACAGGACTACCTCTTAATATAACTTTATATTTTCCTGATTTAACAGTTTCTTTAGCCTTAGCTCTTTCCTTAGCTAAGAATAACATTTCCTTAACAGAATCTGATATATAACTAGGATCATAATCTGAGAAAGTTAACATTTTGTATAATTCTATCTCTTCCGCTTCCTGAGTTTCCTTCCATGTAGTTATAAATTCAATACTTCCATCATAACTTTCATAGCTTGAGTCAACACCATAAGATGTAATAATTCTTTTATAATTTTTATTTAAAAATATTTCTGAAGAATTGACACAGCCTTTTTCTTCATTATCATTTTTATATAAAGCTTCAACTAGCTTTGGCATCCAATCTGAAAGTTTATTTTCAGAAAATTTACTTTCAATATTATTTACTTTTTCACTTTTTATTTGTGGCAACTCGTAATATTCATTTTTTACGAAACCAGCTGCAAAAATACCATTTTCCACTGTTTTTTTGATTTCAGCTTCACTCATAGTTGGCTCTATATTAAAAGTGGAACTTCCTCTATATTTAACTCCATTTTCTTCAAAATCCTTGTAAACTGTTACTTCAAAATGATGTACATCTTTACTTCTGCTCATATCCAGCTCTTTCTTAACAAAAAATGCTTCTTCAGAGCTTATTCTTTTTTCTATTATTTTATATCCAGCAATACTTTCTTTTTGTAGTATGTTTTTTATATTCTCTATCATTATCCCAACCTCACTTTCGCTTTAATATATGGTCCGCCGCTAGAAACTTTTACAAACTCCTTATATCCCTTTCCACAAGCTCCACTACCACCAAGCTCAACAGTTTCTGAAACCATAGAAATAGACTTTAAAAGATCGGGTACATATCCAGTCAAAACTACTGGAGAAACAATTTTTCCCGTTAATTTTCCATCCTTAATTTCTTTTCCATAATTGACCATGCACTGTATACCCCAGTTTTTAGGATCTTCCATACCACTTGATGGGCAATCTAATAGATATCCATCTTTTATGGATGCCAACATATCCTGAACCTTGTCTTTTCCAGCTGAAAAGAATGTATTTGTCATTCTTGTATATGCCTTTCTTTCAAAAGAAAATCTCTTTCCATTTCCAGTTGGCTTAGTTTTAAGCCTCATGGCAGAAAGTATATCGGACATTCCTCTTTTCAATATTCCATTCTCTATTATTACTGTATCCTTGCCTATAACACCATCGTCATCGAATAAATATGAAGATACATGATGTGCACTTTTAGCTCCATCGTACATTGTTACGAGCTTAGAGGCTACAGGCTTATTTATATATTCAACTGCTTTAGCCCTGTTCTTTACAAACATATCCATTTCAACTCCATGACCAAAAGCTTCATGGGCAATTATTCCAGATACATCAGGTGAACATATAACATCATATTCGCCAGGATTAACAGGTTTAGCATCTAAAAGTTTAACTCCTATATCACAAGTATCTTTAACTTTGTCATCTAATTCGTCCAAAAGTTCTGCACCCTTTAACCCAGAACATGCAGAATAATTAAATCTAGTAACATTATTCTTTCTTGCTAATACTGTTATATAACCTTCACTCCATATATAAGATTGATATAAATCTTTATCGTTTGAAATAAATATTTTCGATACCTGGACTTCATGAAATATTGCTTTTGCCTCTATTATTAATTCAGAGAATGAAAGTGCCTTATCCTTTACCTTGTTAAGTTTCTCAATTATATACTTATCACTGCAATCTTCAGGAAGCATTTTAACTTCTTCTAAAAGGCTATCTTCTATTTTTTTCTCCTTAATAACATCATAATTCGTTATGGAAACTTTATTCTTTAGTTTTGCTATTTGCTCATTTACTCTACTTTTTATGCTTTGAGCTAATTTATCAATATTATCTTCATCCAATTCATTAAAAGAATATTCAGAATATCCTATGCCGTTATAGACTCTTACGACAAATCCTCTTTCATTCCAAAATGAATCAGAGATATCCACACCAGTTCTTTGTACTAAATATTTTTTACCATGAGAATCTGTTCCTAGTACAGATACATATTTGAAATCTTTTGATAATATTTGTATCAGTTTTTTTATAATTTTTCTTTTTTCCATTAAAAACTCAGACATCTTAACTTTCATTGCTACTCCCACCTTTAATGAATTTTATGTATATATTATAGTATAAAAAGGTATAAATTGAAACATATAATGTCTTTGGTAAACTACAACACCCCTTAAAATTAAAAACAAAAAAATAAAAAACTCAAGCATCTGCTTGAGTTTTGGTGGCCAGACCAGGAATCGAACCAGGGACACGAGGATTTTCAGTCCTCTGCTCTACCGACTGAGCTATCTGGCCAAAATACCCGGCAATGACCTACTCTCCCACAGGGCAACCCCTGCAGTACCATCGGCGCTTTGGTTCTTAACCTTCGTGTTCGGTATGGGAACGGGTGTTGCAACCAAGCTATGATCACCGGATTTACATTTTGTTTTTGAAAGTCAAGCTTTCTACTCAACTACTAACTTCCACATGTACCATAATACTTTGAAGCTAGTATTTTGGAACAAGTACAAGTTAAGTTTCGTAAAGAAACTTGTATGTGCTTTCAAAATTGCATAGTAACTTATATATTTACTCTTTATTGGTCAAGCCCTCGACCTATTAGTATCAGTCAGCTTAAAATGTTACCACTCTTACACCTCTGATCTATCAACCTGTTGTTCTTTCAGGGGTCTTACTAACTTATGTTATGGGAAATCTTATCTTGAGGTGGGCTTCACGCTTAGATGCCTTCAGCGTTTATCCCGTCCCGACATAGCTACCCAGCCGTGCCTTTGGTAAGACAACTGGTACACCAGAGGTCAGTCCATCCCGGTCCTCTCGTACTAAGGACAGCTCCTCTCAAATTTCCTTCGCCCGCGACGGATAGGGACCGAACTGTCTCACGACGTTCTGAACCCAGCTCGCGTGCCGCTTTAATGGGCGAACAGCCCAACCCTTGGGACCTACTTCAGCCCCAGGATGCGACGAGCCGACATCGAGGTGCCAAACCTCCCCGTCGATGTGGACTCTTGGGGGAGATCAGCCTGTTATCCCCGAGGTAGCTTTTATCCGTTGAGCGATGACCCTCCCACGAGGAGTCACCGGATCACTAAGCCCGACTTTCGTCTCTGCTCCACTTGTTTGTGTCGCAGTCAGGCTCCCTTCTGCCTTTGCACTCTACGCGCGGTTTCCAACCGCGCTGAGGGAACCTTTGGGCGCCTCCGTTACATTTTAGGAGGCGACCGCCCCAGTCAAACTGCCCACCTAGCTATGTCCCGTGACCAGTTTCATGGCCTCCGGTTAGAACCTCAGTACTGTCAGGGTGGTATCCCAAAGGTGACTCCACAATCCCTGACGGAACTGCTTCCAAGTCTCCCACCTATTCTGTACAGACAATACCGAAATTCAATGCTAAGCTACAGTAAAGCTCTACGGGGTCTTTCCGTCCAATCGCGGGTAGCAAGCATCTTCACTTGCACTACAATTTCGCCGGATTTGCTGTTGAGACAGTGCCCAAATCATTACGCCATTCGTGCGGGTCGGAACTTACCCGACAAGGAATTTCGCTACCTTAGGACCGTTATAGTTACGGCCGCCGTTTACTGGGGCTTAAGTTCATGCCTTCGCTTGCGCTAAGCATTCCCCTTAACCTTCCAGCACCGGGCAGGCGTCAGCTCCTATACTTCAGCTTTCGCTTTAGCAGAAACCTGTGTTTTTGATAAACAGTTGCTTGGGCCTATTCTCTGCGACCTGCTCTCGCAGGCACCCCTTCTCCCGAAGTTACGGGGTCAATTTGCCGAGTTCCTTAACAGCAATTCTTCCGATGGTCTTAGGATTCTCTCCTCACCTACCTGTGTCGGTTTGCGGTACGGGCACAAAACTCCTGGATAGAGACTTTTCTTGGCAGCATGAAATCAGATATTTCGGTAGTAAACTACCTCATCATTACATCCCAGACTTACGAAAAGCGGATTTTCCTGCTTTCCATCCTCAATGCTTAAGCGCACTTCCAATAACATACGCATATCCTATCCTTCTGCGTCATCCCATTTCTCATAACGTTGTTTTGCGGTATCGGAATATCAACCGATTGTCCATCACCTACGCCATTCGGCCTCGGCTTAGGTCCCGACTTACCCTGGGCGGACGAACCTTCCCCAGGAAACCTTAGGTTTTCGACCACTAAGATTCTCACTTAGTTCTCGCTACTTATGCCAGCATACTCTCTCCTGCACAGTCCACCGCTCCTTACGGTACGACTTCAACCCATGCAGGATGCTCCTCTACCACTTGTACATAGTACAAGTCCACAGCTTCGGTGTTAGATTTTAGCCCCGGACATTTTCGGCGCAGGATCTCTTGACTAGTGAGCTATTACGCACTCTTTTAATGTATGGCTGCTTCTGAGCCAACATCCTAGTTGTCTTAGAAATCCCACATCCTTTACCACTTAATCTATACTTTGGGACCTTAGCTGGTGATCTGGGCTGTTTCCCTTTTGACTACGGATCTTATCACTCGCAGTCTGACTACTGTGATTCAAGTATCCAGCATTCGGAGTTTGATAAAGTTCAGTAACTGTTGTCAGCCCCTACCTCATTCAGTGCTCTACCTCCGGTACTCATTCACAGCGCTAGCCCTAAAGCTATTTCGAGGAGAACCAGCTATATCCGAGTTCGATTGGAATTTCTCCCCTATCCACAGTTCATCCCATGGTTTTTCAACACCATTGTGGTTCGGACCTCCACGGAATTTTACTTCCGCTTCACCCTGACCATGGATAGGTCACCCGGTTTCGGGTCTACAGCATGCAACTATGCGCCCTATTAAGACTTGGTTTCCCTTCGGCTGCACACCTTAAGTGCTTAACCTTGCTGCATACCGTAACTCGCTGGCTCGTTCTACAAAAAGCACATCATCACACGTTAATGTGTTCTGATCGGTTGTGGACACACGGTTTCAGGTTCTATTTCACTCCCCTTCCGGGGTTCTTTTCACCTTTCCCTCACGGTACTGCTTCACTATCGGTCACTAGGTAGTATTTAGCCTTGGGAGGTGGTCCTCCCAGCTTCCCACAAGGTTTCACGTGTCTCGTGGTACTCTGGAACAGATCGGGCTTTTTTCTCTTTTTACCTACAGGACTTTTACCTTCTACGGTTTAACTTTCCAGAAATCTTCGGTTAAGATATAAAGCTTTAATGATCTGCCCGCAACCCCGGAAACAAGTTTCCGGTTTGGGCTCTTTCCCTTTCGCTCGCCGCTACTAAGGAAATCGATTTTTCTTTCTCTTCCTCCGGGTACTTAGATGTTTCAGTTCCCCGGGTTTACCTCTATATACCTATGAATTCAGTATACAGTCCATGGATACAATCCATGGGGGTTTCCCCATTCGGAAATCTTTGGTTCACAGGCTATTTGCGCCTACCCAAAGCTTATCGCAGCTTATCACGTCCTTCTTCGGCTCCTAGTGCCAAGGCATTCACCATGCGCCCTTTGTAGCTTGACCTTAAGTAAATATATTTAAATTCAAACAACAAAGAATTAACTTTGCCTTGCTTTAGAGTATTACTCTTATTCATTACTATGCAATTTTCAAAGTACATGGTGGGTTTAAATGGACTCGAACCATCGACCTCACGCTTATCAGGCGTGCGCTCTAACCAGCTGAGCTATAAACCCACAAATGGTGGAGAATAAGAGATTCGAACTCTTGACCCCCTGCGTGCAAGGCAGGTGCTCTCCCAGCTGAGCTAATCCCCCACATTAAGAGTTATTAACAAAAAATAATTGAACTCTCAAAATTAAACAGAGAATTAAAAACCTTCGTGGAAATTACATTTCCACGTCGACTCCTTAGAAAGGAGGTGATCCAGCCGCAGGTTCTCCTACGGCTACCTTGTTACGACTTCACCCCAATTATCAACCCCACCTTCGACCGCTGGTTCCAAAAGGTTACCTCACGGGCTTCGGGTGTTGCCGACTCTCATGGTGTGACGGGCGGTGTGTACAAGACCCGGGAACGTATTCACCGCGACATTCTGATTCGCGATTACTAGCAACTCCGGCTTCATGTAGGCGAGTTTCAGCCTACAATCCGAACTGGGATGGGGTTTTGAGTTTGGCTCAACCTTGCGGTTTCGCATCTTTTTGTCCCCACCATTGTAGCACGTGTGTGGCCCTAGACATAAGGGGCATGATGATTTGACGTCATCCCCACCTTCCTCCTGGTTAACCCAGGCAGTCTCACTAGAGTGCTCAACTGAATGTTAGCAACTAATGATAAGGGTTGCGCTCGTTGCGGGACTTAACCCAACATCTCACGACACGAGCTGACGACAACCATGCACCACCTGTCTTCCTGTCCCCGAAGGGATTTCCTCAGTTACGAGTAATTCAGGAGATGTCAAGTCTAGGTAAGGTTCTTCGCGTTGCTTCGAATTAAACCACATGCTCCGCTGCTTGTGCGGGTCCCCGTCAATTCCTTTGAGTTTTAATCTTGCGACCGTACTTCCCAGGCGGAATACTTATTGTGTTAACTGCGGCACAGAAGGAGTCGATACCTCCTACACCTAGTATTCATCGTTTACGGCGTGGACTACCAGGGTATCTAATCCTGTTTGCTCCCCACGCTTTCATGCCTCAGCGTCAGTTACAGTCCAGAAAGCCGCCTTCGCCACCGGTATTCTTCCTAATCTCTACGCATTTCACCGCTACACTAGGAATTCTGCTTTCCTCTCCTGCACTCTAGACATCCAGTTTGAAATGCAGCCCCCAAGTTAAGCCCGGGGATTTCACATCTCACTTAAATATCCGCCTACACATCCTTTACGCCCAGTAAATCCGGACAACGCTTGCCACCTACGTATTACCGCGGCTGCTGGCACGTAGTTAGCCGTGGCTTCCTCCTATGGTACCGTCATTATCGTCCCATAAGACAGAGTTTTACGATCCGAAGACCTTCATCACTCACGCGGCGTTGCTGCATCAGAGTTTCCTCCATTGTGCAATATTCCCCACTGCTGCCTCCCGTAGGAGTCTGGACCGTGTCTCAGTTCCAATGTGGCCGATCACCCTCTCAGGTCGGCTACGCATCGCAGCCTTGGTGAGCCGTTACCTCACCAACAAGCTAATGCGCCGCGGGTCCATCTTACAGCGAATAAATCCTTTGGCTCAAAGATCATGTGATCTCTGAGTATTATGCGGTATTAATCTTCCTTTCGGAAGGCTATTCCCCACTGTAAGGCAGGTTACCCACGTGTTACTCACCCGTCCGCCGCTGGGAACCGAAGTTCCCCGCTCGACTTGCATGTGTTAAGCACGCCGCCAGCGTTCGTCCTGAGCCAGGATCAAACTCTCAATTTAAAAGTTTGATGTTAGCTCATCGCTATTTTATTAAATAGAATAAATTCTATTCAAAAGAATTGCTGGTTTTTAATTCTCTGTTTAATTTTCAAAGTTCAATTTCTCACTGCACTCATGCAGCTTTTATATAATATCACTTTTATTAATTATTGTCAACATTATCATTTATATATTTTCTAATAATCTAAAACGTCGACAACGTTGAATATAATATCATTTTTTTTTACATGTGTTTTATACTATTATACCACTTAATTGCAACTATTCCCATTTTACTTCTCTTTTCTTTTATTTTCTACGTTTTAAGCATAATGATACTATAGGAAAAGTTTATTATGTCAATAACCATTTTTGCGACATTTTAGCTTCTAATCTTGATAAAAGTAAAGCACATATTTATAAAATGTCACAAAAAAATTAGCCATTTGATATATTAATGGCTAATTTTTTATAATGCTCAATATATTTTTACTCACTTATAGTTCTTACATATTTCCTTAACGTTATTAGATAATATATACTGTAAATTAGTAAATAAATTATTTCTATAATAATAAATTCTTTAGTGACTTTCATATAAAAGAATTTACTTATAGAGAAGGATGCAACATAGCAATTTAAAGATGCCACCAAAAATGGTACCCCAAACAGAATTAGAATTTCCTTTGCTATAGAACTTGTTGTTTCATTTTTGCTTACACCTATCTCTCTTAAAATCACAAAGTTCCTTTTATCTTCTATTGCCTCCATTGACATTTTAAAATATATTATGCTTCCTGTCGCCATTATAAATAGGATTCCTATAAATAATCCTATGAATGCCATAACACCTATTACCTTCATGCCACCAGTATAATGTTCATAAAACGTTGCAACCTTATTTTCCTTAGGTATTTTTTTACTGAGGTCATTTGTAAACTTTTCTGCTTTGAAATCATCTTTAAGCGTATATCCTGTAATCTTATAAATACTTTCTGCATTTGCAACTTTTCTTATGCTATTATATACTTCATCATTTACAATAATAGCTGGTCCAGTATGATCTATTGATATGAAATATTTATTATCAGTATTCTTTACTTTTACATTATAACTTTTATCTGCAAATTTAAAATTTATATTTTTACCTATTGCATTCTTCGGATCTCCCATTAAATCTTGAATCTGCACATAATAACATTCATTACTTTTTAAATTTACTTTCCTATTAGAGTTCTCATATGAATTAACCTTATTAAACATGCTCTGATTTAATAATAAAATATTATCGTACTCCTTTGTAAATGGAACTTTAGCACTTACATAAACAAACTCCATGTTTGCTTTATTTTTAATAGAAATCTCTTTGTGTTTATTTAATATATCATTAAAAATTTTATCAGTATTGGCATTTCCGTTAATATATTCTACAGAAAGTGGATTTAAAATTCTTGCTTCTTTTACTGCTTTGTTGAAACTGCCCCAACAAAAGAGAAGCGCACATAATGCAATAGTAGTTGTTATTGTTATTACACTTAAGCTTCCCACATTACCCCTGTATCTTTGGTGAATTTGTGATACAGATATAAGCCTAGTTCCCTTAAATAGATATTTTTGATTCCTTTTAATAGCATCTATTATTATAGCTGTAACTGCAGTAAAAAATAGTATTGTGCCAATTACAATCGTTATAATCGCCTTAGGTGCTAACAATATATTATCACCTAATTTCTTAATCGATATATAATATCCATAACACATGCAAGTTAAAGATATTACCCCAAGTACAACCGTTATAATAGATATTTTTAATCCTTTTTCAATTTTCTTAGATGCATTGAACATATCTATTAATTTACTTTTGCATATTATAAGATAACTTTGTATACTTATTATTACAAATATTACTGCAAACACTACAGCAGATAACTTAAAGGCTTTAAGACTAAATTGAAATTGTGCTTTACCTTGAGTTTTTATAAGTACAAATAAAAGCATTATAAAAAACTTATTAAAAATAACTCCTAAAATAATTCCTACTAAGAATGACATAATTGTAATTATTAAATTTTCAATAAAATTAAGGCGTGACACCTGTTTATTAGACATTCCTAATAGCATATATGTTGCAAATTCCTTTTTTCTTGCTTTTGTAAAAAAGGAATTTGAATACCATATAAAGAAAGCCGAAAACAGTATTGCTAGCCAAGAACCCATATCAAACAACATTTCAGCAGATCTCATAGTTCCTAATGTATTGTGAACATTTTTATCATATGTTATAGCTGTAAATAAATATATTACAAAAACACTGAAGGAAGAACTTAAAAAATACGCCCAATAATTTTTAAAATTACTTTTTATATTACTTAATGCCATTTTACATAGCGTCATTTGTATCCCCTCCAATAACTGAAAGCACTTTTAATATGCTGTCATAAAAACTCTTTCTGTCTCTATCTCCTTTATATATCTCATTAAATAACTTCCCATCCTTAATAAATATTACTCTTTTGCAGTACGATGCAGCAAAAGCATCATGTGTTACCATAAGAATTGTTGCCTTGTTATTTTCATTTAAGTATTTCAAGGAATTTAGAAGCTCCTTAGACGCTTTTGAATCAAGTGCTCCTGTAGGTTCATCTGCTAAAACAAGAGATGGATTTGTTATCATTGCTCTTGCGGCTGCTGCCCTCTGCTTTTGGCCACCTGATACTTCATATGTGTGATTACTCAGTATTTTACTTATTCCTAGTTTTTTAGTTATATCGTTTAACCTTTTTTCGATTACATCATACGGTATTTTAGCTAGAGCCAAAGGCAAAACTATATTTTCCTTAATGGTCATATTATCAAGAAGATTAAAATCCTGAAATATAAACCCTAGCTTTTCTCTTCTAAATTTTGATAATCCAGGTTCTTTAAGCCTCACTATATCCTTTCCATCAATAAAAACCTTACCTGCTGTTGGTTTATCAATTGTTGATATTACATTTAAAAACGTTGTTTTCCCTGAACCAGATGGTCCCATTATTCCAACAAACTCGCCACTTTCTACCTTTAAATTTATATCTTCAAGTGCTGTATATTTAACTCCTCCAAATCTAGAGCCATAAACCTTCTTTAGATTTTGTATATTTAAAACTTCCATTCTAAAACCTCCACATCATTCACTTTATACTTAAATTGTACAAAAAAGCAAAATGTACAGCCATCGTTCTGACTTACATTTTGCTTTTTAACCTTACATTTTTGTAACATCATAATAGTCACACCATTTTGGAAAATGTATATACAGCCTAGTTCCCTTGTTATATTCTGATTCTATGGTAATATTATGCCCTAACTTCTTTGCAAGTTTATGAGCCAAATACAATCCCATACCTGTAGATTTTGAATTCTCGTGTCTTCCATTATATCCTGTAAATGATTTATCAAATATCCTATTTAAGTCTTCTTCTTTTATACCTACACCATTGTCCTCTATAATTATTGTCTTCTCATCATCACTTTCTAAGGACTTTATTGTTATGCTGCCTCTCTCATTAGTATACTTAAGTGCATTAACAATAATCTGATTTATTATAAATAAAAGCCATTTTTTATCCGTATCAACACATAAGTCTTTTTTAACATCTAAATTAAGTTTTATATGCTTTTTTATAAATATTTTAGAATTGCCTTTTATGCTTTCATTAATGACTTTATTTATATTTACTTCTGAAATAACATAATCCTTTGAAAAATTATCACTTCTCGAGTAATACAATATCTTTTCTATATAATCCTCAATCTTTTCTATTTCCTCTTCATATGATTGGAGATTAAATTCACCGCTCTCAAGAAGAAGTTTTGAAGTAGCAATTGGAGTCTTTATTTCATGAATCCAGGTTGCAACAAATTCATTGTTATCCTCAAACTCTTTTTCTAAAACTTTTAATTTTTCATTATAAGTTTCATATAAGCTTTCTATAACTTCGCCATAAACTTCGTCCTTATATTCCATAGGCTTAGGTACAATAGGCGTTTTATCATCTGCCTTAAAATCTAAAATGAGCTTTTTTATGTATTTCTTTTTTATATTGTAATCTATACAGATAAAAATCATTAAAAGTACTACCATAACAAAAATCATATACTTAATATTAGATGAGAGCATTCTATTTTTTTCGTCTAAATATGTAAAAGAGGCCACAAATGCCCCTAAAAAAACATACAGTAGTATAAATCTAAAATTATCCTTTAAATATCTAATAAACATCATTTTATAGCATACCCCTGGCCTTTTATAGTCTTAATGAAATCAATGCCTATTTCCTTAAGCTTTTTTCTGAGCCTATTTACATTCACTGTAAGTGTATTATCATCTATAAAGCTCTCATCCTGCCAAAGTTCCTGCATTATTTCATCTCTACTAACTATATTGCCATGATTTTTCATAAGTACATAGATAATTTTAAATTCATTTTTCGTGAGTTCTATACTGTTGTTATTATAATAAACCGTATTATTTTTTAGAGAAATTATAACATTTTTAAATTCCAATGTATCCATATTGGTTTCAGTATAAGAGTATGTCCTTCTTAAAATAGCATTTACCTTTGCCATAAGAACCTCCATAGAAAATGGTTTTGTTATATAATCATCTCCGCCCATATTAACTGCCATAACTATATCCATATTAGAGCTTCTTGATGATAAAAATACTACAGGAACCTTTGATATTCCTCTTATTTTGCTGCACCAATAAAATCCATCACAAACAGGAAGATTTATATCCATTAAAACAAGATGTGGTTTTGCTTTTATAAATTCTTCAAAAATATTATTAAAGTCTTCTACTGCACAAACCTCAAAAGACCATTTTTCTAATGATTTTTTTAAAATATCTCTTATCTTTTCTTCATCCTCAACAATCATTATCTTATACATCAATAAGCCCCCTAATATATGCAAATTAGATTATTTATAAGAAGTTCATGTGCAAAGTTACTGCATAGAATAAATGCATATTGATAATTATCTTTCAACCATCATAAGAATTCTTTCAATTTTTATTACACTATTTCTTTTGCGATTAATTATTAAAATTTCATCGTCTGTTATCTCTTTAACTAAAGCATCAAAGCAGCCTTGCGGTCCAGCAAACATTGATTTACAGATAAAGTGAACAGTACAGTGCTTACCTTTAAAGTATTCAAAAAAATTAATTTCAGTCACATCCCTCAAAACAATTTCAGGTATTTTATCTGAACTTTTTTTATACACATCAGCATCAGAAATAGAAATTATACTTTTAGCCGTCAATATTCCTTTTTTGCCCTTCCTGTTTTGAAATAAGATATAGTCATTATTAACATCAAGCACAGCCACTTGATAAAGTCCTCCAAATCCTCTATCATCTAAAAATATTTTTACCCATCTTCCTATGAATTGCCTATAAGCACTTGAAACAGTATCTTCTACTATTTGCTCCATTGGTACTTTCATATCTTCTCGAAGTAAATAATCGGTCGTAACTTCAAATAAATTGCTTATCTCTATAATCTTATGCACATCAGGAATTGATTGATCAAGCTCCCATTTAGATACTGACTGTCTTGAAACCATAAGCTTTTCTGCCAATTGTTCTTGTGATAGATTATTCTGTTTTCTTAGTGACTGTATCTTTTCACCTAAACTCATAATGAATAATTCCTCCCTTGCTCTTCTATGGGAACACCAACTTTAGTTCCCTATAAAGCATATCAACGAGAATAATAATCTACTACCAATTGTGCTTTGAATTTTAGCAACCATCAGTTGCATACTGGATTTTAAGTAAAAATTTACAGTTTCTTTTTCATACATATACTATTTGTGTTTCCTGAATAAGGTGAATAATTTTCTATTATTTCATATCCACAACTTTTATATAAATTAATTGCTTCATACTGCTTTTTTCCTGTTTCAAGTATTGCATATGTATATCCTTTATCTTTTGCTAGCTTCTCAAGTTCGCTAACTACTAATCTTGATAACCCCTGTCTTCTACATTCTTTTCTTACAAATATCCTCTTTAATTCTATAGAATCAGTATTATGTTCCTTAAAGCCTCCACATGCAGCGGCTTTTCCATCCTTATAAATAACAACTACATCATTTATAAAATCAACTTTATTATGCTTATCATATTTCTTTTGCAACTCTCCATATCTTTCATTAAGATCATCATCCAATAGTCTTATGAGCTTAATAAAATCAATATTATTGCTATCAGTATTTAATAATTTATAATCATCATCTGATGAAACTCTTAAACTACACATAAGCCGCTCCCCCTATTTTTACAAGCCAATTTTACGATAAATTTCATTAATACAAGGACTTTTAGTTTCTATATATCTATCTATATCTGTTGGATACATCCTTGCTGCCTGTAATTTAATTTCACTATATTTCTTTACCTCTTCTTCATGAGTTCTTAAATAATTTCTAAAAGCGATGTGACGTTTTAACTCACTAGAATTCTGTGGGCAAACATACAAGTGATGAGTCATAAATTCATTCTTTTGCTTTTCATCATATGCAAATGCTTCCCTATCCTTTATTCCCAAATTTCCTTCATGATAATAACCTAAAGTCTCCAAACGAGATTTAACATCCTCAAAATTATCATAGTTTTTTATAATAACATCAATGTCTATGATCGGTTTAGCGGCTAACCCCTCCACTGAAGTACTTCCTACATGTTCAATAGCAATAATACTATCCTTAAGTGTTTTTTCTAAGTATAATTTTATTCTTTCAAATTGGTGCTTCCATTCAGAATTATATGGAACAACAATCACGCGTTTTGTTCTCATCTATTCATCCCCCACATTAATACTTCACAAATTAAAATTATAAAAAGACTTAGAAATTTTAATTTGCCTGAGCTTCTTTTCAACGAGTTATTAAAATTTCTTAGTATTTTTATAATTTGGAGCTTAGTCTTATGAGTTTTATTTAATGTTTCAAAATACTATTACTTCATCCCGCCATGGTACTGGTAATAATAGCATTTCAGCCTTCCATTGTAGAGTTTCCTATTCTTATCACTCTTTTGTCCAAAGCATTCTTCAAACTTATCATGTGCAGAAATCACAAAGTATGACCAATTATTAAGTTTTCTAAAAACTCTTCCCATATCTCTATAAAGTTTTTCTACTTCCTGTATTTCTCCAAGTCTTTCACCATAAGGAGGATTTGTTATTATAAAGCCGCCCTTTTTACTTGATGAAAAATCCTGCATAGGAATCCTCTGAAAAGATATACAATCATCTACACCTGCTTTTTTTGCATTAGCTCTAGCCGTCTTTATTACCCATCCGTCTATATCTGAACAAAGAATATTGAATTTTTTATCATTTATACAACTTCTGGCATGCTTCCTTAAATCGCTCCACAAATCTTTAGGTATTATATCCCACTGTTCTGACACAAATTTTCTCTTAAGTCCTGGAGCCATATTCTTTCCTATCATAGCAGCTTCTATTGCTATAGTTCCCGAACCGCACATAGGATCTGCAAGTTCAATTTCTGGATTCCATTTACTTAAAAGTACCATTGCAGCAGCTAAAGTTTCCTTTATAGGCGCTCCACCTGAATTTTCTCTATACCCTCTTTTATGTAAGCCCTCTCCTGAAGTATCTAAAGTTAAGGTAACTATGTCCTTAAGTATTCCAACCTCTATTCTGTACTCTGCACCATATTCCGTGAATCTTTCAAGATTGAATTTTCTTCTCATCGCTTCAATTACAGCTTTTTTTACTATTCCCTGACAGTCAGGAACACTGTGAAGTTTTGATTTTATAGATTTTCCCGTAACATGCATATAAGCATCCTGAGGCATTATGTTTTCCCAGCCTACTTTTAATGTACCTTGAAATAATTCCTCAAAGCTTTCTGCTTTAAATTCAGCCATTTTTATAAGTACTCTATCCGCAGTTCTAAGCCACAAGTTACAAGTTACTATATCCATTTCGTCACCTTCAAAGGTAACTTTTCCATTTTCAATTTTCAAATCATCATATCCAAGTTCCTTAAGTTCTTTTGCAACCACAGATTCTAGTCCAAAGGTTGAGGTTGCTATTATTGTAAAATCCATTTTGTATTCTCCTTATTATTTAATATTTAGCTCTACAGGGCAGTGATCTGATCCCATGACTTCAGTATGAATATCAGCACTTACAAGTCTGCTTTTAAATCTCTCCGACACGCAAAAATAATCTATACGCCATCCAGCATTCCTTTCTCTAGCCTTAAATCTATAAGACCACCAGGAATATATTCCTTCTTTATCTGGATAAAAATAACGATATGTATCAACAAAACCTGAGGCTAAAAGCTCTGTAAATTTGCTTCTTTCCTCTGGAGAAAATCCAGCATTTTTTGTATTGTTTTTAGGATTTTTTAGGTCTATCTCTGTATGTGCTACATTCATATCACCACACACAATGACAGGTTTCTTTTCATCCAGACCCTTCAAATAATTTCTAAAACTATCTTCCCACTCCATTCTATAATCAAGCCTTGCAAGCTTTTCCTTTGAATTAGGAGTATATACTGTAACCATATAAAAGTCTTCAAATTCAAGAGTTATAACTCTTCCTTCTTTATCATGCTTTTCTTCACCTATTCCATAAGAATAACTTATAGGTTCCTTTTTACAAAATATTGCAGTTCCTGAATATCCTTTCTTCTCAGCATAATTCCAAAAATCATGGTATCCTGGTAAGTCTAAATTCACCTGCCCTGCCTGAAGTTTAATTTCTTGAAGACAAAAAATATCTGCATCTACTTCTTTAAAATAATCCAAAAAACCTTTATTTATGCATGCCCTTAGGCCATTTACATTCCACGAAATTAATTTCATATAGATATCACCCTCTATTTAAAATAAGCTATTATTAATATTCTTTTATTATCTCACATTTGGGCAAAATAAAAAACGGAAAAATAAGCTTTCCCGTTTTGAACTTTCATCTATACCCCTAATTGTAAATTTATCATATAATATTTTATATATTATTTGCCTTATCTCTTAATGACTCAACCTTTTCAGTAACACTCTCTATTGAAGCATTAATTTCCTCTGTAGATGCTGCCTGCTCCTCACTTACTTCAACTGTATTTTTAATAGCCTCTGATATGTCATTTATTGACTTATTAACTTTACCTATGATTTCTTCTATTGTAGCAACAGAATCTTTACTTTGAGTTGCAAGCTTTCTTACTTCCTCAGCAACTACAGAAAATCCTTTTCCCATTTCTCCTGCTCTTGCTGCTTCTATTGCTGCATTTAATCCAAGCAAATTAGTTTGATCTGCAATGCTTTTAATAAGCTCCAAAACCTTATCAGTCTGAGCTACAGTATTTACTGTTTCCTTAGCTAATTTCATTACGTTCTGCTGATTCTCTGCAAGCTTAACAGACGAATTAGCCATGTGATTTGCATTTTTAGAAACCTCTTTTATTGAATTATTAAGTTCATCTAATTCCTTGTTAATATTTTCTTTATAATCGTCCATAAGATCTCTCCTTTATAAAAACTTAATACATACTATATTATCGAACATTTTTTGTAAAACATATCTACCAATATCATAATAATCTAAATTTTTTGCAAAAAAGTTTCTGTCATATTATGCTGGCACTCAAAACCGTAATGTTCTAAAGATTTTTGTAAAGCGAATAAGGTATAACTTACCTTGTCAGGATACGCATTTTCTCCCATGTGTCCTATTCTCAAAACTTTACCTTTAAGATAATCAAATGCTCCTGCTATCATAACATCATAATTTTCCTTCATGAAGTTTGTTATTTTATCACCGTTCATCCCATGGGGTACTTTAATTACTGTAACCGTATTTGAAAATCCATCTTCTATATATAGAGAAAGTCCAGCAAGAACCACGGCAGCTCTTGTTGACGATGCTATTTTGTCATGCCTTTTTATTATATCTTTATCCTGAATAAGATTTTCAATTGCTATTCTAAGTCCAACTATATCACTTACAGGCGGAGTATATGGGAACCACTTTTTTTCATAATAATCCTCCCATGAAAGCAAATTACAATAAAAAGAAGCTATTGGTGTTTTTCTGTTTTTCATAACATTAAAAGCATCATCACTTATACTCACAATCGTAAGTCCTGGAGGAGCAGAGATACATTTTTGTGATGCACCTAAAACAATATCTATGTTCCAATCATCAACTCTTACTTCTTCTCCTCCCATTGCGGATACACTATCCACTACTGTTAAAATGCCTTTTTTCTTTAATAATGGGCATATTTTATCTATATCATTTAACATTCCTGAAGGAGTATCACAGTGAACTACTGTAGCATATTTAAAATTGCTGTCCTTCTCTAGAAACTTTTCAAGCTCTTTTACATCTATTTTATGTTTTCTATCTCCTCTAAAAAAGAAAGGTTCACCACCGTACATCTTAACAAAATCGGCAAAGCCCTCACCGAATATACCATTTTCTATTACAAGAACTCTATCTCCTTTTTCAGTTAATGATGCACAAGCCGCTTCAAGTCCTAATATTCCTTCTCCTGATAAAATTCTCACTTGATTTTTTGTTTTAAGAAATTCTCCTATTTTCTCACAGGTTTCTTTATAAAAATCGTAAAATTCCAAATCCAAATCTGGATTAGTAGTCTTTTGAGCTCTACTTAACCTAACATTTTCCCTTACACTTGTAGGTCCTGGTGTCATTACCATAGGTGTCTTCATCATTATCACTCCTCATAAATTAAAATTAAACTATGGGTTTTTCGTCATCTATTGAGACGAAAAAGGCTATAATCGGCTAAAACCGAAGTGTGGGGTATTAACTTTGCTGCGCTCGTTAATAGGTACGGGGTTTTGCCTGTGACAAAAAATTAATGACACCTTTCCTCCACTTCTCTACGGAAAGCTTTTAATTCTAAACTTTCAGCAGCCGTTAGCAAAAGAAAATCGACCATAACTCCTACCGCAGATAAACCTATCACCTGCTGACGAGTGAAGCACTATCAGCACCCTTTTCATTTTAACATCGCATTTTGCCACTAATACCTTAAATTACATGAATTATTAAATTCTTAATAAACACCACATCATAACATCCTAAAATATTATTGCTTAGATAATCACAAATTAGGTAATTGCAAAATTTACATTTAAAATTCCGTAGGCACAGAGGAATTTTTTCCTTGCCTTACCTTTAAATCTAAGTAGTATTACTTTGGAACAATTTAAAAAAGCTTTAATAAATCCTGATAAAAAAATCTTAAAATTCTTAGAGCTTTCAATTTATCTGAACGCTAGTGAGTTATTGAAAACTCTTAGGATTTTATAATTTTTTTATCTTAAATTTATAAAACTTTTTTAATGTTCCAAAATAATACTACTTAGATTGGCTGCGCCAATCTGATAATGTTTCATACTTATCATTAGCTGTATCATAATATAAAATTTGAGTCATAGCACTATTTACTGCAAACCTATAGGTATTAACTGCATGATCTGGATAAGACTCACCAACATATATAATATAATAATCTCTTTCATACTGATTACTAGATGCCGCATTAGGATATCTCTCAACATATACTGAAGCTTTTGAAACTGTACTATTTGCATGAACATTTACAAAGCTTTTAACTTCGCTAACATTATTAATAAGATAATTTACAAGCTGCTGTTCCTTTGAAAGAGATTGTGTACTCTCCTCAGTAAAATAATTAGCATCCTTATTGTAGCTTATCTTGTCAACATATTTTTTATCCTTGCATGTAACTTTTATATCCGCACCACGACTTTCATCTATTATCTCATAATCCCAGTATCCATTAGCTAAAGCTATATCCTTCATAAGTTTCGTGTAATAATCTTTATTTGATGAATTTAAATCCTTATTTAAGGTAACATAAAATACAGGATAAGTTTTATTATCTTTTAATACTACTTTATTTATTTTAATGCCTTCTCTATTAAAAATAGTTTTAGCAGGATGACTCCAGCTTGATACATCTGTTATTATATAGTCTCCATTCGAATTTTCACTGATACTTGGAGATTTCAATTTGCTATCGCTGGTTTTATTAGATGTATTAGTATTATTAGTAGATTTAGTAGCTGCTTCTTTTTTACCGCTGGAAGTCGAAGTATTTTTATTTGCAGTATTTGAAGTACACGCTGAAAGTGCTAAAACTGATACTACTATAATCGAAATTAATGCTGTTTTTTTCATTTTTAATTCACCTCTAATTAAATTAATGTCCAATAAGATATTTTTTAACTCATTATATGGTATAATATATAAAAATTCAAACTAAAGTTAGGAGTATTATCATGAACAATCTAGAAAATTTGAAAATTAAAATCAAAAATATAGCTGAAAACTATACTGGCGAACCCACCGGCGGCTTCATAACAGGTGATGGTCCTATACCTTCAGACATAATGTTTATCGGAGAAGCTCCTGGCAAATCTGAAGTTGAAAGTGGTAAACCTTTCGTAGGAATGGCAGGTAAAAACTTCGAAAAATACCTTAATTCCATAGGCATCAAAAGAGAAAATATAAGAATAACAAATACTTGCTTTTTCAGACCTATAAAAATAAAAAAATCTGAAAGTGGTAAAACTACTATTAGCAACAGGCCGCCTAAAATTTCGGAAGTAAATTTATTTAAAGAAGTTTTAAATGAAGAAATATCAATTACAAAACCAAAAATCATAATAACTTTAGGTAATGTTCCACTTAAACGACTTACAAATTTTAAGTCTATAGGAGAATGTCACGGTAGTCCTATTCACAGTGACGAATTTAATTGCACAATTTTCCCTATGTATCATCCTTCTGCATTGACTTACAACAGAAATGATGAATTTAAATCAATGTATGAAAATGATTGGCATAAATTAAAAACTGTTCTCCAAAATGTACTTTAACTTTGTAATCTTACTTATAATTTTACTATCTTTTTGCTAAGTTATCAATTAAACTATTAAGAAAGGGTTTGATTATCATAGATACAAAAAAGGCTTTAAAGCACACATTATTTTGGGTTTTACTTGCTTTGGTATTTAATGGATTTATATACTTATTTATGGGCAAGCAAAACGCCTTAGAATTCTTAGGTGGCTATGTTATTGAGCAAAGTCTCAGTTTAGATAACCTCTTTTTATTTTTAATAATCTTTGAAAGCTTTTCTTTGTCGGGATTACATCAGAAGAAAATTTTAAGTTACGGAATATTTGGCGCCATGGTACTTAGATTAATATTCATACTCTTAGGTGTTGCTGTTATAAGCAAATTTCACTGGATATTATACGCTTTTGGAATACTTCTCATAGTAAGCGGATTTAAAATGATGTTCAAAAATGAAGATGAAAATACAGATTACAGTAACAACTTTTTCTTCAAATTAGTAGGCAAAATTATACCAATTACTAAAAACCTAGAAGGTGAACGATTTTTAATTAGAAAAAATGGCATACTCTATGCTACTCCACTTTTGGCAATACTGGTTTTAGTTGAAGGTTCTGATTTGCTATTTGCAGTGGATTCTATACCTGCTATTTTTTCAATAACAACAAACCCTTTTATAGTTTATACTTCAAACATATTTGCCATTTTGGGACTTCGTTCTATGTACTTCCTTCTAGAAAAAATTCACAATAAATTTGAATACGTTAAATACGGAGTGGCCATTATACTTATTTTCACTGGAATTAAGCTTGCAATTTTGTTTTTCCACATAGAGATTTCTATTGTTCTATCTCTTTTAATAATATTTATGATTTTGATTTTAAGTATTGTATTTTCGGTTTTAAAGGGAACAAAAGAAGAATAAATATGATTCAATTAACATATAAAGCATTGGTATCTCTACCAATGCTTTATATTACATATTACTTTGTATATTATTCTATTTCAAAATTTTCTATTTTCATAAACCATACATATGATTTTTTAGTTACCGATGACCCTTGTATAGGTACATTAAATATATAACATGGCTGTGCAATTGCTTTGCCCTCACATTCTAAATTATACCAATTTACAAAATCATCAATTTTATCTTGCGTTAAATAAAATTGTCTTGTAGTTCCATCATTCATATATAATATTAATTTAAACTTACTTGGTTCATTATCCTTTATTGTTGTTAAACATGCTGCAATCTTACCATTAGTAGTTGATACTGTACTAGTTGCTGTTCCTTCCTTTACTGCTGTTACTTTTCCACTTTTACCTACATTTGAATTACTTGCAGTATCCGCAAAAACACTTGTAAAACACCCTAGTATAACAATTAAAAATACTAACAATGACGCTTTAAATTTGTTTTTCATTCTTGTTCCTCCCTGTTTATACATTATTTTACTTATTAACAATATTATTATTGTATATTAATCATATGCGTTTAATGAAATATACATAAAAAGCATCCAAAATTAATCAGATGCTTTTTAATATTTCTATGATTTATTTTCAATGTTCTTTATATTAACATGCTTATTTAAATTCTGAAACTTTCATTAAATTTAATTCTTCGCTATATCATGAAATACGTCCCAACTACTTTTACGACACTATTATTTTTTATCTCTTCTACGGCTTCTATTAGCTTTTCATCCTTGAAATAACACCCTTCGACTTCAATAAAGAAATAATATTGTCCAAGTTCTTGCTTTGTCGGTCGTGATATTATGGATGTAAGATTTATTTTTCTTACAGCAAATTCATTTAAAACTCTCCACAATGTTCCCGGCTTGTCCGCATCTGCATCTGAAATAATTATCCCCGTTTTATATTTACTTTTAGAGTCGCACTTAAATTTTTCTTTTGAAAGCACCAAAAATCTTGTTTCATTATCATGCGAATCAGTAACATCATCAATATGATATTTAAAGTTATCAACTTTATGAAGGACAAATGTAGGGATTATAGCACCTTCATTTGAAATTCCCTCTTTTAATTTTTCTAAAGATTCTCCGTTACTTTCTGTTGTCACTATTTTTAATCTGTCATTATTTTCTAAAAATTCAGAGCATTGTCCCTGTGTTTTAAACTGTACATATATTCTTTCAACGTTTTTCATTTCAGAGTTTGCCGCAAAACCAAATTGTATTGGCACAATAAGTTCATTAACTATACTAAGATTAGTTTTGTTTAATAAATCAAGATTAATTTGAACAAACCCATCCAAAGTGTTTTCAATAGGTAATATTGCTATATCACATTCATTTTCTTCAGCCGACTTAATTACCTTTGTCATTGTAGGATATAGCCTAACCTCAACATCACTGTTGACTTTTTTCATATACTCTCTAACTGCAAATTCACTGAAGGTTCCCCTTGGCCCAAGTGTTGCTATTTTCTTCAACTACGCCACCCCTTTTTATTTGTTATATCTATATTACAACATTATTTATCTATAGTACACAGTAATAGTATTTTGAAACATTAAATAAAACTCATAAGTCTAAGCCCCAAATTATAAAAATACTAAGAAATTTTAATAACTCGCTAAAAAAATGCTCAAGCAAATTAAAATTTCTAAGTCTTTTTATAGTTTGGAACAAGACTTATTGAATTTTATTTAAACCGTTTCCAAAATACTATTACTATGTTTGGAATAAAATCAAGGTGAATTTTTCTCCGTTTCACTGCAAAAAATAATATATTAACTTGTCTAAATATTAAATATATAGATATTAAAATAAATTTTGCAATTTATGATCAAAATTTCGTAAGCACGGATGAATTTTTTCATTGCTTTACTCCTAAAGAGAAGTAACAGTGATGAAGGAACGATTTAAAAAAATTCTAATAAATCTTGGTGAAAAAATCATAAAATACTTAGAATTTCAATTTTTTTGAGATTTGCGAGTTATTAAAACTCTTAGTATTTTAAATTAATAAATTAAGTTATTAGCCGTAAACATTAAGATAGTCTGTATTTTATAAAAAAGGATAATGGGTTCTTGACCCAAGCCCCACGTATGATAAGATTCATAGAATCTTTTTAAGGTTCCAACTCACTGTTGCTTCCTTTATCTAGATATTATGGATTGTGACTAATAGTAACTTTATTACATTTTTTACGTCTTTCCTGTTTACAGTTTCATTCATTTCATTTTTGTTCTTGCAAGGTACAGCAACTGTACCTGCCTGTATTCCTCCGACTTGTCTGTGCACAGTTCCTCCATCACTTGAACTATCCGAAACACATCTTTGAATATTTATGTCGTTGTTCTCTGCAGCTTCTATAAGAACTTTTTTTATATATCTATTCATAATGAGTCCTTTCTCCATAAGAACAATGGCAGGTCCTTCTCCTAGTTTTACTACATCTTCTTTTTCTGTATTTATAGAAAAACATACATCAGGTTTTACTTCGAAGGCAACTGCTCTTGCACCTCTATTTCCTAAACATCCCTGAGTAGAAAATACAAAGTAAACTTCTTTATTAGTATCTTTAATTTTTTCTATAAGTTCCAAAAGAATATAGCATCCGATTCTATTGCTTAAATATGGGCTTATTACATTTTCACCATCTTCAAAAGTATTTCCACAAAGTACAGCAGTATCTCCTTCTTTAATATATCTTAATACTGATTCCTTTTTCTCCATTCCAGCATCTACATATAAATCTGTAATTTCAGTTTTTTCCTTTGAAGAAGTTTTTATCTCACCCTCTATTCCATTTTTGAATCTAACCTTTTTCCCTATCAAAAACTTAGCCTTTAAATCCCCTACATTTCTGATTCTAATTTTTCCGTCGCTATCTATATGGTAAACTATCACGCCCTTAGTATCCATATTTGCACTTAGCATTATCTTTTCATTCCCAGAGCCAGCTTTTGCTATGATATTTCCAAGGCTATCCTCTTTAATTTCACATGAGTATTTTTTAAGTTCTTCCTTTATAACATAAGATATATCTTTTTCTCTCCCGCTTACACCAAATGCTTCAGAAAGCTTTTTTAATAACACATCCATATTTACTTCACCTCTTTTAAACTGGATAAATACTTTTTCAAAAGTTTTACAGCATTTTCAATATCACTTATACTTGCCACAGATACAGAAGAATGTATATACCTACATGGAACTGATACAGTTGCAACTTTTGCTCCACTGCCACTTGAAACAATTGCGCCTGCATCATTTAAGCCAGTCATTGCTTCTCTTCTTTGATATGGTATGTCATTCATCTTAGCAACATTTATAATACTTTCCGTTAATTCTTCATCAAATATACTGCTTTCATCCATAATAGAAATAGCAGGCCCTTTTCCTATTTCCGTAGCCTTCAAATGTTCTGGCACACCTGGCATATCTGCACATACAGTACCTTCTAAAGCAATTCCTACTTCTGGCTGCACTTGAAAAGCTGAGACAAAAGCTCCCCTATCTCCTATTTCCTCTTGAACATTAAAAACAGCATATAAATCGCATTCATAATTTTCCTTTAAAAGTTCTATTAACACTGCGCATCCAACTCGATCATCCATTGCTTTTCCCTTAACAAGTCCATCTCCAAATTTTCCAAACTCAGTAGTAAAAACAGCATAGTCACCTAAAGAAACATATTTTTTAGCCTCTTCTTTAGATTTACATCCAATGTCTATGCAGCATTTATCATAGGATGCACTGGACTTCAATTCATCATCACTTTGAAGATGTATAGGCTTTATTCCTATAACTCCTGGAATTTTATTTTCACCTACATAAACAGCTTTTGAAGGTATTATTTTACTGTTTATTCTTCCAAGCGATGCAAACTTCATAGTCCCATCTTCATTTATTGAAGTTATTATAAAGCCAACCTCATCCATATGAGCATCAACCATTACTTTTTTACCTTTTCCATTTTTATGTGCTATTATATTTCCCATTCTATCTATCTTTATATCATCCACATAATCTTTAATTTCTTTTTTTATAATATCTCGAACACAGCCTTCAAAGGAAACCGGACTATTAGCATTACAAAGTTCTTCTAAAAGCATAAAAGTTCCTCCATTTCAACTTTATTTAACTCCTCTATAAATTTAGCCGTTAAAATACCTGTATTTTCTATATCCTTTATGTTAACAAGCTCTACAGAAGTATGCATATATTTTTCAGGTACAGATATTAAAAGCGATGGTACTCCACTTCTTGATATTTGTGAAGCCCAAGCATCACAACCTGTATTTCCAGGCTCTACCTCGATTTTGTAGGGAATATTAAATTTGTTTGCTGTTTCGATTACCTTTTTTCTCACTTTAGGATGTATATTCGGTCCCACACATATAACCGGTCCCCCTCCTACCTCATTTTCACGCTCATGGTCTCCTAGTTTTCCTCCATCAAAAGTTACATCTATTGCAATACATATGTCTGGTTTAACCTTATAGGCAGCCATTTCTGCTCCTCTATGTCCTACTTCTTCCTGACATGTACATATAAAACTTACATCTGCACCATGTTCAATTTTACTTAACTCTCTAGCACATACATACATTGCAACAATACTAGCTCTATTATCAATAGCTTTACATGCCACATTATCATTTAAGAGCTCGTAAAAATCTCTCTTTATAGTAACATAATCTCCAATATTTACAATTCCTTTTAATTTTTCAGTGCTCATCCCTGTATCTATCAAAAGATCACTTACTGGAATAGCCTCTTCTTTTTCCTTTTCACTCATAAGGTGTGGTGGTTTTATACCTATAATTCCAAGCAAATCTTTTTTACCATGAATAATAACTTCTTGAGATATTAAAACTTTTGGATCTATACCTACACCCTTAAACTTCAAAAATCCATTTTCAAGAAATTCACTTACCATTAGAAAAACTTCATCAGCATGTGCCATTAAAGCCACTCTACCAATTCCTTTTCCTTTCTTGGTTATATAAATGTTGTTTGATTTATCCATTTTTACATCTGCAAATTTAGAAAACTCCTCATTCACAGTATCATACAATTTATTTTCTAAGCCACTCGGTGCATCCTTTAAACATAATTTCTTTAAAAACATTTTTGTATTCAATTTTTTCACCTACCAAACTATAATTAATTTTTTAAAATATGTATAAAAATTTTTTGTTAGTCAATAATTACCAATAGATAAGGAAAGAGGTGTTCCTAATGAGTAAAAACAAACTACTTTTTATATTGTTTTTAATTTGTGTATTTATTGCAGGAAGTGGGATAGTTTACTACGATCAATCTAAACAAAAACATGAAGCTTCTGTTGCATTACAAAATAAGCAGACCCATGAAACTAGGCAAGAGCAATCATCTAGTAATTCTAATACCAACGACACAGCTGCTATAAGCACTAGTCAGAACATGAAAAATGCAGATAATACTACGACTTCATATGAAATTGTAAAAACAGTTTCACAAGATTCTGATTATGTCTATATAAAATATAGATTAAAATCTGGCGATCATCTTTGGAGTTTAGCTGAACACTTTATGCCAACATATAAAACTAGTGGCGTTATAAATGATATTGAGCAGCATAATAGTCTACAAAATAATAATCTCTTATCAGTTGGTAATTCTATAGTAATTCCTGCTGAAAAGAAAGTTTTAACAAGCAAATAAACTAACTTATTAACCACTACATAAATGTTCTGCCTACTGTTGGTAAGCAGTAGGCAGAATATTTAATATCAATCCCCAATTATTATATAAAATAAAAAACCCTAGCCGTTAACTCCCCCTATGACTAGGGTTTCTTATTTTTTTGACATTCCAATAAATTATTATATAGGGGTTCTATATTATTTACTATACTGCACAAAATATCTTTTCTTAAAAATATTTTATTCCTGCTTATCCTTAGAGAAGTAGCTTTGGAGTCTAACCCTTGTGGAAATTCACCTTGATTCACATTAATACCTATACCTATAATGATATAATTTAATAAATTTAATTCTCCATCCATTTCTGTTAGGATTCCGCATACTTTTTTTTCACCTATAAAAATATCATTAGGCTTTTTTATAAAAATATTGCTTTCAAGCTTTTTAAGTGATTTTCCTACAGCTTCAATTGATAAATTGGTAATTTCAGAAGCAAACTCAGGACTAATTTTGGGTCTTAATATTATGGACATCCATATTCCTTCACCTTTAGGCGAATACCAGTCCTTCCCCATACGTGCCTTCCCTAGTACCTGTTCTTCGGCAATTACAATAGTACCTTCCTCTTCTCCCTGTTCTGCCAATTTTTTCGCCTCAATATTAGTGGAACTTACAGAATCAAAATGTACAATCTTTCTTCCTATAAATTTAGTTTTAAGTCCACTCTTTACCTCTTCGTATGTAAGTATATCTGGAGACTCCATTAACCTATATCCTTTATTGGTAACAGAGGAAATTACGTAGCCCTTCTCTTTTAAGGATTTTATATTTTTCCATATAGCTGTTCTAGTTATTCCAAGCTCATCGCTTAGCATTTGTCCTGAGACAAATTTATCACTTTTTTGTTTTAATATATCCAATATTTTATCTTTTATACATGTCATCGCATGCACCTCCATGAATTTCACTTGAGATACTGAGGCAAACTTACAATTTTTAAATAATAAACATCTAAATTTATTTTATCACATTAAGAAAATATTGACATAACTAAATTAAAATCTTATAATGCAATTGTTAACTATTATTTATTATTTGGTTAACAATTGTATTGTAAGGAGGAAAATATGAAAATCAGTACAAGAAATTTAATTTTAATACCACTATTTACTGCTATGACAATCATAGGAGCATTTATAAAAATTCCTATTGGCACAATACCCATAACTCTTCAATTTTTATTTGTAGCCCTTTCAGGTGTTCTTTTGGGACCAATTTATGGTGCTATATCTCAACTTTTATATGTAGTTTTAGGTCTTATTGGTCTACCTGTATTCACTTCTGGAGGAGGACTATCTTATATCTTTACTCCAAGCTTTGGTTACCTTATAGGCTTCATACTGGCAGCTTTCATAATTGGTAAAATAGTATATAATAAAAAGCCAAGCTTTGTAAGGATTTTATTATCCTGTATTTTAGGACTTATTATAGTTTATTTATTAGGCACAGTTTATCTATATATAATTTTAAATTACATATCAGGGAAATCAGTTACTTTCTGGCAATCAGTTAAATTAGGAGTATTGATGTTCATACCTGGTGATTTAGCAAAATGTGTTTTAACTACATTTTTAGGTACAAAAGTACTTCCTGTTTTAAATAAAAATTTACTAACTAACTAATTTTTAGGAGATGTTTTTATGAAAACTCAATGGGATAATATATTATCTATAGGTTCAAACGTTCTCTCTGGTCAAGAAATAAATCTGGGGGAAGCTTTAACCCTTGCAAAATCTAATGGGAGTGACATATTTTTACTATGCAGTTTTGCTAATAAAATAAGAGAAAAGTTTAACGGTAATCATGTTGATTTGTGTTCAGTGATAAATGCAAAATCAGGAAATTGCAGTGAAGATTGCGCTTTTTGTTCACAATCCTGTCATCATAAAACTGATATAAAGTGTTATTCGCTCCTTAATGAGGATAAAATATTAAATATGGCGGTACAAAATGAAAAATCCGGTGCAAGACACTGTGATATCGCTACAAGTGGCCTTGGCTATAATGGAACTGAAAAAGATTTTAAAACTATTCTAAGAGCTTTTAAGAAAATGAAGGAGAACACAAATTTAAAATTATGTGCTTGCCTTGGCGTTCTTACTGAAGATGCAATGAATAAACTAGCGGCTGTTGGCGTTGAAAGATATAACCACAATTTAGAAACCGCAAGAAGTTTTTACAGTAATATTGTTTCAACTCATGGTTATGATGAAAGAATTGACACTATAAAATATGCCAAAAAAGCAGGCATGGAAGTTTGCTCCGGTATGATTATTGGATTAGGTGAAACTATTGAGCAAAGAATTGAACACTCATTTTTGCTAAAAGAATTGAATGTAGATGCAGTTCCTGTCAACATACTAAATCCAGTAAAAGGTACAAGACTTCAAAATGCAAAACCACTACCTCCACTAGAAATACTTAAAACTTTTGCAATAATTCGTTTTATATTACCTACTAAAATAATACGCTATGCTGGCGGAAGAGAAAAAAATCTCAGAAGCCTTCAACCCCTTGGATTTGTTGCTGGACTAAATGGAATGCTTATAGGAAATTACTTAACTACAACGGGGCAAAATGTTAATGATGACTTTAATATGCTTAAGGATTTAGAGCTGAACTATTAATTTATAAAAATCTCTAAACTTAAAACATTTGATTTATTTCCTGAAATCATAAGCAAGTATACCGATCTCAATCTACTTTTTCTGTTCACTCATTTCACTTGCTTATGATCCTTAAACAAAGTAAAAACAGTTCTTAAAATAATTAGTCATATATCTATAACATTCTCTGTAGTAATCTTATTCGTCTTTTTCTATTACAACTGCAGTTCCAAATGCAAGAACTTCACTCATATTTTGGCCAATTTCACTAGAATCAAATCGCATCATAACTACTGCATTTGCTCCCATTGCAGCCGCATTTTTAACGAGACGTTCTACTGCTTGTTTACGTGCATCTTCAAGCATAGCAGTATACTCATGAATTTCTCCACCTACAAGACTTCTTAATCCAGCAAGTATATTTCCGCCTAAGCCCCTACTTCTAACAATCAATCCAAAAGCTTGCCCTTTTACCTCTTTAACCTTATACCCTGTTATATTTTCAGTTGTTACAACTAACATTATTATTCATCTCCTAATAATATAAATTTATTTTTTAATATGCTTATTACCCCATTCACTCATAAGCTCAAGAATTGGTATTAATGTCATTCCCTCTTCAGTCAATGAATATTCAACTTTAGGTGGAACTTCATTATATTGTTCCCTATGAACTAAATTGCTAGTTTCAAGCTCTTTTAGCTGCACACTTAATGTCTTATGAGCAATGGGCTCTAAACTATCTCTTAATCTATTATATCTTATTACTCTAGCTTTATATATTTTCCATAATATAATCCACTTCCATTTCCCCTCAACTATAGACATTGTATATCTCATTCCACAGTTTCCATATTTATCTTCAAAGCTATCCATAAATCTGGCTCCTTTACTTACCTTTTAGTTACAATGTAACAAATAAGTGCGTACTTATTTGTTTTTTTACTATGATATATAATCATAGCATAAAGTAAATTAGACATACAAATGGAGGTATAATTAATGAGAGTAATAGCTATTAATGGAAGCCCAAGAGAAAACAAAAATACAGCCACTCTTCTTACTAAAGCACTTGAAGGAGCATCTTCATGTGGTACTGAAACGGAACTTATTCATCTTTATGAGCAAAATTATAAAGGCTGTATAAGCTGTTTTTCATGTAAATTAAAAAATGGCAAAAGTTATGGGAAGTGTGCTTTAAAGGATGATTTAACACCTATTCTTGAGAAAGTTTCAAATGCTGATGCAATTATTTTTGGCTCTCCAATATATTTACACTCAGTTACTGGAGCTATGAAATCTTTTTTAGAAAGACTCATATTTCAATATTTAGTTTATGATGTAAATCATCCAAGCCTTTTTCAAAGAAAAATACCAGCTGGATTCATTTATACAATGAATGTAACCAATGAGAAGTTTAAAGCTGAATATGAAGATGATCTAAAACCTATTCAAGAATATATAGAAAAAACCTTTGGCTCTTTTGAATCCTTAGTTGTAAATGACACATACCAATTTAATGATTATTCAAAATATGTTGCCCCCTTATTTGATGAAAGAAAAAAGAGAAAAGTTAGAGAAGAACAATTCCCAAAGGATTGTCAAAATGCATTTGATATGGGAGTACGATTTGCTAAACAAACTCTTAGGTAATATTCATCATCATTGACAAAATATGATTGCAACTATCATAAAATTATCTATTCAAATCTAATTTCATATAGATTGAGGTATCCATTGGACTATTATTATATGATTCAATTTCATAAAATCCAAACTTCTTATATAAATATATAGCTCCCTTTAAAAAAGGTAGTGTATCTAAAAGCATATTTTTATACCCAATTGTTTTAGCATCATCAATAATTGTTTTAACTAGCTTATTTGCAATTTTTTGTCCTCGAAATGCGGGTTTAACATACAATCTCTTCATTTCGCAGTTTTCATCATCTACCTTCTTTAAACCAATACATCCAGCAGCTTCATTTTGCACTTTTACTATATACAATCTACCTTCTGGCATGCCATATTTATCCTCTAAGTGATCAATTTCATAATCATAATTTTGCAGCTCCAAATACTTTGCAAAATCCTCGTCATTCTCAACTAGCATTTTTGTATATTCTAAAAATAATTTTTTAATTTCTTTTTCATTATCATAAGCAAGTTTAATTTCTATTTTCATATTATAAGCCCCCCTAGCCTCTTATTATAATTTCAATTCAAACTCAAGTTCAGTCACATTTTCTTTCCATGAATCATTTGTCTTTTCTGATTTCTTCACAAACCCAGTCTTTGTATACATCTTAATTGCCCTACTTAAATCATCTGTTGTATCTAAATAAACACTCTTATATTTTTTTGATTTAGCAAAATCGAGAACCTTATCTAATAGTTTCTTACCAAGTCCAATTTTACGATAGTATGGATTAATCAAGAACCATCTAAGCTGTGCCCTTTCCCCATGTCCTACAATTCCAATGCAACCTATTATGTTTCCGCTATGCTCAGCACACCATAAATGGTCTTTATCTGGATTATAATTAATTAAAAACTCATAAAATGATTCAGCTACATATGCTTCAAAAGCTGTAGAATATCCATACTCTTCTTTATATATAAGTCCATGCATATATGTAATATATCCAATATCTCCAGATCGCACATCCGTACGGATACTAATATCATCTAACTTTATATTTTTACCATTAGATAAAATAGTTTCTATTGATACCATGTTATGAACTAAGAAGTTTTTATCAATTTCTGTTAGTGGTTTTATTATTTTCGCTATTTGTTCATCTGAACTATTATTTAAATCATCCATTCTTTCTTTTCCGTCTGATGTAAGATATAAATATTGTGCTCGACCATCTTCGGATGACTTTTCTTTCCTCAATAGTCCCATCTTATGAAACTTTTTCAATATTCTACTTAAATATCCCGCATCCATACATAAAATATCTACCAACATTTTAGATGTACACTTTTCTGTTTTTCCAATTTCATGCAGTACACGCACTTCTGATAATGATAAATCACTTTCTAAAATATATTGATCTAATAGTCCTAATATATTTGTATAATAACGATTAAATCCTCTAATAACACTAACTTTATTCTTAAGATTTTTATTCATATCAAAATATCCTCCTACCATTTATAAAAAATTATAAATAATATGTTTGCCTTTGTCAACTATTTTATTTGCTTTTGTCAACTTATGTATATTTAAAAGTTACTTTTTGGTAAATACAACAAGAGCCTTAATCACCACTATATTGGTAATTAAGACTCTTTATTTAATCATAAAAATTAATTACTAAAGCATATCTACTTCAATTAACTGTTTTCTGCCCACTCTAACAGTTGCTCATTGTTTTTCCTTTACCTACTAGTCCCTCAAAGTCCCTTACAAAATCATCAACGGCTGATGTAATTGCCTGATTTTTTACTAGTCCCTCAATGACATCCGGTGCAACTGTGGCTGATCCAATACCATATTCACATAATTCCAATATCTGCTGAGAATTTTTAAAACTTGCCGCTAATACTTCTGTTTTTAATCCATTGTTCTTAAAAATGTCATGAATACTTTTAGCTACTCCGATGCCGTTATACCCCATATTGTCAATACGATTGATATAAGGTGCTGAATATGAAGCACCACATTTTGCAGCTAAAAATCCCTGCATTGGTGTATAAACAGCTGTTGCCGTAACTAAAATACCTTCTTTCGTCAGTGCCTTCATAGCTTTAAAGCCTTCAGGGACAGATGGAATTTTCACATAAGTACCCTTCCCCAATCTTTGAACAATGCAGTGAGCATCTTCTATCATTCCATCTGCATCTTTTGCTGCAACCTGCACATGAAGTTCTGCTTTATCTCCAATAAATGAACGAATCTCTGTCAGTACATCATATGGGCTTCTCCCAACCTTAGCTAAAATAGATGGATTAGTTGTTACCCCGTCTACCGGGTAAAATTCATAAATATGTTTAATGAGGTCAATGTGAGCATCATCAATAATTAATTTCATATCTTTTCTCCTTTTCACTCTTTTTTATAAAGTCTGCTCTGTACGTTCAATAATATCGTCCTGTGTTTTTTTAGATAGAACATTGAAAAATGCACTATAACCAGCAACACGTACAATCAAATCTCTGTGATCCTCAGGATGTTTCTGTGCATCTATTAATGTCTCTCTGCTGACTACATTAAACTGAATATGATATCCATGCAGTCTATTAAAAAATGTCCTAAGTAGCATAATCAGTTTTTCTTTATTCTCCTCTTTAGAAAGCATTTGCGGTGTCACCTTCTGGTTTAAGAGCACGCCTCCTGTAATTTCTTCTGTTGGAAGCTTAGATACACTCTTAAGCACTGCGGTTGGACCATTCTTGTCAGCTGCATGACTTGGAGAACATCCTTCTGCAAGAGGTTCACCTGACTTTCTTCCATCGGGTGTTGCCAAAGTACCAGCTCCCTGTGGAACATTTGCTGAAATAGAAGAAGTTCCAGCATAATAAATACCACCGATTGGTCCTCTTCCATAACGAGTATTATGATATTTTTTCATCTCATCAATATAAACGTTATAAGCATTCACTACTAGCTCATCTACATAATTATCATCATTTCCATATTTAGGGGCATCCTGAAGCAATGTACGGATTCTCTCATTTTTTTCTCCAGTAAAATCAGACTGTAATGCCTCCCAAAGTTCTGCTGGTGTTGCCTTTTTATCTTCAAATACAACTTTTTTTATTGCTGCTAAGCTATCAGCTAGATTGGCAATTCCTACTTGAAGATCACTGATAAAATCGTATACTGCACCCCCTTCTTTCATATTAAGACCACGCTCAATGCAATCATCCGTAAGTGCTGAGCAAAGAATATCAGCTGTATCCTGTTCCAATACCATATCACAGGTAGCATCAATAATCGTACACTGACGGCACATCTCACGAATCACTTTATCCCAACATTCAAGAACCTGATTGAAACTAGTAAAATTTTCAAAATGTCCAATGCCTTCGCATAATTTTTTACCAGAGCTTGGATCTACGCCATCATTCATAGCTATCAAAAGTGCTTTAGGAAAGTTTAGAAAACTCATACCAGTACAGCGATATCCCCATTTCCCAGGTACAGCTGTCTCTACACATCCAATAGCACTATAATTATAGGCATCTTCAGGTTTTACACCCTTATTAATAAAACTTGGTATAATTATTTCATCATTGTTAAACGCTGGCATACCGAAACCACATCTTACTACTTCTATACATTCCTTCATGAATTCACTTGTGAGTCCATGATGATATCTAACTGTAAGATTCGGCTGTGTAAGATGACATTTTGCAACGCTTTTTAAAATAAGCCAAGACATTTTATTCGTTGCATCTTTTCCATCAGTAGTCTGACCTGCTACTGTTACATTCTGATACAAAGGAGACCCGGCTGAAAACTGTGTATGACTCCAGGAACGAATTTTATTAATTGTATAAGTTTTTAGCCAAAGATTACACATAAGCTCACATGCATTATCTTCTGTAATTCTGCCTGCTCTAAGGTCTGCCTCATAATATGAATTTAAATATTGATCCATTCTGCCATAGGATAAGCTGTGTCCATTTGATTCAATCTGCAAAATTAGGTGCATCATCCATAAACTTTGCACTGCTTCTCTAAAATTATCCGCAGGCTCATAAGGAACCTTTGTTAATATACGGCTCATTTCAAGAAGTTCTAACTTTCGCTTTTCATCCTTTTCCTCTGCTGCCATCTTCTTTGCAAGTTCAGAGTAACGTCCAGCAAACTTTTTAACTGCTTCTACTACAATAAGTATTGCTCTATAGAAATAACTCTTATGAATATTTTTATAATCTGTCAAATCTAAAGCATCCAGTTTTTCTTTTGCTCTTCTTTCATAATCCTTTAACCCAACTTGCAGCATTTTTCCATAATCAACTGCACAGTGAGCATCCCCAGATGTAATATTTCCTTCAGACTTAATAATTCCAAGATCATAATATAATTTTGAATGTGGAGGGAAAGCAGCTAGTCCTCTATCAAGCAAAGTATTATGTTCCCAGAAAGGAGCAATATCTCGAAGCTTCCCTTTATTTTCCTCCGTAATATAAAATACATCCCCATCACGATGTTCAAATTCATCAAGTTCATCAATAACCCATTTCATAGCATATTCAGGAAAAATCGGTGCACTTCTGTTTGTAGATGCCTGATTTCCTGCTATCATTGTCTGTGGTTCAATGAAAATTGTCATCTTCTCAAGCACGTTTTTAAGCATCAATGCTCTTTTTAACGCCAGTGGCTGATCACAATTCTCCTTATATGTTTCTGTTGTAATTATTGCACGTTCTACACATACCTGTGGTTTTGCATTCAATAATTCTTCACGGAAATTTTTCATTCTTGGTGTTAATTCTCCAAAATAACTGCTCATGGTTTCCCTCCTTTTATGTTCGTAACTCAATTATATTTCGTTTGTAATTTAATAATATTATTATTCATATATTTTGTCAACATTAATTTTGTATATAATCATATTATCTTTCATTCGTAACTACTTTTTATTTACATTTAAATAATGATATGCTAAGATAAACATACTAAATAAATAATCATATAAAAAGAAAGGAATGAAACTAATATGAATGAGACTTCTAAATCCGGTATTATTTTTAACATTCAAAAATTCAGCTTAAACGATGGTCCTGGAATACGTACCGTTATTTTTTTCAAAGGCTGTCCCTTAAAATGTAAATGGTGTGCAAACCCAGAAAGTCAGAGTTCTAAAATTCAAATTTTATATGATAAAGAAAAATGCCTCGGTTGTAAAAAATGTATATCCATTTGTCCATCAAATGCAATTTTTAATAAAAATGATGAAATATTTATTCATGATAATCTTTGCTCAGGATGCCAGAAATGTGTGCTAAACTGTCCTGGACATGCATTAAAATCAGAAGGTGAAAGTAAAACAATAACTGAAATTCTAGATATATGCCTACAAGATAAAGTTTTTTATGAGGAAAGTGGCGGAGGAATCACTCTGTCTGGAGGGGAAGCCCTCATGCAACCTGACTTTTCTATAGCAATTTTAAAAGCATTAAAAAGCTTCAACATTCACACTGCCATAGAAACAACGGGTTTTGCATCCCCAGAAATTTTTGACAAAGTGACTGAGTATATTGATCTATTGCTCTTTGATATGAAACATTGGAATGAAAAAAAGCACATAGAGGGAACTCAGGTATCAAACAAACTGATTCTAGAAAATATGAAACGGGCTATTGCTTCTGGTAAAAAAGTTCTTCCAAGACTTCCTGTTATACCTGGATTCAATAATACCTTGGAAGATGCCATGGGATTTGCAGAGAGATTACACGAAGTAGGCTCCAATAAAATTCAGCTGCTTCCCTTCCATCAGTTCGGTGAAAAGAAATATGATATGCTGGGAAAAGGATATTCATTTTCTAATATACCTGCTCTGCACGAAGAGGATTTAACTAAATTCCGTCAAGTTTTTATTGACAATGGAATAGATGCTTTCTTTTAATTAGACTACTCAAATACTTATATTAGCTTTCATTCGAAACTAAATTTTATTGAAAAAGTAACTATTTTCTGCTATAGTTTATGCATACAAATAAGATTGGAGTCATAAATATGAAAAACAGATCACATGAAATACTTGAATTACTTACAAAAGAAAATAAAATAGAAGTGTCTTTGCTTGCGGAAAAATTAGGGGTAAGTCAGGTAACTGTAAGAAAGGACCTAGATAAGCTAGAAAGCAAGGGTATCATAAAGCGTGAACACGGTATTGCCCTTCTTTGCAGTACGGATGATATTAACGGCAGAATCGCTTATCACTATGAAACCAAGCGACAAATTGCAATAAAAGCAACAGAACTTATATCAGATGGCGATACTATCATGATAGAAAGTGGAAGCTGCTGCGCCCTTTTTGCAGATGCTTTAACTGCTTTAAAAAAAGATTTGACCATCATTACAAACAGTGCCTTTATTGCTGATTACATTCGCGGTAAGTCAAATTTTCAGGTTATATTGCTCGGGGGAATTTATCAACAGGATTCTCAAGTTATGGTCGGTCCAATGATCCGCCAGTGCGCTGAAAATTTCTGTGTTGACCTATTCTTTATCGGAACGGATGGTTATTCTTCAAGAGCTGGTTTTACAAACCGCGATCAAATGCGTGCTCAGGCTGTCCGTGATATGGCTCTCCAGGCTGAGCAGGTTGTAGTTTTAACAGAAAGTGAGAAATTCTCCAAGCATGGCGTTATTCCCTTAAATTTAAAGAATGGAGTTAAAATCGTTATAACAGATACTCAGATTCAGGATCAAATTGCTTCCGAACTTAACAATCACAATATTCGTGTGATAACTATTTAGTTCTTATTTTTGAAACAAAGCAAAAGGAGAATTGCCTCCAAAATCTAGACTAATTCTCCTTCTTTATTTTAAATGTCTATTTGCTTCATTTTTATTGCAAACAAAGCTCCTTACAAATTAATGAGGCCATTTCGCTCACTTTATTATTTTCATTATTGCATGCATCTATAATAAGTGATTTATAATTTTCCTTGTAGTTATTGCGCATATAACACAAGGCATCTACTTTCCACTTCCAAAGATTTTCTGGCGATAAATAGAAAAACTTCGGCTGTACCTTTTCGCGATAAAAATTTTCCTCCATCTTCAAAATATTTTCTGGAGTCAATGAGGAAGCTAGCTCCTTAAGTCCTGGAAATTCCATTTCACCCTTCCACTTTCCTTTATTCATAGGGCATACATCTTGACAAATGTCGCATCCATAAATGCAGTTTCCAAACGATTTACTTAGCGATTCTGGCGGCAAATTACCAAAAGCAAAGGTTGTCAAAAATGAAACACATTCTATTGGTGACATGGTATATGGCGCAGAAAGTGATTTAGTAGGGCACGATTTCATGCATAGATTACAAGATTTTGGACACTGCATAACATTATTTGTTTCCTTTAGTTCCATTTCCCTGTCAGTTACCCAAGCTTCAAGTTGAACCCATGAACCAGATTCTGTATATAAAAAATTATTTCTACGAATAATGCCAATTCCAGCCTGCATAGCCGCCCATCGCATTCCTACTACTCCAAATTTTTGATCTGTTTTTACCTTTAGTCCAAGTTCCACCATATACTTTTCCAGCGCACAATTATTCTGATATTCTTTTGTGTTTTTATCCACACGTGTATCAAATAAATACGTCTTAGCTATATGACCTTTTAACTCTTCTGGAATCTTGTATTTTCCATATGCTGCTGTTACCACTACCACAGATTTTGCCCATGGATATATTTTCTTAGGATTAGCCAAATGCTGCTGACTCTGATAGAACATCTTTGATTTTGGAACTTTATTCATACGTTCATTAAATTTTTCGGCATATCCATCCATTAAATCAATTGGGATAATACCACATTTTTCATAACCAAGTTCATAAGCCTTTTTTTGAATCATTTGCGCAATTGTACTCATACTAAAATCCTCCCTACCGAATTGAACCTATTTATTGTCACATCACTTTCTATTCTCTCTCAACTACTATAGCTGTTCCCTGACCACCACCAATACACAGTGTAGCTAATCCCTTTTTTGCATTTCTCTTTTTCATAGCATATAGTAAAGTTACAAGAATACGTGCTCCAGATGCCCCAATAGGATGTCCAAGAGCTATAGCACCACCATTTACATTTACCTTATTCATATCTAATTTTAAATCTCTAGTTACTGCTATACTTTGAGATGCATAGGCTTCGTTAGCTTCAATTAAATCCAGATCCTCAGGTTTTAAATTAATTTTATCTAAAGCTGCTTTAGTTGCATGAAATGCTCCATATCCCATTATTGTAGGATCTAATCCAGCTGATCCATAAGAACTGATTTTTGCAAGTGGTTTTATTCCTAAAGCTTTAGCTTTGTCCGCACTCATTATTACTAAAGCTGCTGCTCCATCATTTAATCCAGATGCATTTCCAGCTGTAACGGTTCCGTTTTCCTTAAAAATAGGCTTAAGTTTTCTTAGCGCTTCTATAGTATTGCCAAACCTAGGGAACTCGTCTTGTCCAAATACTATTTCACCTTTTTTTGTCTTTATTACTACAGGAACTATCTCATCTTTAAACTCTCCATTTTTAATGGCTCTTTCAGCTTTCTGTTGTGATAAAAGTGAAAATTCATCCTGCTCTTCCCTTGTTACCTTCCATCTTTCTGCAACATTCTCGGCAGTCATTCCCATATGATAATCATTAAAGGCATCCCATAAACCATCCTTTATCATTTCATCAACCAGTTCATCATTACCCATTCTCTGTCCCCATCTTGCATTATTTATTAAAAATGGCGCATTAGACATATTTTCCATACCACCTACTACAAGCACATCTGCATCTCCAGCTTTTATTATTTGGGCTGCCAGACTTACAGATCTTAGTCCTGAACCGCAAACCTTATTAATAGTAAATGCAGGTATTTCTACAGATAATCCAGCTTTTACAGCTGCTTGTCTTGCTGGGTTTTGTCCTAAGCCTGCTTGAAGTACATTGCCAAAAATAACTTCATTAATTTCTTCTGGTTTTATATTTGCTCTTTTAACAGCTTCCTTTATTACTATGGCTCCTAATTCTGTCGCAGGTACACCCTTTAAAGTTTTTCCATAAGCTCCTATTGCAGTTCTAACTGCACTTACTATTACTACATCTTTCATATTTCCATTCCTCCTAATTTATAATAGACCAGTTTGTTCATTGTTTTTAAAAATTTATGTGCTGAACATACTATTTAATTTTTTCAGCACAATATATTTTCCTACTTTTAATGCAGTTTTTATTTACTTACTACTTCAAAATCCTCATACACCTTTATAAGATCTTTTAACATCATTCTCAAAGTATCAACATCTTTGCCAAGCCTATAATACACTAAATATCCTTCATATATTGCAAAAGCACGATTTGCTAATATATATTTTTCATCCTCAGGTACTCCAGAATATTTAAAAATTGAAGCAAATAAACTTATTAACTTTTTCATAGAATTATAATAATGTTCCGAAAGATCAGTATCCGAAAAAGCTATTTCTAATCCCAATACAGCAAAAGGACAACCGTAATGTTTTCCCTCTTCTGCTCTTTGAATCATTTCTCCAACTAAATCTGTTATGAATTCATTCCAGTTTTTATCTTTTGATTTTTCTATCATCCAGTCTGCAAGTTTTTTCTCAAAATACTGTGAAACACTAACAGCTAAGTCTTTTTTGCTTGCAAAGTGAAAATAAAATGATCCTTTTGGCAAACCTGTACCTGCTAGGATATCATTAATACCTGTAGCATTATACCCATTTTTTAAAAATAGTTCTGCAGCACACTCTATAAGTTTTATTTTTGATTGTTCACCTTTTGTTGTCTTAGCCATTTTATAATCCCCTTACATTTAATTTGCTTAATTTAATATTAGACCATTCTGTTTGTTTTGTCAACTGTCCTTACTGATGAGTTTAGTTGGATAGAGTATAAAACTCACGATAATATTTACGTTGTAGCGAATACTCCAAATGGGAGAATCTACTTAGACAAAATGATTATGAATCCTAATGATACCCAAGTTGTCCACCATATTAATCTTAATCCATTGGATTGTAAGAGAAGCAATATGGAGATAGTGAATATTTAATACTTTGCACTTATTAATAAATAATATACTAAATAGTAGTACCCTTTTTTACAGGCAACTACTATTTAATATATTATTTCTTTAGTTTATGCTATAGCTTTAAATATTATTTTATTTAAAGACGTCTTAAATATCAGTGCCTTCAAATAAGACAGAATTCATTCTATTAGCTAATTGTAAATCATTTTCATTTTCTCCAAGCTCAAGCCACAATTGAAAGGATGTTAATACAAATGATGCATAATGACCGCATATGTATTCGTTTGAAATATTATATTTACTTACAAAGTTGATTTTATTTAAATAATAATAACATCCTTCTATTAATAGTTTTTTTAATTCATCATATAAATCAGCAGATTCAGTATGTACATTAATCAGTGCTTTTATAATATTTTTTCTCTTTGAAAAAAGCTTAAGCATATCAGAACCTACTTTAGTAAAGTCATCTAAATTATTTAAATTGAATCTACTCCTAAGGTATGGTTTAAATTTATTTATAATTTCTTCAACCATTTTATTAAGTAAATCGTATTTGTCACAGTAATGATCATAAAAAGTTGAGCGACCGATTAATGCCCTATCGCAAATATTTTGAACTGTTATATTTTTAAAATCTTTTTCCAATAACAAGTTAGAAAAAGTATTTTTTATATTTTCACGAGTTTTTAGCACTCTTAAATCAGTTTTATAATTCATCTATATGACCTCCATTAATGCGCATTATTACATGATTATAAAATAATTTAACATAATTAATTTTACTACAAACATCTAATGTGTTTAACATGAAATATAAATAAAAATTATAATATAACAATTAACTTAAGTGAAAAGTGTAAGATAACATACATTATTATATATTCGTGTATGATAACTTGCAAAAGTTATGTATATTAGTTCTATAAATGATAATTAATATCACTTATAATAGCATTAACAACAGCTCATTCGTTAAAAATAAAAAGGGAGTTGATTTATATGAACAATATGAATGCTATTGTATGGTTATTACCAATACTTTTTATGATACATGATTTTGAGGAAATTATATTTATTAAAGTTTGGAGAAAAAGATATCAACATTATCTTGACAATTGTAAAATGAAGAAAAAGCCTTATGATGATTTTCGAAGTCCAGATGAGTTTTCAATTGGAGTAGAAATACTATTTGTTATTCTTTCAATTACAAGTTTGTTTTCTGTTCTTTTAAATAATTACTATGTTTGGTACGGACTTTTATTTACAGTTACAGCACACTTTATTACACTTCATTATAAGGGGTGTTTAAATTTTAAGCACTATGTTCCAGGTACTGTAACATCAATATTATTTTTACCTATAACCATATATATATTATACATTGCAACAATACTGTTGAAATTTACGGTGATTGAAATAATCTTATCTTGTGCCAGTGGTGCTGCATTTATATTTGTAATTTTTGGTATTCTGAAAAAGTCAGAAAAGTATTTTGAAAACTTTTTAATTAAGTATTCCAATAGCCAGAATTAAGGCATCTGGAATTTCCTTAATTTTATTTATCATTCTTTATTTTTTATAAACGTATAGTAATACGATAAAATAATCATAAATATCTGTATAGTATAAATTTCTAGTCTCTCAGTTAATCCTAATATATTCATTTTGAGATTCATAGAAATGGGAACAGTTGCACCAAATACTGTTATCAGTATTGCCATTATGAGACAAATTTTACCTAAGTGTTCTGTGCCCTTCTGTCTTAAATATCCAAATGCAATGAGAAACGATGATGTAATTGTAGTAAACACAACAATTACTGTGACAGCAATATGCATAGCATTTTGAAAATTCATTACTGTCTTATCGCCGCTCAAAGGAAACAAACTATATCCAAATGTTGAAGTTAGCTGCATCATCATTAATACTATATATCCAATCTTACACATAAGGTTATACTCTTTAAAAGCTTTTTTAATAAGTGCTATTAAAAATAAAATCATACATACACTATATACATTGCAAAATATACTTAAAATACTTCTATTCGGTGCTCCCTCTGCTGTAAGTGAACTAATATCTGTTGTAATTGGATTATATGCTTTCCATAAAATTTGTCCAAGTATTGTGTGTGCAATATAAAATAATGCTCCTATTATTCCTAATGACATAAGTGCCCTGTAACTCTTCTTCATATGTACCTCCAATTAATCCAATTTTATATATTCACATATAAAGCTTACATGCTTAAACATCTTTTTTATAACTGGTGCTGTATCTTCTTCATTATTTACAGCATGAGCATACTCAAAGGTTAATGCTAAAAGGCCATAATTATATTCATCTGCTATAAGCTTCATGTCAATATCTTTTATTAGATTTTTTCTATACATTATTTTTAAAACTTTTGTAATAAATCTTGATGGCTCTGAAATCATATTTTCTAGCATTAATTTTTTTGCCTTCTCATTTCTAAATTGCTCTGTATATATTATCCTTGCAATGGCATCAAGCGTACCATTTAGTGATTTCCCAAAACTGATAATCAACTGTTTAAATACATCTTCAACAGACATATAATTGAGCATTTTTTCAATTTCTTCTTCATTAGGTCTATATGCTGTTAAAGTTTCAGCAAAATAATCAAGCAAACTGCTGAGAATCTCTTCTTTATTTTTATAATGATTATATATAGAGCTCTCCTTTATACCTACATCCTTAGCTATTTCTCTCATCGACACTCCATTATATCCTTCTTTAGAAAATAGTCTTACCGAAGACTCAAATATCTTTTGTTTTGTGCTTTTTTTTATTTCGCTGCTTTGCATATTCGTACCTCACTTCTATTTTTGTAGCTAACACTTGATAGTATTATATTAAAATATTACTATCAAGTGTTAGTTTTGTCAATATTATTATGTATGAATCGTTTAAAAGATAATGAATATTTCATATCACTTGATTATATGCATATCCTTATTATCATCTTAACTCTTCTTAAAACAAAATAAGAAGGAGAACCGCCGCCATCATTTGGATTTGGTTCTCCTCCGTTATTTACAAAATTATAATTAAGCTATCTTGATGCTATATTTCTAGTTTTTTTATAGTGATTCTTGAGAATGTTCATCTCTACGCAAAAGTTATATTTAACAATCTAGTTTTTGAATATCTGCCGCAACTATTAAATGTAAGTACTTGCTATATTTTTGTGCCAGCAGCCACCAATTGGAATCATTCCAATTTTTCGGCAAATTTCAGCCATATTTAATTGCAAACTTCTTGCTACACCTTTTCGCCTATGCTTCTCAAGTACAATTTCACCACATGCAACATATCCCTTTTGGAGTTTATTAGGAACCATAACACCAACGCCAAATATTTCTTTATCTTTTACAAGACTATATAATTGAAATTCACCTAAAGATAGGCCTTCATCAGTAAGGTCATCATAGAAATCACCTGTCAATTCTCGTATTTTAGGCATTTCATTAACTTCTACTTTTTTCATGAACTCAAGGCCATATTCAGCAGGTCTTACATCATGAAACATCGTTCCATCAAAAAAGTATGCCTGCAAGCTTACTTCTTTATTAAAATCTAAGCAAACTGATAAAAATAGTTCATCACACGTTGCAACATAAGCTTTTTCTACTGAAAAGTCACAAATTAGTGCCTTTATAATTTCCTGTGCCAAACCAATGTATTTTTCTGATACATAGAATGAGGTAATATAAGTTTTTTTATCCGATTCAACAAACAATGTATAGAATCCTATTATGCTTTTATCTAATTTTATAATATAAAAGTCACCATCAATAATATGCTGTTCCCAAAAATCATCTACTACTCCTGTAAGTGTTTTAATATATGAATTAACCATTTCCATAAAATCACTCATTACTGCCTTTTCAAATTTAATCATTTATTTCTTCCTCCATCTTTTACCCGCATTATAAATTTAAATTAATACAGTATTTAAAAATATTTACCTTACAGAAAAAAAACAGGTATAGAAAAATACTATACCTGCCGCATACGATCAATTTAGTGTTGGCTTTGTATTTTCTGTAAGGCATTATCAGCATAACAAATAAATTTGGAATATCAACCCATTTATCATACAGTATAAATTAATTAATGCTTATTACAGAACAATTATCAAACAAACGCCACCTTTCAATATTATATAATTAACATAGCATCATACTTTTACTTTTTCAATACTATTTAATTATTTTGTGTAATATTTTCAAAAATCACCTGGTTTACCCTATATAGCAAACATACCTATTATTTTAAACACTTTACTCATTCCTATTTATTTACTCCACAATGTCACACTTTTGAAATCCAAATTTCAGCATCTTCAATATTCTTAAAAGTTCTAAAATTATTTCCTTTGTTAGCTTCCATAATCATTTCTTTAAATCTATCATTATATCTTTCTTCATCTTGTATAATAACTGCAACTTTTATATGATAATTTATAAATTTTTGTAATGCCATACCTGCAAGTCTAGTCTTAAGCTTAAAAAAATCTTCAGATAATGCACTTGAAGAAAACATAATTGTATAGATGTTATTTTCCATACAAACAGATATACAATCCACCACGTCTTTCTCTGAAGAAAGTTTCCATGATTTAGAAACAAATTTAATATATTTAATATTATTTTTATTTACTACTCTATAATTCAAAACATTCATTCTCCTCTATAAATTAATTTATTCCACAAGCATAGAAATAGAATTTAGCATTTCTTCAATAAATCTTATATTCCCCCATAATAAAATTCTTAACCTACTTTCTTTTTCATCATATTTCATATTAATTGTTGATTTTCTCATTTTAGGATCTTTACAATTCATTACTGCTACAAGCGTATTTGATATTCTAAAATATTCTTCTTTATCTACATCATTTATATCTACAACAGTAGATACATTTACTCTTTGATTTACGATTCCTTTAACTTTTCCAATACCAACATAATCAATATTTGGCTCCTCACTAATCTTTTTACCATTTATATTAACATTACTTTTTTCCATAAAGGGACTTAAATCATGACTTGAAATTCTCCATTGCCTTCCAACTTTACTTGCTGCAAGCTTATCTATTGTATAAAATTGATTCCCCATAAAAATCTGCGCTTTATTGTATCTTTTTAGTAACCTAATTGGTATCTATTACTATTTATGAAGCATATCCATATCCTACTTGTTAATAAAAAAGAGAATCCTCATCCTCTGAGACTTCTCTTTCTTTTATATTTATGAAATATTTTTATACGATTTTCCTATCAACAATATCATTTGTTATATGACTATCCTTTTTAATAACAATTGGGTTATCGTCATCTCCAATTATTCGTACACCTTCATCCACAATTACATTCTTATCTAAAATAGCATTTTTTATATATGCATTTTTCTTTATAATTACGCTTGCCATAATAATGGAATGCTCAATAACAGCAGCTTCAGAAATTTTACACCTTCTTGCTATTAATGAATCTACAACAGTTCCATCAACTATAGACCCTGATGCGAACTGACTATTATTGACAACCGAGTTTTGTGCATAATAAGTTGGAACTTCATTTGCTAATTTTGTATATATTTTTTGATTTGAGTAGAGCAAAGAATTAAATTTGTTTGGTTGAAGCATGTCCATATTAGCCCGATAATACGATGGAATATCATAAATATTGCTTAAATAGCCTGTGTATTCATAACTCATGCAAGATTCATTACCTATTTTTCCCCTAAGAACTTTTATAATACTTTCTACTTTTTTATCATAATTTTCTAATATCTCTATTAACCATTGCGTTCTTACGATAAAAATATCCATGCATAAGTTGTACTTTTCCATTGGTTCTAATTCATCCTTGGAATAATTACAAGTATAAATATTCCCATCTGATTCTAAATTAATTAATAAATTATCATCAGAAATGTTTTCAGAAGTAACCCTTTTATAAACTACAGTCATATTATGATTGCTTTGCTTATGAATTTTAATAATTGACTTCAAATCTATATTACATAACATTTTACTTCCCATAATTAAAGTAATTTCTGAACTTGATTTTTGTAAAAAGTCTATGACATGAGAAACAAAACATTGTCCGCATTCACCTTCATCATTCTTTTTATTAAAATGCATAATAAATTTATTTCTAAGAGAATCTAAGCCCCATTCCTTTCCTCCATTAATATGATCAAACACTGACTGCATATCATCATGGTTCATCAAAAGAAATAGCGATTGACTGTTTGCATTTACGATATTGGATAGTTGAAAATCAAGCAAACGATATTTGCAATCAAATGGAAGTGTTGCTAGTGGACGATGAGCTATTAACTCATGTAAGTCTCCATAACAATTTACATTATCAATTATCGCACTTACTCTATTAGTCTTCATTTGAAATCACTCCTATCACTTCTGAATAGCCAACAACAGATATTTCGTCTTCAGAATATACTGTTGCATTGTCACCTACCACAGCATTTTCTCCAATGATTGCATTCTTAATGAAAACATTTTTACCAATCGTTGCACCAGGCATAATGACACTCTTTTCAATTTTGCTTCCTTCCTTAACACGTACATCCGTAGAAAGAATTGTATCTTTAATTTCTCCCGCAACATAGCATCCATCCACAATTAATGAATTTTTAATAACTGCCGTTTTAGTGAAAAAATGTGGCGGAGAGATTGTATTTTTAGAATAAATTCTCCAATCATGATTACGCATGTCCAAATCATTTTCTGTATCAATGAATTCCATGTTAGCTTCCCAAAGAGAATCAATTGTTCCAACATCTTTCCAATATCCATCAAAGCGAAAAGCATATACGTTTTCTCCCGAATCTAGATATGATGGAATTACATGTTTTCCAAAATCAATCATCTGACCATCTTTAGAATAACTGTTAATTAAAACTGTTCGAAGCCTTTGCCAATTAAAAATATAAATTCCCATTGAAGCCAAATTATTTTTTGGTTCCTCTGGTTTTTCTTCAAATTCTATAATACGAGAATTTTCGTCAGTATTCATAATTCCAAAACGAGATGCTTCTTTAATTGGTACTTCAATAACTGCAACAGTTAGAGACGCATTTTTCTCTTTGTGAAAATCTAACATTTCCTCATAATTCATTTTGTATATGTGATCCCCTGATAAAATCAAAATGTATTCCGGATTAACTTGGTCAATATACGCAATATTCTGATATATTGCATGTGCAGTACCCTGAAACCACTTTTCTCCATCAGAACTAGAGAAGGGTTGCAAAATTGTCAAACCAGAATCAATACCATCAAACCCCCAGCTAGAGCCATTTCCTAAGTGATTGTTTAAAGCTAATGGTTGATATTGCGTTACAACACCTACCTCTTTTATCCCAGAGTTTGTACAATTACTTAAAGTAAAATCTATAATTCGATATCTTCCTCCAAAAGGTACAGCTGGTTTTGCAATATGCTTAGTTAATGCACCTAAACGAGTTCCCTGACCACCAGCTAGTATCATAGCTAGCATTTCTGTTTTCTTCATAATATTATTAGGTGAATAAATCACCTTTCCCCCTTCCACAAATCCTCTATATAAAAATAGTGCTTTCATTGATATTATTTCTATCAATAAATTCCATTCCTTGCCTACATACATTAATTGCTATAATTAACGCCGCTTCGACGCTTCTGCATAAACTTCTTATAATATAAATTAAATTATTGCGAGATACAGCAATTTCAGTTTAAGTAAACGTTTACAAGAGGCATATTATAATAAAAGCTCCCTGTTTTGTTTAACTAAACCTTCAAAAAATAACTTTTGACTAATCATATGATTCCTCCTTTTTTATAAATTTCAGAATAAGTAAACGTATTCAAAAACTGTAACAAATACTTATTTTGTTTATACTTATATGATATCTAAATTAGATGTAATTGTCAATGTTTTGTGGGCTCAAATGGCAAATCAAACATACATATAAAAAACACAATCGCCTGTAAATAACTCTGTTAAGGTCACCTTACAAGCAATCGTAGGAATGCATAGTAGTGACGAGGAACACTTTAACTTAACTATTTTATATTATTACTTAACAAATGAACAAAAAATGGATAAACTTTTAGGCAATAATTTGAGATGACTACTTATTAATCCCCCACAAAGAGCATCCATAAGCGGACCATCCATTTTGATTTTCCATACTCCATTCGTTTTGTGTAGTTTGATTTTTAAGTCAGTTGTAACCATTTTTTTGCTATCAGTATTTTTGATTGCCTCAATTAGTGGATCATCCGAATCTTTGTAACGCAGTATATCATTATCTACATTTGACAAATCTCGGTTGATAACTTTTACTTGAGCTGTTGCCGAATCTTTATTTTCATTTACTTCCCCTATTTTATAAGAAAGATTAGCAAAAATACTCTTTGTATATTTTTTCTCTTTTTCATTTAAATTATTTCCAAAAAGTTTATTGTCCTTATATACAAAAGCACCATGTCGTCCTTCATCATATTGAACAAGTTGATTAAATTGCTTTGAATTTGCATTTTTCAGTGACTCAAAGGCAATTTTTATAGTTTGCTTAGGAGTTGCTGCTACTAACAAATTGTTTGTTTTATTATTAGCATCTGATGAATTTCCACAAGCTGATAATGAAATTATAAATACAAAGGCAATTAATAAAAGGAAAAACTTTTTTTTCAATTTAATGGCCTCCTAAAAATGTTTTTAGTAAAAGAGTAAGGCTAAAAAGGAACAGAACCGCTATAGCGGAAATACCTGCAATAAGCAAAAGTTTGGTAACCATTTTTTTTAGCATATGATCACCGCTATTTTTTTTAGGGTTAATTTCTATTGGCTCATTTATGGGCTCCACACCTTTTAATAAATAGTCGGTACTTACATTGTAAACTTCGCTTAATTTAATGATATTATCAATATCCGGATTACCCTGGTTACTCTCCCATTTTGATATTGCTTGCCTTGTTACTCCTAACTTTTCTGCTAACTGTTCTTGTGAATAGCCTCCCTGCTTTCTTAATTTCTGTAATCTTTCAGACATACCCACTAACTCGCCCCCCTCTTATTGGATTATATAGAAAATCATAAGTTGCAGTCTACCAAAAAGTGCTGAAAATTTGTCAACTAAGCGTTGCTATTTGCTTTTTTTACTGTATACATACAGTGCCATACTATAATTATTTTTTAATTTTTTCTCGCCTGTACATATAAAACCTTCATTTTCATATAGCATTCTCAATTTATTCCTTTTTGAATTACAATCTAATCTTAGAAAATTAATACCATTTTTTGATAATAAATTTTGGGCAAATTTTATAAGTTCTTTTGAAACACCTTTACCTGCGACCTCCCTCTTAACAGCTAATTTATGTAAATAAAGTGACTTTCCCTTTGGAATTTCAGCCCAATACTTCGTGTCTAAATCAGTTATAGCCATACATCCTACAGGCACACCATCCTGATAATCAATATAAAAATCATTAATCTGATAATCTTTTGATAGAGAACTCCATTTTATACTATCTTCGTTCCATTGATTCTGTAATTTATTTTTTTCCATCCACATTACTGCATCCAATAATATTTCCTCAATCACTAAAGTATCATGTTCTTCTGCCTGCTTTATCATAGATAATCCCCCCAAAATTACCATTTGTCTATTATTCAATTTTTTTCCTGATTTTATTATAACATGTTTTATAAATGTTCTATTACTTACGATACGGTATTTTAGGCTATAAAAACAGCCTTAGGCAGATCATGTAAGTACCTAAGGCTATGAACATTATTGAATATTTATTGAATTTTAACAAACACTATTTTATTAGTATATCCACTATAAACTTTTATGCCATCAACAATTTTATATGATCTTATTCTATAATAATAAGTTTTACCCTCAGTAAGTGCTGTATCAGTATAACTTGTCTCTGTTAATGTAGCTATATAAGTATATGCACTTGCGTTTGATGAAGCTCTCCATACTTCATACCCACTTACTCCAGTTACTTTGTTCCAATTTATCTTAGCACTTGTTGCTGATGGCTTTGATTTTGTTATTGTAATTGGTGCTACCGGATTTTGAGCCCATTTTGCATATAACGTTGTATCCTTAGTAACTTTGTCTATTGTAAAATCCCACCTTGTAACAAAAGTTGACTCCTTATACCATGCTAGGAACGTATATCCTACTCTTGTTGGATTTGCTGGTGCAGACACTAAATCATTATAAGGCACTACTTTATTAGCTACAGTAGTTCCACCATTACTATTAAACATTACCGTGTAGGTTGCAATCACATTAACCGTAAATGTTGCTACTTTTCCATTATAGTTCACTGTTATTGTCTGTGTTCCTGCTTGATTTGCATTGTAGCCACTCACCATTTCTGATGTTACATTTACTATTTCAGTTGTTCCATCATTGTATGTTGCTACGATCTTAGCTCCTGTTACATCTAAACTTTGCCCTTGTATATAACTTGTTTTTGTTGGTGGAGTATTCATTGTGACATTGGTTAACGCTTTCGCTACCACATTAACCGTAAATGTTGCTACTTTTCCATTGTAGTTCACTGTTATTGTCTGTGTTCCTGCTTGATTTGCATTGTAGCCGCTCACCATTTCTGGTGTTACATTTACTGTTTCATTTGTTCCGTCATTGTATGCTGCTATGATCTTAGCTCCTGTTAAATCTAAACTTTGTCCTTGAATATAACTTGTTTTTGTTGGTGGTGTATTCATTGTGATATTGGTTAACGCTTTTGCTATCACATCAACCGTAAATGTTGTTATCTTTCCATTGTAGTTCACTGTTATTGTCTGCGTTCCTGCCTGATTTGCATTGTAGCCACTTACCATTTCTGGTGTTACATTTACTGTTTCATTTGTTCCGTCATTGTATGCTGCTACGATCTTAGCTCCTGTTACATCTAGTCCTTGTCCTTGAATATAACTTGTTTTTGTTGGTGGGGTATTCATTGTGATATTGGTTAATGCTTTTGCTATCACATTAACCGTAAATGTTGCTACTTTTCCATTGTAGTTCACTGTTACTATTTGTGTACCTACTTGATTTGCATTGTAACCACTCACCATTCCTGATGTTACATTTACTGTTTCATTTGTTCCGTCATTGTATGCTGCTACTATCTTAGCTCCTGTTACATCTAAACTTTGCCCTTGGATATAACTTGTTTTTGTTGGTGAAGTATTCATTGTGATATTGGTTAATACTTTCGCTATCACATCAACCGTAAATGTTGCTACTTTTCCATTGTAGTTCACTGTTATTGTCTGTATACCTGCTTGATTTGCATTGTACCCACTCACCATTTCTGGTGTTACATTTACTGTTTCATTTGTTCCGTCATTGTATGCTGCTACAATCTTAGCTCCTGTTACATCTAAACTTTGCCCTTGGATATAACTCGTTTTTGTTGGTGAGGTATTCATTGTGATATTTGTTACAACCCTGTCTATCCATTTTGCAAACAACGTTACATTATCAGTTACTCTATCATTTGTAAAATCCCATAAAGTATTGAAGCTTATGTCCTTATACCAACCACCAAATATATATCCTGCCTTTATAGGTGATATTGGTTCTGATATTAAAGCATTATTATCTACTTGAACGCTCCCTACAGTACTTCCACCTTCAGAATTAAATGTTGCTGTATATTTTACTGCCAGTAGCTCCTCAAACGCAATAGAGTTACTACCTGCATATACCTGTGCGTAAGAACCTCCAAAGCCCTTCATTATAAAAGCCGGATTACAACTATCGAAGGTTAAAAAGCCAATATTAGTAACACTCTGTGGAATAGTTATTTCTGTTAAAGATGTACAATAATAAAATGCATAATCTCCTATACTTGTAACACTATCTGGGATTATTATATTTGTAAAAGCATAACAATGAGCAAATGCATTAAAGTCTATGATTTTAACAGTGTTTGGAATCGTAACATTTGAAAGGACTTTACACATAATGAAAGCTCGATAACCAATTCTCGTCACGCCTTCAGGAATCACTATATTTGCAAGTGCTGTACAATTTTCAAAAGCACTATTTCCGATATTTGTAAGATTGCTTGGAAGCGTAACTCCTGTAAGAGAGAAGCAATTGTAGAATATAAAACTGCCCGTATCCGTAAGATTATTTGACAATTTTACATTTGATAAAAGTTGGCAATTATAAAACAAATAGTTTCCTATACTTGTTACGGTATCAGGCATTACAGCAGATGTAAGAGCCTTACAATCCTTAAAGGCACCTTCGCCAATGTATGTGACACCACTAGGAATTGTTATATTCGTAAGGGAAATACACTCGAAAAACGCATAAGTTCCAATACTCGTTACGCTGCTTGGTATTGTTATACTCGAAAATGCTTTGCAATCCTGAAAAGTAGAATTTCCTATACTACTAAGGTTAGTTGGAAGAGTTATATTGGGAAGAGACATACAATATGCAAAAGCACTGTCTCCGATGCTCGTTACACTATTTGGTATTGATATACTTACGAGGGACGAACAATAATAAAACGCAAAACCACCTATACTTGTAACAGTATCTGGAATTGTTACACTGGTTAAGGTCTGATATTTAGTAGTATTATTTCCATTAAACGCATTATTTGCTATACTCGTAACCGTATGACCATCTATGGAACTTGGTATCGTAATATTTGTATCACTACCATTGTACCCTGTTATTGAATAGTTTACCCCATCATCAGACTGCCACGTAAAACCATTTGCATCTACACCTGATGTAACTGCAACAGCAGTTATACTATTAACGTTTACAAATAAGCTTATCAAAATGATCAGCAAGGACATAAATTTGGTTTTTCTTTTTTTCATCTCTTTTCTCCTATAGAATAAATTTATTTTTTTATTGTAAATAAAACTATACTATTATAATTTTCGTATTCTTCTTTTATTTTCTTTACTCGCTTTTTACTACCAATAAATAGAATTTATTAAAAATAATTATAATAATTAGAATAAAATATTACACAGGAAAGTCATTACATACACCAAAGCAAATTTTAAAAAATCAACCACTGGATTAATTTTAGTGGTTGATTTTTTATGATATAAATATTAATGTATCAAACTTTATTTATATATTTTGCTCAGATAATTGAATATTGATATAACATCTTTTATAGCTTCTGACATTTCTTCTGGTGATTTCTTAGCATTGTCATTCAGCCACAGAACAATGATATGCATAAAACCTCCTGTGCTGAATGTTAACGCATATTAAATGTTTTCTTTTGAAAAAAGCATCTTACTTAGCAGTTACCTTACACATGATTCTTCTTCATATGCTTATGTGTATCCGCTTTAAAGGTTATGTACCAGGAGTCATTTCTTCAGTAATTTTTGTGCTACCGAGCATCTGGTTTCTATTCAAGGCAGAAAAGATACTGCATTATAGTGTAGGTTCAATTCTTTTTGCCTGCCTAATCGCAGTTATTTTAACTGTAATTATTATAACAACACTTCATAACCTTATGGGCTACCTGTCTAAATTAATATATAAATATTCAGAAGTAAAAAAATAAATAGGTATAATCAATGGTTAAGAATAAAAACCTTATTTATTTATGATCCACTATACATGATTTCTGCAAAAATTTCATGTATATTCCCATCTGGGTCAGCAAATAGTGCTGTTCTTTGATTCCAAGGCATATCTTGTGGTTCATGAACAGAGATTGCTCCTTTAGCGATTAATTCCTTAAACGATTCATCAACATCATTAGGATTTTCACATGGAAAAGCAAGTTCAAATTCTTGTCCAATTGGACCTTTCCTATATTCGCTACTATACACATGCATAACATCTCTCATGCAAATAGCAAACCTTGCTCCATCATTTTCAAATTCAACATAATTACCAAGATCATTTTGGATTCTAAATCCGAGGACTTGATTATAGAAGTTTTTCATTTTATCTATATCATTTGTCCAAATCGTAATAAGATTAATTTGTGCTTTCATCATATGTTTTTTCCTTTCTTAATTTAAATCATATAGTTCAATTAGATTATTATGCCTTCAAAATGATCCATTTCATGTTGAATTATCTGTGCTGTAAATCCAGTAAACACTTGCTTTTGCTTTTTAAAATTTCTATCAAGATACTCCACCTCTATCATTTCATATCTCTTTGTTTTTCTAGATCCAATTAAAGATAAACAACTCTCTTCTGTTTCATAAGGTTTTTCTTTCTTTAAAATAACCGGATTTATCATAGGCACAATAAGACTACCTACAGCAAATACCAATATACGCTTTTTTGCTCTAATCATATTACCAGCGAGTCCAACACAAGTCTCTAGGTTTGCTCTTAATGTATCTATTAAATCATCAACTACTGCTATATCATTTTTAGTTGCCTCTTCTGATTTTTGTCCTAAAAATAACACATCTTTTACAATCGGTCTTATCATAATTTTTACCTCCTTATTCTTTAATTACTGATTTTCCACACTGCTCTTGAATACTTAAATCATATATATCTTTTGCCTTTTCAAATCCTTGTTTATATTCATTTAAATCTACATTCTGAATATATTGCCTATAATCTGTGAATTCTGTAGATTCAGAAGCTTGCTCTTTTATTATATCAAATATAGCATGATCGTTTACCCTTTTACTAATAGCCTTTAGATAATTCTTCATCCCAATTTGAGCAATCATTTGTGGCGTTACTTCATTTTTGTATGGCACATTTCACCAACTAACTATCAAATATGATACAGTATTTTTAGTTATAAAATAGCCTTAGGCATTGATACTACTTGTCTAAAGCTATGAACCTCACTTATTATATATATTATAAGTGGTAATTTATGTTATTATATTAAAAAATTCTTTGATATAATATTATGTAGATTATTTACATTAATATAAAACAGAATAAATTGAGATTGTTTAGAAAGGTAGAGCAGAATGAATAAGATATTAATCGTAGAAGATGATCCTAAAATTAATAAAATGCTACAAACCTTATTAATAAAAAATAAATATACAACGGCAGCTGCCTTTTCTGGTACAGAGGCTCTTTTATTACTAGAAAAGGAATCCTTTGATTTGATTTTATTGGACTTAATGTTACCAGGCTTAAGTGGTGAAGAAATTTTAACAAAAATTAATGAAGAGTTTCAAATTCCTATTATATGTGTATCTGCAAAAGATGATTTAGACACTAAACTTGGGATGATCCGGGACGGTGCAGATGATTATATAACAAAGCCATTTAATAATGAAGAATTAATTGTAAGGATAGGTGCAGTATTAAGAAGAATGAATAAGGGGACAAGCATAGATAAAACCAATATATTTACATTTAAAGATTTAGTTTTAGATAGTGAAAATCATATTGTAACTATCAATAATGAACCTATTGAACTTACAGTAAAAGAATATAAAATATTAAAATTACTAATTAGCAATCCTAAGAAAGTATTTACAAAACAGAATATATTTGAAAGTGTTTGGTCTGAAGAATATATTCTAGATGAAAGAGTGGTTACAGTGCATGTTAGTAATTTGCGCAATAAATTGAAACATGGTGATACATATATAAAAACAGTTTGGGGAATAGGATATAAAATGCAAGATAATTGATTTATAAAACTTGATACTTTCTTGATAAATTCTAAAATGTATTTTAATACTTTTTAGTTAGTATTTAAATATAGAATTAAAAAATATTTTAATTACAGAAAGTAAGAGGTATAAGTATATGGGATTAGTATTGCAAACTAATTGTTTGACTAAGAAATATGGAAAGCAATTAGCTATAAATAAGATTAATATGAAGGTTGAAAAAGGTGATATTTACGGGTTAATAGGTAAAAATGGTGCAGGAAAAACAACAATTATGAAAATTGCTTGTGGATTAATTCATCAAAGTCAGGGGGATATTCAATTATTTGAAAGTAGCGATGTAGAAAAAGGAAGAAAAAGAATTGGATGTATTATTGAATATCCAGCATTGTACCCTTATATGACAGCAAGAGAAAACTTGATTTATTACGATAAGCTGCTTGGCATTGTAGACTATAGTAATGTAGATGAGGTTTTAAATCTAGTTGGCTTGAGTGATACAGGAAAAAAGAAAACTAAAGCTTTTTCGCTTGGCATGAAACAGCGCTTATCCATTGCAATTTCCTTATTAGGTAATCCTGATTTTCTTATCTTAGATGAACCTATCAATGGATTAGATCCTTATGGTATTAAAGAAATTAGGGAACTGCTATTAAGACTAAATACTGAAAATGAAATTACCATTTTAATTTCTTCTCATATTTTAGGAGAACTTGCTAAGATTGCAACAAAATATGGAATTATAAATAAAGGAGTGCTTATCGATGAATTTAAAGCATCTGAATTGAATGAACGCTGCAAAAAATGTCTTACTGTAGTAGTGAATGATTCTGAAAAGGCAGCTTACATTTTAAAAAACAACATAAAAAGTTCAGATTTTGAAGTGTTTAATGAAGGAAAAATTTGCATTTATGATTTCCTGGATATACCTGCCAAGATTAATAAAGAATTGATTGAAAATGGCGTTCTAGTATCAAGTATTGGTTTAGAAGGAAATGATATAGAAGCGTATTTCGTGAAAATGATGGGAGGCAATCAATAATGCTAAATGTAATTTCTAGTGAATTTTATAAGATATTTAAAAGTAAAATTTTTTATGCTATATCAATTATACTCCTAGCAATGAATTGTATTTCTTTATTTTTAAAGAAATCAACTCTTGTCACTTCTAAGCTAAAAGGACAAATGTTAGTAACAGGATTTTCTAGCTATCGAGAATCCTACAATGCAGATTTTATTTTCTATATTATCCTCATATTTGTGGTTTGTTTAATTACTGCTGAGTATGCAAATGGCAGCATACGTCAAATGGCCTGCCATGGAATTGCTAGATGGAAATTAGTTCTTGGACAGTATATAGCTATGTCTTCTATCATTACAATAATCTTATTGAGTTTTGGAATTTTAAATTTATTAACAGATACAATAGCCTTTCGATTAGGAGAAGTTCCTATAGCAGCATTTATTCGGATGAATATAGGAATGATTTGCATGTTTTGGGGTGTGTCGGGAGTTGGCACTTTTTTATCTTATTTTATAAAAAGTGTAAGCGTTACAATTATAGTTTCCATGTTATTAGTGGTGAGCTGCAACCTTATGGTAAATTTGCTTACTTTATTAACAAAAAACGATGTTTTTACAAAATACTCTCTTACAAATATGCGTAATACCCTAATTAATTTTAATTCAAAACCAGAAGATGTTGTGAAATGTTCAATCATATTTGTACTAATTGGGATAACTACACTTTTGGGAGCTAGTTTACTATTTTCAAAAAGAGATATTGATTAATAATAATAAATAAATGAGAGGAGATAATATTTTGTATATATTAAGAACAGAAAATTTTTCAAAAATCTATGGAGATGGAGAAACAAAGGTTACTGCATTAGACAATTTAAATTTGAAAATAGATAAAGAACAATTTATCTCAATAATTGGACCAAGTGGATTAGGAAAATCTATATGGAATTAGTAATAATAGTGATGCAAATACCCAATTTATTATAATTATGACTATAGTGATAATTTTATTTTTACTAGTCATGGGCACATTTATTCTTATTATTTATAATGCATTTTTACTATCTGCTAATATCAGAATTAAGGAATTGAGTATTCTAAAAAGCTTAGGAGCAACTCCAAAACAAATTAAATATTCTGTAATTTATAAAGGATTTTTATTATGGATTATTCAATTACCAATTGGTTTGATTGTTGGTATAGAATGATTAATAAAATTATATCTCTACCTGAAATTAAAGATAGTGTAATTAGAAGACAAGTACGTACTTCAACTTATTTATCATCAAATCAGGAGTCAAAAGTTTTTGCTAAAGCTGGTGGATTTGCGGGAGTTGACTACAAAAAATACAACGTATTAAAACAAAATGGCAAATATAGAATTATAGTAAATTTAGTAGGCTTGAATGATGACGCCTTTAATAAGTATTGCAAAAAAATTGGTACTAATTCTGAAAAATATTATAAAAAAGATACAACAACAGGTATACTATTAAATAGCACACATTATAAACCAGATAATTCTAATAAGGTGAAACTATTACCTTTGTTAAATACAAAAGCTGGAAGTAAAATGCTTTTATATGAAAAAGTAGAAGATAACGTGTAAAGAAAAAGCTAACACAAATTTGTAATCCCTACTTACCATACCAGGATTTTACAATATGGTGCTTAGTAGACAAAAAGCATCATGGAGAGCTTGTTCAGAAAGCTATTTCAATTAGCGTTTTGCTGTTGCTTTAGTGATTGGAATAATTGGCATTCTCAATACATTTTTCAACTGTTTCAAATAATATTAGACTGAATAAGAAAGAATTTTCTATGCTGCGATCAATTAGAGTAACACCTAAAGGATTAAATAAAATGCTTGGCTTATAAGGTTTATTCTTTGCATTGAGGCCAATTATTATTGGCATTCCAGTTGTATTTATTATTTGTTTTTATATGCTTAAGCTAACATCAATGACATGGAGAGAATTTATAGCAGTTTTTCAAGGTACAGCAATTTCAATTTACATTATGATAATATTTGTTTCTATATTCTTGTCATATTGGATTTCTTCTGAATCAATTAAACAAAATAATATTATAGAAGCAATGAAAGATTAAGTAGTATGATTTTCGTTTTTGTGTAAATACAAGGTGATTCATATAAAGGAGTTAGTATGAAAAACATTTGGATGGTTACAACTTTTTTGTCCCTTTTTATACTTGTCATGCTTATTTTTTATCATTTATATTATCGCATGAATATTAAACATATTACAAAACAATTAAAGGAAATTATGAATATAAAAGATACCAATGAGCTTTTGACGGTAGTAGTAAAGCAAAGAGATATTGCGAATTTGGTTAATCAACTCAATAATTTAATAGGAGATATAAGAAGGTCTCGTATAAAAATTAAAAGATTAAACAGAAATTTTAGACAGAGTATAACTAATATTTCTCATGATTTACGTACACCATTAACAACTGCTAGTGGGTATGTTCAAATGCTCCAGGCAAGTGCTGTAGATAAAGAACAACAGGAATATTTAGCAATAGTGCTGGAACGACAAAACATGGTTAAGATACTGCTGGAACAATTATTTGAATATGTACGTATAGAATCAGGAGAGATTGTTTATAAACATATACCTATAGATGCGAAAAAAATTTTTATGGATATACTTGTTATGTATTATGATGATTTTTATAAAAAAGGACAAGAGCCAACTGTTCATTTACCGGAAAAACCATGCATGATACAAGGAGACGAACAAGGAGTCAAAAGAATATTTTCAAATGTTCTATTTAATGCAATTGTACATGGTAAGGGAGAATATTGTTTTGAAGTCCAGGAAGTTGGTAGAAGCTATGCGTTTACTTTTTCTAATTTTAGTGAACCCATGACCAAAGATGATTTAGATTATATTTTTAAACGCTCTTATACAAAGGATAAATCCAGAAATAAAAAGACTACAGGATTAGGACTTACAATAGCCAGAGAAATTACAAAACGATTGAATGGAACAATAGAAGCTTTTTATAATAATGGTAAGTTCTCAATATATATTTTATTTCCTAAAGTTTAATAAATATATAAATAAGGATAATTCAATATTAAATGCTTTCTGATTTAATTCCGTTTTTATCACATATGTGATTCTACAGACATTATTTAAAAAAGATGAAATAAGAGATACAAAAAGAAATTTAATAAGGTGCAGTTAATTACAATGTTATGTTTGGGGCAATTAGACCCTCCTTACAATTATCTATATTAAAATTAAACTAATCTAATAAAATCAGTGTATCTAACGTTGTTTATATATAAAATGTCTAAAAAATAGTAGCCCCGACTCTCAATTGGAAAGCTACTATTTTTAATATATAAAATTTATAAGCTTATAGTGTGTTCCTCAATTTTACTTACTATCCTTTATTTATTACACGGTTCCCCATATCTAATCCTAGACCTTCTTATATATGTACACCTACACCATACCCATAACAATACCCTATTTGTTTTTCTCCATTTCAGCAATTTTTTTCATCATAGTTTTTTGATTTTCTATAATTTCGTCCATTTTGAAATGCAAATCTTCTATAATTATCTCGGATTTCAAATTCACTTTATAATCATTTTTAGCCTTTATTCTATCTTTATCTCCTTCTCTGTTTTGGGACATCATTATTATTGGTGCCTGTATTGCGGCAACACATGACAAAAATAAATTTAAAAGAATAAATGGAAATGGATCAAAGGGCTTTATTATGTATGATACATTTATAATTATCCAAATTATAATCATTGACACTGATACTATTATAAATGGCCAGCTTCCAACAAAACTAGAAACCTTATCAGATACTCTATCCCCAAAACTCAGCTTTTTTTCATCTATGTCGTTAGCATCCTTAGAAATCTTACCATGTATTAATTCATGTATGAGTTCCTCCTCTACGCCGTCAAATTGCTCTCTATTTTCTAATATCTTTTTAGTTATTTCCTCGTAATCATATTTACTCTCCACGTAATAAATCCTCCGCTTTCACAAATTTATCATATAAACTTTTTAACATATTTTTTACCATAAATCAAGCAAATCATTACTTCCAGCAGCGTATAACCTGTTCCTGACATTAAAGCATATTTAAATGCATTCATATCCATTCTTAATAATAATAGAAAATATACTCCTATTGCTAATACACACGGTGATAAGAACATGACACCTAATTCTTTTAAAATATTTTTTGAGATTTCCCTTTCGGTAATTCCAATTTTATAAACCTTATTGTATTTAACTTTCTCATATTCATACTCCATTAAAAGTTTAAAATGAAACATTAAATTTGAAGCTATAAAAAATAGCACAAATATAAAACTAAATAGAAATTTCAAAAACGAGTCCGAATCCTGCGTAAGTTTATAGGTATCTATCTTTGAAGAAGGTTTGAATCTATCCATATCTTCTGCTTTACTCTTGAAACTCAAACTTTTATTTTTATTACATTCATTTAATTTATTAGTAAGCTTATTTATTATGCCTTGTGTCTTATGCCAGTCCTCATCAAAATTAATTAGTTTTATAGTTCCTATACTATCTTGAAGTGCCGCTTCTTTTATTCTTATATAATCATCATTATTAACTATTAGGTATGTATTGTTTATCAAATTAACATTATTAAATATTACCTTTTCTATTTTTCCCTGACAATGATACACGTTATTATTTATATAGCAGCTTTTTAAATCCATATTATCACTGCTGTGATCATAACCATCGTTTTTATCTATCTGATATAGGTATATAAACTTTCCCTTATTCACTTTAAAGTTTGTTCCAACTGTACTATTTAAATTTTTATCAGAAATTACGGGCATTCGATCTTGAATTATTTCCAAACTTTTTAATGAACTTATTCTTGTATTTTCACTTTTAACTATATTATTTAAATCCTTTGCTGAAAGCTGATTCTTCCCATATAATTCAGCATAAGCAGCATCATATGGATTATACCTTAACGTATAAATTTTCATTTCCTTTGAGCTTGTAAAAATCATACTAGCAAAGAAAATAACTACAGCAATAAGCATAGTTATTGAAAACAATATGTTCTTTGAACTTCCAATTTTATATCTTATATTACTGATAAAAAACATGTTTTTGAAGCACCTATTTTTACGTATTTTCAAAAAGCTTTCTATAAAACACTGTAAATTAGATACTATTAAATATATCCCTATAACATAAACCGCTATGCTTACATAAATTAACGTCTTAGACTTTATAAAACCTTGAATAGCAATTGATAAAGCTACACATATTACCCCTAAAATCGCAAAACCTTTTCTACCTAAAAAATTGTTATCTTCCTTCTTTGCACTCTTAATCAAATTTGCAATATTGCATCTTCCTATAATTACACAGCTCTTTAAGATTGAAAACATACTAATTGTTCCAAAAAATGCTACAGTATATATATAACTTTTTAAATTTATTGAAAGTGTTATATTTACTTCGATTATTTTTAACACTACAGCATAAAACACACTTGATATTAATGTTCCAAAGAATAAACCTAACACTAGAGAAATCACTGCAATAATCATATTTTCATATATAATAATCTTTCCTATATCCATGTCAGTCATTCCAATAGTCATAAAAACTCCAAAATCCTTTTTTCTAAGTTTAATAAAATAATTATGTGAATAGACAATAAAAAAAGCTAAAAATGTAGCTAGAATTACCGTTGATCCAAATATATTACTGGATATCATAGGATCTAATTTAAGTGGATCATTAAAATCCTTATTTGTATAGATGGTAATGTACAGGAAAAATATAATTACTGAAAAGCTATTACACAACATATATAATATGTATCGTCTTATATTTTGCTTAAACATTTTAAATGAAATTTCTTTAAAATTCATGCCCTACCCCCAATAACAGCAAGCTTATGTAAAATTTCTTCAAAAAATTCCTCTCTAGTTCCCTGCTTCTTTTCAATTTTAGAATCAATTACCCCATCTTTTATAAAAACTATTCTATTACAATAACTAGCTGTAAAAGGATCATGAGTTACGACCACTATAGTCTTTTTTTGTATTCCATTTATCTTTTCAAAGTGCTCCATTACAACAGCCGATGATTTTGAGTCTAAATTCCCAGTTGGTTCATCTGCAAATAGAATATCGGGATTATTTATTATAGCTCTACCTATGGCTGCCCTTTGCTGTTGTCCTCCAGAAACATTGTAGGGATATTTATCTTGAGCTTCTAAAATTCCAAGCATTCTCATCATATCTTGAGTTTTTTTCTCTACTTCATCTTCATCTTGACCTTCCAGACTGAGAGGAAGCATTATGTTTTCTTTTAAAGTTAAACTGTCTAAAAGATTAAATTCTTGAAATACAAAGCCTAAATATTTGCGCCTGAATAATGCCATATCATTTCTTGAAGACTTGTTTATATCTTTTCCTAAAATCTCAATTTCTCCTGATGTAGCCTTATCTATTCCACTTAAAATATTAAGTAATGTAGTTTTTCCACTACCTGATGGACCCATTATGCCCACAAATTCTCCTTCATTTATATCTAAGTCAATACCATTAATTGCTTCAGTACTATTAATTGCTTTTTTATCTTTATAAGTCTTTTTTAGATTTCTAATGCTTAGAACATTCATAATAACTCGCCCCAATCTTATTTATCATATATATTAAATATTAACGCTCTAATAAAAAGCTGTCTATTTTTATTTGTAAATACATATTTCATTTTACAAAACAAAAGGTAGGATTTTTTATAATAAGTTGTCTCCTGCCTGATTGACAGGTAGACAGCTTACAAAAATCCTACCTCTTAAAATATATTCAATTTCGGTTATTATCTATTCTTTACAAATCATTTTTCCAAGCTGTTTCTCAAAATCATTTTCATCTTGAGGAATCCATCCTTGTCCACCTTTTTTAAACTTAAAGTCTTTATTAATTGTTTCTGATTTTGGTTTTGCTTCATTTAAGTCCTGTATAACATATTTTAGGTATACTTCAACAGCCTTATTTTTTGCTTCTTCTTCATCTGTTAACCCCATTGACATAATATCTTCAGTTGCTTGGCCTTCAGCCTTTTTTACAATTTCATTCATATCAATGTAATTTGTTTTAACATTTACAACAGCTGTATCACCATCTACAGAAACCTGCTTTGTTGTTATAGTAATATTTTTTATAGCCTTCAAATATGCATCACATATTTGTTTATACTGGTCGTCTGATATATTTACACCTTCGCCAGAAACGCCGTCTTTTAATTTGTTAGTAAAACTATCCTTCAATTTTTTATAATATCCATTGACTTCTTTTTGATCACTTACAAGCTCCGATATTTTTGTCTTATCATTCTTGATTATAAAATTACACATAATTTTAGCTGATTCGTCTGGTTTAATTTTAGGTGCACATCCAATTAACACGATTGGAATAAGTAGTGCCGCTAATAATACTTTTATTGGTCTCCCTGATTTTCTCATATTACCCTCCATTATATTCCTTGTTTATTGTAATAAATTTCATATATCGGCTTATTACACTAAATATTGTACTAATTTTGGCACCACTTGTCAACATTGTTTTAATAAAAAGTTAAATTACTTTAAACTTATAATTAAACATATTGATTTTGCAGCCGTTTAGGATATAATATTCCAAAATACAAGTTATTTTTTTAATTGTCTATAACGTAAAAAAGCACACTGCTTTCGCAATATGCTTTTTAATATAATCATTTTTTATTCTCTATCAATTTCGAAATAAACTCCACCGCCGTAAAGAATCATAGTATTATTACCCTTTATATAAAATGTACATCCTTTACCACTTGAGTCCTTTACCTCAATCATAGTAATTGTGGAACCACTTACTCCTAAATTATTAAAAGTGACCTTATTTTGAGCTTCAAAATCATCTTTAAAGACACTTGATTTCGAATACATTGGATTTTGAACACTTTCATTCAAGTAACTTATGCTGTCTCCAAAACAAGTTGCCTTTTGTGGCGAGAAAGTAAGCCTTTTACCCATTAAGTTATTTATATCGCTCTTACTATAAGTCTCTGCTGGACCATATGCAATTACTTTTCTTATAACCCAATTTCCCATGTAGACTTCTTCTTGACTCTTTGGGGCACTATTTTGCTTTTGCTGCGTTTGCTGAGTTGGCTTCTTCTGCACTGCATTTTGCTGTGAACTTTCATCTACTTTTTTGGTTTCATCCTTATTTTCTGTAACATCCTCTTTAGTTTTTTCATTGTCTTTTTTATCACTAGAGGCTGTGCTATTTTTCACCTCTGAACCATCTTTTGAATTTCCAAACTTCGTATATGCCGCATATCCGCCCCCTGCAACAACAGCTGCTGCTAATATCCATGCTATTAGTTTTTTCTTCATCTGCTCATCTCCCCTCTTCTTATTATTATATCAAATAGTTTTTATATTTCATACAATAATCTTATAAACACTTCAATTCGCAATTATGATAAAATTATTATGGGGTGATATTAAATGGATAATGTTCTAATAATAGATGATGAAAAAGAACTTGCAGAGTTAATCTGTGATCTTTTAGAAGTAGATGGCATAAAAGGTACCTGCTGCTTTGACGGAGAAAAAGCATTAACCTATTTCTTAAAATATAAGCCTAAAGTAGTGGTGCTTGATATCATGCTTCCCCATGTAAATGGAATAGAATTGTGTAAACAAATAAGAAAGGTTTCAAATGTTCCAATAATAATGCTCAGTGCAAGAATAAGTGATACGGATAAAATTTTATCACTGGGTTTTGGTGCAGATGACTACGTTACTAAACCCTTCAGCACAGGTGAACTTGTAGCAAGAATAAAAGCACAAATTAGGCGATATAATATGACTGAAAATACAATATCCTATGGAGAAATATCTATTGGAGGGCTAATCATAGATAAAAAAAGATTTCTTGTAAAAATTAGATGTACTAAGATTGACCTTTCTTCAAAAGAATTTGACATCTTATATCTTTTAGCCTCAAATAAAGGACAAGTTTTCACAAAGGAAACAATATTCGATAAAGTTTGGGGAATCGACAATTTTGGAGATATAAATACAGTTTCCGTACACATAAGAAAATTAAGAGAAAAGCTCGAAAAAAATCCTTCCAAACCTGAGTATATAAAAACGGTGTGGGCTGTTGGATATAAACTGGATTATGAGGAGGAATGATCTTGAAAAGTAAAAACATAAAAAAAAATACACTTATAATATGCTTTATTATTATAGTATCCATTCTTCTATTTAATACACTCATCCTTAATAATATAAAAAAAGAGCGTGAAGAAATTTACAGCAAAAGTATAATAAATAATATAAGAATAAAGGTAAAACCATCCCTAGATACAGCTAAAAACTTCATTATGGATAAATCCTACAAAAATAAATTAACAAAAGAACTTAAACACGATAATTTAAAGATGGCAATAATAAGTACAGATAGTACTATAATATATAAATCTCAGAATCTAAATGATGAAATCAATTCCTTAGACGAAAGCATGTACATGGACAACAGCTTTTTAGCCTCAGATAAGCATTTCTATAAAATAGCATTTCCAATAGTAATAAGTAACAATTTAAAAGGAACTGCAATTTTTTATCTAAATTCAAAAGATGTATATGTAAATAGAAACTTGTATCTAAACAGAATAATATTTTTAATAATTCTCGAAATAATATTTTTGATATTTATGATTTTAGTTGTTTATGGTCTAATTAAAAAGAAAGTTCTAACGCCATTAAATGTCCTTCAAAAAGCAGCCCACCGAATAAATACTGGTGACTTCGATTTTGAAATACCTCACAGTGAAAACGAAGTTGGACAATTTGCAGCTTCCTTTGAACTAATGAGAGATGAAATTTACGAAAACATAAAAACTAGAAACCGAGCAGAAAAAAGCAATAAGGAACTAATAGCAGCAATCTCTCATGATATAAGAACACCTGTTGCTACTATAAGTGCTTATATTGAAGCAATAAAAAGTGGTGTAGCCAAGGATGAAGAGAGACTAAATAAATATTTAAATATAATTTATTCAAAAAGTCTTGAGCTGAAAAAACTTACAGAGGATTTATTTATTCATAGCGAAATAAACGCAAATAAGCTTATTATTAATAAAAAAGAAATATATTTTAAAGATTTCATAAAAAAGATGCTTGAGCCAGTATATTTAGAAACTAACAATTTAGGAATAAACTTTAAACTTAAAACTGATATTCCTGACATAATTGTAAATATAGATGAAAGAAGAATTTGTGAGGTTTTCCTCAATATAATAGAAAACAGTAAAAAGTATATAAAAGAGAATGGAAAAATTGAACTTTATCTTAAACTTAAAAATGACAGAATTGAAGTTAAGATAAAAGACAATGGTATTGGAATTAAAGCAGAGGACATGCCATATATTTTTGATAAGTTTTATAGAGGGGAGAAATCAAGAAATAAGGCTTACGGCGGTGCAGGTCTCGGACTTTCCATATGCAAAAATATCATTGAAGCACATGGCGGAGAAATACACATAGATTCTTTAGATGAAGTAGAAACTACTGTTTCATTTACTATACCTGTGGATAACTTTTAATAATTACTTAAAGATTATAAAAGATTTACTTAAAGTATTCCATATATAATAAACCTGTATTAGTTAAGGAGGGTAACGTAAATGAAAGAAATAGCAATCACAGCAGACAAATTATGCAAGACATATTATTCTGACGGTGAAGGAAATCACGTAATAAAAAATATAGATTTAGACATATATAAAGGTGAATTTACCGTAATAATGGGAAGCTCAGGCTCGGGTAAATCCACACTTTTGTATCTATTAAGCGGCCTTGAAACTAAAACAAGTGGAGATATAAAAGTTCTGGGAAACGAAATAGGGAAACTTAGGGGAAAAAAATTAGCTGAGTTTAGAAGACGTGAAATAGGTTTTGTGTATCAAAGCTTTAATTTAATACAAAGTCTCACCTTGATGGAAAATGTAGTTTTACCTGCTTATTTAGTAAATGGAAATAAAAAGAATGCAGATTTGAGGGCTAAAGAATTACTAAAAACCGTGGGACTTGAAAATCAAGTAAAAAAACTTCCGACTAAAGTTTCTGGAGGACAAAACCAAAGGTGTGCTATTGCAAGAGCACTAATAAACGACCCACCAATAATCTTTGCAGATGAACCAACTGGAGCTTTAAACTCTAAATCAGGTATAGAAATTCTTGATATGTTAACTAATTTATCAAGAGAAGGTAAAACAGTAGTAATGGTAACGCATGATATAAAAGCCGCAGTACGTGCAGATAGAATCGTATTTATAAAAGATGGACGAATAGGCGGAGAACTCCCACTAAATAAATATACTGAAGATAAAGCATCTTACAGAGAAAAAGAAATATTCTCCTATTTAAATGATATGGGGTGGTAAAATGAGAGCTGTATTAAAAATTGCAATTAATAATATTAAAAAGAAAAAGCTTCAAAGCATACTCAGCCTACTTATTATAATGACAGCGGCAGTTTTATTCTCCATTTCATTAAATTTATTATTCAGTGTAAATAAACCCTTTGGTGAAATGCATAAAAACTTAAATGCTTTTGATAACAAAATAAATATAAATCCTAATATAGAAAATTTAAATAAAATAGTTAATTTATTTAAAAATGACAGCAGAGTTAAAGAAATTCAAGTAGATAATTGTTACTCTGGAGATGATTCGCCTAAAATTAATGGAGTACAGCTTAAGGAAAACTACATGATTGCTGAAAAGGCAAATAAGAATATTGGAATAGATAGGCTTATAACCTTAGAAGGTGACAAGGGTAAAAGTCCAAAACCTAATGAAGTATGGCTTGCAAAAGATGTTGCTGACAATGACAATATTAAACTTAATGATACTGTATATTTTAATATAAACGGAAAAAGAATATCAAGAAAAATAGGTGCTCTTATAGTTGATCCGTCCTATGGAAGTTCTTATATGGGCATCTGCAGATTTTGGGTAGGCAAAGGTGAGCTTTCTAAAATGCTACCTAAAAGAGATATAAATAAAAGCATTGAAATTACATTTAAAAAATGCGGTGATGGAACTGATGTTAATTTGTCCATTGAAAATAAACTGGGCAGACCTATTATAGGAACTTGTGTAAAGTACAGTTTAATCAAATTAGCATATACAGAAGCATTTAACATAATGGGAGCAATTTTAGGTGTGATAGCTGGATTTATACTAATTTTCACTCTTATTATAATAATGATAACCATAACAAGTTTAATATTTAATGATTATAAAAATATAGGTATAGAAAGTTCAATTGGCTTCACTAAGCTTCAAATTATAATTAACTATATGTTAAGCTTTTTTATGCTCGCAATAGTTTCATCCATAATAGGAATTCTTATTGGTAATGCTTTTTCAAATGTTTATATGCAAAGATTCTATAGTTCCCTTGGCTTTGCAAAAGTAACGCTGCCACTATTTAAAACTTCAATTATAACTATATCAATTATAAGTATATTTATACTTGTTTCATCCTTCATAGCTTCAATTTCTATAATAAAAATAAGCCCTGTAAAAGCTATAAGAGATGGAGCTTCACCAGTAAAAGACAAACGAAAAAATACAATTTCTTTAATGACTATGAAAGGATTAAATTTAGATTTCTCTTTAGCAATAAAAGATTTGCTTAATAATGTAAAACAAAATTTACTTCTCTTTATATTAATAGGTGCTGCTGTTTATATGACAGCGTTTTGCATAAACACAAGGTATGCACTAAAAAATGTTGGCAAAAACGCAGCATACTGGGGATTTGAAAAAAGTGATATTTCACTTACAGCAAAAAATAATGTGACTAGATCAAAAATATTAAAGGACATGAATGATATAAAAAGAGATACTAAAGCAGCTGAAGTAGCTAATTTTTATGCTTACTATGTATCAATACCCAAAACGGATGAATTTCCAAGTTCAAATACTATGACCTTCGTATATGATTCAGATTTTGACAGCATAGGATTAGAAAATGTTACGGGAAAAAATCCTAGACAAGATGATGAAATCAGTATATCAACTAAACTAAGCAGCAAGTACAAAAAAGATGTAGGCGATTATTTTACAATCTATATAAACGGTAATAAAAAAAGTTTTCTCATAACAGGAATATATCAAAATAGTTTTAATGCAGGGGAAAACATTAGGCTAAAAGACAGTATTGTAAGTAAATTAGATGCCAGCTTCAAAGATAAAGTCCCAGCTCAAAGCTCCATCATAATTAAAGATAAAGCAAATACTTCTAAGATGTTTAACAAAATAAAAGATAAATATAATAATAACTACTATATAGAAACTGGAAATCAATATCTTTCAAATCATATCTCAGGATCTTTAGCGCCAATAAGTGGAATACTTATGGTTATAATAATAAGTTTTGTTATCGTAGCTGTATTTTGTATATTTAATTTTAATTTAATAAATATCTACGCTTATAAAAAAACACTTGGAATATACAAAAGTTTAGGCTTCACCAATAATGAAATAGTAAAAATTTATGCATACAAAGTGCTTCTTATAACTATTAGTTCCATAATACTGTTTTTACCTATAGAAAAAGTTACTCAAAGTCCTGTAATAAGCACTATACTTTCAATTATGGGAATTAGGAAAATGCCACTTTCTATGTGCTCTTTACAAATTGCAGCAAGTTTAATTGTCTTTATAATTTTAATTTGTATTTCAGTTATAATAAGCTGCCGAACAATATCCAATATAAACACAAGGGATCTTGTAAATGAATAAGCGTCCTTGAAATACGCAGTATAACATCTTTAGGAACTTTTTTGCATTTCCATAATGCATTTATTGATAATCTATAATAATTTTTGATTTCATTACTTCAATTTAATTCTCCACCATATTTTTAAAAAATATGATATTATATAATTATAGTAAAAGTAAAAATGTTTTTATTTTATGTTATAGTAAGCAATAAATTGTACTACTGTGTATTAATGTAAAATGATTAATTCACAAAAATAGAGAGGAAAATGTATTATGGAAAATATTGATGAAATCAATGCTTTTAACATTTTATTACCTTACTTAAATGTAATTTTTGATAATGAGGTATCTGTAGCAATAGCCGATCTTGAAAAATTTGTAGCTATATTCCCAAACGATAAGCTGCCAATGAATTCAAAGGAAGGCGACCCTGTTCCTAATGGCGGAGCTATCAATGAAGCTTTAAAAGGTGGAAATACAATAGTAAAAAAGGTCCCAAAGGAAGTTTACGGTGTACCTTTTAAATCATATGCAATACCACTTAAGGATTCTAACGGTAAAGTAAAAGGCATTATTGCCGCAGGAAAAAGTTTGGAAAAGAATGCGCAAGTTGACAATTTATCAATTAACCTTTCAAAACAGTTATCAGAAATATCTAATGTAATTTCTAACTTATCAGAAGAAATACAAAAACTAGTTAAATTAAATGAAAATACAAACAAAGAAATTTCATCTGCAATTGAAATAACTAAAAATACAGATGAAATAGTAAATTTTGTCCAAGGCATTTCAAAGCAAACAAATCTTCTTGGAATTAACGCAGCAATTGAATCTGCAAGAGCAGGTGAAGCCGGAAAGGGCTTTAACGTTGTAGCGCAAGAAATAAGGAAATTATCTAATTCAAGCACTGAATCAATACAAAAAATCGAATCAGTATTAAAAAGTGTTAAAGGTTCTATAGAAAAAGCAGCTGATAATGCTAGTCAAACTAATGAATTATTCCAAGAACAAGTTGCTGCATTTGAACAAATTAATGCTTCAATACAAGAAATAAATTCTAATGCACAGGTGCTAAAGGAATTTTCTGAAAAATTATAATCTAAAGTATAAAAAAACAGATGGGCATAGACTTTAGCTTAAATTTTTTAAGGCTAAAATCCATACCCATTTCTCTATACATAAATTATTTTATGTGTTATATATTAATACCTTCAGCAAATTTTTTTGCATTAGAAATATCTTCAGCATTTGGTCTTCCCTTTGCTATTCCACCAACCAATTTAAGAGGTCCAAATGTGTCAAATCCCTTACATGCAAAGCTTCCAACAACTTGAAATCCTTTTTTAGTAAGTTCTTCTTTTAAAGAATGATTGCTTTCTTCTCTCCCTTGACCACTTGTTGAAAAAACAAAGGCTTTTTGATTATTTCCTGCTTTAATTTCTTTAACCAGTTTCAAAATGTTTTTATGAAACTTGCCATAAAATATACCAGAACCAAAACCTATTAATTCATAATCCTTTAGTTCATTAATATTTACATCTTGAGGTTTTACAAGTTCTGCTTTTAAAACTTCTCCAATAGCTCTAGCAACTTTTTCTGTATTTCCATGATGCACCGATTCATAAATTATAATACTTTTCATGCTACCACCTCAACCTATATTATTTTAGCAAACCTCTCGTTAAAATTATTTGCACTACATATTAATATACACCAAATTTGCGGATTATGTTTCCCTAAAATTTAATATATTCTTTATTCCTTTAATACCAAGTCCTGCCCCAGCATTAAGCACAATCTTATTATTATGATAAATTGCTCCACCAATAACGTCATCCCTACTGCAGAGCTGAGGTCCATCAAGATCAACTTTTGTTATTACACTCTTAGCTGCTGCAAGATTTGCCGCGGCTGTTACACTAACTTTTCCTTCAAGCATACAGCCAATCATGCATTCAATCCCATAAGTTTCTGCTAAAGAACATATTTTAAGAGCATTATATATTCCACCTGTTTTCATAAGTTTTATATTTATTAAATCAGCCGCTCTCATTTCCATTACTTTTACTGCATCTCTTGGAGAAAATACACTTTCATCTGCCATAACAGGAATATCTACATTGTCAGTAACCATTTTAAGGCCATCAATATTCCCTGCATCTACAGGCTGCTCCACAAGCTCTATGTTAATACCCGCATCTTCAATTTTTCTTAGAGTTCTTACAGCTTCTTTAGGTTTCCATCCCTGATTGGCATCTATTCTAAGGTTAATATTATTGCTAGTAGCTTTCCTTATAGCTTTCATTCTTTCTATGTCAATGGCTGCATTCCCGCCCACTTTTATCTTCAATGTTTTATACCCTAGCTTTACAGCCTCCATACTGTCTTTAGCCATTTCACTTGGAGAATTAACACTTATAGTAATATCTGTTTCAAGTTCTTTTCTATATCCTCCGAGAATTTTATAGAGTGGTGCATTATACATTTGTCCATACAAATCATAAATTGCAATATCAACAGCTGCCTTTGCACTTGTATTTCTTACAATACAGGAATTTAGTTTCATAAGAATTCCTTCTATATTTTCAATATCCATGTCAATTATGCTTTTCTTTATATAATTACTAATAGCCCCATCTATGGATTCCATAGTATCCCCAGTAACTAACCCTGTGGACGCAGCACTGCCAAATCCAACATTTCCTGTGTCCGTAATGACTTTTACAATAACATCATTTAATGTATTAGCACTTCTTACGGCTGTCTTAAACGACTTCTTTAATGGCAAACTCATTCTTCCTAAAATTATATCTTTTACAATAATGTTGACACACTTCCCCTGCTCTTTTTATTCACCTAATATCATTATGAACCTCTGTGTTATATGATTCCATAATTTGCTTTATTAACTTATAATTTAATTGGTGGTATAATAATACTAAATTCATATCAGCTTACGTATCTCACATATTCACAATCAAAAATCATATTATAAAATAAGAACATATTTAAAAACATACCCAATAATATCATAATTTCTATAAAACCTGGTTAAACTATCTATAGTTCTTTAGAACCCTATCATTTTGGCCTATAAACTATTTATGCACAAGAAATACATCTTTAAAATTTTTTACAGAACAGAATTTCTTTAATATTTACTCTTAATTTAATAATTTAGGAGGTAAAAAAAATGCATAGTAATACTTTTGGAAATGTTTCTATAGATGAAATGGCCTATAGAATAAAAGAATTCATAATGAAGGACAGAAAGTGTAACTACAAAATCACAATTGGTACAGACTCTCAAAATAGAAATCTAACAAAAGTAGTAGTTGTTGTCGCAATCCACCGAATTGGCAGCGGAGGCATTTTCTTTTATGATATTAAATACGTTCCTAAAATCTCTAATGTAAGACAAAAAATATATTATGAAACATCTCTTAGCCTAGAACTTGCCTCAAAAGTATCTCAATCCTTTGCAGAAGCAAACATTCAAGAGGATATAGAAATTCACGTTGATATTGGAACTAACAAAAAAGGAAAAACCTACTCCCTAATTAACGAAATCACTGGTTGGATTACGGGAGAAGGCTACAAATATCAAATCAAACCATATTCTTATGCTGCATCCTGTATAGCTGACAGACTAAGTAAATAATTCTATAAGTAATATCATATTTAAAATGCCAACTTTTTATATACTCTATGAGAAATTATAAATGTGATAAAAAATGTTATTAAAAAAACACACAACATAATTGCTGTCAAACTTATAGATATGATATTACTTTTTAGAAATAAAATGAAAAAAATTAAAATATGAAAAAGTGGTATGCCCACAGTTATGCCATAAAAAATTTGTAATTCCTGATCTATAATTTTTGTTAATTGCTTTTTAGAATACCCAAGCAATATGAGCTGTCTAAATACATTCTTTTTAAAATCACTATCAAGTACAATTTTATAAATAATACTTACCGCAATCATTACTATAGCTGCAACATACGAAATTATGCATATAGTTTTAATCCTTGCATCATTCTGAAACATTGCAATACAACACAATAGCAATTCTATTGTAACGGCTAAGGTTATAACTAAAAATTTCAGTTGATTAAAAGACTTACTAACATTACTTAAAGATATTAATTTTATCTTATCACTTAAATACTTTTCTTTTTTAAGTTCTAATATTTTATTTGGGAAATAATATCTTAATACTCCCTGTATTCCGAACACCGTAAAAAACATATTTACAAAGCCAATTAAAGCAACCTTAGTTGGTGACATAGGTATGATTAACGATACTACTGGAACTAAATACGTTATTATATATATTCGTGAATTGAATTTGATAAATCGAGTATCTGGAATGTGTGTGCTTTTATTTACGTTCATTAAGTTAATAATCTCTCTAGAATACACATAGCCATAGTCACCTATGCACACATATCCAAGCTGTATAATCAAAATTCCTATAGTTTCAAAAATGCTACTATATGAAAGCTCAAATACACTACCATTTGTCCCCATAACTACATACATAAGTTTCAAAAATTCTGGCATTAGAAGTATTCCAATAAATATCCCTATGGCGCAGCCAATTAATTCAATAATTCCATTTTCGAAAAGTAGTATTACTGCAAGCCTACCAGGCCACACACCACTCAATTCCTCAATTGCCATCTGCTTTGATTTAGACATAACGAAATAAGAATTAGCATAAAAGGTAAAGATACATATAAGCAGCGTTAAAAAAAATATTATAGACCCTGGTACATCAAATCTTCCCACCTGACCCTTTATATTAAAATTCCTATTGTTCATTATGTTCAATAGATTAAATATTATTACTATGGGAAAAATTACTGACAATAAGTACGAAAAACCTTGCTTAAAATTAATCTTCAACATTTTGAGTGAAAACTTATAAATACCCATTCCCAAATCGCCCCTTAATCCATATTATCAAACAAAGCCTGTGATTCTTTAGATGTTATGTCAACTATCTTGTAGAAAAATTCTTTTTGGGTTAAATTCTCCCTATTAAGAGTTTCATCAATTTTTCCGTCTCTTAAAAATACAAGCTTCTTTGCATAACTAGCTATCATGGAATCATGAGTAACCATAAGTATCGCTATTCCGTCCTCTTCATTACGCTTTTTAAAAATTTTGAGAAGTTCATGAGAATTATTTGTATCCAAACTTCCAGTTGGCTCATCTGCCACAATTAGCTTAGGATTAGAAATTAACGCTCTTGCTGCAGCAGCTCTCTGCCTTTGCCCACCAGAACACTCACTTGGAAAGCTATCAAGCACTTCATAAATATTTAATTCTTTAGCAAGCTTTTCAGTCCTTTTATCTATTTCTTCTTTTTGTACATCATCAAGCACCAAAGGGACTCCAATATTTTCTCTAATAGTGAGTGTATCTGCTAGATTAAAATCTTGAAAAACAAATCCCATATTTTTATATCTGATTTTAGCAACATCCTCTTCTGACATATCATATACACTTTGACCATTAATCCTAACAGTACCCTCAGTTGGCATATCTATAGTTGATAATACATTAAGGAATGTTGATTTTCCAGAACCAGATGGTCCCATTATACATACAAAATCTCCTTCATTAACTGTCATATTAAGATTATTTAAAACTTTTACTTTGTGCTTGCCATCATAAACTTTAGTAATATCTTTTGCAAATAATATTTCTTTCATTTTAATTCTCCCCCTATCATATTCCTGATTTTGTATAACAAGTCCCCGCATTATAAAATTCTATATGCCTTTTTTTCAAATATTAGTTTTGTATACATAATATAAGAAACTACAGCAGTAATAAAAAATACTATAAACAATATACACAACATAAAAATACTTATTTCCATAGATATAATATTGTTCTTTACAAATAAGTAAGCAAAAATTAAAATTGGTACCAATGATATACCCACATTTATAGTATAAAAAATCTTAAATTCCTCATTCACAATGTTTTTTAGCTGTTTACTAGTATATCCAATGATTCTTAATTGAGCAAATGTATGTCTTCTTGAATCAATATCAAGTATGGTTTTATAAACAAGACTCGATGCAATCATTATCATAGATGTAACATATGAAATTACACATACAGTTTTTATTTGAGGTTTATCTCCGAAAGCTGATGCAATACATAAAATTACCTCTGTAGTAATAATTAAAGTTGTAATTATAAATTTTACTTTCTTAATGGATTCATACACATTGCTTAAAGCTATTAGCTTTATTTTATCTTCTGAATATTTTTCTTTTTTAAGTTTCAATATTTCTTCAGGAATATAAAAATTTAAAATTCCCCTTACTCCAAATATAGTAAATACAACATTGAAAATACCCATTGTAGCCACATCTGTAGGCTCCTTACATATAAATATTGATAATATTGGGAGTAAATACAAAATAATATATATCCTAGAATCAAACTTTAAAGATCGTACATCTCGAGATCGAACTTTCTTATTTATATTCATCAAATCAATAATTTCCCTAGTAGAAGCATAACTATAATCCCCCATAGAAACATATCCTATCTGTAAAAACAAAATTGCTATAGTCCCCCCAACAGCTGTAGGGCTTAATATCCATATGCTGCCCTTTAATCCCATTACCGAATACATTAATTTTAAGAACAGTGGCATAAATAATATTCCAAGTATTATTCCTATAGCCCCTCCAATAATTTCTACAACAGCATTTTGAAAAAGCAATGTTTTTGCTAGTGTTCCTGATGTCATGCCATTTAACTCTTCAATTGCCATTTCCTTTGATTTCGATTTAATAAAATATGCATTAGCATAAAAGCTAAAAATACAAACAAGAATTGCCAGAAAAAACACTACTACAGCTGCATCATTTGCATTGTTACCTCCACCATTAACAAAAAAAGTTTGATTATTAATCATATTAATCAAATTAACTATAATTGCTATGGGAAAAATTATAGCAAACAAATACAAAAGACTTTGTTTAAAATTCACTTTTAGCATTTTTAAAGAAAATTTATACGCACCCACAATAAGATCTCCTTAAATTAGTAAGCCCAAAATATTTCTCATCTTATGTAAGTAAAAAAATGCATCTATTTTTATCCCATTTTATCAAATAAATCCTGTGATTCTTTAGATGTTATATCGACAATCTTATAGAAAAATTCTTTTTGAGTTGAATTTCCCCTTTCAATAACTTGATCAATTTTTCCATCTCTTAAAAACATTAGTTTCTTTGCATAACTAGCTATCATTGAATCATGTGTTACCATGAGTATAGCTGTCCCTTCTTCGTTACGCTTTTGAAAAATCTTAAGCAGTTCATGAGAATTCTTGGTATCTAAGCTTCCTGTCGGTTCATCTGCTACAATTAGCTTTGGATTTGTAATTAATGCTCTTGCTGCTGCCGCTCTTTGTCTTTGTCCTCCAGAACATTCATTAGGATGCCTATCAAGAGTTTCAAAAATTCCAAGTTCCTTAGCAATCTTTTCTGTCCTCTCATTTATCTCCTTCTTGCCAACATTACCGAGCACTAATGGAATTCCAATATTATCTCTAATAGTTAATGTATCCATTAAATTAAACTCCTGAAAAACAAATCCTATGTTTTCATATCTAAGCCTTCCTACATCAGAATCCGGCATAGTATATATACTCTTACCATCAAACTTAATAACTCCCTGACTTGGAACATCTACAGTTGAAAGTACATTTAAGAATGTTGATTTTCCAGAGCCTGAAGGTCCCATTATACAAACAAAATCGCCTTCATCAATTGTCATATTAACTTTATCTAAAACTCTAACCTTTTTTTTACCACCATAATTTTTAATAATATTTTTTGCAAAAAGCAAATTACTCATTTTAATTCCCCCAATAAGATACCTTGTATTAAGTTATTTTTACAATTATAAGATTCTATAAGTCTCTTCTTTAAATACCAACTTCTTATAAACAATAAAAGAAAGTACAATTGTAATTAAAAACACTGCTAAAAACACAACAAGCATCATTATGACTAATTCTGTGGATATGATATTACTTCTTCTAAATAGGAACAAAAATATTAAAATATGAATTAATGGCACTCCTATAGTTATGGCATAAAAAACTTTTAATTCATGCTTTGCGGCACTCTCTAATTGTTTCCTAGTGTATCCAACCAGCTTTAATTCCATAAACCCGTGTCTCCTATTATTACTATCAAGCACTATTTTATACACTATACTTACCGCAATCATTACCACTGTAATAACATATGAAATTATACAAACAGCTCTAACACGTATATCATTTGGATACATTGCCATTATACATAGAATTGCTTCTACCGAAACTGCTAAGGTTATAATTAAAAACTTTAACTGCTTTAAAGAAGCATATACATTACTTAAAGATATAAGTTTTACTTTATCATTTAAATATTTTTTCTTTTTAAGCTTTAATATAGTTTCTGGAATGTAAAATTGTAAAAGTCCAGGAACTCCAAGCAAAGTAATTACAATGTTTAAATTTCCAATTCCTTCAATTTGCTCAGGTTTTGTAGCTATAAATAAAAATATTATTGGAATTAAGTATATAACAAGGTATACCTTTGAATTTATGTGTAAAAATCTTAAATCCTTAGGTCTACTCTTTTTATTTGCTCCAATCAAATCAATAATTTCCCTAGTAGATATATAACCATAGTCTCCTAAGCTCACATATCCCAGCTGCAAAATTAAAACCCATATAGTACTCCAAATACCATCAGGACTTATGGCAAATATACTGCCGGTTTTTCCCATAGCAATATACATTATTCCTAAAAATATAGGTACTAATATTATTCCAAATACTATTCCTATAGCACAGCCTATAACTTCAATGACGAGATTAGTAAAAAGAATCATTCTAGCTAATTTACCAGGCCATATTCCTCCAAGTTCTTCTATTGCCATTTCCTTTGACTTTGAAGTAATAAAATATAAGTTCGCATAAAAAGTAAAAACGCATACAAGAACTGCTAAGAAAAATACTAATCCAGCTGCTATATCAACTTTTCCTGCCTGATAAATATAGAAAAAACTTTTATTATTCATTACGTTCAAAAGATTAAATATTATAGCTATAGGAAAACTTATAGATAATAAATATACTATAGTCAGCTTTCTATCTAGCTTTAACATTTTTAGCGCAAATTTATATGCTCCCATATTAATCTCTCCCTTAGTTCTAAAATTGAGACAACGTTTACATAATTACTATAACCTAGATTCTAAAAACTTAATTGCTTCATCTGCCCACCTAATATTTGCTTCACACGTATATTCACTTTTTAATATACATAATTTCCAAAACTCTAGTCCATCCCTAAATTTATTATCATCCTCATTTGTACCGCATTTATCATTTTTCAATTCTTCAAGATTATGGAGCTGTTCTTGCTTATATTTTTCAAGTGTTTCTATAGCCTCCTCCAAATTTCTTGATGCTTTAAAAAACAAATAAACTACAAAAGGATCATTCATTGTTCTATTCTTTGGATATTTCCTAAGCCAAGCAAAAAATGCTTTCTTACCATCATCAGTAATTGAAAATACCTTTTTATCCGGTCTATCCGATTGATTGACTACCGAATGCATTACATATCCCTTTTCTTGCAATTCGTTTAAATCCCTATAGACTTGGCTTGCCTGAGCTGTTTTGAAAATTTTGTCATGTGAATTTAAAATTTTAGTTATATCATATCCCGTCTTATCTTTAAAATTTAATAAACCAAGTATAGAAAACTTTAACGACATGATAAAATAATCACCTCTTTACATTAAAATAAAGCATATATACTATGTATAATATTATACATGTATAATATTCCACTTACAACCATAATTTAATGCTTTTTGAATGAAAACATTACCAATGTAAAATACATTTATTTTTTATTTGAGAATTATCACCTCAATCACATGAGAATAAATTTCTTAACAAACTTATATATTTTGCAACTACTTTGAATAAAATATTACATGAGGAGTTGTTTCTTATGAAGTCTATAATCATAAAAATCATTTTAATTTTAGAGTTTATTATTTATATTACATTTACATATAATGATTTAAACTATAAAAACTTATATACAAATACTTCTTTTATAAAGTATATCGGAATATTACTCTGCTTACTTTTGTCTTTTTTGATAGGTAATGATGGATATAGTAAAAAAGACTCAACCCTGCTGCAATTTGCACTAATACTGACAGCCTTAGCTGATTTGTGCCTAGTAATTTTAAATAAAACTATCCCCGGAGTATTCTTTTTTTGCCTCGTACAGATTACATATATAACCCGCTATAGTGGTGGCAAGCTACATCTTAAAAATATCTATACTATAGTAATACTTGTCATATTATCTGTATTTACTTCTAAAACTTATATACATATCATAGATAGTAGACTTTTATTTATAGCAAGCATTTATGCAATTTTACTGCCTTATAGTGTTTATACTTCCTATAAAACTTTAAAAAGAAAAATATATCCTAAAGATAACTGCTATTTAGTTTCTATTGCCATGACACTATTTTTGTTATGTGATATAAACGTAGGCATATCACATACATTTTTAAATCACAATGGAATTTCTACACTTCTGGTATGGACCTTCTACCTGCCCTCTCAGGTTCTACTTGCACTAAGTGGCTATGATTTTAAAAAGGAGCTGTCGCATTAAAAATTAATTTACTTATATCAACTTACTAACTATAATTATATTATAAAAATGAGGAAAATTAAGGAGCACTAAATGATTATTTTATTAACAATTATAGTTTCTTTTCTGTTTGGTTCTATTCCAACAGGATACTTAATTACAAAGAAATTGTGTGGAATCGATATAAGAACTAAGGGCAGTGGAAATATAGGCTCAACAAACGTAAAAAGAATTGTTGGGACTAAACTTGCAATTCTTACTCAGGCAGGAGACGTTATAAAGGGAATAATACCGATGATTTTAGGAATTTATTTATCAAAAACTATAAAGCTACCTGTAACAACTGAAGTTTATCTTTCCATTATCCCAATAGCCTGTGTTTTGGGCCATGATTATACACCCTTTCTTGGCTTTAATGGTGGTAAAGGAGTAAATACAACACTCGGTGCCTACTTTTTAATTGCACCGCTTCCAGTTTTACTTGGAGTGCTAATTCATTTTATACTGCTCTTATTTACGAAAATTGTAGCTATAAGATCAATTGTACTAGGTATATCCATACCGTTAACATGCGCCATAATGAAGCTTCCCCTTCCAATAATAATTTCTGCTTCACTTGCCAGTATACTATTGATATATAGGCATAAAGATAACATAAAAAACGAAATAACATTGATAAAGTAATATCATTTTAATATTACAAATCAATGTTATTCCACTCTCTTTTAAATACAAAAACTATGTTATTTTATAATCTTAATAACTCCAGCCTTTCTTTCATGTTCCTTTGGTTCCTCTGCTGGATATCCGATTGATGCCATTCCCCAGACAATATGATTTTGAGGTATATCAAGGCTTGTTAATACCTCTCTTACTTCTTTCTCGTCACATATAGTTTTAAGTTGATTGATCCAGCATGACCCTATGCCTAAAGAATGTGCCATTAAGAATATATTTTCTAATGCACATGCAGAATCAGCAAGTCCATTTGAATTTTCCTTATCATTAGATACTAGAATTAAAGTTGCTGGCTTATAAAAATTATAGCTTTCACCTTTTCCTATAGCTTTTCTAACTACCTTTGCAAGGAGTTCTATTTTCTCTTTGTTTTGAACAGCTGTGAACTTCCATGTCTGTTTATTCATACCACTTGGAGCATATGCTGCTGCTTTTAAAATTAATTCTAATTCCTCATCTTTTATCTGATCTTCCTTAAATTTTCTAACACTTCTTCTTGTTAAAATATTCTGTAAAATCTCATTCATAATAATCTTCTCCCTTCAATATATAATTACAATCTTATTATATATTTATATATGCAATCTAACCAGTAATTTATTAAAATATATTTTTATACTTTGAAATAAAAATATTTGTTTTAGGTATTCAAAATTTAATTTAATAATATGCCTAAAATATGCCTTTAAAAATTCAAACTTTATTGTAAAATAATATTATAGAGAAAACAGTTTAACTTAGATTTTCCAATAATTTTTCCCTATTAGTATAAAATGCTTGCTGTCTTATGGGAGGGAATTACAATGTTAAAAGTAACTAAATTAAATTTAGAAGAAGTACTTGTATTGGAATACGACATTAAAGAAGATAATAGATCAATTTTTCATAGAACTTTTTCAAAAAAGCAATTAGAAGAAGCAGGGGTTAAAAGCAACTTTGTTGAAGAAATCTTATATAATATACCAAAAAAAGACACTGTATATGGAATTCATTTTCAAAATCACCCTAAAGCTCAAGAAAAATTGCTATATTGTACAAAAGGACGTGAGTTAGACTTTGCAATTGATTTGCGCCACACCTCAAAAACATTTAAAAAGTGGGTTTGTGTAGAGCTTAATCCTGAAAGTGGGAAACAAATATATATACCAGCAGGTTTTGGTCATGCTTTTTTATCTTTAGAAGATGATACTCAACTAGCTATGAGAATTGATACCTATTTCGACCCAGCTTTATCAAAATCCATAAAATATAATGATCCAGAACTTAATATTAATTTCAGCGTTTCAAATCCTATCCTTTCAGATAAAGATAAAAATGCCCCAAATTTAAAGGATTGTAATTGTAATTTGTAAGCACATAATCCGTGCACAAAATAATACTGAAAATGGTATACTAGAAATCGTTAAATCGTTAAGAAATTATTAGATGACATCAGCTAAATGTAGTAATAATCATAAAGAGTATGATGTCAATATACAAACTGGAGATGAATTAATGTGAAAAAGACAATTGGAATACTCGCAGGAATGGGACCCAGATCTACAGCTCCTTTTATAGACCTTGTTGTGGATGAATGTCAGAAACAGTATGGAGCAAAAAATGATAATGATTTTCCTAAAATGATGATATATTCACTCCCAACACCTTTTTATGTTGATAGGCCAATAAATCATAAAGCAATGAAGGAAACTATAATAGAAGGACTTCAAAAGCTTGAAAAAGCGGGCGTAGATTTTATAGCAATGCCCTGCAATTTTGCGCATATTTATTTTGAAGAACTGCAAAAATCAATTAATATACCACTCTTAAACATTGTAGAAGAAACAGTAAAAAAGCTTCCTAAAAGCAGTAGAAAAATAACCCTGTTCGCAACAAATTCTACATATGAATTTGGAATTTATCAAAATGGAATAAAAAAATATGGACATGAATTTGCGTTTAAAAACAAATGGCAGGTCACATTAAATAACTTAATCAAAAATATAAAAATAAACAAGGACGATGAAAAAAACGTTGAGACTTTAAAGGCTCTAATTAATGAAGTAAAAGAAGAAGATATTGAAAATATTATAATAGGCTGTACAGACATAAATCCTGTTTTAAAAAAGCTTTCGCCAGAAATTAATATTATAGATTCTTCAAAATGCCTGGCAGAGGCTGTTATAAAAAAGTATTTAAAATAATAATTCTATATGAAAGGACAGAGAAAATCTTATGAAATTAAAAGTTTATACCGTAAATGCTTTTGCAAAATCCCCTAACGGCGGCAACCCTGCCGGAGTAGTTATGAATGCTGATACTTTATCTGAAAACGACATGAAAAAAATATCTAAAATTATTGGCTTCAGTGAAACTGCTTTTGTAATGAAATCAAATTGTGCAGATTTTAAAGTAAGATTTTTCACTCCAAATAGTGAGGTTGATCTTTGTGGACATGCTACTATTGGAACTTACCACACTCTATTAAGTGAAGGCTATATAAAACCCGGCAATTATTCTCAAGAAACTAAAGCAGGAATACTGAATATTAGTATAAATAAGGATACTTTAATAATGATGAATCAAACAATTCCCAACTTTTATCATATTATTCCAAAAGAAGAAATAGCAGACTCCTTAAACTTAACTCTAAATGAAATAGAAGAGACTCTGCCTGTTCAAATAGTTTCAACAGGTCTAAAGGATATATTGGTTCCAATAAAAAATATGAAAATACTAGATTCCATGAAACCAAATTTCAAAAAAATTGAGCAGATAAGCCGCAAATATAACGTAATTGGTTATCACGCTTTTACTCTTGAAACTCTCTATGGATCAAATGCTCATTGTAGAAACTTCGCTCCATTATATGACATACCAGAAGAATCGGCTACTGGCACTTCCAGTGGAGCTCTTGGATGTTACCTATATAAATACGGAAAAATAAGTTTAAACCAATGCCAAAATATTATTTTTGAGCAAGGTTATTCTATGAAGAAGCCATCGGAAATAATTGCTTTGTTAAATATTAAAAATAATAAAATTGTTGAAGTAAAAGTTGGCGGTAAGGCATTAAACTTGGCTTCAAGAGATCTTGAGATATAAATACTGCAAAGTAATAGTATTTTGAAATATTGAATAAAAATACTATTACTTCGCTTAAAATAAAAATCTTGTATCTACTCTTTTCTATATACAGCTGGCTTAACATATCTATATCTACTTTCATCCCTGTTAATTGTTTCTGAATGCCCTATAAAAAGATATCCTCCTGGCTCCGTTAAATCATAAAATTTATTTATTAACTTAGTCCTAGTTTCATTATTAAAATAAATCATTGCATTTCTGCAAAATATCACATGAAATTTCTTTTTAAAGGGAAATTTTCTATTCATAAGATTTAGCCTTCTATATATAACTTCATTTTTAATCTTATCCTTAACTTCATAATTCTTATCTTGAATTTTTTTAAGATAATTCATTTTCCAGATACATGGCAAATCTTTCACATTATCCTCGTTATAAATTCCTTTCTTTGCAATATTAAGAACCTTTGTTGATAAGTCTGTTGCTAGCACTTTTGTATCCCAATTTGCTTTTTCATCAGAAAAAAATTCATCTAATATCATAGCAATAGTATATGCTTCCTCCCCAGAAGAGCACGCAGCACACCAAATACGCAAATCCCTGTTTGTTACCTTTTTCTTTAAGTACGGAAGTACCTCATTTTTAAAATAATAAAAGTGATCAGATTCTCTCATAAAAAATGTATGATTAGTAGTAACGACATTAATAAATCTAGATAATTTACTTCCACTTTTATCACTAATAACTTTGTTGTAATATTCTGTAAAGTTATTACACTTTTCTTCGTATAAAACCTTTTCAAGCTTATTACCTAATATTTCCTTCTTTTCTTCCTTTATAAATATACCAAAATTCTGATTTATAAAACTAGACAGCTTTTTAAATTCATCTTCTGTCATATGAATCATAAAATCTCCTACCTTTATTGTAATTTTATCAATTCAAATTCTAAGTTAAACATGTATAATGAACATTTTAAGACTATATATAGTTTAAATTACGTATGATAATCCACTTAGTATTTTCCAAATTCATTATCACTTAAATCTATTTTCTCTACATTCTTAAACGCTGTATCTTTCCTTAAAGCTTCTTTATTTTTACTCATTGATTTTAGCATACTTAAAACTTCTGGATTGATTTCATTATTATACGGCCCTGAATATTCATTTATTTTCTTTAACTTAAATTTTGAAACCTGTTCCTGTAGAAGTTTTGCCTGTCCTGCAAGTTCCTCACTTGCTGTTGCACTTTCTTCCGATGTAGCTGAATTTTCCTGAACAACTTGTGATACCTGAATTACTCCTTGATTTATTTGTTCAAGGGCTGAAGCTTGCTCTGTTGATGCTGTAGATATTTGTTTAATAATATCTGATACTTTTCCAATTCCCCCTACAATATCATCCAATGCAGTTGCAGTTTCATTTGCAATTTTAGTACCCTGTTCTACCTTTTTAATAGAATTTTCTATCATCTCTGTTGTCTCCTTAGCTGCATTTGCAGATCTTGCAGCTAAATTTCTTACTTCTTCTGCAACTACCGCAAAACCTTTACCATGCTGACCAGCTCTTGCTGCCTCTACTGCTGCATTAAGGGCAAGAATATTAGTTTGAAAAGCAATATCATCTATAACCTTTATTATTTTGGATATGTTTTCTGAAGACGTATTTATTTCTTCCATACTTACAAGCATTTGCTTCATTTGCTCGTTTCCATTCTCCGCATTTTCCTTGACATTAGAAGATAACTCATCAGCCCTCTTAGCATTATCTGCATTAAGATTAGTTTGAGATGACACTTCTTCAATTGACGAGGTTAGTTCTTCTACCGAGCTCGCCTGCTCTGCCGCCCCCTGTGAAAGTGCTATACTTGAATCCGATATCTGTTTAGAGCCTATTGCCACTTGATTTGATGAAGCATTAATACTATTAAGAACATCATTAAGCTTCTCAGACATCCTTTTAAACGCCTGTGCCAAAATTCCAATTTCATCTTTAGAATCTAAACTTATATTTATATTGAGATCCCCTTCTGATATTGCATTTGCATCTTTTATAAGTTTCTTTATAGGAACACTTATAGAGCGTGAAATAACTATTCCTAGTATTATCCCCAATGCTGCACCTATAAAAATAAATACAATAATCATTTTTTTGCCATAACTTGCAGTTTCATCATTACTTTCGGAATTGATTTTAGCATGTTCCTTTTTTAAATTTGATATATTGTTTAATGCCACTTGAACATCATTTTGCTTAGCTGTAAGCTTTGAACTTGCAAGATTAATTGCCTCTTGATTGTTTCCCCTTTCTGCCAGCTCAAATGCCTGCTTTAGCCCTTCCATATACTCTTTTTTACTGCTTTTAAGTTTATCTGCATCTCTTTTCCCCTCATCTGTTGATAACGTTTTTGAAAATTCGTCAAGTTTTGCATCAAATTCATCACTATAGCTATTTATATTATCTTCATACTGTTTTATATCCTCTTGCTTGCTTGACATAAGCACATCCCTCAATCTAGCTCTAATAGAACCAAAATCATATGTTATCGTAACAAGCTTATTTAGTGGCTCAACATTATTTTCATACATCAGAGTATCATTTGTGTTTATTGTGTTTATTTGTACTAATCCAACAATTCCTATTACCCCAGCAATTAAAATCATAATTATAAAACTTATCGAAAGTTTAACACCTATTTTTAAGTTCTTAAAGATATTCATAAATTCTTCCCCCTTTTATATATCTTGCAAATTTTTTACATCATCATATTTAAGTAATTTATTACAATCTAATATAAGTTTTATACCACTATTTGTTTTTCCTATAGCCCTTATGTACTCGTTATTATACCTACTTATTTCAGGAGGACTTACTATTTCAGAATCTGGTATATTTACTACCTCAGATACACCATCTACAATAAGACCTACAAAAACATCTTCTAATTCGATAATTATAATGCATGTCCTATCATTATATTTTTTCTCCTTTTTCTTAAATCTCAGCCTTACATCCATTACAGGTATAATCTTTCCCCTTAGGTTTATTATCCCCTTTATATACTCCGGCAGCTCCGGTATTTTACTTATATCCTGTATTACAATTATTTCTATAACATGTTTTATTTCTATACCATAAAACTCATTTTCTATTGTGAAGGTTAGAAATTTATCTTTTTGTGTATCTTCTTCTATTAACTCCTCTTCAGCCATTTTCAATCTCCCTTCTCATGTTTTATTTACAATCAATCCAGCAACATCTATTATTAAACTAATACCTCCATTTCCTAAAAGCGTGCATCCAGATATCCCCTCTATCTTTCTCATATTTTTAATGTAATTAGGCAGTGCTTTTATAACAACTTGCTGCTCTCCTATCAATTCATCTACAAATAAACATGCTACTTTATCATCCTGTTCCACAACAACAATTATTCCGTCATATAAATTTTTCACATTAGTTTTAATATTGTATACCTCATGAATTCTAAAAATTGTATAACACTTTTTTCTTATCATTACCATCTCATTACCATTTAAGTCCCTTATTATATCCTCTTTTTTAGGCCTAAATGACTGTTTTATGTTATTCATTGGTATAGTATAATATGATTCTCCCACTTTTACATTCATACCATTTATAATTGCTAAAGTAAGGGGTATCTTTAAAGTGAATATTGTTCCTTTTCCCTCTTCACTGCTAACATACGCATATCCACCTATTTCAGCAATATTTTTTGAAACTACATCCATACCAACCCCCCTACCACTAAATTCTGTTACATTATCATTTGTAGAAAAACCAGGCAAAAATATTAAATTGTAAATTTCATCATCAGTCATTTCTTCTTCAGATTTAGTTAATACTCCATTCTCTATTGCCTTTTGTAATATTTTTTCTCTATTTAACCCTGCTCCATCATCTGAAACTGTAATAATAACATAATTGCCTAAATTCTTTGCTTCTATTGTAATTGTGCCCTCTACGTCCTTTCCTGATTTTATTCTGTCTTCCCTCATTTCTACACCATGATCTACACAATTACGCACAAGATGCATTAAAGGATCTGATATATGCTCTATAACATTTTTATCAACTTCAGTATCCTCACCAATGAGTTTTAAATTAACGTCCTTATTAAGTTTCTTTTTCATATCTCTAACAATTCGATTCATTTTTTTAAGAGTAGGTGCAAGTGATACCATTCTTATAGACATTACAATATCCTGAAGTTCACTTGTTATCTTATGCAGCTGGCGTGCAGATTTTTTGAAGTTATCCAGTTCCATCCCATATAAATCGGGATTTTGAATAACCATAGCTTCGGCAATAACCATTTCACCAACTAAATCCATAAGTTTGTCTACTTTTTTTATATCAACACTTATTATTTCTTGAACGTTCCCACTATGAGTTTTTGAAGAGCTTTTCTTTTCAGATACTTCAGTCTTTTTTATTAAAGGCTTGTCTATTAAATCTTTATCTTCTTTATTTAAATCTTTAAGTTCACTGTCATTCTCTAACTTAGTTAATTGGAACTTCTTTAGCATTACAGTTTTATTTAAAATTTCATTTACTTCTTCATAGCATTTATCTGTTTTAAAAGAAATCTGAAATCCCTTTTCCCTTATTATTTCAGATGTATCATCATCTTCAATAATATTTTCCGGTAAGTAATGTACATTCTCTGTAAGTTCTTCGATATCGTTTACAACAGTATAAGCTCTTAAATTCTCCATTCCATCATCATCAAAGAAAATTACTGCTTTATATGTACTATCACTATTATCATTACAATTTTTATCTTTTTCTCCTAAAACCTCCGTTGGATTATTTTTTAATTTACTTAAAAATTCTTCATTTTGCTTTATAAGTTCACTGCTATTTCCATCAACCTCATCACTATTTTTTATTTTTTCAAGCTCAACCTTTATAAAATCTATACTTTCGAACAATAAATCTGCCAAAGCTGAATAATCCACTTTTTCTGGAGTACACTCCCTAAAAAAATAGAAAATATCCTCCATAGAATGCGCAAGAGTTGAAATATCGTTGAAAAGCATCATAGCTGAAGAACCTTTAATTGTATGCATTATACGAAAAATTTCATTGATAACTTCATCTGGATATCCATTTTCATTATCTAAGATTAATGCTTCAAGCTGATCTATAAATTGAGATGTTTCGAATATATATGCATCAAGTATAGGTTCATTTGAAGATTCTGACATTATCTCACCACCCATTAACCTTATATCATAATGACAATACTTTATTTAATGTTTCTACCAATTTAGCTTCATCAAACGGTTTTACAATAAATGATTTTGCTCCATTTAATACTGCTCGCTTAACAGTTTTCCCTTGTCCCATTGCTGTAATCATCACAACTTTAGCTTTTGAATCATATTCTTTAATTAACTTTAATGATTGTATACCATCTAGCTTGGGCATTGTAACGTCCATAGTTACTATATCTGGACTAAGTTCCTTGTATTTAATTACTCCTATCTCACCATTCTCAGCCTCTCCAACAACTTCAAACCCATTTTTTACAAGCATAGATTTCATAGATAAACGCATAAATGCTGCATCATCTACAATAAGAACTCTTGCCATATTGACCACCCCTTTTTATTTTTTTATAACTTTTTATTTTTAAAATTGCTTACTTAACACTAATTTATTAACTTCCATATTTGCATTTTCAAAACGTTTACACGCTGCTTCTCAAAATTGAAATTAAAACTTGAGGTATATTAGAGAGTGAAGCTTGTCTCTCAACAGCTCCTATGTCATATGCAACCTTAGGCATACCATAGATAACAGAAGACTTTTCATCCTGTCCTATAGTTTTAGCACCTTTTCTCTTCATTGCAAGTAATCCCTTCGCACCATCATATCCCATCCCTGTAAGTATAATTCCTATAGCCTTATCCTTTGCTTCCTTAGCTACTGATTCAAACAAAACATCAACAGATGGGCAATGTCCATTTACCCTTTCACCTTCAAAGACTTCAGTATAGTATTTACCAAGCTTCTTTTTTATTACCATGTGCTTGCTTCCAGGTGCAATTAAAACCTTACCTTTTTCAATAATATCTCCACTTTCAGCTTCTTTTACATTTAATTTTGTTTGATTATTAAGTCTACTAGCAAACATCGTAGAAAATCCAGGCGGTATGTGCTGTGTAATTACTATTCCAGGCATATTGTGTGGAAACACACTAAGTAAATTATATATTGCCTCTGTTCCACCTGTTGAAGCACCTATTGCAATAATCGCATCCGTATTTATACTGTCTTTACCATATAAACTATTAGTTTTTAATTTATTTTTATCTATAATATGAGACACAGCTGCTATTTTAATTTTTTTAATCAATTCTTTTATAAAATTTTCTACACTACTGGGAGATTGTGCATCTGGTTTTGAAACAAAATCAACTGCACCCGCATTTATAGCATCAAAAACAGCCTCATTTATAGAACTAACAACTATAACTGGTATAGAATACTGTGGAAGTAATTTTCTTATGAACTCAATTCCATTCATCTTAGGCATTTCTATATCGCATGTCATCACATCTGGCTTAAATTTTAAAATTTGGTCCGCTGCTTCAAATGGATCCCCCGCCTTAGCAACCACTTCTATATTCTGCGATGAAGAAATTCCCATTGAAATTATTTCACGTGAAATCAGGCTATCATCAACAATTAGAACCCTTATTTTATTATTCATGGAATCTACCTCTTTTTAAAGGATTATCATACAATACCATTATAGATGATATAAACATTTTTTTCTATAATGTACCATGTTTTTCTCATTTTTTTCTTTTATTTATTTTAATGTGTAAAGTAATTTCAATATTATTAATTATATATAAATAAACAAATTCCTTCATTTACACCAACAAAAATTTTTTTAATACTTGCACAAATTTTTCTGGCTTCTCTTTTTGAGACCAGTGTTTACATCCTTTCATTATATGAAGCTCGCTATTTTTAATAACTTTACTTGCCTCTGCTGCAAACTTTACAGGAACAGCAGAATCTTTTTCTCCATTGACTATTAAAACTGGCATTGTAAGTTCGCTTAGATGTGAAGTCAAATCTGTAGTGAGTTTTTTCTTTCCTATCTCATAACGCTGAAAAGATTCCCATGCCCTACCACTGTGAGGCTCATGAACAAGGTTGTATAAATCATCAACCAATTCATCGGAGATTCTATTTTTATCTCCAAACATAACTGATGCTATTCCCCATTTCACTAACTTCTTGCTCTTTCCAAACCATTCATTTGACTTATCATTAAACTTTGAATTTACATACCATCTGCAAAACGAATGAAAATGTGGCATCCTAGAATATAAACCCATCGAATCAACTATAGTAAGCTTATTCACCATTTGAGGATACTTTAATGAAAATGCTATACTTATGCCCCCTCCCATTGATAGTCCAACTAAATTAGTCTTTTCTATTTTTAATTGTCCAAGCACATCATATAATAATTCTACGAACATAGGAATAGAGTACGTAATATCAGGCTTATCACTTTCACCAAAGCCAAGCATGTCTATAGCGTAAATATCATAATCATTTCCCATCAATTCAATTACTTCTTTCCATGACATCATAGAATTATCCATTGCCCCTCCATGCATAAAAACTATTTTTTCATTCGTTTTTCCTTGCTTATGATATGCTATTACTTTATAGGATTTATAACTCAATACAATCTTCTCCACCTACATTCCCTCCTTATACAAACCATATTTTAAAATTTTCATATACTCATAAACCTCATCTTGAATCTCCTTTAAGTTCAGTTTACCTTCTGCCATTCTCTCTTTTATAAAACCTTCACTAATCCAAATAAGCATTTTAATTACTTTATTAGCATCATTCTTATTCTTGAATTTGCCTATATCAACATTGTCATTAAGTTTAACATATGCATCCTTTAAAATTCTTTGATTAATTGATTTTATATTATTTGCTACTGCATTATCTACTTCATAATAAGCTCTTAAAGAAAAACTTAAAATATACGGGCATTCCATCATAGCCATTACTCTTGCCTCAACTATTTTCACATTTCTCTCAAAAAAATCTCTTTCTTCTAATGCTTTTATTTCATGAATTTTTTTATATATTTTTTTGCAGCTGTACTCGTACAAATAGCAATATAAATCTCTTTTATTTCTAAAATAATAAAACAAAGACCCCTTTGCTATACCAGCAGTGGCAGCTATATCTGCCGTTGAAGCCTTGCTGTATGGGCTTTCTGCAAATACTTTCATGGCTGCATTTATAATTTTTATTTGTTTTTCTTTGCTTAAAGCACTGAAACTATCGTACATAATCTTCCCCCCCCTTATCTTGACCGAACTGGTCAATCATAATTTATATTGTAGCTAATTGACTCAAATTTACAAGGTGTAGATAAGACAAAGCCGCAATTGCTTTAGACAATTAAATACTATCTTTTTCTTAACAATCTTTACAGGCATCTTAACTTTTTCTAAACTTTTAAGCACTATACTAAAAGCATAAAAAATATTTAGAGGTGATAATTTTGCCATATGCAGGAATGGTACTACACAGACAAAACAAATATATAGCAGCCTTTAACTCTGCTGGTGCAATTGATAAAGAACATGCTGTAACTCTTGAAAAGATTCGTATTAAAAAAGATTCTATTTTTGATAAAATGATTGCTTTAGGGGTATTTTTTGAATGTGAAAATGGATTTTTTTATATGAATGCAGATACTGCTGAGAAACTGAAGAATAACAGAAGTGGTTTCCATATATGGAGGTTAGAAAAAAATAATAATGTAACTAAATAAAAAAATTAAGAATTAAGAATGAATGATAATTTTCCAGAGCAAAGCGGCGGAAAATCATCATTCATTCTTAATTTTTTATCATTTAGTAATTTTCTTAGTAACTACTAGCATATTCTAGGAAGCAATTCTCCCCCGGGCTGAGGCAATAATGTTTCAGCGCCAATTTCCGTTTTTACCATAACACGACCTGGCATATCAGAGGTTACCTCACCAATAATAGCAGCATTTGCAGAATATTTACCCTTATGTAATGTTTCAACAATCTTTGGGGCAATTTCCTTTGGTGCAAAAACCACAAGCCTTCCCTCACATGCAAGATACAGTGGTTCTAAACCAAGCATACCGCATACACCTTTTACGCCATCTGCTACAGGTATGTTCTTTGAATCAAGTTTAATTCCAACCTTGCTCTGCTCAGCAATTTCATATAAAACTGTACCGACACCTCCACGTGTAGCATCTCTCATTACGTGAATGTCCTTTGATGTATCAAGCATAGACTTTACTGTTCCCCAAAGCGGTGCGCAATCACTGGTTACATCCGCATCAATTCCAAACTCATTTCGTGCCAGTAAAACAGTGCAGCCATGTCTTCCTATATCACCAGTTACAATAACTGCATCGCCTGGTTTAGCATTAAAGCCAGAGGTACTAACTCCGTCCATAAGTTGTCCAATTCCTGTTGTAGTTATAAATACACCATCAACTTGTCCTTTTCCAGCAACCTTTGTGTCTCCAGCTACTATTTTAACTCCTACTTCCTTTGCAGTCTTTTCCATAGCTGCTGCAATTTTTTCTAACTTGTCCATGAGAAAACCCTCTTCAATAACAAAGGCACATGTTAAATACAGCGGCTTTGCTCCCATGCAGGACAGATCATTTACCGTACCACAAATACTAAGTTTACCGATGTTTCCACCTGGAAATTCTGATGGAGAAACAATAAATCCATCTGTTGTAAATGCTAGCTTTCCTCCATTAATATTAAGTACCGCAGCATCATCTGCTGTAAAATCAGGATTTGAAAAGTGAGCCTTAAAAACCTGATCTATTAATTCTGATGTTTGTCTTCCTCCAGCTCCATGAGCCAGTGTAACTGTTTTATCCATTTATATTTCCTCCATACTGATAATATGCTGAACATGCACCCTCATTAGATACCATGCAGGCTCCAATAGGATGCAGTGGTGTACATCCTTTTCCAAATACTTTACAATCTGATGGTTTACATTTTCCTTGCAAAACATCACCACAGCGGCATGCCGGATTGCTTCTTCCTTTTACCTCAGGCAAATCAAACTTAATTCTTGCATCAAACTCTTTATATTCCTCTTTAAGTTTATTACCAGAAGCCTTTATAATTCCAAGACCTCTCCATTCAGAATCACAGCTCTCCATGATTTCAGACATAAGAGCCTGCGCCGATTTACTGCCCTCACGTGTTACAACTCTCGGATAACAATTTTTAAAGAAACTGCCGCCTTCCTTAGACTTTGTAATTATTACAGCAAGTGCTGTCATGATTTCATTTGCAGTAAAACCTGTTATTACTCCGCTAACACCTTCACTTACTAGCTCTTCACATAGCTTTGTACCTGTAATTGCATTAACATGACCTGGATATAAAAATGCATCTGCACTGCTCTTTAAAGCCTTGTATGCTCCTGGCATGGTTTTGTTTGCAGTAAGCAGTGAAAAATTTGTAAGTTCCGCAGCTTTTGCCTTCTTTACTGCTAAGCAGCTGGCAGGCGTTGTTGTTTCAAATCCTACTGATAAAAATACTACCTGTTCATTAAGGTGCTCTTTAGCATACTCATAAGCATCAATAGGTGAATATACTACTTTAACTTTAGCACCCTTAGACCTAGCTCCTGCAAGATTCATCTCTGAGCCAGGTACTCTTACTAAATCTCCAAAGGTACATATTGTTGCGTTATGGTCAAGTGCCAGCATAATAGCTTCATCAATAAATCCAACAGGGGTAACACATACTGGACATCCCGGTCCTGATATCAGTTCAATATTCCTTGGTATGATGCTTCTTATTCCAAGCCTAAATATCTCATGAGTATGGGTTCCACAAACTTCCATTATGCGAAGCTTAGGACCATCGTAAGTCTCAATAATCTCCTTTGCGGTTTTTCTTATGTTCTCAGCCATTATAATTCCTCCATGATTTCATCTGTTTCTTTTTTGTCATCGTTTGTGATTTTAGCAATTGCAATTCCCGCATGAACCATAACATAATCGCCTGGCTCCAGTTCATCTATTAATTCTGCTGATACCTCTCTTTTTGCTCCTGAAGCATCAATAACTGCAACACCATCTTTAATATTTACAACCTTTGCTGGTAAACCTACGCACATAATTATTCTCCTTTCTTAACTTTGTTTATATAATTCATTGCCGCTGCTGCCTGTCCTAGTGCAATTCCACCATCATTTGGCGGCAGTAAACTATGGGTTAAAACTTTAAATCCTAATTTTTCTAAGCGTTCTACACTCATTTTCAGCAATAACTGGTTTTGGTATACTCCTCCACTTAATGCTACAGTGTTAATTCCACTCTTCTTTGAAGCATATGCACATCCAGCCGCAATCATGTCTGATAATTTATCATGGAAAAAATAAGCAAGCATATGATTATCTTCTCCAGATAGCATTTTCTCTATGATTTCCTTTACTAAAACATCCGTTGCCATAATTAACTTTCCATATGAATTTTCATAGACAAGATTAGAAAGTTCAGTGTCATCATATTTTCCCTTATAATCCTCTGCTGCAAACTGGATGGCACTAGAAGCTTCCCCTTCAAAAGAAGACTTATTTCTAATATTCAAAATAGCACTTACGGCATCAAATAAACGCCCTGCACTTGTAGATATTATGCTGTTTATTTTATTATCATGCACGGCAAACTGTACCTTGCAATTTCTTTCATCGCATAATTTAAGTCTCTTTACAATTTCAGCTGACTTTTGTTTATCCTTGTATATGCTATAAATCATAGATACCGCAATTCGCCAGCCTTCTTTAGCTGACAAATCACCGCCAACCTGCAAAAAAGGTTTTATACTTCCAAGCCTTTCAAAGCCATCATAATGGGCTTTCAGTAACTCACCACCCCAGATTGTCCCATCTGTCCCGTATCCTGTTCCATCAAAAGAAACACCTATAACTGGCTCAGAATAATCATTTTCAGCCATACAGGATAAGATATGCGCATAATGATGCTGAACCTTTAAAACAGGGATCCCAATTTCATTAGCAACATAAGTAGTATTATACTTTGGATGCATATCGCATGCCACAATAGTTGGCTTAGACTCAAGTAAAGTTTCCATCCTTGTAATGGACTCCTTTAAAGCTTTTACTGTTCTTAAATCTCCCATATCGCCAACGTACGGTGACTGATAAAACAAATCATTTTTACCTATGCAAAATGAATTTTTTAGCTCTCCTCCAACTGCCAGTACTTCTCCTTTAAATCCTTTTGAAAGCATAAAAGGCAGCGGTGCGTATCCTCTAGAACGCCTTATCATATACGGTTTTCCACGAAAGAAATCCATAACAGAATCATCTACACGCATGCGAATCTTTCGATTATTCGATAACATTACATCACACATATTTGATAATTCTTCTGCCGCATCCCTGTCGTCTCTACATATTGGCGCACCTGATGCATTGCCACTTGTCATGATAAGGCAATCTGGCATAACTATATCATCATCATATGTAAATATAAGAAGCTGAATAGGAGCATATGGAAGCATTACTCCGACCTTAAGATTGCAAGGAGCAACGGCGCTGCACAACTTTCCATTTGATTTTTTCTTTAAAAGTACAATTGGCTTCTGGTGTCCATCCAGTACTTTTCTTTGAACTTCTGTAACTTCTTCGCATTCACGCTTTACAGTTTCCATACTCTTCATCATAACTGCAAATGGTTTTGCTGGTCTTGTCTTTAATTTTCTAAGTCTCTCTACTGCTTTTTCATTTGATGCATCACAGCAAAGATGGAAACCTCCAATTCCCTTTATAGCTGCAATGCCTCCGTCATGAATTATCTTCCTCGTATAAGTAATTGCATCCCTGCCACGTTCTTTTCTCCCAATGAGATAAACCTCTGGTCCACATTCATTGCAGCATACTGGCTGTGCGTCATACCTCCTAGTTTCAGGGTGCGTGTATTCATATTCACATTCAGGACACATTTTAAATTCACCCATGCTAGTGCGCACACGATCATATGGCATGGAATCTAAAATAGTAAGCCTTGGCCCGCAGCATGTACAATTTATAAATGGATGAAGATATCTCCTGTCATTCTTATCAAAGAGTTCCTTTGTACATTCTGGACAGATAGCAATATCAGGAGATACAAAAATTTCGCCCTTCTCTTTTTCGCTTTCAATAATTTCAAAACCATTAAATTTTTTTGCTTCATTTACCTCATGTACATCAACCTTTAATATGGATGAACGCTTTGGAGGATTATTTTTTAAATCGTACATAAATCCTTTCAGGTTACTACTTGTTCCCTGAGCCCATACCTCTACATAAGACCCTTTGTTGCAAACACTACCTTTTACGTTATTTTTAGACGCATGTCTGCTCACTGTAGGCCTGAAGCCAACTCCCTGAACGATGCCGTATATTCTAATTATGAAAGTTTTATATTCTTCCACTTCATATCACATCTTTCCTGAAACCGCAAAATGTGGTGCATCTATATACTTTCCTGTAAAATCCGGTATTGCACGTTTCAATATATTATCTCCTACAATCACATCATAATTTCCCTGTTCTACGAGTCTTACAAACTGGTCTTCCTCTGTAAGGGAAATATCCTGAACTTCTTTCAATTCACTCTTTAGCATAAACCATGAGGCAACTGTTACATCTGAACTCACCATTCTGCGTATTGCATCCCTTATAGAATTTGCTATAACCTGCTGATGTATTATTAGGATTTTTTTATCCTCAAAATCTTTAATCATTTCATCCTTTAATATGGATGAAGTCAAAGGATAATTAACTTCATAAGGTGTACCAAATCTTTCTTTTAAATACTGTGCTGCCTTTAACCCTGAAGGTGCTACCACAATATTTTTCGCAGCATTTCCAGCGGCTTCTACCTGTGACAAGTCCGCTCCCATTCCGTAGCAGTAAACATTTTTATAGCCCTGCGCTTTTAGCATATCCTTTATTTTATCTGCTGCTCCTAAGTCACTCATATCAAGGGGAATTGTTCCTATTACACCGACGCTTCCTTTATCTACTGCAATATCATCCTTTGCAAAAGTTTTAAAGATTTCAATATAAGCTTTCTCAGCCCCTACATCATATAAATCCATGCCAGTAGTTTCTATAGTAAGAACGGGTATTTCAATTTTCTTTTCTGCCATTTTCTTTATTGCATTATAATCAGTACCAATAACCGATGGCACCGGAGTTCCTATTACTGCTGCAAATTTTGCTTGAAGCTTCTTAGCAGCATCTGCAAGCTTTGCCACAAGCCTGTCATCACGTCCAAGTATAGCATCCATGTCACGAAGACCAGCACTAAAAATGGCACTTTTCTCTGTGACCCATCTAGGCTCGTCAAAGCCGCATACATTTCCAGCACATCCTCCTGCATCACAAATAACTATAATTCCGCCCAGGCTGTAAAGAACTGATGCAGCACCAGATTGATCAGGTGCAAAAGGCGCTATATACTTCCTTAATCCTTTCATTTATGCCTCCTTTCTAGAGCAATCCAGTGAATATTTAAGCTCCTCAAATAATTTTTTTATGCCAGCATATCCAAATGGCTGAATGTCCTCATTCCACGGTACATTTACGCAGTCTGGATGATAATACTCGGCATCTTTGCCAATGGTAATATCAAGCTTATCTTCACTGCAAGCATAATAAATCATAGTAGGCTCAAGATTAGAATAAATCTTAGTTTCAGGGCTTAATTTGGCAATTTTTCTAACATAAACAAAATCTTCAGCATTTGGACTAGCATATATTTCAGCCACCTTAAATCCATATCTTATTAGTGCTAAAGATAGCTCAAAAGAGTTAGCATTCATTGCTTCCCCTACTGCAAAAATTATTCCTTTATAATCACTCTTCAAATCATCTATAGCCTTTTGTGCTTCATCATAATACTTTTCATCATCAAATTTTACATTGAGTGCATTTGCAAAAATACTGTACTGTTTCTGAACCTTATCTATCTGGTACAATCTTGCAAGCTCTAATGCTGGAATGTTCAGCCTTTTCATAATGTCCTGTGCTGCAAATCTTGCCTCTGGATTTAACACAAGGTTAAAGTTTGCCTCCGCCATACTCATATAGTCGTCAAAATCCTTACAGCGAGAGATTTCATTTACTTTTTTTACGCCAATGTGCTTTAATAAAGCATACAATTCGCAATCATCTACAAGTGGAGCAAAATGCCCAAGTATGTTAACTGTATCCGCCTTTTTCTTCATAGGTTTAAGAAGGGAATAAATAGACTGTCTTACATGTACCATAGGTGGTTTTCTGCCTTCCCTTGTCAGTGCATACATATAGCAAGGAAGTACGGGAATATTAACCCTCTCCTCAGCTTTTCTGCAAACACGCTCCATATCAGTTCCGAGAAGTGCATCAACACATGTAATACAAATCATGACTACTGACGGTGCAGTTTTAGCGCATTTACAAATCTCTTCTACCGCCTGTGGAATCTTTTTTAGATGACTTCCCGTTACAATATCAGTTTCATCCATGGTTAAATAAAAAATTCTGTCACCATATCCGCTGGACTCGCTTAATGTTGTTGTATTTCTACCACAGCATCCGGGAGCTACTAAAAGCATAATTGACCCCGGTATTGCAAGTGCTGCACGTTTAACCCCAAACCCCTGTGCTCCAGGTGAATTAAAGGAAAGTGTTGCAGGAGAGCTATAAATCAAATGAGTATTTGAAATAAGCTCCGAAGGAATGTTATCTTTACCTGCTTCGGCTAAATTTTCTGCTGTAATATAATATGACTCTTTTTTCATTTTACTTCCTCACTTTTAAGTAATAACTTAGCTAATTCAAAAAAACGCTGGCTGACTTCAATGTCAGGATCTCCTTCAATGACTGTTTTTCCCATATCCTCAAACTTATTAATATCTTTGCTTCTAGGAATATCCCCTACAATTGGAAGCTTAACTTTGTCTGCAAATTCCTTTACTTTTTCTTCTTCATTTTCAATATTTCTATGATTAAATACAATGCCAAACACCTTTGCATAACTTCTGTCTTCAAAATTTTTAACTGCACTGTTTATATTGTTAGCTGCATAAAGAGCCATTTTTTCACCAGAAGTAACAATAAGTACTTTTTCAGCATATCCCTCACGAATAGGCGCCGCAAAACCTCCGCAGACTACATCTCCTAAGACATCATAAAGTACAACATCTGGTTTATAAGTTTCAAAAAGCTTTAAGTCTTCTAATAAATTAAACGTAGCTATAATGCCCCTTCCAGCGCAGCCAAGTCCTGGTGTAGGTCCTCCAGTTTCTATACACAAAACACCTCCAAAACCAATTTTCGAAATGTCCTCTATTTTTTCTGGCGCTTCATCAAATTCTCTCATATAATTCATTACAGGCATAAGTGGTTTTCCACCAAGCAAGTTAATATTTGAATCTGCTTTAGGATCACATCCTATCTGAATAACCTTTTTTCCGAGTCTCGCAAAGGCTGCTGACAAATTACTAGTAATTGTAGATTTTCCAATACCGCCTTTCCCGTATATAGCAACTTTTAACATTCTAATCCTCCCAAAATCTTATTTATAATTGCTTTTTCTTATGTATTAAAATTCGCATATATTCTTATCGAAGCCATATAAAAAAGCTCCTCCCAAATTTGGAAAGAGCCTAATACGGTCATAATATATAATAATGCATTACAGCACAAAATATTACTTTTTTACTGCCCGCTCTTTATCTCAGGATTCCTTCGGCTTCAGAGTGACAAAAATATTGATTTTTAATTAACAAATATTTATGGACTTAGTTTATCACTGAAAATCAGTATCGTCAAGAAATTATGATATTGGAATATATACCTCAAGCTTTGAATTAATTCTTAAATCATGTGCATAATAGTAATCCGAATAATAGGCACTTGAATACCCCATATCCATTGTAAAATCAGATGAAAGTTTATGTCCAGACATAGGTAACCATTCTCCATAAATATACTGAATTAATGTACTGTATTCTATTGGACTAAGCACCTTATCACTGGAGAAAACCACAAATTTAGTTGGTGGAATTATTTTGCATATCATACCATCTGGTATATTTTTTGATGACACTTCAACACAAGCCATATGATAGAGCTTATCCGTCTCTGGGTTATGAATCTCATATCCAATTGAAACATAAGGCTGTTTTATATTTTTAATTTGTATTATCTTAGGAATAAACATATTGTGCCAAAACGAAGCAATTGTATTTTTCTCTATAGTATCCTGCACTGAAGTATACATTTCCATACCGATTAGAATAATCTCATCACTATTTAAAATTTTTACACTTACTTTTATAGAATCTCTTATCTTTGAATATTTATCTTCGATTTCTTTCCCAAATAACTCATACTTTTTAAAGGTTATTAATTCTTTTCCATCACTTCGATATTTTGTAGGACTTACTCCATAAAGTTGATTAAATGCTCTTGTAAATACTTCATGTGAATTAAATCCTGCTTCAATTGCTATATCAATAATGCTTTTTCGCGTATTTATTAGTTCGTTGGCTGCTTTTGAAAGACGCCTATTTCTTATATACTCCCTAACTGTAAAACCTGTCATTGATAAAAAAATTTTATAAAAATGCGATAATGAAAAGTTAGATGCTCTTGCTACATCTTCTAAGCTTAAATTTTTATCTAAATTATTTTCAATGAACTCAATGGAATTTTCTATTCTATCATAAAATATCATAAACCTTCCCCTTTAAAGAAGTAATAATAATCTTAATAAAATTCGTCAAGCATATCTTTGGCTTATATTATAACATAGTCTTATAAGTATTTTATTTTTTAATGTTTGGAGGAATCATAAAATGTGTACAAGTATTGCTGTGTACAAAGATAAACCTATATATGCAATGAACTTTGATTATTGGGATGTAGAATCAAGAATTAGAATTAATAATTGCAATGATGTTCCAGTATTTTTCTTTGAGATAAACCAAGGAGAAGAATTTCTTGAAACTGCTGGAATGAATGCAAATGGTTTTTTTGGAAACTTTCAAGGCAACCTATCAGATAAACATAAAAATATAGTACCTGATTCAAATTGTATGACAATTGATAAGTTTTATAGAAAATTCTTAAATTCTGCAAAATCCATAGACGAATTAACTCGTGTGCTTGATAAAAAAACAATAGTATATCCGCCTGTTCCACCAGAATACAATAAATTGCATAATATGTTTGCAGATAAAAATGGAGGAGCAATTATTCTAGAAACTTCTAATGGTAAAAATGATGTTACTACCATAAAAGACAATTTTTTAGTTATGACCAATTTTCCCGTAGGACAATTTAAAGATGCCGATTATAAAACCGTACTTGGAATTGGAAGTGACCGATACAAAGCAGCATATGAATATATCTCAAATATAAATATTAACTTTGGTATAGATAATGCTTTTGAAATTTTAAAAAATACCGTTCAAAAGGAAGAGAGCTTTGAGACTTTAATATCTATGGTTTTTGTTCCAACTGAATTAGCCATATACATTTCATTAAAAAGGGATTTCAAAAAAATTTGGAAGGTAGATATAACTAAAAATTGTATCGAAACCTTCCGTGGATTTAAAAATAAAACAAGTATGAATATTGATAACTCAGGTATACTTATATCAAACTTGCAAAGTGCATAATCATTAATAAATATGAAAATATACCATTATCTAATTACATTCATGAAACAACTCGATTTTATTACCATTTATGTCTTTAAAAAACGCTATACGTGCTTTAAGTGGTGGATTTGATGGGATTGTAATATCTACAGGTGCTTTTACAGATTCACACCCATAAGAAAGTGCCTGTTTATATGCTTCATCTACATCACTACACACATATGCCACATGTGCATATCCCTTTTCCTCATCCTCTGGAAAAATTTCAATATGAGTACCATCTGGTGCTTTAAGCATTGCTCCACCATCCCACTGAAGCCTTATTTTATAATTCATTTTTTCTGTATAGAAATCAACAGTTTGCTGAATATCTTTAACCTTCATGCAAACATGATGAATTCCTCCTATAAGCTTTTCATCCATTGTATCACCCTCCATATTATAAAGTTACTTTTTAAAATTTTAAAATCATATCATACCATGTGGCACCACCGTGAACTGATTTAGATGTACCTTTATTTACATATCCAAACTTAGAATAATAGTGAATAAGCTTTTTTTTACAAGTAAGAATAATACCATTACGTCCAGCCACTTTTGCCATCTTTATCATATAATTCATTAATTGTGCCCCAACTCCCTGCTTCCTATAATCTGGCATAACATCTAGTCCAAAAATTGCCTGATAATCTCCATCCAGAATGTGAAGTGAGGAATCTTCATACATTTCATCATAAATAGAAGTTGCATTAGTAACACATCCATTTATAAATCCAATTATTTCTTCATCCTTCTCTGCCACAAAAAAAGTTTGTGGAAATGTTATTATGCGCTTCTTTAAGGATTCCCTTGAAGCTGCTTCCTTTTCAGGAAAACATATTTCTTCTATTTCAGATACCCTATCTAAATCTTCAAGCGATACTTGCCTAATGCTAATATCCATGACGTATCCCCTTTCCATCTTGAAAATTGGTTATATCTTTTTCTTCATCTAGTTTATATAATATTTTCTATATTGCAACATAATTTTATACTCTCATTTATCATTCATAAATAAACTTCTGTTGCTGCTAAAATAATCTGCACATGAAATTATGGTTACAATAAGTGCAGCACTGAATATAATATAAGTACCACATTTTAAAAACCTTTCTACTGTATTAATATGTATATATATAAAATTACCTTGCTTTATTAGTTTTCTAAAATTCATGCATAATAACGCGAATATTACTGAAATTGTCTGCAATACAGTTTTACTTGTATCCCATCGACTTTCTTTAATTGTGATTTTTTCACTGACAGCTATACCTATTAAACCTGAAATTGCAAATTCTGCACCTATTATTATAGCAGCTGTCCATGCAGGTATAATATGTAATTCTACTAATGCAATAAGTGCTGTAGCTATTAAAAGCGTTTCTGAAAGTGGCTCCATAATTCTATTAAATTTGGTATTTTGCCCTTTATTCTGATCCATATTCTTACTTATAATACCTAATAACACCGATAATACAAATATAAATATTGCTATACTTTGTCCAAAAGGTATCTTACGTACCATAATAAATATAAAAAATGCCAGAACTAATATGATTCTTATTAAAGTTAATTTACTTCTCAGTTTCATCGCACTTCTCCTTTTTCTTTGGTATAATTATTTTCTAACTCAACTATAAAAGTTGAACCTTTTCCATATTCACTTTGCACGTCAATTTTGCCGCCGCATAAATCTACAATTCTCTTTACAAGTGTGAGTCCAAGCCCATTTCCTTCCACATTACGGTTCTTATTTCCTTGATAAAATTTTTCAAATATATGCTTCCTAGTGTCCTCTATCATACCTATACCTGTATCAGAAATTTCTACCGTTACCCAATTATAATTCTGCTGCATAGCTATGTGAATAGAACCATTTTCAGGAGTAAACTTAATTGCATTACTAAGTAAATTAACCCACACCTGCATAAGCAATTCTTCATTTCCATAAAAGTTAACTGGTTTAAGATCTATATCTAATTCTAGATTTTTTCTACTCCATTTTACTTCTAATAATAATAATGCCTGTCTTATTTGCTCATCTAACTGATACATGACCTTCTGAACAACAATTTCTTGATTTTCAAGTTTTGATAATTTTAATATATTGCTACTCAAAATGGACAGTTGTCTTGAACTTTCAATAATCATTTTTGTATATTCATCATGCTCTGCCTCAGATAATTCTTTGTCCTGAAGGAGAGTAGCATACCCTTCAATTGCAGCTATAGGCGTTTTAAACTCATGTGAAACATTAACTATAAAATCATTTTTAAAAGTTTCAATTCCACGAAGTTCACGTACCATTCTATTAAAATAAATATTTACATCATTTATACCAATTTCCTTATAATTTTCTTTAAGATAAACATTTAAGTCTCCCTTAGCCACCTTTTTTGTAGCTTGAATTAGTCCTTCAACTGGCATAAGCACTCTTTTTCTCATTAAAAACGTAAAAAACAATGAAATTATTACACTTAGAATAAATACTCCAATGAATGGCATCAATCTTTTATTTAAGGTAAATGAAAAAGGACTAATTTTATATAAAGCAAAAGTTATTAATGCTATTAAAAAAAGTGATATAAGCATAATTAAAAAGGTACTTATCATAAGATGTGAAAACAAATTAAGTTTTGATCTTCTCTTCATTTTTTAACCACCTTATATCCAAGACCTCTTACAGTTAAAATTCCAAAATCAGGATTGTTCTCAAAATGCCTTCTGAGACGATTAATATGTACATCTATTGTCTGTGAATCAGATTCGCTATTAACTCCCCATATTTCATCCATAAGCTGCTGCCTTGTAAATATTTTGTTAGGAAAAGATACTAGCATATAAAGAAGATAAAATTCTTTCTGCGATAAAACTATTTCTTCTCCCATTCTTGAAACTGTAAGGCAGTCATAATCCAGAGTTGTTTCACCAATGGTTTGTTTTCTATCATGAACAGTTTTAACTCTTCGCAATAATGCCCCAACACGTAGTATCATTTCATTTACATCAATAGGTTTAACCATATAGTCATCAGTTCCAAGAAGAAAACTTCTTTTTTTAGCAACAAAATCTTCTTTCGCAGTAATAATCAAAATTGGAATTTCACTGTCTATATCTCTAACTGACTTGGTAAATTCATAGCCATCCATATTGGGCATCATAATATCAGATATAATTAAATCCATATGATTTTCTTCAATAATATTCCATGCCTTAACACCATCCCCAGCTTGAAACGTGTTATAGCCATTCCTCACAAGAACAGTACTAAATAGCTTACGCAGCTTTATATCATCTTCTACAACTAAAATATTAAACATTGGCTACCTCCTTTGTTCAAATTACATAGTTTATTTTATTATAACCTTAAAAGTTAAACTGAAAATGAAATTTTAATTAATCTTAATTTATTTTTTATTTCATTTTCAGTTCATGTTGAGTTAAGGTTGAGTTTATTTCTTGAGCTTAAACTAAGCATAATATAAAAAAGTAGAAAGGAGAAATCAAATGCTAGAATTAAAAGAAATAACAAAAACCTATACTACTGGCGATTTTACACAGATTGCTTTAGATAAAGTAAATTTAAAATTTAGAAAAAGTGAATTTGCAGCTATACTCGGACCAAGCGGTTCTGGTAAAACCACCCTCTTAAATGTAATTGGAGGTCTTGATAAATATGACAGCGGTGATTTAATAATAAATGGAGCCTCAACAAAAAAATTTAAAGACAGAGATTGGGATGCATACCGCAATAACAGCGTAGGCTTTATTTTTCAAAGCTATAATTTAATTGGTCATTTAGGAATACTTGATAATGTAGAAATGGGCATGACGTTAAGCGGTATTTCCGCAGATGAGCGAAAAAAGAAAGCTTTAGATGCGTTAAAAAGAGTAGGTCTTGAAGATCATGCAAATAAAAAGCCAAACCAACTTTCCGGAGGTCAGATGCAAAGAGTTGCTATAGCAAGAGCTCTTGCCAATGATCCAGATATAATTCTTGCTGATGAACCCACTGGTGCTTTAGACACCAACACAAGCAAACAAATTATGGAGTTAATTAAAGAAATCGCCAAAGATAAATTGGTTATAATGGTTACCCACAATCCAGAACTTGCAGAAAAATATGCAAGTCGTATTATCCATTTTCAAGATGGTCACATTATAAATGATAATGCCCCTGTAAATGAAGAAGAAACTATTAATTCTGATTATAAACTAAAAAAAACAAGTATGAGTTTCCTAACAGCTTTAAAATTATCTGGTAAAAATATTATGACAAAAAAATGGAGAACAGGTCTTACTGCCTTTGCTTCCAGCATAGGTATAATTGGAATAGCTCTTATACTTTCACTTTCAAATGGATTTAATAAACAAATTGATTCCTATGAGAAAAGTACACTTTCAAATTTTCCTATAACTATTAGCACAACAGCTACTGACCTCTCCAGTATGACATCAAATAAATCATCATCTACCACTAATACTAATGATTCAGGAAAATTCCCTAAAAATAAAGAAATATACCCATACAATCCTACAAACTCATCTACTCACATAAATAATTTGACTCAAAAATATGTAGATTATGTTTCGAAAATAGATAAAAATTTACTTGATGGAATTTCTTATTCTAGAAGTGTGAATATGAATATACTAAAAAAACAGGATGGCAAAGCTACTTCTGTAAATTTACAAAATGCTAATTTTACATCATATCCTGTTAAACCAGGAGATACATCATCTTCTTATTTAAAAGAATACTATGATTTGCTTTCTGGCAGCCTCCCATCTAACAAGAATGACATTGTTCTTGTCGTAGATAAAGATAATAATGTTGACAAATCTACCTTGGAAGCTTTAGGTCTAGATTACAATAAGAAAAGCATAAATTTCAACAATATTGTCGGCAAAGAATATAAATTACTATTAAACAACGACTATTATAAAAAATATGGAAACATCTTTACCCCAAATGGCAATCCCTCAGATTTAAGTAACCTCTATGATAATTCAAATGCAGTAACTTTAAAAATAACTGGTATAGTACGAATAAAGAAAGATTCCAATACATCTTCTCTATCTTCTGGAATTGCTTATTCTGATGAACTTGCTAAATTTTTTATCGATAATGCTCAAACTTCTGATATCGTTAAGACACAGCAAAATTCAAACTACAACGTTTTGACAGGTCAAATTTTTGCAAGCGAAATTCAGTCATCTTCAATTCAAGGGGGACAGATGGGTGCAGGCCCAATGAATCATGCAACCGTAAGCACACAAACGAAAGATAATGTTCTTGAAAGCCTAGGTTCTAATTCCATTCCAACATCAATTTCCCTGTATCCTGCAAATTTTGACTCAAAGGGAAAAATTACAAATTACCTTGATAACTGGAATAAAGGATTAAAAGACACAGATAAAATTAAATATACTGATATGTCTGCAACAGTAACAAGTTTATCCAAAAACATTATGAATTCAATTACACTTGTATTAATAGCCTTTGCAGCAATTTCACTGGTGGTCTCCTTAATAATGGTTGCCATCATAACTTATATTTCTGTATTAGAACGTACAAAGGAGATAGGTGTTCTACGTGCTATGGGTGCTAGAAAAAAAGATATAACCCGTGTTTTCAATGCTGAAACTTTTATTATAGGTCTCTGCTCTGGTATATTAGGTATAACAATAGCCTTTTTGTTGACTTTCCCTGTAAATGCAGTACTCTATAATGTAACGAATCTATCCAATGTTGCACAGCTTAATCCAGTTCATGCAATAGCGCTAATATTAATTAGCCTTGTTTTAACTGTCCTCGGTGGCGCAATACCTGCAAAGATGGCTGCAAAGAAAGATCCAGTTGAGGCCTTACGCTCTGAGTAGTTAATCTTTAATGCAGCAACCATCTTGCTTGTTCATACTGCAATAAAGTATTTAAAATACAATATTACACCATGAAATATCCTTAATTACCCCAAAAAAGACTAGGCATTTATAACATTAAAATGCCTAGTCTTTAATAACATGTTTTGAGTTTCCAAACATACCAATCTTGATCATTAGCAATATTTAATATTGCTTGTAAAATTGGGTTTGTAATCAAAAAAGCTGTTGTATGCATATAGCCACCTTTTTATATTAACCAAAATTAACTTTATTTTATATTGTATTGAAAAATTATCAATTATTTGTTAATATTATAATTAATGTGATAATTATAATTAAATATAATTATAAATTTGTTAATGGAAGAAGTGGTTTGATGACTTTTATTACCAATGCTTTAAAAAATGTAGACAGCTTTTTATGGGGATTGCCTATGATAATTGTACTCTTTGGAACACATATTTTTTTAACCTTTAAAACTGGATTTATTCAAAGAAAAATATTTAAAGGAATAAAATTATCTGTCACCAAAGATCCGGATGGTGAAGGAGATGTTTCACAGTTTGGAGCTCTTAGTACAGCTTTGGCAGCAACAGTCGGAACAGGCAATATAATCGGTGTTTCAACTGCTATAACTTTAGGGGGACCTGGAGCTGTATTATGGATGTGGCTTACAGGTATATTTGGTATAGCTACTAAATATTCTGAAGCACTTATATCTGTAAAATATAGAGTAAAAACCAAAGATGGTACTATGCTTGGCGGCGCTATGTATGCTCTTGACCGAGGACTTAAAATGAAATGGCTTGGAGTGATTTTTGCCATTTTTGCATCAACTGCCGCTTTTGGAATAGGTTGTTCTACTCAAACAAATTCTATTGCTTCAACTTTAAATGACAGTTTCGGTATTCCTGCATGGATTTCAGGTATTATAATTACTATTCTTGTCGCAACTGTAATTATTGGTGGAGTAAAATCTATTACAAAAGTATGCGAAGCTTTAGTACCTTTCATGGCTATATTTTATCTAGTTGGATGTTTTATTATTTTAGTCATGAATGTGGATGTTTTAGGGCAAACCGTTTTAACTATAATTAAAGCTGCTTTTACCAAACAAGCAGCCGGTGGAGGTTTCATAGGCTCTACTGTAGCAGTCGCTTGCCGTTATGGGGCTGCAAGAGGTTTATTTTCAAATGAATCCGGTATGGGCTCTGCACCTATTGTAGCAGCAGCGGCTAAAACTAAAAATCCTGTAAAACAGGCACTTGTATCAATGACAGGTACATTTTGGGATACAGTCGTAATTTGCTTAATGACTGGCCTTGTAATTGTAAGCAGTGTTATTAAAAATCCAAACATTAACATCAAAACTTCATCTTTACTTACAAATGCAGCATGGCATCAAATTCCTGTAGTTGGTTCAATTATATTATCAATTTCTCTTTCAATTTTTGCTTTTTCAACTGTACTGGGCTGGTCTTATTACGGTGAAAGGGCTGCCGAATATCTATTTGGTAAAAAAATTATTAAACCATATAGAATTGCATGGGTAATAGCAGCATTAATAGGAACCCTTATGAGTCTTGACCTCGTATGGACAATTTCGGATATACTAAATGCTTTAATGGTAATTCCAAATGTTGTTGCAATGATTCTTCTTAGAAATGTAATAGCAAATGAAACAAAAAAGTATGCGGACAATATTGATTTACCTTCAAGTGAAAAAATTCCTCTAATTGAAGAAGTGTCTTGATTTAATTATCTACTTTAAAGCTCTAGATTATATAAAAAACATTAATAATCTAGAGCTTTTATAAAAATATTAATTATCTCAATCCTGTAGAATTGATACTTCCCTGTTTGTAGCATCAAGTTCAATTTTACATCCTATTGGTAAGGTCATCATGGGATGTGTATGACAGCAATCGAAATCTGCAATAAATGGTAATTTCTTATCTCCTAATACTTCCAATAATATTTCATATGGTTTTCTCCCTGTCTTTTGGTCATCAAATAGTTCATGTTTTCCCAAAATTATTCCTGAAATCCTATCTAAAACGCCATTTATTTTTAAAAAAGAAAAACTTCTTTCTATTGTTGCTGAATCTTTTAAGGAATCTTCTATAAAAAGTATATCGCCATCTTTTATTTCAGGCATATATTTACTTCCCCATATTCCTTGTATTGTATTTAGGTTGCCACCTATTACTCTGCCTACAGCAGTACCTCCATAAACTGTAATCCATTCATTTTCTCTTTTTTCTTTACTTCTATCTTGTGTTTCCCAATCAATACATTCATCTGTCCAATATTTAGGAACTTCAAAAGTATAAGGAAGTCTTGTTTTATCTATTGTAATATCTTTAAAATATTTATATGTAGAATCAACAAATGGTGATAATTCTCCAAATGAAGCTACTAATGCAGGTCCATAATAAGTCTTTATGCCCGTTTGTGCATATATCGCAAGTAAAATTGCTGTAACATCAGAATAGCCTATTATTATTTTAGGATTTCTTTTAAATTCATCATAATCTATATATGGAAGAATTGAATTTGAATTCATACCCCCAATTGTAGACATGATACACTTTACTTCAGGATTTCTAATTAAATCATTTAATTCCTCTGCTCTTTCTTTAATGCTTCCTGACCTATAGAAATCATGTTTTCCTGTTAAATTTCCTTCTACTACTTTAAAGCCTTTATCTTGCAAATATTTCTTTGCTCTTTGAAATCTTTTAGGGCATGTATATGTTATAGGTGATGATGGTGAAAAGATGCCAATAGAATCACCTTTTTTTAATTTTTTTACGTTTTCCATTTTGTAACCCCCCTAATATACTTTTTCATTAATCGTTCATTATATTATGCAAGTACAAATTAACTTTATCACATAATAGTACCATTTTGCAGATGATTTTATTTTTTAAATTTAAACTAAGCTCAATATAAAAATGCGGAAAAGTAACAAATTTATCCAAAAATAAAAAAGACTAAGCATTTTAACTTTATAAATGCTCAGCCTTTAATAATATATTTTCAGTTAAATAAATCTATATTTATTTTCCAATAACTTTTTCGCCTAATTGTAATCTAGGAGCATCTTGAACTGGAGAAACTACTATTGCACTAAATCTTTCATCCTCTGCAACCGGAACAAAATGACCTTTTCCTGGAGCAATTTCTAATTCCGTTCCTGCTGGAATACGTACAATCTGTACTGTATCCATTACAGTCGCTCCATTCTTAATATCAACAAACAACATTAATGATGTTCCTTCTAAAAAATAAAATAATTCTTTATCCTCATGATACTCAATTGCATCAAATTCTGGGGTATGATGCCAACCTTGTAAAATACCTTGCATAATATTATTAGTTTTAAATTCCGTAACTACTGGTAATCCTGTCCACTGAAAATATTTTTCTTTGTATACCTCGCAATTTTCTCTAAATGAGAATTTCACACCGTCAATTGTTACATCTTTTAAATCCTTTATACATATTTCCATATTATCTCTCCCTTTATATGTTATTCCTAATTAAGTGTCTTCTATACGTATGATAGCACCCATTTTAATACTCTAGAATAACAAATAAGTTCCTCTTGATATGGACTTTATGTATCGGTCACTTTTTAAATGATGTATCTTGCATTTTATGACAGTACTTTAAATATTTATCTTCTTTTGCCATAAAATTAACTATCTTGTCTATAGATTTTTTCTTTTACAATAATAACTTCTTAGTTACCAATTCCAGTCTCTTTCGTATGGCTCTGTAAATGTTCCCTCTTTATTAAGATTATCATTTTGAACCCATTTATATATATTTTCAGCTGATTTAAGTGGACTTGAATCAGCATCAGATGACCCCGATTGCGTTTGCATTCTTCCAGGATGAATTGAAATAACATTAATATTGCATGTTTTGAATTCTTGTTTTAAGCAGATACTTAGCATATTTTGAGATGCTTTTGCAATCCGATAAGAGTAAGAAAATTCACGCCCATCAAATTCTCCTGATGACATTGCACTTAATGAACCTAATCTTGATGTGATATTAACTATTTTAGGCTTTTGAGAATTTCTTAATAAATTTAATGTTGCCTGAGTAGTTCTAATTATTGCAAGGCAATGGATATCAAATAAGGATTTCATTTCTGTTGAAGTTACATCTGCAATTTTATAAGCCCTTCCTGGGATACCTGCATTATTAATTAAAATATCAAGATGATTTATACTTCTAGTTAAAATATCCTTAATTATATCAATACAATTATCATCTACTAAGTTTGCCACAATTGGAGTAAAATGATTAGCAAACTCTTTACTTAGTTTCTGACCATCTTCTTGCTTTCTAACAACAGTAAAAACATTATATCCATTTGCATAATAAACATTTATCAATTCTCTACCAAGGCCTCTTGATCCACCTGTAATTAGTAGATTTTTCATGATTTTCTCCCCCTTATTGTTTTATAATTCTTACTTCATGATTATTTACAAATCAAACATTAATACCTATAATAAATTTTATAATATCATATATTCCGCATGAAATTAAATTCAAAATAATACTTGATAATATTCCAATTGCTAGCGATAATTTAGGATGGGATTTTATGAAATCACTAACTTTATAAAATAATGGCTTCTTTATATTTTCAAGTTCTCCTTTTAGTTCGCTCATATAATCATCACTGCATGAATAATTATATATCTTACTTTTGCATTCGTCACAAATGATAGATTCTTGACAAAAGTAAACTATATCATGCTTGTCTCCACACATATCAAAAATACAGCCTCTAGTTTCATCATGAACTAAATCATTTCCTATGATTCGTAATTTGTACCTAGTGATAAAACGATACACCGTTGTAATCATATAATTAAAAAGGTCTATATTCCTATCTTTTAAAATACGATCTATCTCATAAAACGAAATTATATAAAAATTATTTTTATTCAACCTCTTTCCAAAATAATTTTTTTCGATTACAGTATCTACAAAGCCAATACACATATCAAATTTATCATCTTCAAAATTTATTTTTAATAGCTTTTCTAATGTTTCAAATTTATATCCCCATTCATAATCACACTTTGGTCGACTCATTTCATATATTTTAGTTTCAAAAATCCTGCTATTATATTTTTTTAATCTTTTAAATAAATCTTCATGACTTTGTTTGCCTAATTTTATTACTTTTATCCTTATTTTATCCATAATACTCCTAAACTCATTCTTTTAGTATTAGTTTATTTTAGTTCAAATTAAACACTACGCATATAAGTAATCCTAATTCACAAATCGAAAATAATTGAGCAAAAAAATAAATTGCATCCAAATCATCAGACTTTCGTTTTTTTAGTAAATACATAAAAAATATCATGAATGAATATACAATGCCCATAATTAAACCAAATATGCCTTCATTTTTAACCGAAAACCAAATGCCATTTTGCATTCCACATTTGATAAAATAATAAGCAAATGCTGGAATAGCAATTATATTTGTTGGTATGAATACTTTGAATCTAATATATGGTGAAATAAATACTAAAAAGGCTATTACACCTAGTACAGCAATAACCGTCAAGATATCTTTAAAAGGGAACCCTACAACCTTTCCTACCTCTTCATCATTACTGTCAAAATCAATCTTCTCACAATAAATTGCTTTATGAGTATGGGTTAGATATCCTATTTTATAAAGATTATTTTCACTTACACCAGATGAAAAGAAAAATTTAACCTCTTCTCCTGTAGACAGATAAACATACTCTGTTAGATCTTTTCTATAATGCCTTATTTCTACTACCTCCTCAGTCACATAACTTAGTTTCCCAGTTATTAATTGAGGAAGATCAAGAAAGTTTGGTTTAAGCAAGTAAATTGTTATTCCCATAACGATTATAAACCAAATAGCTTTCCACGGACTAATCCTACTTGTCCACCATATTTTTCTTTTAGGCAAACTTTGTAAATAATTATATTTATGTTTTTCTTTCGCTGCATCTTTTTTAGTGTCTAAACGCCCAGGAATTAGTGCTATTACAAGTCCTATTAGTAACCAAAATATGATTCCAATTATAAAAAAACACGTTTGAAATATTCTCATTCTTTTACCACCTTAAAATTGTTAATATATATTAGGGTTTATTCAATGTATGTTTCTCTTATTTGATTGAATAATATCCATACTATTTTGTACAAGTCCAAATTAACCTTATCACATAATAATACCATTTCCTTGTAAGCATTAGAATAATATTCTGCCAAAGGTCTAGTCATTGCATCTTTGAAAGACAAAATAAATAAAAAGCCACACGCTCTCCCTGAATTGAGAACATGCAGCTTTGCTCTATTATTTATTAAATTTTATCATATAATACACTTATCATGTATAATATTATTTTGATTTTTTATGCAAAATTTGTTTCAAAACTACAATATTTTGTTGGTTTGGAATAAAGTTCGATCAAAATATATCGCACAAATGGCTTAACTTCGTTAAATTTAGAATTAGTTTTTGAAACAAAGTTTGATCAAAACTACAGATTTTTAAAATTTAGCACATTAAGTTTTTATAATAAAGTTTGATCAAACTTTTAAAAAATTACACGACATTATGATTGAGTTGCAAGCTAAAAACACCACAAAATTTATTTCTGAATAATGCGGTATTTAAATAAATGTTTAGTTTTTATAATAGTTGTGACGTTTTATAAGAAGATTACGAATCAAATAATATTTTAGTCCATAAAAATGATTATTTGGATTCTCTTTTCCACTTTCAATTGCGTTATACCATCTTTTTGATAATTCTGAATCAGCATCATTACCCTTTAGAATCCTTATGTTTTTATATATAATATCTATTTCATAGCAGTTGCCAACATATTCAGTAAGAAAAAGTTCAATAATTGTTGGTAGTTCCTCATTCTTTATATATTTATTTTTACTATTCTGAAAGTTAAATTTATTAATTGTATCACTCCACATCTCCCAAGCAGCTGGGTCAACAGAAATACAGTCAATAAATGTGACGGGACTCAAATCACCAAGTAAAGCCCCTAAGTCATCATCCTTGCTTTCCCAATAAAATGAGTCAATAAACCAGAACATTGTTAAATAACCTTCCTGAATTGATAGTTTCATTCTGTCCTCCTCATATTAAATAAGACCTGATTCTTTTAGTTCGTCATAAAATACAAGTCCGAATTAACCTTACCATATAATAGTATCATTTACTTACAAACACTGGAAGAATATTTTGTCAAAGAGTTATCATTGTTTAGATACAAACAAAGTGATAACTTACTATTTAAACCACTTTTTCTCAGTCTAGTATAGATAATATAATAGTACTAACAGAAGCCCTATATCTATATATAATTGAAAAACAAAAGCCACACACTCTCATTAAATTGAGAATGTGTGGCTTTACTGTATTTGATACAACTTTATTCTAAAATATCAGACTTTATTTCAAAATATCAATCTTTATTTCAAAACTACAATATTTCAAAATTACAATCTATTCCTTATTCAACAGTTACAGATTTTGCCAAATTCCTTGGCTTGTCAACATCGCATCCCTTTATTATTGCAATATAATATGCTAAAAGTTGGAGCGGTATTACAGTCATAATCGGTGCAAGCATAGGATTTACTCTTGGAAGATATATAACTCCATCTGATGTATCCTCTATTGGATCATTTCCTTCCATAGCAACTGAGAGTACATATGCTCCTCTTGTCTTAACTTCCTTTATATTACTTACCATCTTTTCAAATAAACTTTCCTGAACTGCAAGTGCTATTACAACAGTTCCATCCTCAATAAGAGCAATAGGACCATGTTTTAATTCTCCGCCTGCATATGCCTCTGAATGGATGTAAGATATTTCTTTAAGCTTTAATGAACCTTCCATTGCAACTGCATAATCAAAACCACGCCCAAGATAGAACACATCATTTTCTTTAGCTACCTTTTCAGCATATTTTTTAATTATTTCAGTTTTCTTTAATATTTCTTCTTCTTTCTCTGGAAGCTCAAGCAATCCTTTCTTTAACTCCTCTATTTCATCCTTTGGCAATGTTCCCATGTGCTGTGCAAGATAAAGAGCTATTATATACATTGCTACAAGCTGAGTTGTATATGCCTTTGTTGATGCAACAGCTATTTCAGGACCTGCCCATGTATAAAGTACATCATGTGCTTCTCTTGAAACTGTACTACCAACAACATTTGTTACAGCTATGACTCTTGCTCCCTTATCCTTTGCAAGTCTCATTGCTGCAAGTGTATCTGCTGTTTCTCCTGATTGACTTATAACAATCATAAGAGTTTTTTCATCTATAAGTGGATCTCTATATCTAAATTCTGAAGCTATATCAACTTCCACAGGAATCTTTGCAAATTTTTCTATAGCATATTTCCCAACAAGCCCTGCATGATATGCAGTTCCACATGCTACTATATATATCTTACTAAAGCTTTTAATTTGCTCTGTTGTAAGATTTATTTTATCTAAGACTATATCTTTACCTAAAGCTATTCTTGAAGTCATAGTGGCTTTTGTAACCTTAGGTTGTTCAAATATTTCTTTTAGCATGAAATGATCATATCCGCCCTTTTCAGCTGCATCAGCATTCCATGTTACATGATATACGTCTCTTTTAACTTCTTTTCCATCTTTTGATAATATTTTTACTGAATCCTTTGTTAAAACTACAATTTCGTTATCCTCAAGAAAATATACATCTCTTGTCTCATTTAGGACAGCTGGTATATCTGAAGCTATAAAATTTCCACCCTTCTTAAGTCCAACTATAAGTGGGCTATCCTTTCTTACAGCTACAAGTTTATCAGGATCTTCAGTTGAAACTACACCAAGTGCATAACTTCCTCTTAACTTCTTTACAGCCTGCATAACTGCTTCAACAAGGTCACCTTTGTAGTAATAATCTATTAAATGAGGTACTACTTCTGTATCTGTATCTGTTATAAATTTATATCCTTTTTCACCGAGCCATTTTCTAAGCTCCATGTAATTTTCAATTATTCCATTATGAACAACAGCTATAGTTTTCTTAGCATTTAAATGTGGATGTGAATTTAACTCAGATGGTGCACCATGTGTTGCCCATCTTGTATGTCCAATTCCTACAACCCCACTTAGTCCATTTATTTTAAGTTTCTCTTCTAAGTTAATAAGTCTGCCTTTAACTTTAACTACTCCTAATTTGTCATCCTTATCAATAACAGCAACTCCAGCAGAGTCATATCCTCTATACTCTAATTTTTTGAGTCCTTCAATAAGAAGAGGTGTTGCCTCTCTATTTCCTACATATCCAACTATTCCGCACATAAAAATCTTCCTTTCGATTTTAACTAATATTTTACATATCCCCATTTAGTGCAAACTCTAATAAAGCTATTTCTTCATTTTGAAAAAAGCTTTCAAGGATACATAATAAAGGTTTTAACACCAGATTGACTTTGTCACAGAAATCACTTTCTGCTTTTATCAATCGTTAACGGTAGTGCGTTTACCGTGGGGCATCCGCCGAAGATTTCGATACTCCCCATCCTCGTCAACTTAGATCTGTTAACCTAAGTTCGGGCGCTTTAATTATATTTTATTTAACTCCTCCTTCCATATCTAATTGTCTTTTTAGACAGTGTAATTATACTATTACTTTTATCTAACTGTCAATAACTATAAAAAAGCATTTATTGAATATTCATACTTTATATAAATATATTATGCTTGCAGTCCTTTAAAGTTTAGTAAATTTTAATAATTATCCTCAATTACTTTATTATGGCATAACCAATATAAAACATTAAAGTGGTTAATTATTGTTAAATTTATAACAATATATGTCATAAAAAATCAAAAAAAGTAATTAAGGAATTCAAACTTATCTCCCTTAATTACTTATATCGTTTTATTATAATACTATTTTAAAGCTAACTTAATGATTTTATTTATATTCTGCTCATTATAACAGTCTATAATTATATCGGCATTTTCTATACTTTGAATTCCCGAATTTAAATTTCTAAATCCAACACATTTCATTTTTGCACTTTTAGCAGCCTTAACTCCATTACCTGAATCCTCTATAACCGTGCAATCACAAACATCTGCATTTAAAGAATCTGATGCTTTTAAAAATATTTCCGGATTAGGTTTTCCTTTTTTTACTTCACTTCCACTTACTATATAATCAAAATATTCAATAAGATTCGTTCTTTTAAGTATAATTTCAACATTTCTTTTAGGTGATGAGGATGCAACAGCAATTGTGAATCCATCATTTTTTAATTTACGAATAAGTTTATCTACTCCTACAACTAATGGTATTTCATTTTCATCATTAGCCAAATAATCATACTTCACACCAGAAGAACTAGTTGTTAATTCCTTAACAGATTGTTTGAGATTAAACTTTTTCTTTAATGATGTCCACTTATCATTAGGTGTTGTTCCTGCAAAACCGTTCTGTTCTTCACTAGTGATTTCAATTCCTAAGTTCTTATATATTTTATTATTCAACTTTCTATATATTGGCTCCGTATCGACAATTACTCCGTCCATATCAAATATTACTGACTTATTATTCATATTTTTTCCCCCATCACAAAATATAACAAATTTTCTTAATAATAATTATAAATCAAAACTTACGCTCAATCAAATTTTCATTCAATATTTACATATTTAATAAAACATACTCAAAAAAATACAAAAAGGCGCTTTAAAGTATTAACTTTAAAGCGCCTTTTTATGGTGGCTTATCGGGGAATCGAACCCCGGACACCATGATTAAAAGTCATGTGCTCTACCAACTGAGCTAATAAACCAAAATACCCGGCAATGACCTACTCTCCCACAGGGCAACCCCTGCAGTACCATCGGCGCTTTGGTTCTTAACCTTCGTGTTCGGTATGGGAACGGGTGTTGCAACCAAGCTATGATCACCGGATTTACATTTTGTTTTTGAAAGTTTTATATACTTTCAAAATTGCATAGTAACTTATATATTTACTCTTTATTGGTCAAGCCCTCGACCTATTAGTATCAGTCAGCTTAAAATGTTACCACTCTTACACCTCTGACCTATCAACCTGTTGTTCTTTCAGGGGTCTTACTAACTTATGTTATGGGAAATCTTATCTTGAGGTGGGCTTCACGCTTAGATGCCTTCAGCGTTTATCCCGTCCCGACATAGCTACCCAGCCGTGCCTTTGGTAAGACAACTGGTACACCAGAGGTCAGTCCATCCCGGTCCTCTCGTACTAAGGACAGCTCCTCTCAAATTTCCTTCGCCCGCGACGGATAGGGACCGAACTGTCTCACGACGTTCTGAACCCAGCTCGCGTGCCGCTTTAATGGGCGAACAGCCCAACCCTTGGGACCTACTTCAGCCCCAGGATGCGACGAGCCGACATCGAGGTGCCAAACCTCCCCGTCGATGTGGACTCTTGGGGGAGATCAGCCTGTTATCCCCGAGGTAGCTTTTATCCGTTGAGCGATGACCCTCCCACGAGGAGTCACCGGATCACTAAGCCCGACTTTCGTCTCTGCTCCACTTGTTTGTGTCGCAGTCAGGCTCCCTTCTGCCTTTGCACTCTACGCGCGGTTTCCAACCGTGCTGAGGGAACCTTTGGGCGCCTCCGTTACATTTTAGGAGGCGACCGCCCCAGTCAAACTGCCCACCTAGCTATGTCCCGTGACCAGTTTCATGGCCTCCGGTTAGAACCTCAGTACTGTCAGGGTGGTATCCCAAAGGTGACTCCACAATCCCTGACGGAACTGCTTCCAAGTCTCCCACCTATTCTGTACAGACAATACCGAAATTCAATGCTAAGCTACAGTAAAGCTCTACGGGGTCTTTCCGTCCAATCGCGGGTAGCAAGCATCTTCACTTGCACTACAATTTCGCCGGATTTGCTGTTGAGACAGTGCCCAAATCATTACGCCATTCGTGCGGGTCGGAACTTACCCGACAAGGAATTTCGCTACCTTAGGACCGTTATAGTTACGGCCGCCGTTTACTGGGGCTTAAGTTCATGCCTTCGCTTGCGCTAAGCATTCCCCTTAACCTTCCAGCACCGGGCAGGCGTCAGCTCCTATACTTCAGCTTTCGCTTTAGCAGAAACCTGTGTTTTTGATAAACAGTTGCTTGGGCCTATTCTCTGCGACCTGCTCTCGCAGGCACCCCTTCTCCCGAAGTTACGGGGTCAATTTGCCGAGTTCCTTAACAGCAATTCTTCCGATGGTCTTAGGATTCTCTCCTCACCTACCTGTGTCGGTTTGCGGTACGGGCACAAAACTCCTGGATAGAGACTTTTCTTGGCAGCATGAAATCAGATATTTCGGTAGTAAACTACCTCATCATTACATCCCAGACTTACGAAAAGCGGATTTTCCTGCTTTCCATCCTCAATGCTTAAGCGCACTTCCAATAACATACGCATATCCTATCCTTCTGCGTCATCCCATTTCTCATAACGTTGTTTTGCGGTATCGGAATATCAACCGATTGTCCATCACCTACGCCATTCGGCCTCGGCTTAGGTCCCGACTTACCCTGGGCGGACGAACCTTCCCCAGGAAACCTTAGGTTTTCGACCACTAAGATTCTCACTTAGTTCTCGCTACTTATGCCAGCATACTCTCTCCTGCACAGTCCACCGCTCCTTACGGTACGACTTCAACCCATGCAGGATGCTCCTCTACCACTTGTACATAGTACAAGTCCACAGCTTCGGTGTTAGATTTTAGCCCCGGACATTTTCGGCGCAGGATCTCTTGACTAGTGAGCTATTACGCACTCTTTTAATGTATGGCTGCTTCTGAGCCAACATCCTAGTTGTCTTAGAAATCCCACATCCTTTACCACTTAATCTATACTTTGGGACCTTAGCTGGTGATCTGGGCTGTTTCCCTTTTGACTACGGATCTTATCACTCGCAGTCTGACTACTGTGATTCAAGTATCCAGCATTCGGAGTTTGATAAAGTTCAGTAACTGTTGTCAGCCCCTACCTCATTCAGTGCTCTACCTCCGGTACTCATTCACAGCGCTAGCCCTAAAGCTATTTCGAGGAGAACCAGCTATATCCGAGTTCGATTGGAATTTCTCCCCTATCCACAGTTCATCCCATGGTTTTTCAACACCATTGTGGTTCGGACCTCCACGGAATTTTACTTCCGCTTCACCCTGACCATGGATAGGTCACCCGGTTTCGGGTCTACAGCATGCAACTATGCGCCCTATTAAGACTTGGTTTCCCTTCGGCTGCGCACCTTAAGTGCTTAACCTTGCTGCATACCGTAACTCGCTGGCTCGTTCTACAAAAAGCACATCATCACACGTTAATGTGTTCTGATCGGTTGTGGACACACGGTTTCAGGTTCTATTTCACTCCCCTTCCGGGGTTCTTTTCACCTTTCCCTCACGGTACTGCTTCACTATCGGTCACTAGGTAGTATTTAGCCTTGGGAGGTGGTCCTCCCAGCTTCCCACAAGGTTTCACGTGTCTCGTGGTACTCTGGAACAGATCGGGCTTTTTTCTCTTTTTACCTACAGGACTTTTACCTTCTACGGTTTAACTTTCCAGAAATCTTCGGTTAAGATATAAAGCTTTAATGATCTGCCCGCAACCCCGGAAACAAGTTTCCGGTTTGGGCTCTTTCCCTTTCGCTCGCCGCTACTAAGGAAATCGATTTTTCTTTCTCTTCCTCCGGGTACTTAGATGTTTCAGTTCCCCGGGTTTACCTCTATATACCTATGAATTCAGTATACAGTCCATGGATACAATCCATGGGGGTTTCCCCATTCGGAAATCTTTGGTTCACAGGCTATTTGCGCCTACCCAAAGCTTATCGCAGCTTATCACGTCCTTCTTCGGCTCCTAGTGCCAAGGCATTCACCATGCGCCCTTTGTAGCTTGACCTTAAGTAAATATATTTAAATTCAAACAACAAAGAATTAACTTTGCCTTGCTTTAGAGTATTACTCTTATTCATTACTATGCAATTTTCAAAGTACATTAGAGAGAATTAAGCTCTCAAAATTAAACAGAGAATTAAAAACCTTCGTGGAAATTACATTTCCACGTCGACTCCTTAGAAAGGAGGTGATCCAGCCGCAGGTTCTCCTACGGCTACCTTGTTACGACTTCACCCCAATTATCAACCCCACCTTCGACCGCTGGTTCCAAAAGGTTACCTCACGGGCTTCGGGTGTTGCCGACTCTCATGGTGTGACGGGCGGTGTGTACAAGACCCGGGAACGTATTCACCGCGACATTCTGATTCGCGATTACTAGCAACTCCGGCTTCATGTAGGCGAGTTTCAGCCTACAATCCGAACTGGGATGGGGTTTTGAGTTTGGCTCAACCTTGCGGTTTCGCATCTTTTTGTCCCCACCATTGTAGCACGTGTGTGGCCCTAGACATAAGGGGCATGATGATTTGACGTCATCCCCACCTTCCTCCTGGTTAACCCAGGCAGTCTCACTAGAGTGCTCAACTGAATGTTAGCAACTAATGATAAGGGTTGCGCTCGTTGCGGGACTTAACCCAACATCTCACGACACGAGCTGACGACAACCATGCACCACCTGTCTTCCTGTCCCCGAAGGGATTTCCTCAGTTACGAGTAATTCAGGAGATGTCAAGTCTAGGTAAGGTTCTTCGCGTTGCTTCGAATTAAACCACATGCTCCGCTGCTTGTGCGGGTCCCCGTCAATTCCTTTGAGTTTTAATCTTGCGACCGTACTTCCCAGGCGGAATACTTATTGTGTTAACTGCGGCACAGAAGGAGTCGATACCTCCTACACCTAGTATTCATCGTTTACGGCGTGGACTACCAGGGTATCTAATCCTGTTTGCTCCCCACGCTTTCATGCCTCAGCGTCAGTTACAGTCCAGAAAGCCGCCTTCGCCACCGGTATTCTTCCTAATCTCTACGCATTTCACCGCTACACTAGGAATTCTGCTTTCCTCTCCTGCACTCTAGACATCCAGTTTGAAATGCAGCCCCCAAGTTAAGCCCGGGGATTTCACATCTCACTTAAATATCCGCCTACACATCCTTTACGCCCAGTAAATCCGGACAACGCTTGCCACCTACGTATTACCGCGGCTGCTGGCACGTAGTTAGCCGTGGCTTCCTCCTATGGTACCGTCATTATCGTCCCATAAGACAGAGTTTTACGATCCGAAGACCTTCATCACTCACGCGGCGTTGCTGCATCAGAGTTTCCTCCATTGTGCAATATTCCCCACTGCTGCCTCCCGTAGGAGTCTGGACCGTGTCTCAGTTCCAATGTGGCCGATCACCCTCTCAGGTCGGCTACGCATCGCAGCCTTGGTGAGCCGTTACCTCACCAACAAGCTAATGCGCCGCGGGTCCATCTTACAGCGAATAAATCCTTTGGCTCAAAGATCATGTGATCTCTGAGTATTATGCGGTATTAATCTTCCTTTCGGAAGGCTATTCCCCACTGTAAGGCAGGTTACCCACGTGTTACTCACCCGTCCGCCGCTGGGAACCGAAGTTCCCCGCTCGACTTGCATGTGTTAAGCACGCCGCCAGCGTTCGTCCTGAGCCAGGATCAAACTCTCAATTTAAAAGTTTGACTTAAGCTCATCGCTTATATATTAAATAGAATAAATTCTATTCAAAAGAATTGCTGGTTTATAATTCTCTGTTTAATTTTCAAAGTTCAATTCCTTGCTGCACGAGACAGCTTTTATATAATATCACCTATGAGCTTTCGTGTCAACACTTTTTTTTAAGTTTTTCAAAACTTATTAAGTGTTATCATTTCTACTCATTAAATGCTGCTGTCTTGCGACAACGTTTAATATAATAACACACTAATTAATATATTAAGCTAGCTATATTTCATATTATTATATATTATCTCTATATATCTAACTATTATTCACTTTTCCTTCATTTATATTCTAGTGACACTCAAGGCAAAGTTTATGTAAAGTAGACATGCATTATTTCATTTTGTAGCGTTTTACCGTAGTATCATATCCCCTATATTAAAATTTACTATTTTTTATTAACCTTATAAAATGTTATATGATCCTGCCATTTTCCATTAATAAACAAATAATTTTTATTTACACCAAGTTTCTCAAATTCACATCCTATAAGAACATTTTGAGATCTTAAATTATCTACTAAGGTTGAGGCTTCTATTCTATGAAGTTTCATAACATTAAAAGCGTAATCTTCCACAAGGCTTACTGATTCCTTCATATATCCTCTTCCTTGATAATCCTTATCCATGGAGTAACCTATTATTGCACTTTTAAATACCCCGTACATTATACCTGATATTTGAATTTTACCAATTAAATCATTTGCTTTGTATATTCCAAAGTTTATGCCTTCACCATTTAAAAATTGTTTATAGTTTTCCATAAGTATTTGTTTTTGAACCTCAAAAGTATAAAAGCTTTCTTCTCGCTCAGGCTCAAACTTTTTCAAATGTTCTTTATTTTTTATATAATAACAAGTCATATCATTAGCATCTTCAGGTGTTAACACTTTAAGATTTATATTCTTTCCATAAAGCTTAACTACATTTATTCTACCACTGTTATACCTTTTATAATCAATACCAAATATAAACTCATCCTTATATATACTTTTTTCAATTATACTTTTATTTATAATTCCTTCTAAAATAAAACCTAAATCAACAAATGGCTGTGTATCTATTTCTTCATCAATAATCACGCTAACCTTATTAACCACATTAACTTTAAATAAGGAATTAACAAAAGTATGCAGTGAGTCCTTAACATATGCATATATATCTTCACCTTGTTTATAAAACTTAATTCTAAAAAGACAAAACTTATCAACCTTACTTATGTCTAATATAAATATTCTTCCTATGGTTATACCAAATTTATCAGTTATAACATATTCTCTTTCTACGCCTTTTGCCTCTTCAATTTTCACATAATTACCCTTTAGCATATAATTCTTCACCTAATTCTTACTAATATTTAAAGATACATTTTAAATTATATCATATACATACATAATATGATAAAATATAATCATGTTATAATTAGAAACAATTTTATTGAAATACAATGCCTTTTCAAGGATGGTGCTAATACTTATGAACAAAAAAAATTTATCAAAATTAACTCTACTTTTATCAGGAATAAAAAATAGATTCCTTGAAAATGAAGCTATCTTCAAGGAAATTTCTGTAACATATACATCCGGTCTTAACCACTTTACGGGAAAAGGAACTTATAATGATAATCATAAGCTTTTATTTAATTTTGGCGGTAAAACAGATTTTTATACAATTGATAACCTGCTCAAAAAAATAATTGACCATTCTATGTCTTATGACTCTTTAGAATTTATATACAGCGAGCGAGGAACAAATGTTTTAATAACAGCTGATAATAAAGATATAAATATTAGAAACATAAATATAGCCGAAGAAAATAGTGAAGTTATAAAAACTTCCACTTCATTGAATAGAAATTATCTCATAAAGGTTGGTCCTGGCAATAATTTACTTAAGGCTATTGGTATAATGTCAAAAGACAATAAAATAAAAAATGATAAGATACGAAAATATAATCAAATAGATCATTTTATTGAACTAATAGAAAAAACATTGGATTCTATACCGAAAAATAAAAGTATAACCATACTTGACTGTGGATGTGGAAAATCTTATCTTACTTTTGCTCTTAATTATTTCCTCACTGAGGTCAAAAAAGTAAAATGTAATTTTATTGGTATAGATGCATCAGATTCTGTTATAAAAAAATCAAACTCTATTGCAAAAGAACTTGGATATAGAAATATGGACTTTTACACCATGGATATAAAAGATTATGTCCCTGACAAAAAAATAAACATGATTATATCACTCGAAGCCCCTGATACTTCTACAGACATGGCTCTTGCTCTTGGCATAAAGTTAAATGCTGATGCACTTATTGCAGTACCTTGCTGTAACAAAGAAATGCTTAGTCAATATTCTTATGAACCGTTTAAAGATATAACAAAATATGGAGTTTTCAAATCAAAACTCTCAGATGTATTAACAAATGGAATGAGATGTTTAATGCTTGAAGCCAAAGGTTACAATGTTTCTGCTGTAGAATATATTTCTCCACTTGAAACTCCAAATAACTTGCTCATTAAAGCTATAAAAACATGTGATTATAGCGATACGGCAATGGATTCTTACTTGAAATTAATGGCTGATCTAAATACATATCCTGCGCTGTATGATTTTTTACAAACATATAACTAAAAAATTGCAGGAGGTATAATAAAACTCTCTTCAATTTATACATTGTATTCAGATGAATTTATTATAAAATCACTTAAATTAGAAAAGGGGTATTAATTTGAAAATAACAATACGAAAGAAAACGCTTCTCATAATAATGCTTATATGTATAGTTATTGGTTTTTTTGCTGCATACAAATTTTTTAATAGAAATTCAAATTCTTCGTCCAAGCCATGGACTGTAGCAAATGCAAATGATATTTCAAAAAAATTCATAAGCAAAGAAACCCTTATAAAAAAAATAGAACAGAAGCAAAAACTTATAACAACAGAAGTTGAAATAAGTGAAAAAGTAACTATTGATAATAGTTGGGGAAATCTTGATGTCTTTAAGAAAATACAAAATATCTCTTTCACCGGAACGGGCATCTATGCTGTTGATCTATCAAATTTAAAAAACAGTAATTTAAGTATAAATAATGAAACAAAAATTATAACACTTAAAATATCAAAACCTCAAATAGAGGCAATAAATATAGATGATGATAAAACGGAATATCAAACAGACAATGGACTTTTAAGATTTGGAGAAATAAAATTAACTCCTGAAGAACATGAAGCTATTATGGAAAATGTAAAAAAAGATATGAACAAAAAAATGATGGAAAATGATTACTATAGTAAGGCTACTTCTAATTCAAAAAAATCCATAAGAGATATGATAAAATCCATACTTGGAAAAGAATTTAATTATTCATTAACTATAGATTTCACAAAATAAATATAGTGGCTAAAGCCACTATATTTATGCATTTTCTAAAAAACTGCATAAATAAAAAGTAAAAGCTGTTACCATCCCTAAATAACAGCTTTTACTTATGTCAAAATCCCTTAAATTAAACCCTAAAAAACTTGCTTTAGCCTTACCCTTCTTTACCGTCCGCAGGTAAAGCTAAAGCCTTCTTTTAACGCAAGACCCCGTTCACATTAAAAGATTTCACTATCAGAGTTCCCATGGAATATGTTCATAGTTTTTACCACCCACATAATAAAAACTTTCACATATAATATTAAACTCCCAACAAACAAATAACTTTAGAATCCCCTAGCATTTAAAACAATTACTTTGTGTAATCATCTTCTTGATTACGTTTACATTATAGCATTTTACTTGTATTTCATCAACTCTTATTTTCTTTGATTTTAGCTTGTATTCTCTCGTATTATCTGTTTATCTTAGTTTTTGTCTGTATGATAACGTTTTATTTGATTGTATCGTCAAATTACATTACTCGTTTTTTATAAAAAACAAACTATAGTATTACAGATTCCGTTTCCCTACAATACCTAGTTATCATGCATTGTCCTAAATTTCTTGGGCATTTCCTGCACATACAATCTTCTGCTTCACCTTTACACTTTCCACTTTTTAATTCGTCACAATGTTTACAGTTATCTCCCTCAACTATCATAAAATATCACCTCATATTTAATTTCTTAATAAATTATTTAACTCAATCTTTACACATGTAACTTATAAAGATTGAGTCATTTAGAATTTTTTAATTTTACTTATATCATTCATTACCATCAAATTTATTTCTATACTTTTTCATAGTATCACTGAATATTTCTCCCGGAGTTGGAGGAGTATATGTTATCGCATTAGCTCCAGCTTCTATAGTCTCCGTAATAGACTCCTCATTATTTCCGCCGGTTGCTATAATAGGTATATCAGAAAACTTATCTCTTATGCTTTTTACTATATATGATGTCCTTTTAGCACCTGATACATTTAAAATTGTTGCACCAGCGTCTATTCTTGCTTGAACATCTTCATATTCAGAAACAACAGTAACAACTATAGGAATATCTATAGTTTCTCTAATTTCTCTAACAATATCATTAGGAGTAGGACTATTAACCACAACACCCATAGCCCCTTTGAATTCAGCATCTAAAGCCAGATTTACAACTCTTTTACCCATTGTAAGTCCACCACCTATGCCACAAAATACTGGGACATCTGCTGCAAGGATAAGAGCAGATGTAATAACTGGCTGAGGAGTAAAAGGATATACTGCAATTACAGCATCTGCATTCGTATTTTTTATAACTGCAACATCTGTTGAAAAAACAAATGATTTAAGTCTTTTACCAAAAACCCTTATGCCGGTTGCATTGCTTATAACCTTTGGAAGCTCAATCATATGGCTCCTGAGTGTCCCCTTTACTTCAGGCACAATCTTATTTCTCTTATTAGTCATAGTTTTCTTCTATCTCCCTTCTTGATTTAATATGCCAAGTATTACATATATAAATGCACTAACCTTTAGTATCTATATTTATCAAGTTATTTAATTATAGATATAATTTATATAATTTTCAATATCAATTTTCAAAATTTTGGATAATTTCACATATTAATTTTTTATTAACGATGTTTTAATAAATTTGGTCTTAATAACTCCCTATCACACTTTAATTTTTAATACAATTTCACCAAAAGCTTTAATTTTGAGCATTTTCCACCTATTTCTTATTCTGAAAAGCATTACTTGTTAGAATGTTAAAACATTTTTCTTACCAATTTACATTAATTGCTCACCGTTGACATTTTATACATTTAAAGTTACTATTTATAGTAATAGGTTAAATATTTAAGCTAATGTCATATTGTAAAGAAATATATTTCAATATGCAAACGAAATCATTTAGTAATATTAAAAGTTAACAATTTAATATAAAGGAGGATAACTCATGTCAAATGTACTTGAGGTAAAAGACTTATACAAAACTCTAAACAAGAAAGAAATAATAAAAGGTATAAGTTTCTCTATAAAAGAGGGAGAAATCTTGGGATTCTTAGGACCAAACGGTGCTGGTAAAACAACTACAATAAAAATGATTGTAGGTCTTATAAAGCCGGACAAAGGTACTATAACAATTTCAGGTCACGACATAACTAAAGAAACAGAAGCAGCTCTTTCTTCTGTAGGAGCTGTTGTTGAAAATCCAGAATTATACGGCTATCTTACTGGAAGGCAAAACTTAGAACAAACTGCTAGATTCTACAAAAACATAACAAAGGATGATATTGACCACATAGGAAATGTCATAGGATTAACTATTCATCTTGATGAAAAAGTAAAAAAGTACTCTTTGGGTATGAAACAGCGTTTAGGTCTTGGAGTGGCTTTATTAAGCAAACCAAAACTTTTAATATTAGATGAACCTACAAATGGTCTTGATCCTACTGGAATCATAGAATTTAGAGAACTATTAAAAAAAGAAGCTAAAGAAAATAAAATGGCTATTTTTATTTCCTCACATATTCTTTCTGAAATAGAACATGTTTGCGATAAAGTAGCATTTATAAATAACGGCATAATCAAATCTTTTGAGGAACTAAATAGTAATTCTAATAAAAATAAAAAAGAAACTTCAACTGAAAAAGTAGTTATAATGACAAAAGAAAAAGATAAATGTAATGCCGCTTTAAAGGAAATTCCATTTGTTATTGATTTTAAATTATCTGATGTCAGCGGTACAGTTGCTACCTTTGATGTAACAGCTAAATCTGATTCAGTTCCTGACATAACATCAAGCTTAGCAGAAAAGAAAATCAGGATAGAACAAATTTACAAAAAGCAGCAAAATCTTGAAGATAGATATATGGAACTTGTAAATGGAGGAAAGAATAATGTGGAATCTCATTAAAAATGAATTTATAAAGTTACGTTATAGAAAAAAGTATATCATATGTATTATTGCTTTTGCATTAATATGTGCTATTTTCTCTGTGGTTTACGCAAAAATGAAAATAGCAACTACACCAGATGCAATGATCGCATCTTACAAGCAAACTAAAACAAGCTTAGAACAAAAAAGTAAAAGTATTAGCGACTCAACTTTAAAACAACAGTATCAGCAACAAATTTCTCAGATAGATCAACAAATTCAGCAATATGAGACAAGTAAAAAAGAAAGCACTACCAATTGGAAAAAGCAATTAAAAAATTCAATAGATTCTCTTAAAGATGAAAAGAACTCTGCTTCTGATATATCAGAAAATACTTCAAAAGAAAGTTATAATAAGCAAATTATATATTACCAATATCTTTTAAATCACAATATAAAACCTGAAGATCCTAATGCTATTTCAGTATCTGATTTTCTACAATCATTATTAAAACTTATAGGATACATACTAGTTCCTATTATTATAGCCATTTTCTCTGCTGATATCGTATCTGGAGAATATACTCCTCCTACTGTTAAAGTTCTTTTGACTAAACCTGCTAGCAGAGCAAAGATATTAGCATCAAAATTTATTGCTTCAGTAGTATCATGCGTAGCAATAATTATTATTATAGAATTATTGTCATACATCATAATGGGTATAGTATATGGATTTAATAATCCTAGCTATCCTGTAATAGTTGGAACTAAATACTTGAATACAGGAATAAAACTTACACAAGATAGTACAGGATTAATACCTGTTCTGGGCAGTTCTTATATAGTTCCACTTTGGCAGTTTATTGTAGAAACTTTCTTATTCCAGATATTATTTATTATTGCATGTTGTACATTCTTCATACTCTTATCTGTACTTTTAAAGAGCAGTGTTCTATCTATGACACTTGGAATAATGTCAATAATTGCTTTAAATATAATATCTCAAATATCATCTATACATGTGATTTTACCGTTCCTATTTACAAGTTACGGTTCTCCTGCTGACACACTTAATAACAGTATTCCTACTACTTCAGGATTAACCTTTGCAACATGTATATTTGGAGTTTTCTTCTTAATAATATTTAGTGCAATCTGCTACGGATTGGCTGATTACACATTTAAGAAAAAAGATATGCTTGTATAAAAATATTAGGGGTTTTCACTTTGTTCTGGTGAAAACCTCTATTTATTATAACCTATTCTCTTAAACACTTTTTTAACCACAGCTTTACCTATCTTGTCTTCATTCATCTCATGAAGTACATTCTTCATACTTACCCAATATGCACCATCAACTTCGCTGGATTTTGTTATTTCCCCACTAGAATACTCCGCCATAAAAGTTATCATTATTATTTCCTTTGAATCAAGATAATAGCTTCCCAAATACTCTGGTTTCTTTACGTCAATTCCGACTTCCTCTTTAACTTCTCTAATCACTGTTTCCTCTATTGTTTCTCCATTTTTGACATAACCTGATACTAGAACTTTTGAATCTTTAAAAGTATAATTTTGTTCCAAAAGCAAAATATAGTTTTCTCTAATAACAGCAACTATTATACATGGTTTTGGCGTGTCAAAAAACATAATATCATCGTATTCACAGTAAGGTACCTCTCCCTCATCAAAGCTATACTTTTTTTTAAGCTTTTTTCCACACACAGGACAATATTCGTATTGCATAACAAATCCTCCAAATCCTATTTCAATAAGACAATTATAGTTTACAGATAAAAAAGTTTAAAGTACTATTTTAACAAATTTCTTCAATGTAATACTGTCTTCCCTAACATAACACTCATATGCCATTATATCTACTCCATTAGAAGCTGCATTTCTAACTGCAATACCAAAGTTCTCATCCATCTCATCGTTAGGTGTAAATTCCTTTATATTATCCATTTGTATTAAAAATAATACACCTGCTCCATATCCTGCTTTTTTGGCTTCTACAAGCTCATTCAAATGCTTACTTCCTCTTTCAGTTGGAGCATCCGGAAATCTCGCAAATCCTTTATCCTCAAGCGTTACACCCTTTACCTCAAGAAAATACACTTCGCTATCATTTTCTAGTCTAAAGTCAAATCTGCTATTTCCAAAGGTTTTTTCGCGCATTATAGTATTGTACTTTGTCAAATTAGGTATTTTCTTATTTCTAAGTGCCTCTTCCACTACCTTATTTGGTATTTGCGAATCAATGTTAATAAATTTATCACCCTTATATGCTCCTATGAGATCATACTTAGTTTTTCTATCAGGATTACTGCCTTCTCTAAGTACAACAGTACAGTCTGGAATTAGTATTTCGCGGCATCTTCCCGTATTCGGCACGTGTACCATTATTTCTTGATTATTGAGCATTACATATGCTACAAATCTATTAGGTCTTTTCACAAATTTAGCTTTTACTACAGCATTTTCTATCATCATTTTATTTCACCTCTTAATACTAATCCACAAAATTATTTATTACAACTTAATATAATTGTATGTTATCCACATTTTTGCCGACTTATGAACATAAGTTTGTGGATAAGTAGTGTGCTTTTCAACAGAACACCTCAAACAGCCTATTTTTATATGCTAAGTGACAAAAAACCTGTGCACAACTTATCCACATTATCAACACCACAATATATTGACATTTTTATAGTTTATTTATACAACATATATAAGTTATTGTAAACCACCTGTCAACATTATTGTTAATACTTTCACTTTATACACAGACTTTCATTTTACATTATATTCCACCAGCATTTTGTATACTATTTTGTAGAAAAGGTTAAATTAATTATAGAAAACTATATAAAGGAGAATTTATTTATGGATAATAATAAAAATAGAATGAGAGATAGAGAAAAATCAAATGCTGACCTTAGAAAAATGTTTCCAAAATCAGGCGATGATATAGGAATTAAAGATGGTGAGAAAGTCGGTTCAAGAAGTAATGGCAAGAAATACACAAAACGTTCAAAGCTATCACATAATAACTAAAGGAATAACCGTATTTTAGAAACAATTTAAATAAAATTCAATAAGCCCTGCTTTAAATTATAAAAAGACTTAGAAATTTTAATCTGTCTGAACGATAGTGAGTTATTAAAATTTCTTAGTATTTTTATAATTTGGGCTTGGCTGAGGTTTGAATAAAGCCCATTATTCTTCTTTACTAAATGCTACCTAATCTCTTTGTTATACCAGACAAAATTTAAGCAAGATAATAATTTAAAGCTTTCCGTAGAGAATCGTAGGAAAGCTATCATTGTTCTTTTACTTTAAGGTAATTATATGTATTTTATAAACAATTTAAATAAACTTCAATAAGCCTTGCTTTAAATTATAAAAAGACTTAAAAATTTTAATCTGTCTGAACGATAGTGAGTTATTAAAATTTCTTAGTATTTTTATAATTTAAAGCTTAGGCTTATGAAGTTTATTTAATGTTTTAAAATACGTATAATTACCTTTATTTTCTGCTTATACTTAAATCCACTGAAGAATTAGGTAGTAATTTTCCGTCATTGTCATCTATTGAAACCTCTACCGGAATATACGAATCATCATCATCTGAGCTTGAGCTTACAGAAGAACTGCTGCTGCCATTGCTGCTGCTAGATACTACACTTTTCCCTACATAAGTTACCTTACCTTTATACGATTTTCCAGAATAAGACTGAGTTGATATAGTAACATTCTGACCGTCTTTTATATCGTTTATATTTTCCTCAGGCACCTTTGCCATAACCTCAAGGTCTTTTAAATCTTGTACAGTTATAACATTTTTTTCTGGGCTTAGTATATCTCCTTTTGAATACCCTACATTTGTAACTACAGCATCGTCCATATCACATATTATAGAACTCCCACTTATATAACTTTTATTTAATTTGCTCTTTATAGAGTTAATCTCATCATTGTAGCCATCAATGGTTTTTTGCTCCATATCTTTTTGATCTTGATCTGGCATTTTATCCTTTTTTATATTTTCAGCATCAATTTCATTTTGGATTTTATTTATATTAGAGTTATAATCACTTAAATCTAAATCTACTAACTTATCGTTTTTCCTAACTTCCTGCCCTGATTTAACATGTACATCAGACACACTTATTGATATGTCCTGAGACATTCCAAGTGAAATATTCTCTACATTCTTTGATTTTACAGTTCCAGTTATCTGTATTGCATTGGCATCCTTTTTAGCTTTTCCCTTATTGCCATTATTTGATGAACCGCTGCCGCATCCTACAGCAAGAGACATAACTCCTGCAAGTGCAACGGAAATTATCAATTTACTTCTCTTCATAATTAATTCCTCTCTTCCTAAATTTATTTATACTAGCATATCCTTTTTTGTGAACCAAATATGAGCTATTATATAACTTACAGCCCCTGTAATTAAATTAACAGCTATTCCGAGGCTAACTGAAATATCTGGATTTTTAATCTGATTTGCTAAATCTCCACTTAGTAAAAATCCTGGTGAAGAATAAGTATTTATTAAATATGGAGCTATCCTCCTAAAAGGCACATCTCCAGCTGCACTTCCATCACCAGCCGTTACTTTTATAATGATAAAACTTATAATAACAGCAATAACTATTCCTGAAGTCATAGATAAAGTATTGCTATTTGCAATTACTGATATTAACATGCAAATACTTGTAAAACATATTATAAAAAGTATTTGCAGTGCAAACATCTCAATAATAAACTTCCACTGAGGCATTACATAAGAACTTCCGAGAACAGCCTCAACATCGTGCCAGTTCCCTGCCAATACTTTACTTGCATTAAATTCATACCTGGTTCCAAGCGTCATAGGTGCATTAATTTTGCCGAATCCCACCACAAATCCAAGTATTATAAGAGATATTAATTCCGAACAAGCTATGGCTATGACACTTGCAATAGATGATGCTGCAAATTTTGAAAACAGTATTTTACCCCTAGAAAAAGGCTTGGTTAAAAGCATTTTCATTGTAGGCGGCGCACACTCACCAGACACTACATCAAGAGATATTATACATATTATTACTGGCAAAATAATGAGCGAAATAACTGATATCATCTCATCAAACACGTCTATAGCCTTTTCATCATAATCGTTTGATACATCAGATATATTGTTTTTAAGCGCATATTTTTTAGCTAAAATTTCCTCATTAACCTGTTCTATTTTTGTGTTATCTCCTGCTATATCCGAGGAGTTCTTCTTTTTTTCATCATCACTTATTTGCTTCTCTATTCTGTCCTTCCAGTTTAATTTTCCAAGATCCTCTGCACGGTATGACTTACGGATCTGTTCCTTATACTGTGCGATATTTTCCTTAATACTTTTTTGACCATTAGCATCCTGATATGACATATAGCTCTTTAGTGCAGATATATTCTTTTCATTTTCAGTTATAGTTTGTGCTGGAGTTTTATGTGAAGCTTTATATTGAACTATTGAAAATAAAAGTATAATAGCTATAAATACTATACTTACAACCAAAACTTTTCTTCTTTTAAATATTTTTTGAAGCTCATTTGTTATAAGTCTATACAATTTATTCCCTCCTCTCTTAAAAAATTAGGCAAGTACATCTCTTTTAGAAAATACAAAAGCAGATATTCCAAAACATACTACTGTATAAACTATAAATACACCTATTCCCATACTCACTGTTATCATAGGATTGTTTGCTCTTTTCGCCATAAGTCCTGATAAAATCAAATCCGTAGATGAATATGTCATAATAAGATATGGTGTTATTTTAGATAAAGCTTTTGGAATAGCTCCACTTAGCGTCATTATGCCTATTATTGACATAACAAGTCCTATCCCTACGCTTACTCCTATAGTTACAGCAGAATTCTTTATGAGAGTAGAAATTAAAAAGCATATAGAAACACAACCTAATATAAATAGTAGATCCAATCCTGCCATATAAATTAAATATTTTCCTGTAGATATAATATATGAAGATCCCAGTACCGGAGAAATTCCAGTCTCACCATTTGATAAAACTACAGATGGGTCATACTGATAGAGAGTTCCTACTGTCATTACCTCTGAAAGATTAGGGAAACCATCCATAAACGATAAAACAAAATAAGTTATTATCTGAGGCACCATTACAAGAAATACATTTGCACCCAAAATTGCAATAAACTTTGAAAGTAATATTTTAAATCTAGATGCAGGCTTTGCTAATAGCATTTTAATAGTTACACTTGAATACTCAAAGCTCACTATATCTGAAGTTACTACTGCAATTATAATAAACAGCACAATGATTTGTACAAATGCTTTTGAATCTAGAAAACCCTCTAAAGCATTATCACCAGCTTTATTATAAATATTAATATTATTATCAACATAGTATTGAGCCGTCATAACATCCATATTGGCTTTTTCAATATCTTCATTTTTTCCTTTGCCTTTAGCTTTCATAAGTGCATGCTTTTTATCCCTCAAATCCTTATTAAGTCTCATTTGCCAGTTTAAATCTTTTTCTGATTCTTGCTTTTGCAAATCCTTTATGTTTTTTTCATCTTCCTTAATAGATTGCTTTATCTTCTTTCGCTGATCAGCTTTAACACTTGCACTTTTGAGCTCACTTTTATAAGATTTTATCCCCGCTTTATACATTGCAATTCTCTGTTTAGGTTCACTGTATTTTTTTGAATTTGAGTACTGTAAAACAGAATATGCCATGAAAATAGCCAAAAATACTATAAAAGTTATCCAAAACTTTTTTCTTTTTATTATTTTATAAAGCTCATTACTTATTAGACCCCACATCTTTCTCCTCCCCTCCTTCTACTATTTGCATAAACCTATCCTCAAGGGTTTTATGTTCTTTATAAAATTCAATGACTTCAACATTTTGCTTCATAAGTTCTTCTATTACCTTAGGAGAAGTTCCAAAATCTATTTCTACTGAAACACTATTTTCATTCTTTTCTACATCATATACAAATGGCAACTTCGATAAAATTTCAATGGCTAAATCTATATTACTTGTAACTATATCAAACTTTTCCTTGCTGCCCTTGCCTGCACTTTCTTTTGTACTTTCTACTGATTTTATTTCCCCACCATTTATAAAAGCAACAGTATCACAGACCTGCTGTATTTCAGCAAGTATATGCGACGAAATAAAAACAGCAGACTTATTTTCATGAGCCATTTGTCTTATTATCCTTCTAAAATCCATAATTCCAACAGGATCAAGACCATTTGTAGGCTCATCAAGTATTAAAAGCTTAGGTTTTACTAAAAGAGCCTGACCAAGCCCAAGTCTCTGCTTCATTCCAAGAGAATATTTTTTTACTTTGTCATTAATTCTATCCTTAAGTCCAATTATATCCGCAACTTCATCTATTCTCTCTTTTGTTACATTTCCATACATCTTTGCATACTGAATAAGATTTTCCCTTCCAGTGAGAAAACCATACATATCAGGATTTTCAACTATGCATCCAACATTGCTAAGAGCCTTTTCCTTCTCAGTTTGAATATCATGTCCCATTATTTTTATACTTCCTGAATTCGGTTTAATAAGTCCAACCAGCATTCTTATCGTTGTTGTCTTACCTGCACCATTAGGTCCCAAGAATCCAAAAATTTGTCCTTCATCTACAGAAAAACTCATTCCTCTTATTATCTCTCTTTTGCCTAAGCGCTTTTTTACGTCTTTAACTTCAAGGACTACTGCCATATTTTACCCTCCTTATTTGTATTTATATAAAACTATAGCTTTCATGCATGTAGTTTCATTCAAGACTTTTTACGGTACATTAAAATAATATATTAAAAACTTAAAATAATACTTATGTAATTCTTAAATTTTCCTTAATTTACAGCAAAGTCGCCTTTGTTATATATATAATATAACAAAGGCGACAATTTTACAATAACTATTTAGTGAAATTTTCCTATTTAATTATTCTGACAGAACCATATATTGATAATCCTGCAATTGCTATTGATGTGACTATATACAATAAGATCTTGCTCTGATTAGGATATTGAAAAATTATAGTCATTGCCATCATTGTAATGACTATAACAAAAATTATCCTTAAAACATATGTAAATGGTTTATACATACTTAAATTATACTTATTTTCTAATGGAATATTTTCAAAAATCTTAACCATGATAAAGAAAACTAGCATTGAGAAAGTAATTAACACTAAAATTCTTACAATAGGTTTCAAGGTCATATTATTCATATTATTATAATAGGCAACCATATAAACTTCATGTGAATAGCTAAATTTAATGCCATACAAATTCAAAAATTCTCTCAAAAGCTCTTCTCCATTTTTCCATAAAAATAATAGAATGACACTTGTAATCACACCCGCTATATTATTTCCATGAAGTGATTGAATAAACATAATAAATGTAATGATAAATATACACGTTAATACATTTAACACCATCCACTCTAGCATAAATCTATATCTATTAATTGAATTCAAAATACTATAATTTATAAAATATATGCCAAATATAAAGCAGTAGTCTATAATCAAAGGAATAACTACTGAAATAGCTGCCATAATCCACTTACTTTCTATTATTTGTTTCCTAGTATATGACATAGAAATAAGTCTCTCACGGCCTCCATTTAAATAATCTGCAGCCATGATAATAAACACTGAGAAAAATACCACCGCTATAATAATTAAAGTCATTTTTTCGCCAAAATAATTCTGTATATGAAAGTGTGGATCTAAGGCAAACTTTTTCATATTTTTATTATTTGAACTTATAAAGAAATTAATCTGGCTCAAATAACTTGCAAAAATTTGAGAAGATGAAATTATTAATAAAAAAATATTTATCAAAATAAGCCATCTTACATAAACCCATTCTTTTTTGAGTAAATTTTTCATATTATTCACCCCATCCATATCTGCTTAATTTTATAAACTTATCAATACACCCATAGGCAAAATAGCATGCTATTATAAAAATCATATTTAATATAAAAATATACATCACAATATCATAACCTATTAATCTTGACATTCCATCTGCCGCAAAAAATCCTATAAATATTGAAGAAAATATTCTAAATACTATTTCCTTTTTAATCGTTGTTTTAAACATTACGTTTTCATTTATATCTAATTTTTTAATTATATGAATAAGAATAATTCCCACTATAATTAAAAATATTATAAGTTTTATAATATTAGGCACTATTTCTTCTGAAAGCAAATAGACTTTACCTCCGATACTTTGGGTTCTTGCATGTATTTTAAAATAATTTAATATGTACAGATTATCTATAAATTTATCTGCCGTATTAGCTGCACCTTCTCCAAATTTTTTAACAGTTACAGCATCTATAATAATCTCTATAGAAGATGGAAATTTGATTACAGACACACCTAAAAGTGCAGCAAAAGCGCCATTTTTACATAAACACTGTATACCTATTAAAATAATGTATTCTATAGAAAGCACCAAAAAAGTTATAATAAAAAAGCCAATGATATATTTTAATTTAATAATCCTCTCTAAATACATGTAATTACCAAAAAAGGTAATAGAATTTATTAAAACTCCCACAATGCCAGCAATAAATATAATTCCTATTCCAACTATAACCTTTGCAAACATTCTTTCGTTTTTATTAAAGGGCATATAATTTAAAAGATTTTTTACTGAGCCCAATCTATCACGGCTAATAATAAAATATGACATAATTATAATTACAAGTACAAAAGCATATATTTGTGAATTGCAGTCAAAACCAAAAAATATTTGTATTCCCTCATAGTAATTTCCACGATATTTTTTTGCATAATCTACTATACTACTCATCTTTAAAGCCTTTATGTTTAATAGAGTAAGTGGCAAAATAAACCACCATATATTTTTCCACTCCTTATATAAAAGAGCCTTATTTAAGTATTTCTTCATACTCCTGTCCACCTCCCACAGAATATATGAACATGTCCTCAAGGCTCATGCCTATTTCCTCTTTAAAAGAAATTTCACTTTCATCAAGCCTTTTTATAAAGTTATCATCGTATTTATCAGTTATTATATTATATACACGCCCAACTTTTTCAACCTTAATCACATTACCCCATTTACTCATGCTTTCTGGAGCTTTATCCTTAAATACAACCTGAATTTTTCTTATAGTTTTTTTCATCTCTTCTACAGAGTTCTTATATTTCATTTCACCATCAATAAGTATTCCAACACTGTCGCACATTCTTTCAAGATTATTTAAATTGTGAGAAGATATAAATACCGTAGTTCCCCTGCTTGCAACCTCATCTAAAATAATATTTATAGACTGCTTTTTAGCTATAGGATCTAACCCCCCTGTAGGTTCATCAAGCACAAGTACTTCTGGCATTATACTTAAGTTCAACATTAGCGCTAATTTCATCTTCATACCCTTTGAAAGTTTTTTCACAGAAGTATTTATAGGAATTTTAAAGACTTTATTCAATGAGTTAAATCTATCCATATCAAAGCTTTCATATGTAATTTTATAGAATTTAATTAAATTTTTAATATCAAAATAAATAAAATAATCATTTTGATCTGCAACATATCCTATATGCTTTTTTACATCAACATTTTCAAATACATTCTGTCCTAAAATAGTTATTTGTCCGCTATTAACCTTATATATACCTGTAAGACATTTTATAAGTGTTGTTTTCCCCGCTCCATTCGGTCCTATTAATCCAAAAATATTGCCTTTTTGAACTTCAATATTTATATTTTTAAGTATTTCCTTATTTCCAATTTTTTTACTTACATTTTTTATGCTTACCACACTATCTCCTCCTAATCATTTTTATTAAGCTTATCTATATCTTCATAAGTATTCTCAACTATTTTTAATATTTTTTTCTTTGAAATTCCCATATACTTCGCTTCTACTATTATTTTCTTTATATTACCTTTTAAGCTCTCAAGTCTTTCCTTTTCCATGACGGGTTTATAATCCACAGTTACATAAGTACCTCTTCCTCTTATTGTTTCAATTACATTTTGTCTTTCAAGCTCACTATAAGCCCTACTTATTGTATTGGGATTGGCAGTTATAATACTTGCCATTTCCCTAACCGAAGGTAACTTATCTCCACCCTGTAATATTCCTTTTATAACCTGTTCTTTAATTTCATCCACAATCTGCTGATATATCGGAATGCTGCTTTTGTTATCTATATTAATCAATCTTTCACCTTCTTACTGTGTTAAGTGTATTAATTCAATTAGTACACTTATAATATAAATTAATTTTCTACATATGTCAACGGTATTTTAAATCTTTTCGTATTTTACATGGTAACAACGATACCCATCCATGAATATTATATTATGAACCACTACTAATGGATTATCTTCCTATGGATAACCCTAAGGGAGGTCATATGAATATAGTTGAAATATTAGCTTTTGCTATAATAATAAATGTAGATAATTTCATCGTTGGAATTGCTTATGGAATAAGAAAATTAAAGATAAATCTTTTTATAAATATAATTATAGGACTAATGTCTTTCTTTGTTACACTATTTTCCATGGCTGTTGGAAAGTTTGCATGCCGCTTCCTACCTAAATATGTATCAAATATACTTGGAAGTTGTATACTTCTAATAATGGGTTTGTACTATATACTAGGTTTCTTTATAAGAAAATCTAAAGGTAAAAAAAAGTCCTCTAATAAAAATAATAACAGCTTATTAGAAAACCCTGAAAGAGCAGACGTTGATAATTCCGGAAACATTGATATTAAAGAATCTATAACTTTAGGATTTGCACTCTCACTAAATAATGTAGGTATTGGCATCGGCGCTAGTATCGCAGGAATTAACATATACGAAGCCTCAATTTCGATTTTTATCTTCAGTATAATTTCAATCCCCATTGGATATTTCCTGGGAAGTAAATATTTTTCTAAGTTATTTGGCGATTATGGAGAACTTATATCAGGTATAATAATACTTATATTGGCACTTTATCAGATGTTTTTGTAGATAAGGTGAAGTAACAATGCTGAATGAACATTAAAAAAATTTAATAAATCTAAGGTAAAAAAATTATAAAATCCTAATGCATTTCAATAACTCCCTATCGGTCAAACAAATTGAAATATCTAAGTATTTTATGATTTTTTTACCAAGATTTATTAGAATTCTTTTAAATCGTTCTTTCAGTAAACAAATTATCCACCCAATCTCGTAAGTACTAGTGCACCTTTGCTATTAAAAGGATTGTCATTTCCCATTATCAGCATTACAAGATTATGATATATTTTAAAATTATGTTTTGAAATTAGATAATTGCATATTTCTAAATTATAAGTGTTACAGTCAATTAATATATTTTTATAGCCAATATCTTTAGCATAATTTGCGCAAGCCACTACAATAGAATCTATAGCCATTTTATAATTTATGCTGCTATCTATAACGGCTAATCTTATCTGTAAATTTTTATCAGCTTCTTCTCTAATAGATTTTGTATGGCATATTGCAATTCCATGAACAGTATTATTAACTTTTAATTCAAAAGCAATTCCAAAATCTTTATTTTTTATAAGGTAAAGTTCGGAAGTTGAATCAAAACCCTTAAATACTTTACCAGATATAGTTTTTAAGTTGTTTTTTAAATTTAAATAATCAATATCGCTTTTTATATTTACTTCATTTACACTATAACCATTTAAAATAGGTGAAAAATCTAAATTATCAAAACCTTTTTTTAAACTTAGTGTTAGCTTAAGTGGAGTAAAACCCATGTTCATGTAAAAGCCAACATTATAGCTTGATTCTGGCATAGTGATAAGCCCTATGGTGGATACTTTGTAGTCTTCCTTTAGCATTTTTATTGTGTGTTCTATTAAAGCTTTTCCAATGCCTTTCTTTTGATAGTCTGGATGAACACCAAATGGCCCAAACCACCCAAAAGTTCCCCAAAGGTGAATAAAATTGTAACCAACAATCTTGTTATCTAACTCGCAAACAATACTAGCATTATTGCTTGATTCAATATATCCTTCAATTCCATTAGTTCTTCTTTTGGCTTCAGCTTTAAAGCACAACTTGTCTATTTCTTTTATTTGTTCAATATCTTTAAATTTCATACTTCTTATCATATTAAAGTCTCCTATATAAACTTTTCAAAGCCATTTGCATAATTAGTTGGTACAAATTCAATTATTTCATATCCAGCTATGCCATTTTTATAAAAGGGATCTTCTAAAATTATAGAGTTTACTTTGGATTTATTTTTAGCTTTGCAGATTATTATGCCACCAGTTCTTGGCTCTTGCCTTCCAGAACATACAAATTTATTTTGTGCGTAGTATTTATTTAAAAATGTTATATGTGCATCTAAATTTTTCATAACCTCTTCAATTGATTTTTTATATTTTAAAATTATTACAAACATCGACTGTCTCTCCTTTATAATAAATTTATGGTACAATTATAGTGTAAAATACACGAATATCTAATTCAATAATGGAAATTTCATATTGTACTAGTACAAAAGGAGAAAGTATATGAGTAAATATCACAAAATAGTTGATTATATAAACGAAGAAATATTAAATGGAAATCTTAAGTGCGGTGAGAAATTGCCAACTATAAGGGAGCTTTCAGAAAAATTTCAATGCAGCAAACAAACAGTTGTTCATGCATATGAGAATCTTCAAAATTCTCATGTTGTATATTCAATACCTCAAAGTGGATATTATCTTGTTGATAAAAAGAAAGTACATATGGAATTAAATAAAATAATTAATTTTTCTTCAGGAGCACCGGACGAAAGTATACTTTTCTATGAAAATTTTCAGCATTGTATAAATCAAGCTATAGATGCATATAAAGTTACCCTTTTTAATTATTCATCTCCAAAGGGATTAGAAGCACTTTGCCGCACTTTAAAAGAATATTTTGAGGATTACCAGATTTTTTGTAGTGAGGAGGACATATATATAACTTCAGGTTCTCAACAGGCAATAAATATACTTTGCAGCATGCCTTTCCCAAATGGAAAGAAAAATGTACTTGTTGAGCAGCCAACCTATAGAGGGGCATTAAAATCCGTTGAAATAAGTGAAACTCCTGTAATTGGAATAGATAGAAACTTTGACGGCCTAGATTTTGATGACCTTGAGAGAAAATTTGCATTTGGCAATGTAAAGTGCTTTTACACAATGCCAAGATTCAGCAATCCACTTGGATTAAGCTATTCAAACGAAGAAAAGAAACATATTTTCAAATTGGCACAAAAATATGATGTTTATATAATTGAGGATGATTATTTAGGAGATTTAGAAATTAGAAATAATGAATATCCTATGTATTACAGCGATGTTTCTGGAAGGACAGTGTACGTAAAGAGTTTTTCTAAAATATTTCTGCCTGGACTTAGGGTTGCAGCAGTAGTACTTCCTAAAGTCCTTAGAAATACATTTTTAGAATATAAAGAGTGGATGGATTTAAATACGGCAGTGCTTTCACAGGGAGCACTTGAAATTTACATCAAAAACGGCATGTTTAAAGCAAATAGGAAAAGACTAAGAAAAGTATATGAGGATAGAATGAAAACATTAAAAAATGAAATTTTAAAAGGTAATCTTGCGAATATAAGGCTTCACATTCCAGATACAGGCTTTTATGGTTGCCTAGAATTCTTAAAACCTATCAATATGATGAGCTTAATGAATAAATGCAGTAAAAGTGATATACGTATTAAGAACATGAAAGGAGAATATTTAAAAGACTATTTTAATAATGAGATTTTAAGTATAAGCATTGCAAGCTGTAAAAGTGAAGATATAAAAATTGGAGTTAAAAAACTTCTAAGTGCAATTGATAAGTCTTGGTAAAGAAATTGCAAAATTATCATATGCGAGGCTTGGGCTTTGCCCATTATCCTTCTTAACCTAATAGTAGCATTCTCTAAATTATGCGAGGTTTTGGCGGAGCCAATTACCCTTCTTAATCATATAAAAGCACTCTTACCATATACGAGTTATTGAAATATCTTAGGATTTTATGATTTTTTTATCTTAGATTTATTAACAAGCATTCGTAGAAAAACGAAGAAAAATATTCCTTGTTTTCCTTTTAGGTAAAGTAACAATATTTTGTAAACGATTCAAACAAAACTCAATAAGTCTTGCCCCAAATTATAAAAAGACTTAAAAATTTTAATTTGTCTGCAAAAATGCTGGTTAATACATAAAAATTTACACCCAAAATTCCGTAGGCACGGAGGAATTTTTTCCTTGCACTACCTAAAAAGCTAAGTAAGAATGCGTTGGAACGATTTATTTCATTTTTTTAATGTTCCAACGCGTTCTTACTTAGCCACTACATTATGGCTTTCAGTATAATCAAAAATATAACTCCCGGCACTCCAAAAACTCCAGCTATAAGTGCCGTTACAACATTTATTCCTATATTGATTCCTATGTATTTTCCAAAGATATTTAAAACAAAAAGCATTACCGCTCCTATTGCTCCATTTATAATTAACTTTATTAGCATCTTAAGCGGCCATGCCAAAAGCCTTACTATTACAAATATAACTATTATAGATACAAGAAAATATCCTATATATTCCAAATTGCCCCCACCCCTTACTTTACTAAGAACTTATTTTTTCACTGCACGCATCATATTCATTAACTTTTATATCTAATTTTCTAGCTTGCATCAAAAGATACGTGTATTTAGCTCTAACAGCAGCCTCCCTGTATATAGCATAATCTATAAGATTAGGTTCATTGCTAACATTTTGGAAGTAATCCATGCAATTTTGAAGCTCCTGCCTTGCTCTTTCTATAGCAAGAATAAGAGCTTTTACATCAACATGGTGGCTACTATTATTAATGTGCGACATATTCTTCTTCATATAAAAAACCTCCCAATTTATGTCTCATTAAATTATAGCCATAAATTGGGAATTATATTCCTATATTTCTCTTCTTCCTTCAAGTGCTTTTGCGAGTGTTACCTCATCTGCATATTCAAGATCTCCACCAACTGGCACACCATGGGCTATTCTTGTAACTTTCACACCAAGAGGTTTTAATATCTTTGATATATACATAGCAGTAGCTTCTCCATCTACATTAGGGTTAGTTGCAACAATAACTTCCTTTACACTACCATTCATTCTACTTACAAGTTCTCGAAGTTTTATGGAATCAGGACCTTTACCGAGCATTGGTGATATTACTCCATGGAGAACATGATAAACGCCATTATACTCCCTGACCTTTTCCATAGCTATTATATCCTTGGGCTCCTCCACAACACAAACAGTACTTTTATCCCTATTAGGATTAGAACAAATTGCACATGGATCTGAATCAGTATAATTTCCACATACAGAACAATATTTTATAGTTCCTCTTGCCTTTACTAACGCATCTGCAAATTCGTTAACCTCTTCCTTAGGCAAATTTAAAACATGCATTGTAAGTCTCTGTGCGGTTTTATAGCCTATCCCCGGAAGCTTTGCAAATTCCTCTATTAATTTTTCAATTGCCACAGGATAGAATTCCATGTGTATTCACCTCATTAATTAAGTCGTTATATTAAAGACCAGGTATGTTTAATCCACCAGTAAGCTTTTTCATTTCTCCTGATGTTTCATCCTCTGCTTTCTTAAGAGCTTCGTTACAAGCACTTAAAATTAAATCTTGAAGCATTTCTATATCATCTGGATCTACTACCTCTGGTTTTATTGTTATATTAGTTATTTCTTTTTTACCAGTAACTGTTGCACTTACTGCGCCGCCGCCAACAGTTGCAGTAAACTCCTTATTCTCTACTTCCTTTTGCATATCCTGCATTTGTTTCTGAAATTTTTGTGCCTGCTTTATAAGATTATTCATGTTGCCTCCACCCATTCCTGGGAATCCACCTCTTGCCATAATAAAAAACCTCCTATATAATTTAAATTATTTTTTCTATATTACATGTACTTGAGTTTTTATCTCATACTCAAAATATAAGTATCCCTACATTAAAACAGCTTTAATGTTAAACTCTGTACCTAATATTTTATCATTTCCTAAATCATTCATCAATAATGTCAACGCTTTCTTCACCAAAAGTTTTCTTTATTTCATCTTCTGTACTTATGCTTGACTGCTTACCTCCCTCTTCATGATCAAGTGAATACACAACTTTCACCCTTCCATGCAGTATACCTGTAAGTACTTCTTCAACCTTTTTATTATTTTGAGTTTTTTCAAGATGCTGCTTGCTAAAATTATACTCTTTAGTAAACATCACTTCAATAACCCCATTTTTACAAGAAACCGGCCTTCCATTACTTAAATGTGCTCCCATAACCATATTCCGTCTTGATTTAAATATGTCTATTACATCTTTCCATATTTTCTTTACATCATCAAGACTTACATCTAAATCACTCGAAAATTCCTCTTCTTTTTCAGTATCCTGAACTTCAGTTTTAGGTCTATTTAAAATAAGTTTAGGCTCATTTACAGTACTCTTACTATTTGTTGTATTCTTTTTACCTTCGTTATCTTTATTAACTACTATATTTCCTTCTCTTATAGTCTTCTCCAGCTTATTCAGCCTTGCAAGTATTATCTCACTTGAAGTATCATACTCAATTTTACACATCTTTATAATTGCCATTTCAAGATAAATTCTACTATTCATACCCCTTCTTGCTTTTTCTTCCGCATCTTGAAGTATATTTATATCCCTCATAGTTTCTTCTATTCTTATCTTGGAGGATTGTTTTCTAAGTAAATTCATATTTTCTTCAGATATATCTATTACTTCTTCAGGTTTTTTACTTACCTTAACCATCATTAAGTTTCTTACATGCCCTATAAAATCCTTCATAAATACATTTATTTCTTTTCCCTGAAGAACAATTTTATCTACAATTTTTATTGAACCTTCTATATCCTTATCAATAACATGATCCATTAGCTCAAATATATATTCATCTGTTACTATGCCAAGCATTTCCAAAACCTTTTCATAGTCTACTTTGCCATTTCCCTCTGATATAGCCTGATCTAATATACTTACAGCATCTCTCATAGCTCCATCGGACATTCTAGCTATAAGGTTTAAACTTCTGTCATCTGCAAAAATGCCCTTATCAGTTACTATCTCCCTTAATCGATCTATCATACTTTCTTTTTTTATTCTCGTAAAATCAAATCTCTGACATCTTGAAAGTATCGTAACTGGAAGTTTTTGTGGATCAGTAGTTGCCAATATAAAAACTACATTTTGAGGAGGCTCTTCAAGAGTTTTAAGAAAAGCATTAACAGCTCCCTGCGAAAGCATATGTACTTCATCTATTATATAAACTTTATACTTGGCTTCATGTGGTGGATACTGAACATCATCAATTATATTTCTTATATCATCTACACTATTATTTGATGCCGCATCTATTTCACTAACATCTATTTCAATTCCAGCATTTATTTTTTTACACATTTCACATTCATTGCATGGCTCTCCATCTTGAGGATTAAGACAATTTACCGCCTTCGAGAGTATTTTAGCTGTAGTTGTCTTTCCCGTTCCTCTTGTACCACACATAAGATATGCATGCGCTATTCTATTATTTTTAACTTGATTTTTAAGAGTAGTTGTTACATGCTCTTGACCAACAACCTCACTAAAAGTTTGTGGTCTCCATTCTCTGTATAAAGCAGTATAAGCCAAAAAAACACCCTCTTTACAATAAATATTATCATTTCTCAAAGCTTATAATTATATCTTACTACAAAAAAAAGACGCTCGCAAAGCATCTCTATAATTTCAATATATTATTAAAGCTGTGCACCTTGAATCGACAGTAATTTATAAGTGCTACTCATTTAGTCAACTCAAATCAGATTAATCCACGGCACACGGGAAATTTCACTTACCGCTGCTTCCTTCCGGACCTGACGGAGTTCATGAGTTCCCGTTGCGTGGGACCCGATTATCAACATTGACTGAAATGAGACGAACCTTACAAATTACAGCCTCAAACAAGGAATTCGACCCTGCTATAGCGGATTGCAGGCTACAAGGCACCGCTAACTCCCCGTCTAGCACAGCAAAGATTAAATGGCGGAGAAAGAGGGATTCGAACCCTCGGTAGAGTTTCCCCTACACACGCGTTCCAGGCGTGCTCCTTAAACCTCTCGGACATCTCTCCATAGTTTCACTTTTAGACATACCCAACTTGTTATCATAGACATACTACTAAAAGCTTATTTAATCGATACGAATTACATTATATATGATTGAATTCAAATAGTCAAGCAAGAAATTTAATCCAAAAATGCTATCTATTTAATGCACGTTTTCATACTTCTCAAACAGCTTTTAGCATAATATTTTAGAAAAAAAAATTAAGACTATAGTACATCTTAAAATTTTAACTTGTACATATTAAATTTTTTATAGTAATTTACTAAAAGGTATAGTAATTTAAGATAAATGCAAAAGTTTTTATACCCATATTTCTCAATCCCATTAATTTTATTTATTATATATTATTTTTACCCTTGATTATTGACATTTTTAGCCATATTAGACTATTATACTTATAAATCCCATTTACCCCTTACTATACCTCATATACTAATACTATCATTTTTTTTTAAATTATTCAATATTTTTTAAAATTATACTGTAATTGTTACTGCCTTTTTATTTACTTTATTATGTGACTTACAACTAAATTATTCTTGCATTGAATTTTATGTCGTTTTGAATAATTTTATACTTAATATATCGAATAAAATTATCCATACCTTTACATAGCTTGTACTTTTATAAAAACATATGAGAATACAATCGAAATGATACTACTACATTTATCAGTAAACACCACTATACTACCCCTTATTATATTTCAGTATAATATATTATAAATGGTTCTTGTTGAAATAAAACATGGTATGAAAGATAAAAAAAGTGCTGATATCAATTTAAAAAATCATTAATACAGCACTTTATACTTAAATGTTTCGTATATTATTTTTGTTTTCTCGCTTCGAGCGACCCGCAAAAGGTCATTTAGACCTTTCGCCCCTCGGTACGGTTTGCAAACCACACCTAATCTATTTTTAATTTCGTTATTATTTCAATTTTAGTTGTTGTTTTGGCGGAGGGAGAGGGATTTGAACCCTCGGTGCGGTTTGAACCGCACACATGATTTCGAGTCATGCACGTTAGACCACTCCGACATCCCTCCAATACTAACATATTATACTAAACTTACCGCTAAAAATCAAATTACAGGAGATTTTAGTTGAGCAATTGAAATAATCTTAAAATTATCGCTTTTGCCTAAAAAATTCTTTCAAAATGTCGCTGCACTCTTGTGAATATAACCATTCAACTTGCGTATTATATTTTAAATATTGATTTTGTATTAAATTCACTACTGAACCGCAAGCTCCCGATATGGGATCAAAAGTTCCTATATAAATCTTGCTTATCCTGCTTTGGCATATACATGCTGCACACATGGGACATGGCTCTAAAGTAACATACATCTCACAACCTTTAAGTCTCCAGTTGCTTAGCTTTTTAGTTGCTTTTTCTATTGCAATAATTTCAGCATGTGCTGATGGGTTATTTAATTCTTCTTTAAGATTATGTGCCTGAGATATAATTTTATTATCTTTTACAATAATTGCACCAACAGGTATTTCTCCGTTAACTTTAGCAAGCTTAGCCTCATTTAAAGCTTCTTGTAAAAATTCATACTTCATATACTAAATCACCACAAAATTCACTCTCTTTAAATTGTAACTATACAAGTTTAATTAATAAATCATTATTTAAAGTAGTATGCTTTTGATATTTCTACGAAACTTACAAAATTTAAACAAGTGATTTACTTTCATATCTATTTATATTATGTACACAATTCTGCTTAAAAATTAATCCCTTAAAACCTTTTCCATAGCATTAATCAAATCAGTACGTTTAAAGGGTTTGGCAATAAAAGACTGTGCACCATTTTTAACTGCTTGCCTTACCATAGTTTCTTGAGCCGCTGCTGTTACCATTACTATTTTAGCTTTTGGATCATAGTCAATAATCCTTTTTACAGCTTCAATACCATCAATTCCTTCCATCATAATATCCATAGTTACTATATCAGGATTCAACTTCTTGTACTGCGAAATTCCAGCAGACCCGTTTTCAGCTTCACCTACAACCTCAAACCCATTATCTTCAACTAATTGCTTAATGGACCTACGTACAACCGCAGCATCATCAACAATAAGAACCTTCTTTGACATAAACTTATAGTACTCCTCTCATACCGAATGTGTATTTTTGAAAATTTTATGTTAATATTTTTCTAGCTTATATTTTTAAAGCACATCCAAATTATTGAAAATATCTTTCCCTTTGTTAATATATATCATATTTCTTATTTTTTCAATATTCTTTTGCAAGATTCGCCGTATTTTTAAAAAAAGTATCAGTTATATGAAATTTAATTCCATATAACTGATACTTTTTTACTTATATAACTATCTTTAATTAAGCCCCAACTTTTTCCTTCTATCTATTATTTCACTCTCAAGCTTATCTGCAGCTTTTACTACATCACCTTCTATTATAAGTTTTCCACCTGTTATATTAGTAAGATCATCTTCTAATAACTTTGATACAACAGGACTTCCATCAATAAAAGGAGAAATTGCAAGGTGAAGTGGCAATCCAAGTGAAAGTCCAAATGCTCCATCTGCTAAAGCTTGCTCTTCAAGCCACTGTGGTGCCGAAAGTACAAGCGGTAGCTGAGGAATATCTATTTCTAAATACTCTGCAAGTTCCTTTGCCACAATTTCAAGTCTCCCTATAGCAAGACATGGTCCAAAATTTAGTACCGGAGGAATACCTAATGACTTACATACTTCTTTCAAACTATCACCTGCAAGTTCAGCAGCTGATGGAGACATAAGACCTACATTTTCAAGTCCCCCACTGGAGCATCCAGCTGATAATACAATAATATTTCTTTTTATAAGTTCTTTTGTAAGTTCTACAGTAAATACATCATGGCCTTTAGCTGTAAGATTTGAACATCCAACAACACCTGCTACCCCTTTTATTTTTCCAGAAGCAATCAAATCAACAAGTGGCTTCCATGTTCCTCCAAGAAAATCCTTAAGCGATTTTTCACTTACTCCTGTAACAACATCATCATATCCATGGTTCTTAGGTATATTAATGGTTATATTTTTTCTTCTATTTTTATAGCTTTTAAGTGCTTCATCTATTATGTGGTTGGATATGTCTTCTCTTTCTTCGTAACTGTATCTTACAAATTCTGCATTTTTCTTTTTAGCTACATCATCAACACATATCATTTTCACTTCAAATTTATCTGCAATTGGTTCAATTCCTGGAAGAGTGCAGTTAAATTCAGACAAAACAAGATCTATTCCTCCTGTAGCCATTAAAGCTTCACTTGTAAAGTTATTTCCCGCATGTCCTGAGAATACTTCTTTATAATGTTCCCCTCTAAGCTGGAGATCCTGACCTACACATGTACATCCAACTATTCTAAAGCCCTTAGCGCCTAACTTGTTTGCCATCTCAGTTGCATCTTTGTCAATTAATCTCTGCTGTAGATGCTCTATTATTGAATGTTGATGTCCTGTTATCATTATATTTATATAATCTGGGTCTACTACCTTAAATCCGACCTTTGCCTGCCTTATTGCTGGTTCACCCAGTATGACATCATTCAGTAAGTTTGTTAATGTAAGGCCATATAAACCAGTTGATATTCCAAGTGTAAGACAATTTACAATCATGTCTACAGGATCACTATTTAAATTTGTTGAAGTTTTAACTATAGCATCAAAAACTTCCGACTTAGCACCACCTGGAAGAATATTAAGGTCAGTCCACTTCTTTAATCTAGGAGTATACGCTATTTTATCTATAAGCTCTGTCTTCTCAAATCTTGGTTTATATAAATCTCCTATTACCGCATCTGCTATTTTAACTGCCTTTTTATGTTCATCCACTTCTTTTATTTTAAACATATCTGCAAGTTTATTAAGTGTATATTTTCCCCTTATAATTTCATTATTCTCACCTATGGACTTTAAGTTTCTCGCTGTAGTTTCAACTACGTGAAGATAACAAGCAGTCCCAGCTGCAACTGCTCTTAAAAAATTCCTAGCAACTATTGTATCAGCATCCGCACCACAAATACCTCTTGGTGACTTTGGTGTTATTCTACATGGTCCATTGGCACAGAGCTTGCAGCATACACCCTCTTTTCCAAATTTACATTTGTTCTTTTGACTTTCTACTCTATGCTCTGATGTTTCAACATTATTTAAACTGCATATAAAATTATGAAGAATCTCATCTGCATCATCACAAACATGGCAATTTTGACATTCACTCATTATTAAAAAATCCTCCTTGAAAGTATACCTTTTAAGTATAGTTTTTATTCTATAAAAAAGGACAATATATAAAAGTCCTTAGTTATTACTATTCTTTAAATTTTCAAAATTTATGTTCTCAAGATTATTAATTAAATCTTTTTGAACTTTTGAAAGAGCACTGTGTATTTCACAAAATCCTGTACGTTCCGCATTACAATAATGCGGGTCAAGAAGGCATCTATTAACGCCTATAGGCCCATCTATAGACTCTATTACCTGTCTTAAATTGATATCCTTTGGAAGTTTATTTAAAGCATATCCACCCTTTACACCTCTATAGGATTTTATAATTCCACTTTTTATTAGTTTCCTTAAAAGCTTAAGTAAAAAACGCAGTGGAAGTTTTTCATGCTCAGCAATAGTTGCCGCATCAATCTTTTCTCCATATCCAAGTTTAGATAAATACAATACAACTCTCATACTATAATCTGCTTCTTGTGTTAATCTCATATCTTTCTCCTATTTAAAGTATACTTTAATAGTATACTTTAAATATACTACTATTGGCTTATTTTGTCAACACTATTAGTAAAAACCCAGCCACCATTAATATTAATTTCCAGCTGTTAATGGTGGCTGATTTTTTACAATTTACCATGCCTTGTAAAATTATTTATTTCATGTCTTCTTATAAGCTTTACAAAATAATAAGCTATAATAATAAATCCTAATATTTCAGAGCAATAATACGTAGGATCTGATATAAGCCTTAGAAGTCCACTTTTAAGCCATTCACCTTCAGGTCTTGTTGGAAAAATCCATCCTGTAAAAGGCCAAAATAATATTTTAGGATATAGCCACATACTATCTAAGATAAGATGAATTGCACTTCCCACTCCAAGCATGAGAACACCATTTTTTTTATACTTCAACTGCCTATATAATCCTATGCAAAGTAATACTATCGAGAATAGCATTGTATGTCCAAATAATCTACTATTATGAAATACATTTCTTAATAACCAAGCCCCTATTGGTTTGTCTATAATATCAGGTAATATTGATCCAACAAGCAAAAATCTATAATCTATATTACTTTCTTTTTTTTCTCTATTTAAAATTGAATTTTCACATAATTTTATCGCACCAGTTGTTATCCCTAAGTGTCCAAAAAATATCATACCATTGCTCCTCACTATACATTAAACTATATCCACATCATTTTTCTTCATTATGCTAAATATCTGCTCACTTGGTACCTTATCTGTGATAATAGCATCTATATCTTCAAAATGAGCAAACTTATAAGTTCCACCAAAATAAAATTTACTATTATCCATAACTAGATACACAACTTTACTATTTCTTATTATTGCTTTTTTGGTGTTTCCATCTTCTACTTCAAAAGTGGTAACACTATTATCATATAAATCCACACCACAACTTCCTATAAATGCCTTGTTAAATTTATAATTAGATATAACATCTATTGTTGCTGAACATGCATATCCATTTAAATCTTTCGAAAGCACTCCTCCTGTAGATATTACTTTTACATTGTTTTCCATGTTTAATATTGAAACTATATCTATCATATTAGTCATAACTGTTACCTTTTTATCACTTTTAGACAAAAGTTCTGCCAACAAAATATTTGTAGTAGATATATCTAAAAAAATTGTTTCATCTTCCTCTATTAAATCAAAGGCTTTCTTAGCAATTATTAACTTCTCATCTACATGTGCATGTCTTCTATCACTTATCTTATTATAATGTGCACTTTGTCTTATTGGTATAGCTCCCCCATATGTCCTTTTTAAAAAATTATTATTTTCTAAATATCTGAGGTCTTTTCTTATACAATCTTCCGTAACATTAAATTTTACGCTTAAATCTTTTACAACTACTTTACCATCTCGATTTAAAATATCGAGAATAGCATTATATCTTTCCTTCGCAAACAAGTATATAGTACCTCCATTAGTTTTCATGAATCAAATTTAATTATAGAAACTTTATAAAAATTATAACATATAGCATTAATATAAACAAAATCAGAAAAAAGATTCTAATATCAAAGACAAACTCCTCATCTACTGACAAGTGAAGCAATGTCATCACCTTACAGATTAATGATAGCTGGCCCACAATTTAGGCACTAATATTTATAAAATTCCGTAGGCACGGAGGAATTTCTTCCTTGCCTTACCCTTAAAGAGAAGTAACAGTGATGAAGGAACAATTTAAAAAAGTTTTAATAAATCTTGGTTGAAAAATCGTAAAATACTTAGATATTTCAATTTGTCTGAGCATCTTTTCAGCGAGTTATTGAAATATATTAGTATTTTACGATTTTTTAACCTTAGATTTATTAAACTTTTTTAATGTTCCAAATCACTGTTACTTCTCTTCTATAATACTTTATTTAAAAAGTCTTTTGTTCTATCCTGTTTAGGGGCTTTAAATATTTCTTCAGGTTTTCCCTGCTCTACAATATAGCCATCTGCCATAAATATAACTCTATCAGCCACTTCTCTTGCGAAGCCCATTTCATGAGTAACAACAACCATAGTCATTCCCTCTTTTGCAAGGTCTTTCATAACTCCGAGAACTTCTCCAACCATCTCAGGATCAAGTGCTGATGTTGGTTCATCAAAAAGCATTATATCTGGGCTCATAGCAAGTGCCCTAGCTATTGCAACCCTTTGCTTTTGACCACCTGAAAGTTTTTCTGGATATTCATCTGCTTTATCTTTAAGTCCAACCTTATCGAGAAGATTAAGTGCCGTTTTTTGAGCTTCTGCTTCTGACATTTTATTTAACTGAATTGGAGCAAAAGTTATATTTTTTAAAACACTTAAATGTGGAAACAAATTAAAGTTTTGAAAAACCATACCTACATTTTCTCTTAATTTATCTATATTAACATTCTTATCAGATAAATCTTTTCCGTCAACAATCATTTGTCCAGCTGTTATTTCTTCAAGACCATTCATACACCTTAAAAGCGTACTTTTTCCTGAACCAGATGGGCCTATTATACATACAACTTCATTTCGCTCAACCGCAAGATTTATCTTTTTTAATACTTCATTAGAAGCATAATTTTTCTTAAGTTCTTTAACCTCTATTGCTACATCATTGCTCATATTTTAACATACCTCTCAATCTTCCTTGATAAAATAGATAATAATTTAATTATTACAAAATACATAATCGCAACTATTAACCATATTTGGAACGCTTTAAAGGTAGCTCCTATTATTATCTGACCTGTATTTGTTAATTCTTGTATTCCTATAACAGATAATATTGATGTATCCTTAAGTGAAATTATAAACTGATTTACGATAGATGGTATCATTACTTTAACTGCCTGTGGAAATACTATTTTAAGCATAGCAGTCTTGTAAGGTACACCTAAACTTCTTGCTGCTTCCATTTGTCCTTTATCAATGGAAAGTATACCGCCTCTAAATATTTCAGACATATACGCTCCTGCGTTTAAACTCACAGCAATAATACCTGCAACTATCGGATTTATTTTTAAGCCTGTCAATCCTGGTATTCCAAAGAATATAAAGAATGCCTGAACTAAAAGTGGTGTTCCTCTTATTATGTCTACAAACCATCTTGATATTGTTTTAAGTATTCTACTGGTGCTTATACTGAAGAAGCCAAGCATTGCACCTATTACAATAGCTATAAGCATTGCAATAACTGTAATAAATAGAGTCATTTCGAGGCCTTTTAAAAGCTGTGGAAAACTTTGCTTAATCAAAGTCATATTATTTGTCTGTGTTTCATTTTGAGCTTGCTTATGTGCCTCATTGCCAGTACTTATATATTTCTTAATAATTTTATCATATTCTCCATCTGACTTTATTTTCTTAAGTCCATCATTAAATTTCTTTAAAAGCTCTTTGTTTTGGCCTTTTTTAACTGCAAAACCATATGGAGAAGTTGTAATCTTTTTATTTTCAACTATTCTAAGTCCAGAATTTTTATCTATTGACACTTTATAAGCTATTACAGGATAATCTTCAAAGGTTATATCTGCATTTCCATTTATAACTGCCTGAAACATTGAAGGACTATCATCAAAGTATTTCAAGGTTAATCCATACTTGTCCTTGTTGGCTTCTGCATAAGCTGCTCCTGCTGTTCCCTTTTTAAGTGCAGCAACTTTTCCTTTTATGTCACTTACCTTTTTAATACTATTATTACTTGATTTAGATACTATGCATAGCCCTGAATCATAATATGAACTTGAAAAATCAAGAGTTTGCTTTCTTTCATCAGTTATACTCATTCCTGAAATTGCGCCATCCACTTGATTTGCTTGAAGTGCTGGTATTATACCATTAAAGTTCATAGGTTTTAAATCATAAGTAAAATTTTCCTTCTTAGCTACTGCATCTAAAATATCTATATCTATTCCCTGATACTTATTACCTAACCTAAACTCAAATGGTGCATACGTTGCATCTGTTGCTATTGTGTATTTTTTAGCTGAAGGACTGCTATTACTACTATTATTGCTACTTTGACAACCTGTTAACGCTATTGCCAAAAGCATCATTACAGCTAAAACTGATACTAAAAACTTCTTCTTCAAATAAAACTCCTCCCACTTTTATTCATACACTATACTGTCTAGATTGACATTTTGTAATCTGCATGAATTAAATTTCAACTTGGTTTCTCTTTTATATTTTGAATTACTTAATAATTTAAATTTCATAATCTCATTATTTTTTTTAATGTTATTTACCAAAAGTTTAACTAAAGCTTAACTCATAGTATCATATTAAGCTGCAAACTATGTAATACTATTAAAAACTACATATTTTTATTTTTTTAAATAAGAATTTTTAAATAACCAATAAAAATGCAATTTAAAAGGTTTTGATCGTTTTTTTGATGGTTTGCTTTTTTTATAATTCATATCTAAAGAAACATATGAAAATAAGCCCAAAAATAAAGGATTGGCTTCTTCATGAATACCAATCCTTTATTTGTTTTAAATCACTTGCAATATATTAGAACTTATTTTGCCATCTTCACTTACAGCAATTTCTGTGCAGCCTTCTTTAATCTCTATATCCAAATTATTTTTTGCAGCTATTATTGCAGTTATTCCATTTTCTTTTAAAACTTCTGCAAACTTAAGATCTTTATCAAGGTCTCCACTTGCTGGTACATAGTATACTTTTTTATTTAAATCAAACAATTTTCTTTCTAGTTTTGCTGCAAACTCTGTACTTACCTTTTCATCATCGGCAGTTACAAAAACTACTTGCCCCTCTTTACCTAGTTTTTCTATTCTTTCTTCTCTAGTCACTAAGCTTTTCTGCAGTGCATTCTTTTTTGATACCTCTGCACTCCTAAGGATTATTCCTCCGCCGCTAGTGTTATAGTTATCTATTATTACAAAACGTCCTAATGCTTCATTTTTATTAAATGCATCAAAACACATAGAAGTTTTAGATTTTATTACAACCTCAGCAACATCGTTTTTATTTATTTGCTCTACATTTTCCTTCTGTTTAAGTGTTGCTGCATCTATTACTTTATTTATTTCATAAATTTCAACTTCTAACTCTTGAGTTGCAATTTTAAGCTTATATTTCTTACCCTTTTTTAACGGTTCCTTACCCATCCAAAATATATTAGCATTAAAAGCTTTTGATACAGTTATAGGAGAATCCTTATGGCATATTATTTCGCCTCTTTTATTGTAAAACTCATCCTCCACCGTGATTCCAACAGACATCCCTGCGGAAACTTCATTTATTTTATCTTTATCCTGCCAGAACTCTAATGACTTAACTTTAGTTGTTTTTCCTGAAGGATAAAATGCAACTTCATCTCCTACTTTTAGCGAACCTGATTCTATTCTTCCTGCTATAATCCTTCTGCTATCAAACTTATAAACATCCTGAACAGGAAATCTTAAGGGCTTGTTTTCAATTCCCTTTTCTTTTTCTATACTGTCCATAGTATCAATTATATCTTTTCCCTTATACCACGGCATTTTTTCAGATTTTTTAGCTACATTCTCTCCTAGAAAAGCCGATATAGGTATATAAGCCTCTGGATGTATATCTAAATTACCTAGAAATTCATTAAACTGACTTACTATTTCATTATACCTATCTTCAGAATAATCCACTAAATCCATTTTATTTACTGCAACATATACCTTCTTTATTCCAAGTAATGATAATATATATCCATGTCTTTTAGATTGCTCCTGTATACCTTCCTTAGCATCTATGACTAAAATTGCAGCTTCTGCACTTGCTGCTCCAGATATCATGTTTTTGAGAAATTCCTTATGTCCTGGTGCATCTATTATGACATAATCTCTTTTCTTCGTAAAAAATTGAATCATAGTTATATCAATTGTTATGCCCTGTCTCTGTTCCTCTTCAAAGGCGTCCAGTAGAAACGCATATTCAAACTTCTTCCCCTCTGCCTCTGATATTTTCTTCACCTTTTCTACTGCTCCATCTGGAAGTGAATTAGTGTCATATAAAAGCCTTCCAATTAAAGTAGATTTACCGTGATCTACATGTCCAACAAATACTATATTTAAATTTTCTCGTAAGCTCATCATTACTCCCCCTTACATATATCCATGTTTTCTAAGCTTCTCAAGTGCATGTGGATCTGCTTTATCCTGTGCTCTGCCGCTTCTCTCTGTCTCATTGGTATTTTTAAGTTCTTCAATTATTTCATCAAGAGTTGAAGCATTTGAATCTATTGGTGATGTACATGGAGCACAGCCTAGACTTCTATATCGTTTGCCGTTTTTAGCAAAATACAAACTAACTACTGGAATATTTTCTCGCCTTATATATTCCCATATATCTAACTCTGTCCAGCCCAAAAGAGGATGTACCCTTATATGGTTTCCCTTTTTAAAATCAGTTTTAAACTGATCCCAAAGTTCTGGTGGTTGATCTGTATAATCCCACTCTGAATCAGAATTCCTCTCGCTGAATACTCTTTCCTTTGATCTTGAACCTTCTTCATCCCTTCTTATGCCGACTATAAGTCCTTCAAACTTATACTTATTTATAACCTGTTGAAGTCCATCCGTCTTTAGTGCCTTACAGCATTCAAGTCTTCCCTTTTGAGGTCCCATTCCTCCATTAATGGCATCCCAGTTAGTATGAACAATTAAATTTAAGTGATATTTTTTAGCTACCTCATCCCTAAACTTAATCATTTCGGGAATTTTATGAGTAGTATCTACATGAATAAGTGGGAATGGACAATTTCCAAAGAAAGCTTTTTGTGCAAGCCAAAGCATTACTGTAGAATCCTTTCCTATAGACCAGAGCATTCCAAGCTTACCGAAATGCTTGTATGCCTCCCTCAGTATATAAATACTTTCTGCTTCTAATCTATCTAAATGATCCATTCAAATTACCTCCTCAATTTTTCTTTTCAAGACCACATTTGTATCTAATGTTTCTTTCAAGTTTTCCAAATAATAATTTATCAAATACAAGCCCAATGACTATTATCACAATCATAACTGCCATGACCTGACTTATATCTCCTAAGTCTCTTCCTGCCATAAGTACCTGTCCTAAGCCCTTTGTAGCTGAAAGCATTTCACCTGCCATAAGCGCTCTCCACGCAAAGGACCATCCCTGCCTCATACCTGATATAATTTCTGGGAGTGCAGAAGGAATTACTACATTAAAATATAATTTTTTCCCCTTTGCTCCCATAGTCTTAGCAGCTTTAACATAAATAGGATTTACATTCTTTATTCCAGCTACTATAGAAAGAGCTATAGAAAAAACAGAACCTATAATAGTTACAAATATTATTGAACTCTCATTAATTCCATACCAGAGTATGGCAAATGGTATCCAACATACACTTGGCAATGTTTGGAGTCCAAGCATAAGCGGCGTTAAATTCTCATCTAAATACTTGAACCTTATGACTAATAATCCCAAAACTGTACCTACTACAAGAGAGATTAAATATCCTACAATAAGTCTTGTTATACTAGCCCCCATAGCCACAAAAAGTGTATTGTCATAAACTAAATATGCAAGAGATGTAATAACATCAAATGGAGATGGAAAAGTATATGCCTTCCATATGGAAAGCTCATCTACAAAGACTTTATAAACCAGCTCCCAAATCATTATCAGAATTATATAAAACAGAACTCTTTTCAAAATCCCAATCACTGTCGTACTCTTCCTTTGCAACCTTCTCCACCTCCTCTTTAAGCTCCTTCATTACTTCCGCAGCAACATAAGCTAAATCAACATTTTCGGCTTTTCTAGGTCTACCCAATTTTATCTCAAATATATTTTTAATCTTCCCTGGATTTGCTGACATTACAACAACTCTGTCAGCAAGAAGTACAGCCTCTTCAACATTGTGAGTTACAAATACTATTGTCTTTTTTGTTTCCCACCATATATTTTGGAGTTCAAGCTGGAGTATGCTTTTAGTCTGGCTATCAAGAGCTGAAAATGGCTCATCCATCAAAAGGACTTCTGAATCGAGTGTTAATGCACGCGCAAGTGCAACTCTTTGTCGCATTCCTCCAGAAAGCTCGTGTATATATGAATTCTGAAATTTAGTGAGATGTACCATTTTAAGATACTTAAGTGCCTTTTCATGCCTTTCTTCCTGAGGCACATTTTTGATTTTCATTCCAAATTCAACATTGTCTATAACCTTAAGCCATGGAAAAAGTGCAGAATCTTGAAACATAAAAGCTCTATCCGGTCCTGGTTTTTTTATTTCTACATTATTTAAATACACTTTTCCCTTTGTAGGCTTTTCAAGGCCGGCTAGTATATTGAGCAGTGTGGATTTTCCGCAGCCAGAAGGTCCAAGTAAACATATAAATTCTCCATTTTTTATGGAAAGATTTATGTCTTCTAAAGTGTGTGTCTTTTTTTCTCTGGATATGAAATCTTTACTTACTCCCTTTATTTCTATTCCCAAATCTCTTCCTCCTCCCCTACAAACTAATAAGAATATTATTGTACTTGAGTTTTTCCTTCCGCTTTAAGTACTTTATTTAAAAGCTCAAAATCAAACATATTTTTAAGATCAGCTTTTTTCCTTATAAATCCTTCCTTTAAAGACCAATCTGCCATTTCTACAATTGCCTGTTTTTCAGGATCATTTGTAACTTTAATTCTCTTAAAAGATGAATCCAATATATCCTTAGATAATTCCTGACCCGTTACCTCTTTAAGCTGTTTATTTACGCTGTCTTCCGCCTTATCAGTATTCTTATTTATTTCATCAGTTTCTTTTACATTGTTTTTTAGGAATTTTTCTACTATATCCGGATGATCTTTTATAAATTCTTTCCTTGCAACAACCACCGCCGTTGGATATTTGCCTTTTCTCCATATGCCATCGTAATCAAGCACAACATTAGCATTAACTTCTTTTACAAGTCTTGAACCCCATGGTTCTGGTACCAATGCTGCATCTATTGAACCTTTATCCAAAAGAATTTTTATATCAGGATTCTCAGCTTGAACTATTTCCACATTTCCACCCTTTGCTTTATCCTTTAATCCATTTTCCGATAAAAGAATTCTAAGATTTAAATCCTGAGTATTACCAAATTGAGGTATTGCAACCTTTTTGCCCTTTAAGTCCTTAACGCTTTTGATGTTAGCACCCTTTCTTGAAACGAGTATTGCTGCTGCGTCTGCTGTTCCTGAAATTACTTGAACATCACCTTTTGACTTTGTATAAGCATTTATTGCAGGCCCAGGTCCAATATATCCTATATCAACTCCTCCTGCTAAAAATGCTTCTACCTCTGAAGAACCCGCATTGAACTTCTGCCATTTTACTTTAATACTATTTCCTAAAGCTTTTTGGAGCGAACCATCTTGTTTCTGAAGTAATGCTTGTGAATGTGTTACATTCGGAAAATATGCCACTCTAACCTGTGAAATTTTTTTATTTTTTTCTGCACAGCCTGATAGAATTCCTATAACTACTGTGGTAATTATAATAAGGCTGACTATTCTATCCTTTTTCATTTCACTTTCCTCCACTAATATTTATTTGATTCCTTTCTATTGGTTCTTATAATGGCCTCTTCGCTGCTTGGATTAACCATATGCCAGTTAAGCTTATCTCCTTCCTCACTTACATACATATATGAACCATTTCCTCCTATATCAGCACCGAGAAAATACTTTATTGCTTTAAATTTGCATTCCTTGAGACAAGCAGTACATCCCCAACAATCCTTAGGATATTTTATAAAGACTTTTCCATTTTCATTTTCTTCTATCAAACTTCCAGGACAAACATTTACGCACCTTTTACACCCAATGCATTTATTTACATCGATTTTAATGCTCATAAATCTCATCCCTTCCAATAAGTTTTCTAAATAAAATATTTACTTTTCCATCTTTATAAACAGAGTTTACATATTTAAGCCAGTTTTTATCATCCTTATTTTTATAACTATCATTTTCTTCATAGCATTTCCATCTAGTCTCTTTTCTAGCTTTGAGATGAGCAATAACAACCTTTGCCACATATAATCTATCAATTAATTCGTAAATAGATAAAAGTTCATGCTGATTTTTAGCTTTTAGCTTGTAAGAAAGTCTTAAAAGTTCATCTATTCTTTTCTCTGCTATATTAAGCTTCTCTTCTGTATAGCTGTAATGCCGAGATATTCCCCCTGAATACTCGTCCATAGTCTTCTGCATAGCTTCCTCTATTTGCTCTGTATCAAATTCACTTTCACCATTAAAAAATCTTTCTACACGTTGCATATATTCGTGTATTTTACTTTCTGGAATTGTAACAAGTTTTTTTCCTTCAATATAGCAAGCCGCACTTTCCCCTGCTATTTGCCCCTCTGCAAAACACCCTGTAACATATTTCTTAGGGCTTCCTCCTGACACATCTCCAGCTGCATAAAGTCCCTCTAAAGTAGTTCTTCTTTTAGTATCAACCCAATAGCCACTTGCTCCATGTCCACCTACTATATAAGGCTCTGTACCCTCGATTTCTATATTTTGCTTAGAAGGATTTATTTTTCTATCAAACCAACTTAAAGCCTCTGCTGGAGCCATATTTAAATATGCTTTAAATAAGTCCTGAACTTGATTTTCCGTGATTCCCTTTGTCTTTAAATAGCATGGTCCATTTCCCCTTAAGTTTTCCATGACAGTGCTGTACAATCTATTTATAGTTGTAGGTTTGCCATAATTTTTAACATATTCCTCTGAAAATCCATTAACCTGAGGGGTTTTAACTCCCTGAGCTATAGTTCCCGTTGGTGCAATCGTGTCCTTACACCTTAATGCAATGAATCTCATTTCAAAAGTAGTCATTTCAGCTCCAGCCCTTATTCCCATGGCATATCCTGCACCTGTATTAAAAGGTGAGTACCACATTTTATGTCTTGAAAACCCTGGATTGTTAGGTTTATATATTCCTGAAGCTCCACCTGTTGTGCATATAACTGCTTTTGAATAAATAATATAGACCCTAGGCTCTTTAATTGAAAAACCCAAAGCTCCTATAACTCTTCCATCAGCCACAATATAGTCAAAAACATTTACTCCATTTAAAACTTTTATATTGTTTTTTTTATTCACAGCTTCAGCTAAAATAGGCTTTATATTTTCTCCGTTTATTTTTATACTTCTTTTTCCCCTTGGAACATACTTTCCACTGTCATCCTTTAATATGGTTAGACCCATTTCTTCTATTTCTCGTGTAACTTCATTAAGTCTTTTTGCTGCTGTATAAATCAAATCTTCTCTAACTACATCATTAAATTCTTTCTTCACATAGTCCACGAAGGAATCGGGAGTTTCATCTTCAGTTATGTACGCATTTAAAGCATTTACTCCAGCAGCAAGACAGCCGCTTCTTTTAATATTAGCTTTTTCTACAATTAATATTTGAATGCTAGGTTTTTTTGCCGCACTTATAGCTGCAAAACATCCAGCTGTACCTCCCCCTATTATGAGAAGATCAGTTTTTAAAATATCATATGATAACTTCATTCCACCCTCCTAAAAAATTTCATGTTCCTTTAAATATTTCACTATTTTATCTACGCATTGCTTTTCAGTCTTTTGAAAGGTCTTAACTGTTATTTCAGGATTGTCTGGCTTTTCATAAGGAGAATCTATCCCTGTAAAGTTCTTAATTCTACCATCTCTAGCCTTCCTATATATTCCCTTTGGATCTCTCTTCTCACAAACATCAAGCGGACAGTCTACATAAACTTCTACAAAATCTTCTCCTAAGAGCTTTCTAGCACTATTTCTGTCCTTCTTAAAAGGGGATATAAATGTGGTTATTGTTATAATTCCTGCATCAACAAATAGTTTTGCAACTTCAGAAACCCTTCTTATATTTTCAGTTCTATCTTCACTTGTAAAACCAAGATCAGAATTAAGCCCGTACCTTAAATTGTCGCCATCCAATAAATATGTCAAGTACCCCATATCATAAAGTCTACCTTCAAGCATTGATGCAACTGTGGATTTGCCGGAACCCGAAAGCCCAGTAAACCACAAAACTACTCCCTTTTGTTTTAAAACTTTTTCCCTATTTTCTCTCTTTATTCTAGTATCCTGCCAGACTATATTAGTACTTTTTTTATTCTCCATACCATCACCTCAAATAGCTTCTAAAGCTCTATCTATGTCTTCCAATATATCATCTACATCCTCTATTCCAACGGATAGTCTTAGTAAATCATCATATACTGCCATTTTTTCTCTTTCTTCCGGCGTATTGCTTGAACATATAGTAGAGGCTGGATGTATTATTATAGTTTTGCAATCTCCTATGTTTGTAAGATCCAATATGAGTTTTAATTTTCCCAGAAACTTAAATGCATTTTCTTTGCTGCCGAGCCTGAAGGTAAGTATGCCTGAAGCTCCATTTTTATAATACTTTTCCGCTAATTCATAATATTTTGAGCTCTTAAGATTTGGATAATTTACACTAGTTACCTTAGGGCTTTTCTCTAAATATTCCGCTACCTTCATAGCGTTTTTACAGTGCTGTTTCATTCTTAGCGCTAAAGTTTCAACACCTGTTAAAGATAAAAATGCATTAAAAGGTGACATTGCTGCACCAATATCAACACCTATAGTACTCTTTAATTTGGCAGTAAAAGCCAACTTTCCATACTTTTTAGCATACTCATGAAAATTTTCATATCTATAGTTTTTATATTTTTGACTTCCGCAATCTACTATTGTTCCACCTATAGCATTAGAAGTACCATTAATATACTTCGATGTAGAGTGAATTATAATATCAGCTCCGTATTCTATAGGACTTATTAAACACGGTGTTGAAATAGTAGAATCAACCATAAAAATTATTCCCTTTTGGTTGCAAACTTTTCCTACTGTTTCAGCATCTAAAATATCTAGTTTAGGATTTCCTATAGTCTCAGCATAAACGAGTTTTGTACTCTTCGTTATATTGTTAAGAAGGCTCTCTTCATTTATTTCCTCTAAAAATATGACTTTGACCCCGATATCCTTTAAATTAGAAATAAGAGTATACGTTCCTCCATAAAGACCAGTTGAAGCGATTATTTCATCACCGGGACTAACAATATTAGTAATTGCCATATATATAGCACTCATGCCAGATGCTGCTGAAGTTGCTGTAAGCCCTCCTTCAATGCTTGCCATCCTTCTTTCAAAAGCTAAAACAGTTGGATTAGATAGTCTGCTGTACACATATCCCGGAAATTTTCCTTTAAATATATTTTCTAATTCAGCTGGAGAACTATGAGCATATGCATTGGACATATATATAGGGACATTGGTTGCCCCTGTTTTCTCTAAATTATAATTGCCATGAATAAGCTTTGTTGAAAATCTCACAATTCTGCCCCCTATTTATTCTTTTTAACCACAAGAAGATTGTATCCATTAAATTTATCATCAATATTTATTACTTCATGTCCTTCTTTTTCAACACTTCTAGGAACATTGTTAATAGGATCACCATCATCAAGATAAAATCCAAGTGTCGTACCAGGTTTCACCTTAGAAAGTTCAATTTTAACTTTTACAAAATTTATAGGACACTTAACTCCTCTGAAATCAATAATTTTATACTCTCCCTCTGTCTTTCCTGTTGAATTACTTTCTTTATTTACTTCATTTTCTTTGGGAAGAGTTATGTCAAGCTTGCCATCTAATGAATCAAACATATCTCTAACTTTACCTACAACATAACTTACGTCCTTTTCCTTATCTGATATATCACTAATATCTCCAAGCTTAAAATCTATGAGTTCATCAATTAAGTCCTTTATATCTTCTCTTAAATATCCCTCATCAACAAAATTCTTTATGAATTCTTTAAATATTTCCCTCTCTTTAGACGTATCTATTCCCCTCAATATCAGAAGTGCCCTTGATGCTGAAAGTGCAGCTTCATAAAGTTTTGAACTATTCTTAGAAATACCATAATCTTTTAAATACGATTCTGCATTCCATATATCCATTTTTATTACATCAAGCACACCTGTACTGCACTCACCTTTTCCTCTTCCCTCAAGAGAAAATCTTTTGCATGCTCCCCAATCGAAATAAAGTTCTGGATTATCTTTATAGCTTTCAAGTGTTGAATATTTTTCAGTAAGTTCTTTTATTTCTTTCCTATTATTATCAAGAAATTCATAAAAATTTACGTATACTGAATTTGCTTTAAGCTCAGCAAGCTCTAAAAGATATTCTGGTACTTTTTTAGCAGGTATATCACCCACTGCTTCCGCTAACTTTGCGCCATTAGATCCAAGATATCCTCCCAGAGAAACTGTATACATAGGAATTAGTCCATCATCTGTCCTTTTAGCTCTTCCATTTAATCCTATAGCTCCTTTTTCATGCTGTGCACAGGAATTGAGACAACCTGAAATATATATTTTAGGAAGTGCTTTTTTTATTTTCATGTCTTCATTCTTAAATTTATCCTTTATGGCTTTAAGAAGTCCTTGAGACAGACATAATCCAAGCTGACAAGTTGCTGCACCTGCGCAAGTTGAGGAGTTAAATAAATTTATATTTGAAGAAAAATCGCCTATTATATCTGCAAGTTTCACTGCATCCTCATTTTTAATATCGCGTGCAAAAAAGCCTTGAGTATTTGCAAGTCTTATTGTTACTTTATAATTAAGTCCGTCTAAAAAGTTTATTACCTTGTTTAAATCATCTATTTTGAGATTTCCGCACTCTGGATGAACATAAACTGAATAATAACCTTCCTGTTTTTGCTTAAATAACACATTTTCATATTTATCACTTAAATCATCAATATACTCTAAATCTTCATAGCATACTTTATTGTTATCATCTATTAGAATATCAAGATTTTCCTGTTCCTTAACTTTTTTAAGTTCTTCATTAAAGAGTTCTTTAAATTTTTCATCACCATATCTATAAGTAATAAACCTTATTCTAGCCTTATTTTTGTTCGTCCTGTCACCTTCCTTTTCAAAAAGCTTTTTCATTGCAACTACGTAATAAAGTACATCTTTTGCTTCAATAAAATCTGCAAGTTTTATTGAAGCTCTAGGTTTTCCACCAAGTCCGCCTGCTCCAAATACCTTAAAGCCCTTTACCCCATCTTTAATTTGAGCTATAAAACCCAAATCAGAAATAGAAGCATTAGCCGTATCATCTACACTGTCTGAAAAGGCAATTTTATATTTTCTTGGAAGATTCATATTTGTAGGGTCCTTTATAAGATAATTTGTTACTCTATCCTTATACGGTTCAACATCAAAAACATCATTATAAGCTACTCCTGATAAAGGTGAACTTGCAACATTTCTTATCGTATTCCCTCCCGTTCCCTTAGTCATTATTCCATTGTCTATAAGCTTCTTTAATACTTTATAAACATCCTTAAGGTCTACTTTATGAAATTGAGCATCTTCTCTTGATGTAAGATGAATTTTTCCATGAGAGTACTCTTCTCCTAGTTTACTTATAACTTTAAGCTGAGGAAGTGTTACAAATCCACCTGGAAGTCTCATTCTTATCATGTAATTTTCTTTTTCTCTCTGCTCGTACACACCCATTGAAACTCTAAATGCCTTAAATCTTAAAGGATCAATTTGCTTATTCAAATATTGTTCTGCCTTTTCCTTAAAGTCTTCTACTTCTTTTCGATTTTCATCAGTTATATTAAGCATACTTTACACCTCTTTTAAACAATCTCATATTGAAGTTTTTCAACATAATTTTCATTTTTAATTACTTTAAACATATTAAGTACAGGTACTTCTTTATTTTGAAGAGATAAAATTGAATAAATTACATTTGGATCAAAAGATAATCGTTTGTCCTCTTCTGACGGTCTTGATGGTGAATATGGGTGAGAATGATAATTTCCAAGCATCTCCATACCAAACGACCTTATGCTTTTTATTTTTTCAAATTGTTCTTTTGGCTCCATAGAAAAATGCTCACTGCTGTTGTCTGTATTTTTCATAGGGAACACCTTATCTATATAAATATTTCCATTCTTCTTTGTACCTGCTAAAAAGCCGCAGCACTCATGATCAAACTCATCTTTGGCTTGCTTTATGATGGCACAATATTCTGATTTCTTTAAATAAATCATCTTATCACCCTTTTAATTTTCCTGATTTTAAATCACATGAAGGATTTTCATAGTCAATAAGTGTTTTTATAGTAGGATTCTCACCGCAAACTCCACACTTTTTGTTTTTTGCTACTTTTATCTTTCTGAATTCCATTTTCTTTGCATCAAAAGTAAGAAGATATCCTGCTAAAGTTTCTCCAACTCCAAGTATATATTTAACAGCTTCAAGTGCCTGAAGGCTTCCTATAATCCCTCCCATGGCTCCTATTACACCTGCTTCTCTACATGTTGGGACTACTCCGGCTGGAGGTGGTGATTGAAATATACATCTATAACACGGTGTATCGTTATCTGGTATATACGTTGTAAGCTGACCTTGAAATCTTATAATTCCCGCATGAGAAAAAGGTTTTTTTGCTAAAACACAGGCATCATTTATTAAAAACTTTGCTGCAAAATTGTCTGTTCCATCAATTAAAAAATCATAATTTTGATCCTTTATTATGTCTAGTATATTTTGTGATGTAACCATTTCATGATAAGTTATTACATTCACATCTGGGTTCATTGCATTAATTGTTTCTTTTCCCGATTGAACTTTTGGCTTTCCAACATCCTTAGTTCCATGTATTATTTGCCTTTGAAGATTTGAAAGATCTACAACATCTCCATCTACAAGTCCAATTGTCCCAATTCCTGCAGCAGCTAAATACATAGCAGCAGGAGCTCCGAGTCCCCCCGTTCCAACTACAAGGACTTTAGAATTTAAAAGCTTTTCCTGGCCTTCCACTCCAACTTCTTGAAGCAAAATATGCCTTGAATACCTTTCTATTTGCTCCTCACTAAAATCCAATACTTCCACCTCCCATAAAGTACAAGAAGTCTATAACATCACTTTCCTTTAGAACCGTATCTGTAAATTTATCTCTATCAATAAATTCATTATTTAACTGTACTGTTACCATATCTGGCATTTCAACATTTTCTTCTACTAGAATTTCACTTATCGTTAAGCCATCTTTCACTTTCTTTTCTTTCCCATTAATTTGTAGTATCATAATTTTCCTCCCTTTAACTTTCAAGACATCTTTCAACTACAAATGCTGCTGAACCTACAGCAATTGTATCTTCTTTAAAATGTCCATATTTTTTTAAAACCACTTTTAATCTTTTAGATATAATTTCTTCACAAGTTTTATAAAAAAATTCCGAATAAAAAATCATTGATCCACTTAAAGTAATAGATTTAATATTAAGAATATTTGCGTAATTAATTAATCCCATTGAGAAAATTATTGCAGCTTTTTCTATAATTTTCTTTGATAACATGTCACCCTTGTCAGCAGCTAAACATATGTCCTTATAATTAATTTTTTCTAACGATTTATTTATAATTGTATTTTTCCCATTGTTTACTTCAGAAACAAACTTACTTACTATATGATCGAAAGAACAATAATCTTTTATACATTTTGTGCTAAGCCCGTTATTATTTACAATTATATTTTCAAAAGTGTTTTGTAAATTAGTTGACATCTTTAACACTTTTCCTTTGCAACTTCCTACCATAATCCTTTCACCATAATCAAAATAAGCTGTACTTTCAAAATCACCTTTAAACCCATAAAAATACTCTGCTAACGCCCCAGCATTTACTCCCTCCTGAGTAAGCACCGTACATCCTAACTTCTCTTCGAAAATATTTTTATATTCATCTAAAGTATATTCTGCATCACAATATGAGCCAGAAAAAGCCACTCCAACTCCAAACAACTCCAATAAATCCAACCTAAGTTCACACACAACTTTATTTATTTCATCAAATATTTGGCTTGATAGCTTATATGGATTTTCATTCTTTATGTCAAATTTTCGCTTTTCAAGTATTTCAAGTTTTAAATTAGTAAATACAATTTCAGTATAAATATCTGTTACATTTATACCTATAATATAAAAATTGCATAAATTAATATTGTACATTATAGGTTTTCTTCCACCAGTAGATGTTCCAATACAATACTTTACTATAATCCTTTCTTTCTCTAATGGACTCATTATACGATTTAAAGTTGTCAATTTTACATTAGTTAAAGTTGAAATTTCACTCTTGGTCATTGCCCCTTTTTTCTGAAGTAAATTAAAAATTCTCTTAGCATCATAATTCAAATTACTGAATAATTCATAATAACACTTCATAATAAACCTTCTTTTATCACTTTATATGACTTTTAACCATATTGGTAAAAACAAAATAAAAAAATAAATAGATTTATTTTTCAACATAATATTCCTACTAATTTGATATGAATATTATGTTTTAATTTATATTAAATCTATCACTTTACTAGGATATTGTCAATGACTTTTTTAAGTTTACATTGATTTATTTGATATTACGTTAAAAACCCAGCTAATCATTTTATATAATTGTGTGATTAACCGGGTTATTGCTAATAAAAAATTTTCTTCCTCTATTACTTATAAAATAATGTATCTCTTCTGAAAAAATCAATAATTAATTTATTCATTACCACCTGCAAATGCACCATTAAGCTTTCCAATAAGTGTTTGTTCACCATTAGCCAAAACACTTAATTTCTCTATACTTTCCATCACTAGTTTTAAATTTTCTTGCAAATATCTCGAATAGCCCTCAACCTCTTCTGGAATTTTTTCTATATTATTAAATCTATTCCTTTCACTTTCCAAAACCTGTTTCAATTTAAAAAACATATACTCTACCTCATATAATAATTGAAACAGTTTATTAAGCTTACATAAATAATCATTATCCTTATTTTTAATCATACTTATTTTATAACCGTAATCATTATTAATATCCTCTACCACCTTTTTGCCCTCATATATTGCTTTTCTAAATTTATCCTCAAGCTTATCTGTGGCTCCAGCTATATTGTTTATTGAAGTAAATGATCCTTTTTTAAATATTTTAATTTTTTCCGACATATCACAAAATTTTTTTATTTGATTGTTAATCTTCATACATTGAACAGAAGACTCAAATACTATAACATTTATACCTTTATAAGCTTCCTCAATAGTTTGGCATAATTCTCTTACTGAATTAGAGCCAATATTATCCTGCACATTTCTTAATTTACCTTTTTGTATCTTGTCCTCTTTTTTGAAAGTATCTTTTATAACTTTATTTAAATTATGGCGTATATATATAATTCTTTCTGTTATTTTTCCAAGTTCATCTTTCCTATTTGTATCATAAAAATATTCCGCTGCATTATCCTTAACTTCTGTATTTAAAAGAATCAAAATATCTTTTAGCTGTCTATAAAAATCCTTAAAAATAAAACTAATAAGTGCAAACGCAGTACTAATTATACAAAAACCTACTGTTACAATTAATATATTAACTTTATTATGTAAAAAATCATATTTATTACTTCTCTCTTCAACATACTTTAAATTAATATTTACAAGCTTATCTTCTTCATTAATTATAGAACTTGCAATTTCATCCATATCATTTAATTGATTTGACATATCAGTATAATTATTTCCTTTTAATAATCCAAGCGCAGTATTTTTTCGAAAATTATATATAATTAATCCTTTTCTTATTCTTTCCAAACTTTCTTTTTCGCCTTGCATATTATCTGTACAAATAACATAATCGGATATATCCATTTTCTCCATTTCATTCATCTGATTAATTTTTTTATTTGAAGTATACTGAAAAAAATCATATTTATTTTTATATATATTATTTTTTAATGTACTTAATATCTTCTCATTTTTTAAATAGTTTCCATAAACCTTATTGTAATTATCAGTAATTTTATTGGTTACAATCACTGAACTTAATATTACCATAATTATCAACATAAATAATATTATTACTACACTAAATAATTTAAATTTTACCTTTAAGTTTTTAATATAATTCATATAGTATCTCTCCATTACATTAATATAATAAATCCCTATTATATTATATAGCTTTTTTGGTAACAAATTCTATTATGCTGTCGATATTTTAACATTTTTATTTTAAAATAAACTATAAATAAAAGCATAGATATCAAACTAAATCAGTTATTTAAATTTCGCAAACTTCGTAGAATGATTGAAAATTCACTTGTCTAAATAGTGATTTACTAATTTAATCTATACCTAAAATTCCGTAGGTACGGAGGAATTTTTTCCTCGTTTTACTCCAAAAGCGAACTAACATTGATTTGTAACATTAAAAAAGCTCTAATAAATCTTGGTGAAAAAATCGTAAAATACTTAGATATTTTAATTGTCTGAGCATCTTTTCAGCGAGTTATTGAAATATCTTAGTATTTTACAATTTCTTTACCTTAGATTTATAGAGCTTTTTTAATGTTACAAATCAATGTTAGTTCGCAATATTTAATTACCTAATCCATTTAGAAGCCTCTATGGCATAATATGTTATAATCATATCTGCTCCTGCTCTTTTAATTGATAAAAGCGATTCAATGGCTATTGCCTTTTCATCTATCCATCCAAGCTTTGCACCAGCTTTTATCATAGCATATTCTCCGCTAACACTGTATGCTGCCATAGGAACATCAAATCTTTCTCTTGCAGTCTTTAAAACATCGAGATAAGAAAGTGCAGGTTTTACCATTACTATATCTGCCCCTTCGTTTATATCATCCTCAATTTCAAGCATTGCTTCCCTTGCATTTGCAGGGTCCATCTGATAGCTTTTTCTATTTCCAAACTTAGGCGCAGAATCAGCAGCCTCTCTAAATGGTCCATAAAAAGCGGAACAGTATTTTGCACTATAAGCCATTATCGAAACATTTTCATATCCGTTTTCATCAAGTGTATTTCTTATTTCCTCAATTCTTCCGTCCATCATATCTGAAGGTGCAACCATATCTGCTCCAGCCTTTGCATGAGAAAGTGCTATTTTAGCTATATACTTTATAGTTTCATCGTTATTTACATAACCATCATGAATTATTCCGCAGTGTCCATGGCTTGTATATTCGCACATGCATACATCTGTTATTATAAATAAATTTTTGTCTAGTTCTCTTATTTTTCTTACAGCCTTTTGAATGATTCCATTTTCATCAAAAGCTCCTGATCCTATCTCGTCTTTATAATCAGGTATCCCAAACAAAATTATTCCTTTAACTCCAGCCCCTCTTATTTCATCTATTATCTCTGGAAGTCTGTCCAAAGAATAATGATAATTATTAGGAAGAGATGGTATTTCTTTTTTTATATTTTCTCCTTCAACCACAAATAGTGGATATATAAAATCATTTGGACTTAGTGTAGTCTCCCTTACCATATCCCTTATATAACTATTTTTCCTTAGCCTTCTATGCCTTCTAAACATTTTTTTCCTCCTTACAGTTCTTTCATAACCTTTAGAAATCTTTCTATATCACTCTCAGTGTGTTTTACTCCTAAAAACATAGCTTCAAATTGCGAAGGTGGTACATATATTCCATTCTTTATCATATGTTCCGCAAACTTTGAAAACATCTTTGTATTAGATTTCTTTGCATCACTATAATTCTTAACCTCTCTAAGTTCTGTAAAGAATATAGTCATCATATTTACACACCTATTTACTACGAGTGGTATACCCTTTTTCTTTGCCACTTCATATATTCCATCTTGAAATTTTTCTCCAAGCTTATTCATATAATCATAATATTCTTGATGCTCATGAAGTTCTTTTAAAGATGCATATCCAGCAGCCATAACTATTGGATTACCTGACATTGTACCTGCCTGATATACTGGTCCAAGTGGACAAAGTTCTTTCATTATTTCTCTTCTGCCGCCGTAAGCACCACAAGGAAGTCCCCCTCCCATTATCTTTGCAAAAGTAACCAAATCAGGTTTTATTCCATATAAGCTTTGAGCACCTTTATACGCAACTCTAAAGCCTGACATAACTTCATCAAATATCAATACTGTTTCATTTTCAGTGCATACTTTTCTAAGGTTAAGCAGGAACTCTTTTTCAGCCGGTATAACTCCCATATTTCCAGCTACGGGCTCTATTATTACAGCTGCTATTTCATCCTTATACTTTTGGAATAAGAGATTAACACTTTCAATATCGTTGTACTCAGCAATAAGGGTATTCTCTATGCTTCCCTTTGGCACTCCTGGAGATCCTGGTATATTTTGAGTCAAAACTCCCGAGCCTGCCTCAACTAAAAATCCATCAAAATGGCCATGATAACAGCCAGCAAATTTTATTATTTTGTCACGCCCAGTATATCCTCTTGCAAGCTTTACCGCACTCATTGTAGCTTCTGTACCAGAATTAACCATTCTAATCATATCTACATTATCCACGGTAGTACATATGTACCTCGCAAGTTTAAGTTCTAATTCTGTAGGTGCTCCAAAGCCAACTCCATTATCTAGTGTCTTCCTCACTGCGCTTAAAATCTTTTCATTATTATGCCCTAAAATCATAGGACCCCAAGCTTCTATAAAATCAATATATTCATTTCCCTCTTCATCAAATAAATGCGAGCCTTGTCCTCTTTTTATTATTGGGGGATCAATATTTAAAGCTGTATATGCTCTTACTGGACTGTTTACACCTCCGGGCATATACTTTTTGGATTCCTCGAAAATTTCTTTATTTCTCATAATTTAAACACTCCTTAATCATCCCATCAGTATTGCACTTACTACATACAGAATACTGAGCCTTAATTTTATCAAGTTCCTTACCTGTTATAGGCCCTATAGATATTACCCTTTTGCTTCTTATTTTATCCTCTCCAACAAGAGTTATCATATTTCTAACAGTAGATGGACTTGTGAAAATAACTGTATCGACTCTATCAAAAACTTTTTTATCTAAAATTTTTCCCGTGACTGTCTCATATATAAAGCATTCATCCACGCTGCATCCCATTTCTAAAAGCTGAGTTTTCACATATTGTCTGGAATTTTTGCTTCGTGGTATAAATATCTTATCATCCTTATTTACATAATCCTTAATAGCTAAAAAAAGCCCTTCTCCATTACTTTTTTTAGCTGTTATTTCAGCAATAATTCCATGCCTTTTTAATGCATTCTTCGTCCCCTCGCCTATAACAACAAATTTAGCTTTGATTTTTCTAACATCATAATCATTTAAAGCAAGGTAATTAAAGAAAATTTCCACAGCATTCACACTTGTTAAAAAAATATAATCATAACCTTTAAGCCTTTCTACATATGCTGATAAATTTTGAGATGTATCTTTTATCTCAATTGAATTTATCTCGGTAACCTCCGCTCCAAGTTCTATTAATTTTTCTCTTATTTCTTTACTCTGTTGTTTAGATCTTGTTATACATATATTCCTTCCGAAAAGTGGCTCTTTTTCGTACCAATCCAGCTTTTCGTTGAAATTAATAACATCTCCAACTACTATTATACACGGTGATCCTATATTTTCACTATCACACTTAGTTTTTATGTTATCAAGATTTCCTACAACCTTTTTCTGAGCACTTGTGGTTCCACGCATAACCACCGCACAAGGAGTTTTTGAATTCATACCGTTCTCCATCAATTTTTTTGTTATACTGTCTAGCTGTCTGTAACCCATTAAAAATATCAGAGTACCATTAATAGAAGCTGCTGCTTTAAAATTTATATTGGAATCATCTGCTGTTTTAGCTGTAAATACGTGAAAGCTTCGTGCTACTTTTCTATGTGTTACAGGTATCCCTGCATAGTTTAAAGCAGCAACAGGAGATGTAACACCTGATATAACTTCAAACTCAATATTTTCTTTTAAAAGAGCTAAAGCTTCCTCTCCACCTCTTCCAAATATATAAGGATCCCCTCCCTTTATTCTTCCAACAGTATGTCCTTCTTTTGCTAATTCAACTATCATACTATTTATCTCATCCTGGGTTTTATAATGACATCCAGGCTCTTTTCCACAGTAATAAATCTTACAATCATCCTTTAAATATTTAAGTATTCCTTGTCCAACTAGCCTGTCATATAGCACTGCTGTACATTCTTTCATTTTTCTCAGTGCCTTTAAAGTTACAAGCTCTTCATCGCCAGGTCCTGCCCCTATTATATATACTTTACCAACTGTATTCATAGTTACGCCTCCAAAATCTTTCGTGCAAGCTTTTCTCCAAGCCCAACGTAATCTTCTGCAGTACCTTCTATATCCTTTTTTATATTTTTTCCATCTAACTGATAAAAACCTATTACATGCATAGTATTTTTATCTAATTCTGCATATGCTCCAATAGTTGAGTGACAATCTCCATTTAAGGTACGCATAAAGCTTCTCTCTGCCTCTACACACATCCTATTTTGAGTAACATCAAGGCTCTTAAATATTTCCGCATTTGTACTTCCTTTTTTTATCTCCACTCCTAAAGCACCCTGTCCAACTGCTGGAACCATTTCCTCTACAGAAAAGTAGTCTGTGACTTGGCTTCCCATATTAAGCCTTTTGAGCCCAGCTGAAGCAAGTATTATTCCGTCAAGCTCCTGTTCTTCCATCTTTCTCATCCTTGTTTCAACATTGCCTCTTATAGGTACAATCTTTATATCATCTCTAAGCATTTTAAGTTGAGCTGCTCTTCTATTACTGCTGGTACCAATAACTGCTCCCTTTTTTAATTCCTTAAAATGAGTTCCTTCTCGTGATACAAAAGCATCCCTAACATCGTCCTTCAGTGTAACTGCTGATATTTCAAACATTGGAGGGATTTCAAAAGGAACATCCTTCATACTATGGACTGCCGCATCAACTTTATCTGATAAAAGAATTTTTTCTATATCCTTTATAAAAAGTCCCTTTCCTCCTATATCTGCTAAAGATTTATTTAATATTTTATCGCCGAGGGTTTCCATTAATAACTTTTCACATGACACACCATACTTATTTTTTACAAGCTTCATAATAAGCTCTGTCTGTACCTGTGCAAGTTTACTTTTCCTTGTTGCTATTACAAGTTTCATTATATATGTCACATCCCTTATAAAATAATTGGAGTACGAGTTTTTCCTTCTTTTTGTTATAGAAAAAATAAAAATCATCAGAACAGATAAAATTCATAACTTCTTTTCGCATACTTCTCTTGAGTTTATTTCTCATATCTATTGTGTAATTTGCAAATTTCTCATAATCACTTAAAAAATCAAATGCTTTGCTTCCAATATATTTTGAGGTTTTAGGACTTTTGCCCTTAAATTTAAGTGAAAAAGAGAAGTAATCTGAATCCTTTTGATAAGGTACTATATATAGTCCTTCTTCCGGATTTCCACAGTCCACATATAACTTATTAATCCTATCACAATCTCTTCTTATGTTTTCATTTAACTTCTCATCATCAGTGGCTATTATCACTAAATGATTTTTATCTATATATTCTCTTATATATTCACCTTTTATAAATTTAATACACGGATGATCATAAAATTTTTCAAAATCCTTTATAAACTCTTTTGACACCACGGTTACCAAGCAGCCTCTTTTAGCAAAGTTTTTTGCCTTTATAAATGCAGCATTTCCTCCACCTATTATTAGAAGCTTTATTTTACTAGATGTAAGACATATAAAAGAATTTTCTATTGTATCTCCCAAAATATCCTTCTTATTATCTTGAGACAAGCTTCGCCACACCCTTTCAGCTGTTCTTCCTTAAGTACCTCAATGGCTCTATTTGTATAGGCATCTGATGTACTTTTTATTAATGTATGTGCTAATTTTTCATTATCCTTAGTGTTTTTCTTATGTTTAAAGGTTTCATATCTCTTCTCGTATACATTTTTGCCATGCTCTTTAATTCTTATAATATCATGAACTACATCTTGAACTTTTCTCCAATCATGAAATTCTTCAATGTATTTCTTCATTATATAATCATTTTGCTCCATTACATCTTTTCTTTTTTGCTTATTTTTACTATCTATATCACTTATCTCATCTATATCATATACTTTCACATTTTTAAGCTTATAAACATCCTCTTCAACATCCCTAGGTACTGCCAAATCAAATATTTCAAAATCTTTATTAGGAAGTTCTTTTTTCCATACAACGGTATGTGGTGCTGATGTACATGAAATAATGCAATCTACATATTTATAATAATTTTTTCTTTCAGCAAATGAAATAACTTTTACTCTCTCATCTTCTATATTAACAGCAGACTTATTTCTAACAACAATGTATAGAGTATCAAACTCTCCTGACAAAATGTACTTACTAACTAAAGTTCCTACATTTCCGAAGCCAAGCAGCATAAATCTTTTAATCTTCTTTTCCCTTGCCGTATTAACAGCTATAGATGCAGACGAAACGGGTATACTATTAAGCTTAGAAATGTTTCTAAACTCTTTGCCACAGGTAACTGCTAGTCCAAAAAGTTTTTTTAGTTCATCCTTCACGGTCTTATTTTTTAACGCAGTACCATATGCATCTTTAACTTGTCCTAATATTTGATCCTCTCCTAATATAAGAGAATCGAAGCCACAAACTACTTTCATTAAATGATCTATAGCCGTTTCTTCCTTATAATAAAAGAAGTCTTCTAAGAATTCCTTATTCCAATTAAGCTTATCAAAAATTTCATTTATGATTTCTTCATTACATTTATCACTATTAAAGTATATTTCAGTTCTATTACATGTACTTAATATAATAACTTCCCTACATATCTCACTTAAAAGCAAATTCTTTTCTCCAATACGCTTTTGTATTATGGAGAATTTTTCCCTCACTTCAACTTTTAAATCCTTTTTTAATCCTAAAAGTTGTATCATAAATACCCGCGATTTTTTGTAATTTCCATAAGATTATATCGAAATTATTTAAATTAAAAGCGGTTCCCTCCTCATTATTGATATATTTAATTATAATATACTAAACCTACGTACATTATATACTTTAAAGTATTATTAAACAATGACCACATCCTAAATTAGCTATGTTTTAGATAAGCGTTTTTTCTTCACTTATTTAAAACATAGCTTTCATTAATTGCACAAATTTTTATGAAATTCTTTTAAAATATGCCGGTCACTAAATTAAGTATTTATTTATAATTTTATCTACATCATTTTTATTTTCTTTAATATAAGTGTAGAATTCTTTTCCACTTTCATAAACATTTAAGGCTAATTCATATAAAAATTCTGGAACTTTTTCTCTCAAAACATCTCCATAATAATCTCCAAGCCTTGTATCATCACTTTGAAGTATACCACCTACATGCAATTCAAATGCATCTTTAGCTTCATTTTCTACTCTCTTTCTTTTGCCGCAAAAGCCTATGCCACTTGCCTCATGTACACTGCATGAATTTGGACAACCAGATATATGAATAGATGGCAAAACATCATGGTTAAAATTCATTTTCTTAAAATAATCTAATATACCTTTTAAAGTATCCTGGCTATTTAAAATACCAATCTGACACGTAGGAACCCCTATACAAGAAGTTGAATATTCAAGCCTCATCGTTCCTCCTATGTGCTCAGTTTCTTTTAATAATTTTTCTGCCTCACTACCATTTAAATTTCTTATATAAAAACCTTCAGACATAGAAAGTCTTATTTCCGCATCCTCTATTTTTTCAGTTTCATTTATAATGTTTTCTAAATCCTTAAGCATAAGTTGTCCGCCAACTGGATGAACATATACGCTATACAAACCCTCTTGCTTCTGGCTAACAATTCTACTGCTCTTAATAGAAGTACTCTCACCCTTTTTACTGCATGAAACCTCGTCTATTTCCAAATCAAGTTTTTCTGTTTGCTTTACCTCTAATAAATACTTATTATAACACTTTATAAATTCTTCTTTTCCCATTCTTTCAGCTATATATCTTATTCGAGCCTTTGCCTTATTTTTATAATCTCCTTCATTTATGAAAAGTTTAGTCATAGCTTCAACATAATATAAAACTTCATTTGGATTTATAAGCTCCGGATATTTAATTGCAACTTTAGGATTTCTTCCAAGTCCTCCACCTATGTACACTCTAAAATATTTCTTTCCATTTTCCTTAACAGCTAAAAATCCCAAATCAGAAATTGTTGCATGTCCTAAATCCTCACTGCTGCTTGAGAATGCTACTTTTATTTTTCTTGGCAGTTTGTAAGTATATATTTTATTCAAAAAATGTTTTCCAACAGCTAAAGCATATAAAGATACATCAAAGGCTTCTTTTTTATCTACACCTGATAATGGAGACATTGCAACATTTCTTGGAAAGTTTCCACCTCCACCTCTCGTGTAAAGACCATTTCTTATACCTTCTTCCATCATATCACAGACTGCATCAATTGAAACGCCATGAAGCTGAATATCCTGACGTGTTGTAAGATGTATACACTTAAGGTCATATCTCTTTGCAAAATTGCAGATAAGTTTAAGATCCTTAATTGAAGTTATTCCAGATGGTATTTTAAAACGTATTGCAAAATCTTTTCCGTTCCTGTGAGCATATACACCCATACCTCCTGAAATACCTTTAAACTCCATCCTGGTTATTTTTCCATCTAAAAAATCATGTCCACTTTCTCTAAATCCGCTGATTTCATTTATTAAAATTTTATTTAATTCTTCCATATATTTTCACTCCCGCTTTTGTTTATACATTGAATTAATATTTTATCTATAGTATACTTTGTTTTAACCAATAAGTATAATATACATTCTTTATTATACCTATTACTATTACTTATAGGTGGTGAACATTTTGATAGAAGAATTAAAAACCTTTATTGCTGTAGTAGAAAAGAATAGTTTTACTAAAGCTGCAAATTCGGTAAAACTCTCACAACCTGGAGTAAGCCTTCACATATCTAATTTAGAGAAATACTTTGGAACACAATTAGTTGAACGTTCCAATAAACAAAGGACCATACGCATAACAAACACAGGTCATATACTTTATAAATCTTCTAAGCAAATTTTATCAATTCTAGATGAAACAAAAGAGGAAATAGATAATTACAATTCTCTGCCCTGTGGTACATTAAAGATAGGTGCAAGCATGACTATAGGTGAATTTATTCTCCCTAAAGTACTTGGAGACTTTATTAAAGAATTTCCCAATATTAAAATAGATGTGACTATTGAAAATACCAGGCATATATACGAAAAATTTAAAAACTACAATATTGACTTAGCCTTAGTTGAAGGCACCGTACCAATAGAAAATTATACTATAAAAAACTTCTATAAAGATCAAATGATAATAGTTTCACCTTTTTCTTTTCAGTATAATAAAAATGTAAATTTAAAAAAGTTCTTATCAAATCAGACCTGGATACATAGGGAAGAAGGTTCTGGAACAGGAGAAAATTTGAATACTTTTTTAAGTACTGAAAACATATATCCCAAAAATATTATAATTTTAGGTAGTAATTATGCAATAAAAGAAGCCGTAAAAAATGGTTTAGGAATCACTTTTATTTCGTCTCTTGTAGTTAATGATGCTATTAAAAACAAAGAATTAAAAGTAATTCCAACAAAAACTAAATATTATAGATACTTTTCTTATTTATGTCATGAAAAAAACCTTTCAAAACTAACTAACCTATTTATAAAAAAATTAAATAGCTTATAGCTTTTTCATAGCTTTTACTACAAGCGCCAAAATTCCAGATGTTATAAGTGGTCCAACTGGAACTCCACCTAAAAATGCTGCCGCTGCAACGGAACCTAAAATAAGTGCTGGCATTACATCTCCATGTCCCTGCACTGTAAGATATTTAAGTCCTACTCCACTTAAATAAGTTGTTAAAAACGATAGCGCAAAAGCTGTTATTCCAATAAACGAAGTTAAATTAGTTTTTATATCATTAACTTTTATGCTTCCCTTAGCTATTGGCACAAGTATTGCTGCAATAAGCAGTACTAATCCCCAAAAAACACCCTTATCCTTTAGAATAGGGAAAACATATTTATCTAAATCAAGAAGTCTTATAATAAGTAGAAAAGCCACTGATACCGATACTGATGCTGCCTTTCCTATTATTGATAAACCAAGTATTACAACAAGAATTATATTTGCCTCCAAATTTTATCATTCCATAATAAAGGATTACCTTAATTAGTATGCAGTTTTTTTGTGACATATTCACAGATTATGCACAAATTCTTGTGTATTACACGAGTTATCCACATTATCCACAGGATGCTGTCAATAACTATTTTTATTTAAAAATATTTTCTTATAAAAAAATTGTAGAAGATCAAAATCTTCTACAATTTTATTAGATACTTATAAAATTATTTCAATCAGACATTTATTTAAAAAATCATCTAAATTGAAATGCCCCAATATTTTTACTATATAATGCTGTCAAGGCCCCTACTTGAACTGCCTATATACTATTCGTTTGCTGGATTTTCATCTATCCAACTCATCATACTTCTAAGTTGCTTACCAACTTTTTCGATTTCTCTATCTGCTTCCATTCTTCTCATAGCAAGGAAGTTTGGTCTACCTACTTGGTTCTCAAGTAACCAGTTCTTAGCAAATGTTCCGTCTTGGATCTCAGTAAGAACTTTCTTCATTTCTGCTTTTACATCATCAGTTATTAATCTCTTTCCTACAACGTAATCTCCATATTCAGCAGTATCACTGATTGAATATCTCATTCTAGCCATGCCGCCTTCATTCATTAAGTCAACTATCATTTTCATTTCATGGAAACACTCAAAATAAGCATTTTCAGCAGAATATCCAGCTTCTCTTAATGTATCATAGCCTGCATTGATAAGTGCACATATTCCTCCACAAAGTACTGCTTGTTCACCAAATAAGTCTGTTTCAGTTTCGATTTTGAAGGTAGTGTTCATAACTCCACCTCTAGTTCCACCGATTCCTTTACCATAAGCTAAAGCAATTTCTTTGCCTTTTCCGCTGTAGTCTTGGTATACTGCATAAAGACAAGGAACTCCGGCACCTTCTGTATATTGTCTTCTTACTATGTGTCCTGGTCCTTTTGGTGCAATCATAAGTACATCTACATTCTTAGGTGGTACTATTTGATTGTAGTGGATGTTAAAACCGTGGGCGAAGAATAATGCATCTCCTTCTTTTAAGTTATCTTTTATACTTTCTTCATAGATCTTTTTCTGTTTTTCATCTGGTAAAAGTACAGCTATAACTTGTGCCTGTTTAACAGCATCAGCTACTTCATATACTTCAAATCCATAATCCTCTGCAACTTTCCATGATTTACTTCCCTTATACAATCCTATAATTACATTAAGACCACTGTCTTTCAAGTTTAATGCTTGAGAATGTCCCTGACTTCCAAATCCAAGAACGGCTATCTTCTTGTCCTTTAAATAATTTAAATCTGCATCTTGATCATAATAAACTTTTAATTCTCCTAATTCTTCCATAAAACTTTCCTCCTAAAATAATTTTTTATAATAATTTGTTAATATTATCTCTTCTGAAAATTTTAATAATTAAATCTTTATTAAATTAAATAAAGATTATGATAATTAAAATTTTGTGAATATTTTGTATAATTAAATTGTAATAACTTATAGCTAACCTAAATAAAGATATTATAATTTAAATTAATGAATTTTGACATATAAAAAGCGACCAAAACTCTCTGCTTGGGGCGAGAATTTTGGCCGCGCGGTACCACCCAAATTTTTAACTCAAAGTAATAACGGATTAAACCGGTTAAAGCCTACTATAAGTTCAGCTCCCGACTCAAAGGCTACCTTCAATAGTTATATTTATGAGTTTCCACCAAAATCTCACTCTCTAAAAAATAATGACTATTTACTCTTCCTTTTCATTGTCTTTCATACTATTTCACATTTTTAAAAATTACTTCACGAATATTTTGTGTATGTGACGATAATAATCCCATAAAGATATTATGTCAATACTTTTTTTGTTTTTTTATCAAAAAACTTTTTTTTTCTCCTCTATATGATAATTTGTTAAAGCTTGACTTATTTTTTTGATAATTTAATTATATGTCGTGTAATGCATATATAATTATTAAGTTGCATATAAAAACATTAGTATTCATGCGCATATTTATAAATTCTTAAACTTAAACTTATGATTTATAATAAATTTAACTAGTACTATAAATAAATTTTAGCTATATTTCTTCATTATATAGCCTTATTATTTAATAAAATCACCTAAAATAAATTAATTCCTTTGTTGTTGACATCATGATTATTTTATAGTATATTAAGTTCAAACGATACAAAAACTGTGATAGAGAAGAGTAAGCAAAAATACGCTTAAAGAGAATGGGCGAGTTGGTGGAATGCCCTAAGCTAAAGTTGTTGAAAATCACTCTAGAGTTGCAAACTGAAATTTATAAGAGTAAGTTTCGCCGGGTAATACCGTTATGTATATAGAGTAATAATTTGGGTGGTACAGCGACAGACATTCGCCCCATGGTTGGGGATGTCTGTTTTTTTTATACTATTTATTATTTTAAAACTTATTTCATTGAAAATTTGTGTGTATTAACAATTTAATATGTTATCTATCTATTTACTTTTTATTAGTATTATGTCTTTTATTTATATTTTTAAGATTTACTTCACGTTTTTTTAAATTATAAAAATAATAGAATATAATTAGCATGGTACATTTGTGCTTATATTCCATATATTTAGCAATTAGCTAATCAAGGTGTATAAAGTTTATCGATATTTTTTAATTCATGTCGTCTTATTTTAATGTTCCAAATTCATACCCTTGAGACTTTAAATATGCTATAACACTAGGAAGAGCTTTTGCAGTTTCCTCTTTTCCATAAGTATCATGCATAAGAACAACTACCTTTTGCTTTCCGTAAGTGGTTCTTTTGATGTTCTCAAATATCTGCTCAGCAGTTTTGGGTCTCCCCTCCGCATCAAAGCCATATGCATTCCAATCTATATCTACCATATTTTGCTGTTTAAGTTCTTGTTCAGTATTAAATAATCTAACATCATGGTAATGTACTCTGGTCATTCGTCCACCAGGCATTCTTAAAATTCTCGTAGAGAAGGATTGTCCCAAAACATTTTTTAAAATACTATCCGTTGCGTTTATTTCTTGCATAAAAACAACGGGGTCAATTGAATTATTAGGATATATTATTGAAGGATTATGACTATATGTATGGTTACCAATAGAATTGCCTTCATAAAATATTCTTCTAGCTAGTTGTTCTGATTCATCGCTTCTCTTTATATTAGAACCAATTAAGAAAAATGTAGCATTTATATTGTTTTCCTCTAAAGTTTTTAATACACTCGGAGTTACAGTTGTTGACGGTCCATCATCAAAAGTTAAATATGCTGTTTTTTTTCCATCGCTTGTAAATGCATCTTCAACTCTTGTCCCTCTATTTAAGTCATGCTTTTTTAAAACAAGTGCACATTTTTCTGCGGTTTCCATTATCATTTTACTCTTCTGGAATTCTTTATCTACATAAGGCACTTTTGGGGTTTTACTCTTATAATTATTTCTTAATGCTAATATCATAATTATTGATAGTGCTACAATCAATACTACTATGCTGCGATTTCTTATGCTCTTTTTCATTTCTTTTCTTATTCTCCTTAAAATGTTTTAGCCTTATGACCTCTTACTTTATTTAAATAACCAATATACCTTGCTCATAGAGATTTTAAACCCTAATCTTTTGTTAAGTTTTATAGATGCCTCATTTCCCTCTTTGGCTTGTCCATATGGATATCCATAGTAAGCTAATGTTTCATTAACAACTTTTGCTACAAGTGCAGATGCTATTCCCATTCTCCTAAACCTTGGAATAACTTGTAGCATCCCGATAGATCCTTCTTCATGCTTACCGATAAATCCGCATAATTCATCTTCAATAAATGCGCCATAAATTGCTCTGGCATTTAATCTACCACATATGTATTCACTATCACATAAATCTTTTTCTGAATAATTATTTATAATAAAACCTTTATGCTCATTTCCTAATAACCTTATTTCAGCAGGATTACTTAAAATGTTAATCGGTTTAACACTTCTATATACTAAATTATTACATACCATTTTTCTTTTAAAATCAAATCTCTCTTTAAGCATATTATCGTAAAATTCCTGATGTACTTCAATAATATTTATATCTTGTGGAATACTCTTAATGATAACCTTTGCAGTTTCAATATTCTCTGCATACATCATATATATATTTGATACAGTATCTCTAATTAGTACTCCCGTTTTTGAAGCAAATATTATATCCGCACTTTTTCTCCTTATACATTCAAGCATATCGACATTAAGTAAAACATCTTTTGAAAGTACCTCTGCTGCAATATTATTCATAATTTATTATTCCCCCATTATATTATTCTATCATAGTTAACTATCATTTGTACCATCTGGTTCAACATGAATTATTATATACTCTATATGGAATTCGTTTCTTAACATTTTTTCTACACTCTCTGTTATCTTATGACTCTCTAAAACGGTTAAACTAGGATTTACTAGTATAATAACGTCTAGTAAAATAAAGTTTCCGTGTGTCCTTGCTTTAATATCCTTAATTTTATTTACACCTTTTATATTTTTTATACTTACAAGGATATCATTAAGTTTTTTAGGATCAAAACCATCTGTTAGATTATGTACAGATTCGCGAAAAATATCTATACCCGTTTTACATATTAAAATTCCTACTAAGAATGCAGTTAGTGGATCTATCCACGGAAATCCAAATTGTGACGAAAAGATTCCTATTGCTGCTCCAAAACTCACCATAGAATCAGATAGATTATCTTTTGCCGCTGCCATTAAAGCCGAACTTTTAATTCTGTCAGCAGTTTTCTTATTGTAGCGGTACATAATATATATAATTATTCCACATATAACAGATACTATAGCTGCATTAACATCAGGTTTTTGGGGTCTAAAAAAAACAACATTTTTAATTCCATTATAGGTGACATCAACTCCAACAGCAATCATTATTAAAGAAGCTATAAGTGATGCTATAGTTTCTGCTCTTAAGTGACCGTAAGAATGGTCTTTGTCTGCTGGTTTTCTTGATATTTTAAGTCCTATAACAATAGCAAATGATGCAATTATATCTGTGGAATTATTAAACCCATCTGCTGTAAGTGCTTCCGAATTAAAAAAATATCCCATAAAAAGTTTAAAGCCCGAAAGTACTACATATGCTGCAAGGCTAATACGTGCTCCTCTTTCCGCAATTTTAAGATTGTTGTAATTATCCTCCATAATAAGCTCTCCTCATGTTATTATCAATATACTTCATTATTTAAAAAGCATTTATAATATACTATTATTGTGTTCATGTATAGTAAAAATAATCAAAATATTTGTGATATAATAATTTTCAAAGGGAGTGATAAACTATGACCAATTTTACAGTTTTTATAGGAACTTATACTAATGGAAAAAGTAAAGGTATTTATAGTCTTAATATTGATAAAAAATCAGGAGAAATTAATGATTTAAAATTAGCTTATAAGCTTGAAAATCCAACATATTTAGCTCTAACTAATCACAATATGTATTCTGTAATAAAAGAAGGTAAATTAGGCGGCACGGCTTCATTCTCTATAGACAAGCTTAATGGATGCCTTAACTTTTTAAACTCTGAATTTGCAGAAAAAAATCCTCCTATTAAGTTAGAGGGTAAACAACCTTGCTATGTATCTTTAGACAAAAGTAATAGTTATCTATTTTCTGCAAATTATCATACTGCTAGAGTTGATGCTTTTCCAATAAATAAAGATGGCAGTATTGGTTCTGTATCTTCGTCAGTAACTCATACTGGCTGTGGCCCTAATAAAGAACGACAAGACACCTCACATATTCATTGTGCTGTTGTGACTCCTAATAATAAATATCTTTGTGTTATAGACTTAGGTACTGATAAAATAGTAAATTACACTTTTAGTAATGGAACTCTATCAAAATTTAATGAAGTGAAGTTAAGACCAGGATGTGGACCAAGACATATAATTTTTGATTCAGAAGGATTTGCTTATGTAGTAACTGAACTTAGCTCAGAAGTAATTGTTTTGGAATACTCTGAGTCCAATTGCACTTTTAAAGAATTGCAATATATATCATGTGTTCCAGAAAATTATACTGGAGAAAATGGAAGTGCTGCTATTCACTTATCGAAAGATGGTAATTACCTCTACATATCTAATAGAGGACATAACAGTATTACTTGTTTTAAAAGAAATTCTTTAACTGGACTTCTTTCTCTAGTTTCTCATACATCTACAGGAGGACTTTCCCCACGTGATTTTGATATATCACCTTCAGGAGATTTTCTCATTGCTGCTAATCAGGATTCAAGTAATATATCAGTTTTTAGAATAAATAAATCAACAGGCGAACTAAAAATTATAAACTCAAATGTAATAATTCCAAATCCCGTATGCGTAAAATTTGCACCATGGGAAAAATAAAATGACACAACTAAGCTAAAAAAATTAAGAATTAAGAATGATGGTAACTTTTTCTCCGTTTCACTATGAAAAACTTCTAATCTTATAACTGCCTACATTCCCACCAGTAAAAATGTTCTTTTATAAGTTAATATATTTTCCAGAACAAGGCGACGGAAAATCCCCATTAATCTTAATTCTTAATTTTATCTCTTAACTGTCTCTAATCATTGAATTCCTTTATATCAACATCTAAAAGCAAGTTATCCTTAAACTTGCAATAATATTCAAACACTCCGTCATTTTCAAGCATTTTAGGAAGATATTTATGAATATTAACCGCAACTCCTGTATTCTCAGGGTTCATTATCCACGATATTTTTTTCCAATCTAAAATACCTTCACGTGTTTTTACAGGAACTTTATACTCGTAGTCTTTTGAAACTTCTTTCATAAAAAGGTACATACCACCAATTTTATCATTTGTCTCATTCCACGTAACTACGCCTTTAAATTCAACATCTTGAAGCCTTATATTTGTTTCTTCGTACACTTCTCTAAGTATGCATTGTTTTGGAGTTTCATTTTTTTCAAACTTTCCACCAATTCCATTCCAAGATCCCATCCAACTAGGCTTTTCTCTATTTAAAAGAAGTATTTCATCTCCTCTTTTAATAAAACAGATTGTATATTTAAGTTTGTCCACTTTGAACCTCCTAAAATATAATTTAATTAAGATCTATAGGAAACATCAAATCCCTACAAATTAGATATATTTTTGAACAAAATAAAAAGATTGGCAATACACCAATCCACACTATGTTATAAAATCTCCTGATCTAAAATCAAGTAAGTTAGCAAAAATATATGAGAGAGAGTCTCCTAGGCAAATCTAGGTATGTAACTCAATTAACTTAATGATAACATTAAATTTTCATTTTATCAATATATTTTTTATTTTTTCTTTTATAATTATTTAAAACTATACAGGCGTATTACACCTTTATTGATATTTTTAATTTAGAATTTAAAATCTTATTAACAAAATCATTATTTAATGTAGCCACATGTCTTCCCAATCTAGCCTTTGATACAACTTTTATTTGCTCACATAATACCGTTCCTGTTATTTTATTTACCTCTCCATGTACAAGTTTATAATCACTATTTCTTAATTCAATATGTGTAGATATCTTTTTAGGTCTATTCGAAATAGGAACTATTATAGTTGTCGGTCCCTTTTCATTTCCGGTATCATTTTGTATTATTATAGCTGGTCTTATTTTATTTTCTTCTGATCCAATATTTTCTCCTAGCTGGCAGGTCCAAATTTCTCCACGTTTTGGTATTGTCCTTGAGCTCACCCCTACATTATTATTAATAGCAATTTTATCATTTGCCCATTTTATGTATTCATATATCTCTTTTAGATTATAAGCTTTTTTCTTAAGGTTTTGTATTTGACCATTATTTGATAACTTATTGTTGTTCAATTTCACATACATTTTTAACTGCTGCTCTATTTCTTTTCTAATCTCTTTAATATAATTCTGAAGCTCATACTCTTTCATATCTCTAATTCTAGTATTTTTCAAAAATAATCCTCCTTCCCCCTTTTTGTTTTATATGTATATTTTTATTTTTGAAAATTTTCTTTAAACTTTATATTTAATGCTACACATCCTTTATATTATACCATAAATATTCTATGTAAAATATTAGCAATGCATTATTTATAAAATTTTTTTCTATTTACTTAATAATTTCGAATATATTTTAAAAACATTAATACCTGCACCAATTAAAAGCTTAGATATTTAATATGCATTATTTGCCTACCAAATATCTAAGCCTATTTATAATCAACTATTCTTATTCTAACGTTAAAATTTCTGGAACAATTTCTTCATGTTCTATTCTTATTAAGCTGTAAGCTAGCCCTACCACTCCATCTATTAAAGATATGTTTTCATTTCCAAAATTTATTTCTTTCCTTATGATTGGTTCTATAGTTACTCTAAACATTTCATTAAATGTATTTACACATCTATTCTTTAATTTCTCATCATTCAAAGTGTATGCCGCATATTTTAAGGCTTCAAGGCTACCAAGACTGCCATAATAATATGGACTATTTCGAAAATTGTTATTAATTATATAATCAATAGTACTGTCTATCTCTCTTTTTATATATTTATCTTTAAACCCTATCTTTCTTAACATTACTCTACTTATAATCTTATTAAATTCCCTTTTTCTCCATTTTAAATTATCATATATATAAATTTGTTTTTTTAAACTGCGCTGAGTACTAAGAATACCCTGAATTACATTTAGCAAACTATCATCTTTACTAATCTCATATATCTTAACTATAGAAATTATTATACTATCATATATAATACTAAATTTGATATTTTCATTCTTAATGTCATTAATAACCTTTTCATAACATATCTTAATTAAATTCAGTATATCACCATTAATTCTACTTAAGCCTTTACTTTTGTATATTAAAGCTAAAACATTTATCACATCACACATTCCAGTAATTGTATTCTTATTATTGTTTTTTTGAATTACATCAGAAAGTATCTCTATTCCTTTTTCAATAACATTCCTTATATGCTCATCATGAGTAACCTCATATAGCTTATACATAGCATATATTTCTCCGGATATTCCCTCAAAAGCATCTATATTAATTTTATCGTTTATACATAACTTATTAATATGTTCAAGAATACCTTGAATTGCTTCAATTGCTATGCTGATAAAGTAATCTTTTTTTGTAACAACACCTAAATAAGTAAAAAATAAAGCTACACCACCACTGCCATTCATAAGATTATTTCTAAGTGGTCGCAATAAATACTTTTCACTTTTATCTTTTTTCACAGTATTTATCCATGTCCTACTTGTAGTAAAATCTTTTACCCCTATAATTCCTTTTTGAATCATATGCTCTCCAAAATCATTAGCTAAACTTAAAAGCTCACTTTCATTTATGGAATTTTCATTTTTATCACTAGAAAATTTCACATACGTCTTTGGTATAGTTTTTCCTATGAATCTTATATCTATAAAATATAGCTGTCTCCTTAAATCCTCATTATTCATTCCATATATGCTAGTAATTATATTCGATAACTGTAGAATATTTTTATTAAATAATTTCTTAATTAAATTTATTAGTTCCATCTTATTATTCATAACCAAAGAGTACATATATTCAAATCCATGTTTTATTTGATATATGCACTCCCTGTCAATATTGCTTTTACTTTTAGGCAAAAATTCTATGTTATATACGGAGAATTTAATTACTCTTTCTGCTATTTGATTCGCTGAAGAAAAATTAAAATTTGGAACTTCATTATTAAAATAAAACACTTTTTTTATTCTATCAAGTATGGGATAATTTCGCACATCTACTATATTACTACTTCTAATCTCTTTACATTTTAATATATAAAGCACTAGCAATAATTCTCCTGATTTAAAATAATAATCAAAAAGTTCATTCTCATTTTTACAATCCATTGATTCGACAAGTTCACAAAAACTATAATCCTTGGAGTATACTGCTTTTTTCACATATAAAGCATGTTTTTCATCTACTTTTTCATTAATCCACCATATGAATCTGTTTATTATCTTTTCATCTTCTGAAACATATGTCTGAACCGCAATTTTTTTGTTATTTGTAAATGTTATTATTGCTCTTTCCTCCTTCATATAATATTTTATTTCCTTTACCTTTAACTTTTCGTCAGTAGTTAATAATTTATTTTTAATAACAAGATAGTTATCCTTAACAATACTCTTTATTTTTAATATGAAGGCGAGCTGTTTTCTAAAATTATTCTTGTCTATAATTTCCTCAATAAAATTGCCATTTTTTAATTCCATAATATCACCTTGTTCTCCTACTAAGTATTACAACGTATATTGTAAATATATCATAAAAACACATCATAAAATCGCAATTGTAATATTCGTTGGCTTTTATGTAATATTGTGTAATAGGCTATTTTACAAGTCCTTTTAACATCCTAGTAGATATAAGACATTCTTCACCGTTGATCATATAGATTTTTCTTTTATTTATATCAATTTCTCTTATATTGTTTTTATTTACTATGTATGATTTGTGACAGCGATAAAAACTATCGTCCAATTTACTTTCTATATCCTTCATTTTTGCATAAAATTCTATTTGTCTATTCATAGAATGTAATAGTACCTTATGTATTTTATATGACGTTTCAAAAAATAAAATTTTTCGAAATTCAACATTTATAATTCTGTCATTAACTCTTATGGTGAAAATTTTCTGAAGGTTATTTGTCTTAGCTGAATATTTTTTCTGAGCATCCATTATGCACTGATGTATTCTATCTTCTACATTTTTATAATTATCTTTAACTATATAATCCATAGCCTCTACTTTATATAAAAACGTAAGATAGCTCATCTCTGCATGTGTTGTTATAAATACTATAAAACCTCTTGGGTCATATTTTCTTATTTCTGCCGCAAGCTGTATTCCATTTATAGATGCTTTTAAATCTATATCAAGAAAATACAATCCACTTACATCACTTTTACTCACATAATTTATTATATCCTGCGGTTCTTCCGTTGATAAGGATAATTTCATGTCTAAATTTTCTATGATCACAATATTATCTATTATCTTCCTGAAATTTTCTCTTTGCTTCTTATCATCCTCACATAGAAACACTTCCAGCATTATGTCTACCTTCTTTCAATATTATTTCCTATTGTAATAATCTGTTTAAATTGTCCATTTTCTACGATTGTATCTAATGAAACATTTTCATATTTTCTAATAATTTCCCTTAAGTTATTAAGTCCTATTCCTCTATTATCCCCCTTTGTAGAGAACCCCCTCTCAAAGATTTTATATATGGGAGGAATCTCATTTTTATAGTTATTAATTATTACTATTAAAATAGAGCCTTCTTTGTTTACAAGTGCTACCTTCATAGACGGCTTGTCACACTTTTCTGCCGCTTCAATAGCATTATCTAACAAGATGCCTGTAACCCTACTTAAATCTATAATATCCATATTAAAATCTTTTACGGTTTCCGCTATATCAATATATACATCTATACCTATCTCCTGAGCTCTTATTATTTTAGCTGAAAACAGTCCTTTAATTTCAGGAACTGCTATATTTTGAAGCAAACTGATCTTAAAGTTATTAGACTGCATAGCTTTACTTAAGGGCATAACCTTATCATTAAAATACTTCTCCAAACCATCAATATCCTTATCTTGTATATACCCAAACATAGATAACAATATATTTATATAATCATGCCTAAAAGATCTCATGTTCTTATGAAGTTTTTCTAATCTACTTGTATACTGTTGTAAACTTTGAAATTCATTTTCCTTGCTGTTTAATTTCATTTCTTTAATTACACTACCAATAAGTATGTACATTATAATTACTAAAAGAATAAAATAGGAAAAAAACAATATTCCATTTAATCTTATAACACTGCTATTAATACCATAACTGAATTCAAATATTATATTTATGTAAAATATGGCGAAAGTTAACACAAAGGTTATACATACAAGCACTCCTATTTTTCCTTCTAATTTAATATTATATTCACTCATTTTCTTATTTAAAAATTTCCCTATAAGCTTTGTTATAATAAAAGTCCCTATAAAAATAATACAACTAGTAATTCTACGTATTCCGGTGTTAATCATCATAAACTTCACCTTTACGAAAAATATATACATATACATATCACTTAGTAAATAGTCCCATATTATAATTATAATTAATGAACATATAGGGAAGGCTACACTTTTAATTACATTTTTCACCTTTATGTATACAAACGCACACCCAATTAATAAATACACTATAGTAACAGCATTGTTATGCTTAGTAGCTACAAGAATCCAAGAAATTATTACCGTCATTATTGTTATTACTATAATATCCTTTATTTTAATACATTTCTCCTCGCATAAATTAGATATGCCTAAATAGAAACTCAATATAGTTATTATCATTTCGAAGTATTCTTCCATTTTTGTTATTTTTCCCCTTTTGCACATGCTTTGTTTACTAAAATTATACTATAATTTCAATAAATAAAAAACAATGGTTATGATTTAAGTTTTAATCATAACCATTGTTTTTTATTTATTGATTTTATTTTCTTTTATAATTTTCTTTTATAAGTGCATCAGGTATCTTAGGCTCATATATTGCAAATACCATACATACTCCAAATGCACGATTGCCAACCTTCATAGAAGCTTTGCCTATACTGTTAATAACTTTATCGTTTACTTTATTTAATTGATTTTTCAAACTCATAATAATTCTTATACCTCCTTCCTAAAATTAAATATGTTATTGGCAATATACTTATGATTTCAAATATACTTGATAAAACAATTAATGTTTTTATCATTTTACTAGGTACTATTAAAGCTATTGCCATTAAAATCATTCCCATAATTACAGATTTCTTATTTAAACTTGATCTTAGATTTGCACCAACTAGGGGATGTGCTTCTGTATCCCCAGGTGCATATTTAAACAGGAGTAAATTAATTGTTAGAAAACATATTAAAACTACATAATTATTAAATAAAAGATAATGGCTTAAATACGCTCCTCCTACAAACATTAGAATAGAACCTACTGTACAAACTATACTATTCAGAGCGTGTAATCCAAATGCACTCCTTCTTAATAGTGCAAATGTCACCATCATAATAATGCTTTCTTTTATAAGTTTAAAATAGTACGATACCAAGAGTAGTACTATCAATTTAGCTATATTTATAAAAATTATTTCTAACCCTAATTTTAATCGTAACAGATCATTGCCTTCTTTTTTTAAATGCTTGTTTAATTTTAGGGCACTAACATCAGCTAATTTTTCCATAAAACTTAACCTTTGTTCCATATAATCACCTTACCTTCATTATATGACAACATATTTAGACAAGCTTAAATATGTATTAAATATCCCCTTAATTGGTATCAACTGCTCAAATAATATGCATTTATTATAATAAACGTTGCATTTTTTGTAATAATCGAATTATCAGCCTCACTTATGTTATCATATGATTTTACTTTTTAATACAATTAAGTATATTATTTTATTGATAGTCTCTATGTGTAAATTATACATCTTGCTCTTTTATATGTAAAATTTTTATTTATAAAAATTAAGGATGCACATTGGATATTATTTTTTACTTATCCCCTTATTCTTCAAATTATATATCATTACACTTAAAGATCTTTTCAATATGAAAAACACCATAGGATTCACTTACGAATACTATGGTGCTCTCTTGCTCTAATAATTTTTCTATAATCTAGATTATTAGCTTCTAAAACTTAACCTTATACTATTTTAAATTTTAATACAACTTCATTAAGTTTCCTTGCAACCTCTGCTTGATTTTGCGCTGTTATTGATACTTGCTCAGTTGCCTTTGATACCTCATGGGCACCCACTTTTATTTCTTCCGCATGTTCAGACGATTTCTGTTGCACTTCTGCCATATTCTGTGAAGCATTGCTTACCTGTCCAACAGTAGCCGCAAGTTCTTCTGCCATGGATGCTATCTCTTCAGATACATTACTTATAAAGTCGGCATCATTATAATATTTTTCTCCTACCTCTTTGAATACCTCAAACTTGCTATTCACATCTTCATTTATAAACTTCAATACTTCACTGCTATTTGATGAAAGATTATTAAAAGCATTTTGAACTTTTACAATGATATTATTAATTCCTGCTACCGACTCAGATGACTGCTCTGCAAGCTTTCGAACCTCTTCCGCTACTACAGCAAATCCTTTTCCTGCTTCACCTGCTCTTGCAGCTTCTATTGCCGCATTAAGTGCTAACAAATTCGTTTGCTCTGCAATACTAGCAATAGCATCAGCCATTACTTTTACATCTTTTACAACTTCCCCATCCTTAATAGCCTGAAGTATCTTCTTTTGCTTTTCTTCATATAAACTTCTAGTTTGAGCTATAGCTTTTTTCACATATTCACTAGCTTCAGTAGCCCTATTTTTTGAATCATTAGAATTATTACTTCCATCCATTGCCTTTGCAGCTAGTTCGTTTATATTTGAATTTACTTCTTCAACGGATGCACTTATTTCTTCTGATGAAGCACTTGTATCCTGTATCCCTGATACTATATTACTTACATCCTCATCTATACTGATTGATTTCGAAGATAATTCCTCAGAAGTAGCAGAAAGTTCTTCACTTGCAGCACTCATGCTCTCAGAATTGTCAGCTATTTGTTTGATTATGCTACCAAACTCTTCATTCATTTGGTTAAATGAGATTGCAAGTTCACCTAATTCATCTTTATATTCCATTAAAAAATCGTACTTTTCGTCATGTGTCAAATCTAACTTAGCCATCTTTTTTACCATTTCAGATAAAGAAATTATTGGTTTTGTTAACTTTTTTGAAATATATATTGAAACTAAAGCAGCTACCACTATGGATACTATTAAAACCATAACAAATGATAACATAATACCATTAATTTTCTTCATCATCTGCGCCTCTGAAATTGCGAATCCAATTTTCCAATTACTTGCACTTATCTTTGAAGTTACAAAACTCTTTAGATCTCCATTATAATCTTTTAACTTTATAAAATTATCACTTAACACGTTGGAGTACTTTCCGTCAGAAACTTTAGTGAAACTTTGAAGTCCTTTTGCTGTCGGCTGAAAAGCTTTATTGGGATGTACAATGATATTATTGTTATCATCTAATAAAAAAGCATAACTATTCGGTGCAATTTGGGCAGAGTTAAGTATCTGAGTAATTGAACTTATTTTAAGATCGCAACCTATAACTCCTATTATTTCTCCATTTTTAAGTACAGGTTCAGCTACACCCATCATCATTTCTTTCGTTTTGACATCCATATATGGCTCGGAGTAAACAATCTTTTTTGCACTCATAGCTCTCTTATACCAATCTCTTTGTGTGCAATCAAAATCACTCGGTGGTGTCCACCCGCTTCCAACAATAATTTTTTTATTTGGAAATCCTATGTATATATCAGAAGCATACTTATTCTTTTTCAGTTCACTTTGAAAATATGCTAGTACTTTTTGGTCATCTATGTTGTCCATATTTCCTACAGTGTTTCCCATTTCACCAACTATTTTTCCCTGACCCTCAAACCATCCATTTATCTTTTCTGCATATTTATTTGCAGATTCAGCAAACTTATTTTGTGATTCACTCATAATTGAACTATAAGATATATAATATGTAATTGCCCCCGATGCTATCAATGTTAATGTACACAATAAACATATTACTAATGTTATTTTTGTTTTTATACTTCTCATATTTTTCCCCTTTTTTTGATACTATTTACTATTATCGTATTTATTTTCTTCAATATAATACAATTTATTATACTTTTTGTCCAGTATCGCGGGGCTATATTGTGTAAAATTTGAATTTAATTAATAAATGGCTCGTAACAAAATTGATGGGTAAATATACGTTAGCTATAATAAGCCTAAGGCAATAGGCTGTATTATATCATTCAAAGTTAGAAGTGAATATAAAAACCTATTGCCATTATAGTAAAATTAAATTAAAAACTAACTAACCTTCTCCCTGCTAATCTCCTCTTTTAATGGTTTTGAAATTTTAAGTTGCGCTACAAGCATACCTGCAAGCATTAATCCGCATCCAAAAATATTTCTAAGCCCCATTCTTTCATGTAAAATTATAGCTCCACCAAGTGCTCCAAATACTGATTCCATACTCATTATAATTGCTGCATGAGCCGGCTTCGCATGTTTTTGCCCAACAATTTGAAGTGTATATGCAATACCAACAGAACATATTCCTCCATAAAGAATAGGCACCGTTGCCCCATATAAAGCTGAAATTTTTATGTTTTCAGTAAATAGTGCAACTACTAAACTTATACTGCCACATGTTATATACTGAAAAAACGCCAGCTTGTACGAGTTGGTTTTATTTGTGAAATAGTCTATTATTAATATTTGAGCTGCAAAGAAAAATGCTCCAAAAATTTCAAGTATTTCGCCAAGCCCTATTGAGAGCTTTCCTGTATTACATAAAAAATATAAACCAATTAATGACATTAAAATACCTATCCAAGAATTTATTCCCATACGCTGCTTTAAAAATATACCGAGTATTGGAACAATTACAATGTATAATCCTGTTATAAATCCTGCTTTTCCAACTGTTGTATATAACATTCCAACCTGTTGAAAAGATGCTCCCGCAAAATTAAATATTCCTGAAATAATTCCGCCTACTACAGCAAATTTCATATAATTATTACTATTCCCATGTATTCCTTCATTTCTAAAAAAATATATTATAGGAATTACAGAGACTGCCCCTAAAATAAACCTTACTCCATTAAAAGTGAACGGTCCTACATACTTCATCCCAACACTTTGAGCTGTAAAGGCCAGTCCCCATATAAGAGCAGTAATTAAAAGTATTACGTTTGCTTTAAAACTTTTCGATTGCATTTAACCCCCCCTGTTCATACACATAATTTTATCACAATATATCTATTTTTTTATCAAATATAAAAGATTTTGGTTCATTATCATGCATTTTTTAATAAAAAAAGCAAAAATCCTGCAATGTTTATACATTACAAGATTTCTGCTTAATAAACTTAAGATGATTTAAAACCAATGCGCATAAATTAGGGATGTAGTAATAGGTATTTTGTTATTATGCACATTTATTAACTTGTATCATAAGCCCTATAATATGTTTAAAACAAACTTTCACCTTAAGTTTCTGCTTTGACACATTTGTCCTACTAGTAAATTAAAGATTATTTGTCAATATTTTATTGTAATAGCTGCAACTACTAATAAGCCAACGCACATGACTACAAAAATCATTTTTTTGTCAAAACTATTTACGCATTTATGTCCACAGTATGGACACTTACTTGATAAGCTAGATATATTTCTTTTACACTTCGGGCACCTTCTCAATAATATTACCTCCTTATCAACTATGTAACTAAACATTAGTATAACTAATAATTATAAGAGTTCAATATATATATTTAAAAATTAATATTATATACACAATTGTTAATAATTCTTCAATAATAAAAAAAGAACTTAGAATTAATCTAAATTCTTATACTTTATATATTTACTAATAATGGGGGCTGTTTATGCAACCTAATCTTAATTTATTGTTCTATTTGCAGATATTACTAATGTATACTAATTACCCATATTTATAACTAAACAATTCTAGTATTAGATTAAAGTTTCAAGAATTGAAATATCCATAAGTAGCCTTGAAGCATACAAATAAATTATTCATATTGTTAAAGTATAATCCGATAGCTAAGTAAAAACTATCAGATTCTTATTGATGTTAGTAACAGATGTTTTAGTATAGGATGAATTACAGTCCTAATAATTGCCTTTTCTTTAATCTAAACTCTTTAAAAAGTTAATGAAGTAATATTTAACTCTGAGCATGCTTCTTTAAATAAATTTACTGCTTTATTAAATTCTTCCCCTCCATCTGATACTGAATATGGCTCTGAAAACATATTAACTAAAATTTGTTTAGCTTTAATAATTTTTCGTGACTTTTACTATCCTTAGCACTTACATAAGTCATTTCTGGGTTTGTTAACTCAGCTATATCTTCTTTTTCTAATGCTGCCATTTGGCTAAATCCATCTCCTACACTTAACTTGTTACCATCAATATATTTCCTTAAATTATTTAATCTAGTTTGAGTCTGCTTTATATTAAAAGTTATTAAAGTTCTGTAAGTTTCATCAATACTTTCAATTTGATATTTAAGTTTAGACCCGCCCTTTGTAAAAAGTATTATGTTGTTATTCTCAATTTTAGCTGGCACAGGCTTTCCCGAAGCATAGTTCAAATATTGATTACTTACCTCTCCATTAGTATTATCAGTTTCTACATTGTTTTGTGATACATTCTTATTATGCTCATCTATTTCTTTTATCTTCTCATTTAACTTTGCCTTAGATTCTGCTGTCATACTACGTAATTTATTTTTATCAATTTTGGTTCCTTCACTAAATAGGTATGGATAGTTTTTCCTATCAGATTCTTCTGTTGAGCCTGGATCTGCATTCATATTCAATGTGCTATTATCTTTGCTTGAATTTTGACTAGATTTGGTAGGTTTAATTCCCCCTGCACTTTTGCACCCTGATAACATACTTGCTAATAGTATTACTATTAAACTCAATGTTATATATCCTTTTTTCATTTGTCACCTCATATATTATATCTAAATACATTAATTTAAAATCGCACCTTATACATTAGTTTCAGTGTCTAATGTATTTTCATTACTATTGTATCATATTTCACCTTGTAGTTCCATGATATGCTTTAAAAGTATATTTTTCTTGTTTTCTATTATTTTGTCTTTTAATTTCTTCGTTTTACTTGTTTTTCCTTCTGTTTCCTTTTTTCTGAATTCTCCTTGTTTTTTATTTATGCGTGAATTGAAAAAGTAACTTCCGCTTTCAAATATAAACTGAATTTAGTCTTGCAAAGTGTTTAACATAATTAAATATGGATTAGATCAATGCTACTCATTATAAAAAATAGCTGAAAAGATATTGTTATATGACTTGTAATAAATACTTGACAAATTAACCATAATTCTAATTTTGACGACATTTCTCAAAAAATAAAAAATCCTGTAATACGTTGATATTACAAGATTTATCACTGGTGCGCACGAGAGGAGTCGAACCTCCGGCACGCGGTTTAGGAATGTGGGTGAGTACTTATTTTATGATTTAGTGCTTTGTCTTAAATCCTTATTTTAAGCCATTTACTAATTTTAGCTTGTTGTGTTTTATAGTGAAATTGGAGACTATTTTGTTTGCGTAGTCTCCAAATAGTCTCCAATTGGATTTAATAATTAGCACTTGTTTTATATATTACGTTTTGATATACTATTTATAAAAATTAAATAGAGGTGAGAAGTTATGTTGTTAAGCTTAAAATTATTGGGCTTTGAATTAACTATACGCATAAGAAAGATAAAATAATCTTTCTTATGTAGCTCCAAAGATTACATTTTGGAGCACCCAATAAGCCTAATAACAATAAATTAATAAAAACATAACTTTTCACAAACGGAATGAGTGGAGAAATCCACTCTTTTATTATTCAAAAAACTTATTAAGTAATAATAAAGTGCATACATAAAAAACACCTACTAATTTAATAGTAAGTGCTTAAAATATCAACTTAGATTTAATATAATAAATATGCAATTAAGAATATGGCCATAAATATTATTATTGATATATTAGGAATAACTATATGTGTATATTTAACAAACATTTTCTTATACCATGTGCAATCACACTTTTCTTTAGTACAAAATTTATCACATTTTCTACTAACTAAATCCTTGTCCACAATCCTACCTATGGAATATAATAGCAAATTTAATAAGTTAAATATCGCAAACACAACAAATCCACCTATAACCATTATCCCTAAAAAAGCATCATGATCCTTAAGATTGGTAACTCTTGAAAATATTTGGGATAATATGTTTAACCCACCAAATAAGCCAAAGGTTATTGATGAAAATATTCCCAAAATGGATATATATGAAATTTGTGCAGATTCCATTTTTTTATTAAATTTATTAATGTCATTATGAATTCCATCGATATCTTTATTTATATCATCTTGCACCTTGCTAGCTTCTTTATTAATTTTATTAACTTGTTTCCCAAAGGAGTTTAAACCATCCTGGGCATTCTTAGATATTTTACGCAGCTCAAATAATCTTATATTCTCTAAATTTATATGATCCCAAAGTTTTCTAACACTTTTTGCTGCTTCAGTATCTCCCATTTGTTCTTCTATATTTTTAATTTTTTCTGGTAGGAAATCCCTCTCTTCATCCTTTTCAATTAAAAAAAGTACTCGCGTTATATCGGAGTACTCATGCCTATAGCCATCTGAATAGAGATCATTAAATCTACCAACGTATCTTTTTAATTTTTTATCATTTAAATCAAAATCATGTGCTAATTCACTAATTAAATTCTCCAATATTACATCTTTCTTATTCTTAGCCATAATATCATCCTTTAATTACAAAAAAATTCTCTCATCTTTTCTTTAGTTATTATCTTTTCTCCATTATTATAAGTATCACGCCATGGAAATTCCGAATGCGTTTGTTCGACTAAAGTCCAAGCATTTAAATTACTTTTACTTATTATAACCGGATCAATAACGTCTCTCTCGCTTTGATCAATTTGAACATTACCCTGATAATTTGTAATGTCACTTGATGAATAACCATTAAATGTATAATAAACATCCGGCACTACCGGACCATATTGCCACGCCATTATATCATCTTGAAATAAGGCTTCACCATCATTATTTTTCATAAATTCCCCTTGAACATAATACAGTATTTTTTGCAATTGCAAATTACTTACTGGCCTTCTAAGTTCAATACATTTATTTATTATATACTTTGCAATATCTAAAGCGTTATGCACAAGTTCCACCTCCTCATTTCAATAGTTTTAAAATATTAATGCCATAATGGTATAATCTTGGTAAGTTAATTATACCACTAAATCATAAATTTTCAATTATTTTTATTGCATTTTATATTTTTTTTGATATAATATAAAAGTTTAACTAGTTTATATTATTCGTAATTACTATAAAAATATATTAATTTTTAATAATTTTTTATATAACCCTTCTTAATGTAAAAGCTAATCATCATCACAATGATCTTCCCCATCATAATGATTAAAATATTTATAGCTATCTTCTATAGGTTTTCCACATTTAGTACATACCAACCAATATCCAAAATCATCATTTTCACTATATACTGATGAATTACAATTGCAATTACAAAATTCCTCATCCTTGTACATATTATTGCCCTCCTTAAATATAGTATTTTACAAAATTTTATATGCTTTTTAATTTATGTCAATATATAAAAAATATAAATTTACAATAAGTATTCCCTATACCAATTTCAAACTAGGCAGCATTACTAAGATTATATACTTCTACTAATGAATCAACAAAAAACTAACATAATATTCATATTACCGTTTTTCTCAATACAATATTCTATATTATAATACATTTTCCTCCAATTTATTAAATAATTTATTTAAATTATTTTTAATAAGTTTTTTCATTTTAAACATTTAATATTTTCACTATATTTTATTTTGCTTATCTTCATTCACCATCTTCACAATTAAAGTATTATCTATAAAATCATCATTCCATATTTTAAACTTTCTCCTATAGCTCTTCTTATATCTTTTATATAATTCCTTAGCTGCTTCCATATCATCAATCAAGTAAACATCTTCTAATTTATAATTATTTAATATCTTAAATTTTCTTATTGGTATTCTTATATTCTCTTTATCAAAACTATATCCACGTGCTAACAACCAAGCTTCATTTTCAGTTAATACCATTGGCGATCCTCCCTTAATACTTACCCTATATTAAAAACAATGTATTTTAATTTTGTTCTTTATTATCCTACTATTTAAATACTTCTGTTTGAAATCTAGCTCTCTTATTTTTTCATCAATGCTATAATTGCAATTAATAAACCTATCTTTATAGTACTCTTTAGCCTTCTCCTGCCCCCATGATGTCCGCCTTAACTTCCCCATTGCTTTGTATTCTAACCCTTTAACACTTCCTGGATTAATTCCTAAAACTAATGCTATGTCCTTTAATATCATGCACTTATTATTATCCCACCCATAATGAAGCTTTAATATTTCACGTTCAGTGAGAGTATTATATTTATTCATAACTTCTTCAAGTTCTTTTCTAAGCTGCTTACAATATAATTTATCTTCTATATTTTCATAACTATTCTCTTGATCCTTTATTGTATCAACTAATTCCGCCTTATCATCATCACCAACTGGCATATTTATGCTTATTTCCTCATTTGTATTTCTAGCATTAATAAAACCACTCATTCTCTGATATATCCTATAAACTGCGTATGTAATGAATTTACAAGGGTGTTCAATATCAAACTTATATTTATCAGCAGCAGTGATAAGCCCTATAAATCCCTCTTGCTGTAAATCCTCTATATCAATAGAATTTGTTTTCTCTGTATAAAACTTATTAGCAAGCTTATAAACTATGCCCTTATTCTGCTCCACTAGCTTACTTAATGCTTGTTTATCTCCTTGTTGGTATAATTGCACTAAACCTTCGTTTTGCATACATAATCACCTATTTTATTAACTATTTTGTTTATCTTCCTGCCTATTGTACTGGCATCAAATTTATATAAAAAACTTAATTCTTTATTGCTTACTTTTTTAACAAATTTCAGATATATAAGTTTCTTTTCATCTTTATTTAGGTAATCTATTACAACATCTATATCCAATACAAGGTCTTGAAGTTCGTAAATTCTGCATTCTTTCTCCATGTATTCAATACTATTGCTGTCCATCTTACTACATTCTTCCTCTAACTTTTGCAGATCCTTTTTATTCTCAAAGTATTTTTTTAAATCTTTCTTAGTCATGTTTTTAAAATCTCACGCCTTTTATGAATTTTTTGCATATTTCGCACCCCACATCTATTATTAAAACCTAGTAAAACAGCCACCTCAAAGGCAATTTTGAGGTGGTCAAAAAAAATTGATAAGCGAATTTATTGGGGAGGAATGTGTTGACACCGGTCTCCCTCACATACCTTCAATCTTTTGGCATAGGGGGGGCTAATAAAATTTACCTTACTTTAAACTTATCTTATTTTATACCTATGCTCATCAAGTATATCCATTAATAATTGAAACCTATAATTTATTTCTCTCTCTTGACAAACCTTATACACAAGTTCAGTTCCTGTATTGGTTTCCGTTCCATCAGCTATATCTTCCTGCAAGTTTATTAACGTTTCTCCAATATCTAACACTTTCATTTTCAGTGATTCTACATTCATTTTAAATTTACTCCTTCCTACTACTAACTTACAGAAGCTATTCTAAATGCAGATTTAAGTTTAATTTGAATATCGCTATAGAAATCTAATGTAAAATAATATATTCCTGTCTTTGTATCCTTTGACACATCATAGTTAACCTCACCATCATAGTTTATATGCAGATAACTTAAGTCTCCTACTACTGGACTTAAACAGTTCTCTTCAATGATTATCTCTTGTTTAAATGGTACATTTGATATGCCCATGCTTGCCAACTGTTCAACTAATGTTAAGTAGTCACTACTATTCATAACTATCTTTGCATTGCTTCTAATCGCTTTAGGCAAGTCTAATACAGCAGCCTTTAACGCTTGATATATATTATTGCCTTGTTTCTCTGTTATCCCGCACTTATAAAAACTCATATGATCCACACTTGGAGTTAATGAAAATATATTTTTTAATTCCACAGCATCAACTGCAGTATGTAATAAATTTTCAATAGTATTAACAAAATAGTCTCTTGAACCAATATAAATAGTGTCTGATACTGCAATACCTACATAGTCCCTATACCTTCCAAATGCTACTGAATTACCTGTTGCTTGAATTTCTTGTAATACACCCTTATCCTCTATATAATCCGCACCGTTTAATTGTATTGATATTATAGGTACTTCAAGCCCAACTTTACTACTTACTGTAGCATATGTCTTTATTAAACTATTCTCTAGTGGTTCCATTAAAATATCTTTTTCTATTTCTACAGGTAGTATTTTTTTTGTAGTATCTGTATCAATATTAAGATTTTTTATCGTGCCATATGAAAACTCATTTTTCATACTCATACTAAATACATTTCTATAAAACTCATTCTTGGCTATTATTTTTTCTATACTTGACGTTTGCATTTTGACCATAGTTTTTCTCCTTTTATTTTTAATTTTCTTATTCTTAAATGCTTAAGATCTAAGATATTTCTAAATTTATGCTGAACACAAATTTCATAATACTTTGTGTCTGACATCATACCCACAATTTATCTCACGCTCCTTTATTGATATTACTTAACATCTTGCGTTGCTTTCTTATTCCAGTATCTCTCCTGTGCTGCCTTTACTTTGTCTTTGTTCCGTTCCCTCCACTTCTTCATATAATCATTTCTAGCCTGTTTTGCTTTATCTTCCAACTTACCTACCTCCAACTTTTAGGCAAATAAAAAGACCGCAGGAACACATTCAAAACCTTAAATAAAAGGTTTATGATATATTTCCTACGGTCATTATTTCTAATGCCTTACACTCATTGAGTGCAGTACTTTAATATTTATTTTTATATTTATATTATATCATAAATTTATGTCTAATGCCAGTTATATCAACGGTTTAGCGTAGTTACTATGTAACTTTTCATAATAACTACATTTATATTCCCCATTCTTCTTTAAGCTTATTGACTAATTTCATCATTTCACTGTCACCATTATTTAAATCGGGATGAAATTTCATAGCCAGTACTTTATATATCTTTTTAAGTTTACTTTTTTCATCATCTGTGTAGTTACTATTCTTTGAACTAAAATAACCACTAAAATCATAATTACTGTAGTTATTTTTAAAATTATCATAATAACTACTTTCATACTGCTGCTTCTTGTCCCAACCCGCTTTTAATTGATTTAAATATTCCTCATTTCTCAATGTTCCAAATACATCATAGCAATAGTCATAGGTATCTTCACCATACTTGTTTTCAAACTTGGTTTTAGCTTCTGTGTACTTCGCTATTATCTTATTATGTTTAACCTTGGTCTTATACTCTTCTGTGCCTTCATATTCCTTTGTTACTGTCTCAATAATAGGATTTAACTTTTCACATACCATATTGTATATATCATCAACACTTACACCAATTTCCTCTGAAACCTTTGTTATTTTACTATCTGCACAATTATATAAATCCCACTCTACTAAATCATAATAGCTCATGGTACATAATACCCATTGCTTTTTCTTAACCTTGCCATTTTCCCTATAACTTTTATGAATACTGATCCTGTAAGCTGTCTTTATAGTTCTTTCAAACTTTCCAGTGAAATTATACGTATATTTAGTAGCAGGCTTACCATCATCTATATGCCACGTAAATGTACCTACTTCTAACTTTTTATTTCCTCCATACTTATTAGGCTTTTTATTTTCTATCTTTTGAATAACACAATACAAATTATCACCACCATAGACTATTGTATATTCATTATCTTTAAAAGTTTGTCCTTATTTTGATACATATAATTTTCAACTTGTTCTTCCGAAACTTCGTCTATAATTTCAGTAACATCATCATCTATTTTAGCAATAGTTCTTTTATAAAACTTGTTTGTTCTTTCATCATGACAGTACCATATTTCTTTATTATCTAATACATCTCCAAATAAAAGTTCCAACTCTATTTTTAACATTTATAAATCCTCCTAACGATTATTATATTTTTTCTTCCATTTCAGCAGCTCTTTACGCTGTGGCTGCTTATTATGCTCTTTGCAGTAGTCTATATATGCCATAAATATATAAATACTCATATTATCACCTTGATTTTTAGCTTAAAACAAAGTAAACTTATAAGTGTCGAGGTTATAGGCTTACTTGTTTGGGTAAGCTTATTTTTTTTCAATTTCTACATGCACTCTCTTATATGTGCCTTGATTTCTATACTCTTTTGATATTTTCAATATATTAAACTTGTCTTTAAGCACTCTAATGAACTGTTCTTCTTCTTGATTGTTTAAATATAATACTTTTAGCTTAATCAATCGCTCATTACCTCACTTTATAAATTCAATAACCTTTACTTTAATTAATGCTAATATTGTCTTTAAATCCTTATTTTCTAGCCTTAGTTTTATGTTTTGCTCTCTCCTGTCTTTTTCCCATGACAACTCCATATTGGTAACAATCAACAATAGTTGATAAAACACCGCCGCACTTTCGTTGCCTTTTATTGTACTCTGTATTAAAAATGCTAATCAAAGTATCAAGAATATTATTTTTCGGGTATATTTGTTCTTTTAGAATCTTGGAAAGCTTTTTATCTATAGGAGGAATATCCCTAGTAACTGTATTCCCCTGTTCTTTTACGGTATCTATAGTTTTCTGACTTTCTTTTAAAATTAATTCCATTATATGTTTTAAATGTTCATTTTCTTTTTTTAATCCATCAGCTCCACTGTGTACGTCTTCATCAGTGTTATTCTTTAATGTTTCACTCATGTTAATTCCTCCTGTCTCATTAACCTTTGATTGTGTATCTAATAATTCAAGTAGTGCTTTATTGGATTTAATATTACATTTCATTGTTCCATTACCATACCATCACTCCCCTATATAATTGCAGCTCTGCACCAATACATGAACCTATATCAATATTTTCCAAATTCCTATTTTTAACACATCTATGAAATAATAATTTTCTTTTTCTGCTTGGCAACCTTCTATTTATGCAAATACATACAATGCCATCTTTCTTTAATCTAAATCCCGAATTAGAACCTAATTCAGTTTCTATAAGTAAAAACTTTTGACCATCATACTTAAATTTATAAGGCTTAACATTCATATTTAAATTGTTCATTACCAACCCTCCTATAATCATTATTTTTCTATTAGTAAATCTATAATATCCAGTGTCTAATGGTAGTTGTTGTTACCACCTTCTCATTTATCTGTTATCTTGATAGTCTTTTTCTAATTAGTTATATATTAATAGCCTGTCCCAGAAATTAAGTATATGGTATATATATATAAGGGTAGTCAAAAAGCATATGGGGGAAATAATCGGGAAATAGTAAGTAAAAACAGCATTGAAGCATTGGTATAACTACGTTTGTTTAGGTTTTTCCCGATAGTTAAAAAGAATATGGGGAAATTTTTACATCTTGCTACCGATAGTCAAAAAGCATATGGCGCGATAGTCAAAAAGCATATAGTGATTATTTTAAAGTACCTTTCTATTACACATTCTTTTCCATTCATCTTTAATCTGAAACTTAGGTGTGTTATAATATTTCCATTGGTCATTAAAACCGTATATGATTATTTTCTTAAAGCCGCCTTGTGGCTTATATTCAATAACCTTGATGAACCCACTTGCAATGAGTTCATCAATTGCTTTTTCAAAGGCTTTTTGACCTAATCTAGTATCTTTATAGGAAATACTTATATTATCCCTATTGGTGCTTATAACTTGTCCATTAACTATCTTTCTTTTGTATTTACTACGCATAAACATATATACCTTGATGGAATTTCCTTTTAATGCTTTCCATGCTTCCGAATTTAACATATCGAAATACATAGCTGCAAAATTACTATTTCCTTTTGTTTCAAAGCTTTCATGTGTTGTCTTTTTCCCCATCTATTTCAACCACCTTTGCATTTGTGGAACTTACGCTATCTTTTATAAACTTAAATAATAATGGCTTCTTGGTAGTTCTATCTTTCCTATTTAGAAAGTCCGTTAGTCTATATTGAGCCTTATATTTATCTGCTTCATACATCACAGAATAAGTGTCTATTGCCCTTTTTATATCTTCCAGTGTTATTAGCTTCAACATCTTATCAATGCCCTTCTTAATTGGAGTATTTAAGCTTGAAGCCTTAGTTATTCCTTTATCATTCCAGTAATTAAAAACCTCTGAATATATATCCTGTTTATCCTTCACCTTAATTGGGGTTACCCCTTTAACGGTGTTACCCCTTTTGTGGTGGTACTCCTTTTGTGGTGTTACTATAATATTGTTTGAAATATAATACTTGCAGCCTTTCCCTTTTACGGTTTCCTTACGTATAAATCCTTTATTTATCAATGACTTTATAGTCTTTATTATGGTATTGTCTTTTCGTATCTTACTACGCTGTATTAACTGCCTATAGTTTGGACTAGAATAGCCTTTATCTTCATCATAGTAACTTAATACTGCTATTAATAAACTCTGTTCCTGGATACTTAAATTCTTATTATCCAACAAGTTATTATATATAAATGTAAATCCTTGTCTCTGCATGTTACCACCAACTCATTAATTTTATTTAAGTGATCTACAGGTCTTAATCTCATTCAATCTTTCTAAGTACACCATATTGCTTTGTGTCAGCATCCTGTTTAACGTTTTTTAAAGCTTCATTTCTCAAAAATTCCTTGCAAAGTTCAACATCAAATATATATCTTGATCCACTCATTAAAAATGGTATTCTATGTTCTTTAGCTCGTCTCCTTAATTGATATTCTGTTAATCCTAATTCCTTTGCTGCTTCTTTCATATATGCCTTTTTAGCCATTTCTATAAATCTCCTTTATATTTCTTTTTCAATAACCTTGTATTCAGCTTCTGTAACTCCAACAGACGCATTACATAAACCTTTGTATCAAACACCCCCTTATTGCTGTAAAGTAATTGCTAAAAATAACTCCAAACTTAAATCAACATCTTTTCCTACAACTCTACACTCATGATTTTTAGTTATGCACAATTTAAATCCTAGCTTTTTCAAATAATTATCAAGTTTCTTATTTTTATTTATAAATTCTTTAATTTCAATTTCATTCGTCTTTCTATTTATTGAATTTTCTATAGCTTTACTGTTTATTAATTTATCCATAAAATACCTCCAAATCTAATTTTATAAATTAAGCTTCTTTACATAATGAATATAAATTTTCAGCCAATTCTTTAACATCATCTTCATATAATTTACAAGCTATTTCGTAAAGTTCTGGTATTTTACTCATAACCTTATCAATATAATCCACTTTATTTTTTAATTTGGGTTTGTGAGTAGAATTGTATTTTTCTAAACTATTATTTAAATTCAAATGATATTTCATTTCAAACTGCCTGTATAATTCTCTCCATCTTTTTTGAAAATCAGCACCTTTGTATCTAACAACCCTATTTAATACTTGTCTTTTTTCTGCCAATGTTATTTTATCAACTAAACCGCCTATTACATCATCTTTATGCTCTATCTGCTTTCCTTGACTATCTATAGTGGATTTTTGTAATGATATAATTTGATTTTGTTTTCTCACCGTACTAAGAGTATTTTTAAAAACAAGTCTTGTATTTTCATCAGCAAAAGGTAAATATGTTTCTACAAATAGATCATCATTGTTAACATAGCCTCCTGTATGATTTATTTTAGGTAATACATCAACTGCCAACCAATCTTGAAATTGTTCTGCAAGTTCATTACTTGCTTTAAATGCCAATTTGTATACTGCTGGTTCTGGAATAAAATCACCTTTTTTTAATGTACCCACTTGTGGGGATGAACTTAAATATTTATTGACCCTTGACCATCTCACACATACGTTGCCACTTTTGGCAACGGTGGTTATTCCTAAACTTAAAGCAACCTTTTCAACATCAAATACCCATTCATCATTATCAAGTTTTACTCCAATTTCAAACAAATCATTTTTAAAAATTTTTATTTTATTTTCCATAACTTAAATTCCTTTCTAAAACAAAATTCCAACATTACTTATAGTCAAGTAACACGTAATAATAGTAATTAATAATTAGAGCATTGACACTCTTTCTATGCCTTCCTGTGGCTGTCATATAGATATTTTTAGATGTGAATATTTTCCCTGATCCAATTTTGGATTGGCTAAATATTTAATCCTCGAAAAATAACTTCTGCGGTGTTGAATCAAGTGCTTTTGCTATCTTTACCATTTGGTCATAAGTAACATTAGAATAGTTGCCTTTTTCGATTTGAACCAATTTATTAGGCGAAATATTTACAATTTCTCTTAATTGCTTTTGAGTTAATCCTTTCTTTATTCTTGCTATTTTTACATTCATTTTTTATATCTCTGCCTTTCCGGTAATTTTATTACCTGTTATTTATATATTACGACAATTATATTACCGTTGTCAATACTATTTTACAAAAAGTTGTAATAATATTACCGGTGTGATAATATGTATTTCGAGGTGATTACATTGTCAATAGGCGAAAATATTAAAATTTATAGAAATAAAAAAGGCTTAACTCAACCCGAACTTGGCAAGCTAATACACAAAAGTGAAAGCTCAATTAGAAAATACGAAAGTAATACAGTAACTCCATCTGTAGATATTTTAAATGAACTAGCAAATAAACTTGATGTTACAATTAATGATTTACTTGGGTTAAATGATGAATATAGCAGAGCATCTTCTCTTTCAAACACATACTTTAATGCCGTAATGAAATGGAGTGAAGATAGATCATTCAATAGTATAGAAACAATTTGTATACGAGAACATTTTTTTGAATTGTTACTTAAATATAAAAATTTGATTAATTCTTTAAGTAATCTAAAATGCACATGGTCAAATATAGAGGAATCTTATTCAAAAATTTATAAAAATAGAAAAGATCCACTTTCTAATAGTGATATCAAAGAATTGTTTTTAAAACAGGAGTTGGAAAAAGAAATTGATAGCCTAGTAACTTGGATAAAAGCATTTCCAAATTCTATAACACATAGAGAAGTTGAATTATCTAACGAAAATAAAGATGATAATCAGCATATTTAAGCCATCTTACTATTAGTTATTAACCTTAAAGTACGAATTTCATACATTAAGCTAGGTCAATATTATTTACTTACCTGCAATCAATATTAAGTATCTGAACATTATTCACATACTTAAACTACGTGCATTTTACACATACCCTTAAGGTATTATTTCTTTTAAAGGAAATAACCTCATTGCCTTAGTTTTATACATGAATGTTGAAAACCGTTCCTACTGCATAATGAACGAATTAGCCATCAATGGCGAATATATAAAATAATAAAAGGGTAGCGTTTCAAATGTACTCCTGCGTCAAATTTGCCGCACCCTCGACATCAATGTCAAACCCTGCTTGTAATTTCAAGCACCTTAAGGAATATACCATATAGGGTATACCCTTGTAGTTACTATGATGATTTACACAATACCTACAAATAATATTACGAAAGGAGAATATCATATGGCAGCTATACAAAAGCGTGGTAAAAACTCATATAGACTTACTGTGTCCTGCGGCTATGATAAACAAGGTAAAAAGATTAGGAAGTATAAAACAATAGACCTCTCACATATAAAGCCTAATAAACAGCTAGAAGAAGCGCGAAAACAGTTTGTATTATTTGAAAATGAAGTTAAGAAAGGATTGTATCTTGATGCCGGTAAAATAACCTTTGAGGAATTTATAGACAAATGGTTAAAAGACTATGCAGAGCCGGAACTTGCACCAAAAACTTTATTTAGATATAAGGAACTATTAAGAACCCGTATTATACCCGCATTAGGGCATATAAAACTCAACAAACTTCAACCTACCCATTTAGTGGAATTCTATAATAATTTACGTGAAGATGGAATAAGAGCAGACGGAAAACATGGTGGCTTATCTGAAAGAACTATATTACATCATCATAGACTTATATCAAGTATTCTTACGTGTGCAGTACAGTGGCAATTCATATTAAATAACCCTGCTTCACGTGTTAAAGCTCCAAAAGTAGAAAAGAAAGAAGCAAGGCATTTCGATATAGAACAAACTGAATACATACTCGAATTAATGGAAAATCAGCCATTAAAATATAGACTTGCGATTTATTTAGATATATATGGAGGTATGAGACTTGGAGAACTTGCAGGTTTAAAATGGAATGATGTTGACTTTGATAATATGCTTATACGAATTGATGAATCACTGCAGCACGTTACCGGCAAAGGAACTTTTGAAAAATCAACTAAAAATGAAACAAGTAACAGAATAATATCCGTACCTAAAACAGTTATAAGCCTCTTAAGGCAATACAAAGTATGGCAAAACGGAGAAAAGGCAAAATTAGGGAACTTATGGCATGATGAATATGATAATATCTTCACAACTAGAGATGGAAAACCAATCTATCCAGGTACTATAAGTTCATGGTTCCATAAATTTATAAAAAATCACAATGAAGCCATTATGAAAGATAGCAATACATCCAAAGATGATAAAGTAAAATACCTACTGGACAATGTTAATTTTCATGGTTTAAGGCACACAAGCGCAACCATATTAATAAACCAAGGTATAGATGTTACAACTGTCAGTAAAAGGCTAGGTCATGCACGTACCTCTACCACTACTGATATATATTCACATAGTTTACAAAGAGCAGATAGATCAGCAGCAGATAAATTAGAAAAATTATTTAATAATGAAAATGATACAAAAAAAGAAGTTTAATTTTTACTTACTTTTAGTGTAATTTACATTCTTATTAACTCATTTTTTATATAAGTAGTCTCCAAATAGTCTCCAATTCAGTATTTTACCCGCATTTCTGAAAAAATAAAAAATCCTGTAATACGTTGATATTACAAGATTTATCACTGGTGCGCACGAGAGGAGTCGAACCTCCGGCACGCGGTTTAGGAAACCGCTGCTCTATCCTACTGAGCTACGAGCGCATATTAAATTGTTCCACTACAAGTTATTATTTTATTACTAAAACGGTTTTATGTCAATATATAATGTAGATACTAAAAAAATTTTTACAGCAATTATTATTAAAATTTATGTTTTAGAATTACTTAACTTTATTTTAACTACATATTATATATAAGATTTCAAATAAAGTTTAACTATTGTCACCATAAGCTTATTATATATTTTAGTAATATCATATCTTTTGTAATGTTTCCTAAATTCTGATAAATTAGATATTTTTAATTTACAAATCTTAAGCATTTTGCTATGATGATAGTATAAACTATGTAAGGGAGATGATCTTAATGGTAGACGAATTAAAAAAGGTTCTTCTTGCAGGCTTAGGTTCAGCCGCCTATACTTACGAAAAAGGCTCAAAGCTAATTGATGGAATGGTTGAAAAGGGTAAAATAACACTTGATGAAGGAAAAGAACTCTCACAAGAACTTAAAAAGAATATAAAAGAAAAAGGTGAAAAAGTAAGCGAAAAAGTAAAACCTGTTTCTAAGCAAGATATCTCTGACCTTTTAGAAGCTTATACTGCAGGCTTAAAAGCTGAAATAACTGATTTAAAAGACAGGGTTGCTAAACTAGAAGATAAAGTTCAATAATTTAGTATATTAGGAAGCCCTAACCCTTGTTAGGGCTTTTTATCTTTCTGAAAAGAGGTTATTATCATGAAGAAATCCGTACAAAGATTCAGGCAAATAGTTAAAGTACTTGCTTTTTATGGCTTTGGATACATTGTGGACTCTAAACTCAATAATTCCAAAAATTCACCTGAAAACCTCAGAAAAGCATTTGAAGAGCTTGGACCAACATTTATTAAAATAGGTCAGATTCTCAGCACGCGTCCAGATTTAGTTTCTCCTGAATACATAAAGGAACTTTCAAAGCTGCAAGATAAAGCTCCAGAAGAATCTTTTGAAAACATACAAAAAACTTTCAAAAAAGAATTTAATAAATCAACTAGCGATTTATTTTCCCACTTTAATGAAAAACCACTTGCATGTGCCTCCATTGCTCAAGCTCATGAAGCCACTTTAAAAGATGGTAGAAACGTAATTGTAAAGGTTCAAAGGCACGGTATAGAAGAAAAAATGAAACTGGATCTTTCAATATTATATAAAATAGCAAGTCTAACAAAAGCTAAATTTTCTGATGCCTTAATAGATCCAAAAGAAGCTATTGAAGAATTAATGACTTCAACGGAATTGGAACTGGATTTTAAAAATGAAGCTAAAAACATAGAGCTTTTTAAAAAACTGAATAAAGATGTAGCTTTTGTTACATGTCCATACATATTAAAGAATTTATCTTCGCAACATATTATAACTATGGAAAAAATAAACGGCTTTAAAATAACAGATACTAAGGCGCTTAAGCATGATGGTTACGACATGGATGACCTTGGTAAAAAGCTTGCTCTATCATTCTTTAAACAGGTTTTTCAAGATGGTTTTTTTCATGGAGATCCCCACCCAGGAAATATACTGGTACGTGACACAAAAATATGCTATATAGATTTTGGTATTATGGGTCACTTAAATAAAAGTCTTAAAAGTGCACTTAACGATATAATTATTGCAATATCTTATCAGAATATAAATAAACTTATATCCGTAATTATGTCCATAGGAATAAAAACTGGATACGTTGATAGAAATGAACTTTATGAAGACATAGATTATATTTTTGCAAGCTACCTTTCAACTTCTCTTGAAAATATAAAAATATCTGAGCTAATTCAAGAAGTATTTGAATGCTCAAAGAAAAACAACGTGCGTATGCCTAAGGATTTAATTATTTTAGTGAGAGCTTTTGTAATAATAGAAGGGGTTATTGCCAAAATTTCTCCTGATATTTCATTTTTAGATGTTGCCATTCCCTTTGTTAAAGAACAAAACAAAGGTGAAATTTTCAAAGATTTTAATATGTATGAAATGCTTTTTAATTCTTATATGTTTTTAAAAACTTCGTCTAAGGTTCCTAAAAAATTTATAGATTTAAGTGACAGCATAATGAGAGGTCGTGCAAAATTCCAGCTTAACCTTACAAACTTAGAAACACCTATAAACGAACTTAGTAAAATGATAAATAGGCTTATACTCGGAATAATAATATCATCCATGATAATAAGTTCTTCTTTAATTTTACATTCAAATGTAGGCCCTAAAATATACAATATTTCAATAATAGGTATAACCGGTTACCTTATAGCTGCTTTAATGGGATTTTGGCTACTTATTTCTATAATACGTTCGCATAAAATGTAAAAAACCTCATTTATTTATATCATGAGGTTTTATTCTTATACTAATTCTATTCCGTTGAGAACATATTTAGTTAGATTATTAGCTAAGTTCTCCATATTCTCTTTACCATCATATATTAAATCATATATAGCACCCGAACATAGCAAACCAAAAAAGGTATATGACATAAATTTAGTTTCGCCTTTCTTTATGTAACCCATTTCCATAGCATCCTTAAGATACTTTTCAATTATTTCTATGTACTCGCCTATAACATTTCTTAATTCTAACTGCCTTGATTCCTGACCCCAAAGCTGGCTCATTAAAACTTTAATAAATTCTCTATTTCTATATATCATTCCAATTTGAACTCTACATATAGCTTTTAATTTACTTGCAGGATTGCTCTGTTTATCTGCTTCATCTTTCATTTCTTCTTTTATAATATTCATACCTTCCGTAATTACATATTTAAAAATTTCTTCCTTACTTTTAAAATGATAATACAGAGTTCCCTTTGCAACTTTAGCACTTGTAGCTATTTCATCCATTGTAGCTCCATCGTACCCATTTTTAGAGAACACACTAAGTGCAGACTTAAATATAGCATCTTTAGTCTTGTTCATAAAATCACTCCACATTTCGACTTTATAGTGTTTTTATCCAAATAATTAGCTTATACATACACCTTGATACTTTAAAACTTAAGTCGCTGAACATGTGCATATAGAAGCTATTAATTACATTTATCTAGTTTAATTATAGTATTATACTGTAACTTCATCAAGTAATTATTTTGACATTACTGCATTTTAGAGCTTATAATTGTATGGTATTTATTAATTTTGTATGTAGAGAGGTTTTTAAAATGATTAAATATTATAACCGAAAAACAAAACAATACGAAATTGAAAAAGTTGCAGGAGAAAATTATCTCAAGTGGATTTACTCATCACCTATTGGCATGGGCTTTCTCGAAGCTATAGTAAAGAAGAAGGCATTTTCAAGCATGTACGGTTCATTTTGTGATTCTAAAAGAAGCAAAGCTAAAATCAAAAGTTTCATACAAAATTTTGATATAAATATGTCGGAATGTGTAAAAAAAGAATCAGAGTTCACTTCTTTTAATGATTTTTTCACAAGAAAACTAACAAAAGGGGCAAGACCTTATGATGAGGATCCTAATATTTTAATTTCACCTGGTGATGGTAAGCTTGTTGCTTATGAAAATATAGATTTAGACAACTTAGTTCAAATTAAAGGCATAACTTATAGTTTAAAGGAACTTATAAAAGATGAAAAAGTAAGTTCAAAATATGAAAATGGAACATGTATTATTTTAAGGCTCTGTCCAACAGATTACCACAGATTTCATTTTGTAGACAGCGGCTACTGTAGTGACACTCATAAAATAAAAGGCTCTTACTACTCTGTAAATCCTATTGCATTAAATAAGGTAAAAAAATTATTTTGTGAAAACAAGAGAGAATGGAGCATATTAAAATCAGATAATTTCAAAGATATATTATATGTAGAAGTTGGAGCAACTTGTGTTGGAAGCATAATACAAACTTACAGCGAAAATACTAAAGTTTCAAAAGGTGATGAAAAAGGTTACTTTAAATTCGGAGGCTCAACAATAGTTCTGTTTTTCGAAAAGGATTCAATAAAAATAGATAATGATATCCTTGAGCAAACGAAGCTCGGACATGAAACAAAGATACTTATGGGAGAAAAAATAGGAACTAAATAATTTTTGAGAACAGTTTAAATAAGACTTATTTAAGCTGTTCTCAAAATATTGTTACTTCCCATAGATAAATACTTAATGAACTAGAAAAAATCCATCAATTCTATAATCTTTTCTACTATCCATAATTTTAAATTGACTTAAAGGCTTGAAATCATCTGCATTATAGATGTACATATTTTTATTATCACATATATAAACCTTATTATCCTTAACTTCTAGCTGCATTAAATTATGCTTAAAAGAATATACCTTCTGCTGCCCAGTACTTAAATTTAATTCTGTAAGCTTATTTCCATTGTTGTTTACAGGATCATAGTGACTTATAAGCAGCTTGTCTTTGTATATCCTTAAATGGTCTGGATAAGGTTCATTAAGCTTTATATCCTTAACAGTATTATCCTTTATATCAAAGGCTGAAATAGTACTTGATGGAGTTTTACCATCCTGAGACATCATGTGAGTAAAATATATATTTTCACCACAAATAACACTGTCAAAAACAGATTGATCAGACTTTATTTTTACCGCCTTGTTAATATTAAACTTATTAGGATCGATTACATTTATAGTTATTGTGCCATCTCTATCATCAGAATCACTAAAAGTATAAAGGTAACTTCCATACAAAGCAATATGTTGTACAAGTCCCTCTACCTTTAAGATCTTTTCCTTTTTTCTTGTTTTTATATTATATTTTGTTAATATTGAACCTTTAGGAGGACTATTAGTTGTAAATATATAATCATCATTTGCTGCAACCGAGAAAATTCCTTCTGCTACATTATACGTATTACAATTGCCAGTTTTCATATTAAACTCAACAACTTTTTTACTTCTATTAGAATACCCTCCTATGGAGTTAGTATATATCTTATTTTTATATCTCACTGGAGAAAGAAATCCAGAATTCACATCTGTACAATTAATCTTACTAGTACATATGTTTTCATTATTTGAATCATAAAATTTTATATAGCTAACATCATTAAAAGTAGATGATTCAATAACTCCAATTTCAGATTTATTAATATCTAACCTCTCACTATTAACAGAAATGCTTTTACGTGAGCTTTTAAAATTTTTCTTATGAGGGCTTTCTGAAACCTTACTACAGCTTGTTATTAGAATTATAGCAAGTATTAATGATACAAGTTTAATTTTATTGCCACTGTGCATAAATCGTATCCACATTATCCTGATTTGGAAGATCAAGAGGAAGTATTACATGATCAATAGTTTTTTTAGAGTCTATATCTATTCCATATAAGTCCTTATATGATGCCCATACCAATTGAGAGCAATAAAATCTGTCTCTTGTATTAATATTGAAAAAGTCCCAATTATATGGCTTACCTACTTGCTTATCACACCACTGTGCTGCTTGCTCATCTTGAGTATCTGTAGTTCCTTTTACAGTAATTCCTTTTACAGTAGAATATCTGCTTTTCCATGTATTCGGTAACCTTTGAACACCGCCTACATTTTCTGATTCTACTGTTGTTGATGCTGTTAACACTATGCCAGCATGTCCAACATGGGCTCCTAATATACTTTGACCTTTTGTAACGAGTATTACTCCAGTTCTTGTTGGATATTCTCCAAAACTTGTACTTGATTTACTTAGGTTACTAGTTTTAAAATATTGAACCCCCTTTTTATCTTTATAATCTCTAATAACCTTTGTGTTTTCTGGAGAAAATGAATTATAAAGCTTGTCCAGTTGTCCTTTATGCTGATTCAGCATTTGTTGATCTTGTGCTATTACAGAACTATTATCATTAGCTTTTGCATATACACTAAAATTGCTTAACGTGAAAGTAAGTGAAGCAGCTAACATAATAGCTAAGACTTTTTTTGATTTTTTCATTATGTGTCCCTCCTTGTACTTTTTGTTACAATTATAACATATTATTACACTGCATGAAAATATTTATAAATATAATATTTTTTTATTTGATAAAATAAAGCTATTTAAATATTTTAGACTACAATTAATTATGATATAATTATATTTGTATGTGATATGAATTACTGTCTTACAACGTGAATTTTTTAACAAAGTTATTTAATATTAATTTTTAATATACAATCTAATATTGGGAGGATAATCATGAAAACAATAATCTTAAATGGCAAGGAAGTACAAACGGATAAAGACATTACTATTCTTGAATTAGCAAGAGAAAATAATGTTGATATTCCTACACTATGCTTTTTAAAAGATTGCGGTAATTTCGGAAAATGTGGAGTCTGTATGGTTCAAGTAGAAGGCAAAGGATTCCGAGCTGCTTGTGTTTGTAAAGTTGAAGATGGAATGGTTATAAATACAGAATCCGATGAAGTGAAAGAGAGGATAAAAAAGAGAGTCTCAATGCTCCTCGATAAACATGAATTTAAATGTGGTAAATGTCCTAGAAGAGAAAATTGTGAATTTCTTAAACTTGTTATAAAAACAAAAGCAAGAGCTTCAAAACCTTTCTTACCACAGGATAAAACACCTTTTGTTGACGATAGAAGTAAGGCTATCATAATAGACAGAACAAAATGTGTATTATGTGGAAGATGCGTTGCTGCTTGTAAAAAGTATTCAGGCACCTCTGCAATTCAATTCATAAAAAAAGATGGACAAAGGGCTGTTGGAACTGTTGATGATATATCTTTTGATGATTCAAAATGTTTATTATGTGGTCAATGTGTTGCTGCATGTCCTGTTGCAGCTTTAAGAGAACAGCCTCATATAGAAAAGGTAAAGGCTGCACTTGCCGATCCTAAAAAACACGTAATTGTTGCAATGGCACCTTCTGTAAGAACTGCAATGGGTGAATTATTCAACATGGGCATGGGAAAAGATGTAACTGGAAAATTATATACAGCTCTTAGAGCACTTGGATTTGATAAAATATTTGATATAAACTTTGGTGCAGACATGACTATAATGGAAGAAGCAACTGAACTTCTTCAAAGAGTTAAAAAGGGCGGTCCATTCCCTATGTTTACGTCATGTTGCCCTGCATGGGTAAGATTAGCTCAGAATTATTATCCTGAACTTTTAGGTAATCTTTCATCAGCAAAATCTCCACAACAAATATTTGGAACTGCCACTAAAACATATTATCCTTCAGTATCTGGAATTGCTCCAGAAGATGTTTATACTGTTACTATTATGCCATGCAATGATAAAAAGTACGAGGCAGATTTACCTTCCATGGAGACTAATGGTTTGAGGGACATCGATGCATCCTTAACTACAAGAGAACTCGCTAAAATGATAAAAGATGCCAAAATTAAGTTTGCTGATCTTGAAGACAGTGAAGTTGATCCTGCTATGGGAACTTACAGTGGAGCTGGAACTATCTTTGGTGCGACTGGTGGAGTTATGGAAGCTGCATTAAGGACAGCCAAAGATTTTGCAGAAAACAAAGATCTCCATGATGTTGATTACACTGAAGTAAGAGGTCTTAATGGCATTAAAGAAGCTGAAGTTGAGATAGCTCAAAACAAATATAATGTTGCCGTTATAAACGGTGCTGCTAACTTCTTTGAGTTTATGAAATCAGGAAGAATGGATGAAAAGCAATATCATTTTATAGAAGTTATGGCTTGTCCTGGAGGCTGTGTAAATGGCGGAGGTCAACCTCATATAAGTGCAATAGATAGAGAAAAGATTGATTATAAAACATTGAGAGCTTCTGTGTTATATAACCAAGATAAAAATCTTCCAAAGAGAAAATCACATGAAAATCCAGCTATAATAAAGATGTATGATAGCTACTTTGGAAAACCAGGTGAAGGCCTTGCTCATAAGCTACTTCATCATGTATATGAAAAATAAATAATTAACTTCAATTAATATTATTTCATATCATAAATCCTAAAAATCACTTTTAAATAATAAAAAGACTTAGAAATTTCAATATATCATCATTGAATTTCTAAGTCTTTTCAAAATTAAGCCATAAAATCTTATTTAGATATGACTTTTATTTAATCTCATATAATATTATTCATTTACTATTCCGTATTCTTTGTAGTAATTTTCTATTTTCTCTTTCATTTCATTATTAATTAAAACTTTACCGTTTACCTTCCTGTTATAAAGATACTCTACGACCTCTGCCATGGTAACAATTGAACATGTCTTGAAGCCAAATTTCTCTTTAAGCTCAGTTAAAGCAGATTTTTCTCCCTTTCCTCTTTCCATTCTATCAACAGATATTATAAGTCCTTTTACATCAACATCTGCCTGTGATTTCAAGATAGGCATAGTTTCATAAACCGAAGTTCCAGCCGTAGTAACATCTTCTACTATTATAACTCTATCCTCATCTTTAAGCTTTGAACCAAGAAGTATTCCCTTGTCCCCGTGATCTTTAACTTCCTTCCTGTTAGAACAATATGATGCGTTAATTCCATATTCAGTATCAAGAGCCATAGCTACTGAAACACTTAGTGGAATGCCCTTATATGCAGGTCCAAATAGAATATCAAAGTCATCACCAAAATTATCATATATAGCTTTCGCATAAAATTTTGATAATTTATTTAGTTCTCTACCAGTTTGATAATTTCCCGTATTTATAAAAAATGGAGTTCTTCTTCCACTTTTAGTTATAAAGTCACCAAAAGTAAGTACGTTACTCTCCACCATAAATTCTATAAATTCTTGCTTATATTTTTCCATCACTAATCCTCCTATTTTAAAAAATCAATATACTCTTCTACTACTCTTTCTAGTATTTTAAGACTTCTTATAATATTATCTTTTATCTCAAGTGAATGATTTGCCTTTTCAAATAACATTAAATTCACATTACTATTTTTCTTAATTTCATCTACACATTCTCTTTTTAGAAATTCATCACTGGTACCTGATATTACAGTACACTCCCTGTCAATTATGTATTTTAAAGTTTCATCAATAGGTGTCAGATAAAAGAACTTAATATTATTTAATTTTAATTTTTCCGATGTACATCCTGCTATTTCCGTTCCAACACTTTTTCCAACAAAGTAAATACAATCATACTCTCTTCTTATACTTCTATTTATTATATCAGCAATTTCAATGGATACGTCTTCAATTTTCTTTGCACCTATGTCCCCCCACGAAATTACATTCTTATAATTTATGCATAAAACGTCATTACAATTCTGTAGAGCTACTTTTCTTGCATAATAGAGAAGAGGTTTGTTATGGTCATAATTTATTCCTGGAAATGTGATAGTAAGAGATTTTGAATTTTTATCAGAATAAAATTCACCATACATATCTTCATATTTTAATGATTTAATGATTTCATTATTCATAATATACCACCCTAATTATTATACTATATCCTTCATATTATTTTTCAAAATCTTTATAAAGTAAGCTTGGCTGAATGCCTTTATTATTCTGATATTTACCGCTAGAATACTTATCATATTCTCCATCTAAATCATGGTAATAAATCTGACATAGTTCAACATCAGGATAAATTCTTATAGGCTGAACGCAGAATATTTCAAGTGTCCAGTATCCCTTAAATCCAACATCACCAAACCCAGCTGTAACATGAATGAAAAGCCCTAGTCTTCCAACTGATGACCTTCCTTCAAGCATAGGAACATATTTATCTGTTTCTGTATACTCTACAGTTCTTCCAAGATATAATTTTCTAGGCTCAAGCATAATTCCCTCTTTAGGAATTATAATTTTATGTGCTTTATTCTCCTTTTTCATATCTAAAACTTCTTCATCATAAACAAGAAGTTCGTTGTGCAATTTTAAGTTATAGCTGTTTGGATTAAGCTGTTTTTCATTATAAGGTTTTATTATTATTTCTTTTCCTAGCTGTTCTTTTATTTTTTTACCCGAAAGAATCATTTTTTATTATTCCCACCATTCTTCATATTATATAGGCATAATTCTTTATAATTATAACATAATAAATACTCATTATTAACAAGTTTAAATTAAAATAAATGACAGTAGCTAGTTTTTTAATCAAACTATCTACTGCCACTCATTATCTACTATTCTTCGAATAAAATTTAAAGGCTTCTCCAATAAATTTTGACGCACCATTTCCATACTTTTTATCTGTTGATTTTATAAAAGTAGTTCTTGATAAATAAAACTCTGACATATACCCAAAGAAATTATCGCCATCATCTACCTTTAATATTTTATTTTGCCTTTGATTTTCCTTTGCTATTTGAGAAACAATTTGTTGAATTTCCTTTGAAGTAGGATTCTTGCTTAAATTCTCTGTAAGTTTTTTATATAATTTCTCTATTTCAGGTTCATAATCACCTAAATAAATTTTCAAAGCCTTTCCAATAAACTTAGAAGCACCCTCTCCATATCTTTCATCTATCCACGCCATGCCAACTCCGCCATTTTCCTTATCATATTTTTCTAGTTCCTTAGGGTAATTATTCAAATATAGTCGTACCATAGTAAGCCAATAATAATCCCCGAGTTCACCTTTAAAAGCCTCATAATCTCTTTTAGCTATATTAGTTATTTCACTGGCAACTTGCTGGATTCCCTTTGAAGAAGGATCTTTGCTTAAATCAGCCGTAAGTTTCTTATATAGTTCTTTTAGTTTAGAATGTCTTTCATAAAAACAATCTTTTTTAAACTTATCAATTTGCTCTGCTTTAATTATTGCATCACTATTTAAATTTTTCTTTATAGCTTCAGTGAATTTTTTTATACTTCCATAATGCTTTATAGCTTCTTTAGCAATCTCAGTTTCCTTAGACTTAAATTTTTCAATATGCTCATTAAATCTATCTATACTACCATATATTTTAATTACCCTATCCTCGTGTTCTGTCTTAAATTCTTCTAAAACATTATAATACTCAGTCATATCAAATTCTTTAAAACTCATCCCGTTCTCTCCTTTTAAGGTTTTATTTATAAGCTCTATTAAACCATTTAATCTATCTCTTTTCAAAATAATTAGCTCCTTATGACTTTCTAGCGCTTTCATCCTATCAAAGTACGGGCTAGTTATGATTTCTTTAATTTCTTTTAGTGGTAAATCAAGTTCCTTAAAAAACAAAATCTGCTGCAAAATTTCAAGAGCCTTATCATCATAAAGTCTATATCCTGCCTCCGTTAACTTGGTTGGCTTTAGCAATTGAATTTTATCGTAGTAATGCAGCATACGTACACTTATCCCTGTTAAATCTGAAACTTGTTTTACTGTTCTCATAACTTCACCTCTAACTTTGATCTCAGAACTATAAATACTGCCTAATGCTCTGCCGGCATGAGTTTAACTTTTTTATGGTAAGACATATTATAGTTTATTACATAATGTCAGCGAAAAGCCCAACCCCTTATACGATATATATTACACTATGACATAATGTTATAGTCAATAACTTTTTAATAATATCTATATTTTAAAAAGTTATCATCCAATATTTACTTGTATTAAATTTATTGGTATAATACTGTGGTTAAATTTACAAATGAAAAATCAGGAGGAACTTATGAAAAAAATAATAACTTTATGCTTGAGCTTGTGCTTAATACTATTAACTTTTACTGCTTGCGGTTCTAAGAAAGTAAAAAAATTAACCAAAGACGATATTAACAAATATACTTCTCAGATGAAAAGCGATCCATTATCCGGAGACATAACTTTAAATGGTGTAAAATATTCTCTTCCAACTAAAGCTAAAAAATTAGAGGATAACGGCTTTAAATATAATGATTATAAAGATAAAGGACAACCCTTGAAGAATGGCTATTATGTACAAGATATCCATATGGATGATGGAAATAAAGGTGAAGACACTCGTATTGATGTAACTTTATATAATACAAGTGGATCTAGCGTGAAATTTGATGATGCTATGCTTGGTGCTATTAAAATAGAAAAAAGCGGTGATACTTATAAAAATACTGTTGTATTACCAAAAAGCATTACCCTATCTTCTACTTACGAAGATGTAATAAAAGCTTATGGTAAACCAAAGGTTGATTATATGAAATCAGCTAATTGGATAATATATTACAATACTGACATTGGTGAATATGGACAACAGCTTCGTATTTATTTCGATAAAAATACAAAAGTTATTCATTCAATAGAATTAAAAAATATACCTACAAACTAGAAATAAAAAAACAGGCTTCCTAAAATTAATTTAGAAAGCCTGCTTTTATTTATTTGGTGCGACAGGCAGGAGTCGAACCCGCAGCGCCTCGGTTCGTAGCCGAGTCCTCTATCCAGTTGAGGTACTATCGCATAATTACTAAGCATATTTATATTATCACAATAATCCAAAAAAATCAAACCTATACTTCATTAAGTATATTTACATAATATAAGTTTATCTATCTTTAGAAAAAATAAAAGGACATTCATAAAATAAATGTCCTTTTGGCGGAGAAGGAGAGTTTCGAACTCTCGCACCGGTTACCCGATCTATACCCTTAGCAAGGGCACCTCTTCAACCACTTGAGTACTTCTCCATGTGTTCTACTAAATAATCTTTTTTATATAAAATGGCGGAAAGATAGGGATTCGAACCCTAGGTGCGGTTACCCGCACGCCGGTTTTCAAGACCGGTGCCTTAAACCAACTCGACCATCTTTCCACAACAACGACATAAAATATTATATCAACTTATATTTAATTTGTCAACAAGTAAATAAAAATACAATAAAATATTTTATTTTCTAACTTGCAACAAGAACTATTATATCATCCTAAGATTTTTATGTCAACGTTTTATTTCATATTTATTATTTATTTTTTAACATAATCTCCTTGGACAGTTTAAGAAATGCACTAAGTGCCGGCGAAATCCACTTATCTTTATGATACAGAACCTGTGATATAATACCAAAATCCGGTCCACACCAATTTAAAGGAACTAATCTTCCTGTCTTTATTTCATCTTCTACAGCAACTTTCGGTAAAAGCGTTGTACCTAGTCCACTCATAGTAAATTGTTTTATAGCTTGAACACTACCTGTTTCAAGCGCAAGATTAGGCTTTATATTGTACTCACTTAGAATATTTTCAAATGCAGCTCTATAACTACATCCCATTTCCGTTAATATGAGTGGCTCTTCTGATATATCTTCTGGAAATACCTTGTCCTTTTTTGTGAGTGGATGTCCTGGATAAGTTAAAAGAACCATAGGTTCATCTATCTCAACTTCTGATATAAATTCTTTAGAATCTATCTTAGTTCCAAGTGAAAAAGCTGCATCTATTATATTATCTTTTAGAAAATGCCTAAAATCAGAACAAGTACCAAATTTAAGCGAAACATCTACTTCTGGATAAAGCTTTCTATACCTTTTAAGAACCTCTGGAAGTCTTATTACACATAAAGATTCTGCTGCACCTATAGTAAGAGTACCACTTGGCTTGCCATCATCTATTACAATATTTTTCATTTGATTCGAAAGCTTAATCATCTGTTTAGCATATGGAAGAAGCTTTTTACCCTCATATGTTAATGTTACTTTTTTGCCCATTCTCTCAAAAAGTTTTACCTTAAGTTCACTTTCTAAGCTCTTTATTTGAGTAGTAACCGTAGATTGAGCATAATTAAGCACATTAGATGCCTCTGTAAAACTCTGGTATTTACTTATAGCTATAAAAGTATTGAGTTGTTTAAAATCCATAAAACATCATTCCTATCAAAATTTTTGAATGTTTTAATCAAAATTATCAATTTTACTAATATGTACTTATATGTTAGCATATATAATATAAACAATCAATATTAAGTTTTGAGGTGATTTCAATGAAAAAATTGAAGGTTGGATTAATTGGCGGAACTGGAATGGTGGGACAAAGATTTGCCTGTCTCTTAAAAAATCATCCCTGGTTTGAGGTAACAGCAATAGCTGCAAGTAAAAGATCCGCCGGTTTAACTTATGAAGAAGCTGTAAAAAATAGATGGAAAATGAACGAGCCTATACCTGATAATGTTAAAAATATAGTAGTAGAGGATGCTTTAGATGTTGATAAATTTTCAAGCATGGTTGATTTTGTATTCTGCGCAATATCATTAAACAAAGAGGAAACTAAAATTCTTGAGGAAAACTACGCAAAGCATGAAACTCCTGTTATATCTAATAATTCAGCTAATAGGGGCATACCTGATGTTCCTGTTTTAATACCTGAAATAAATGGAAACCAAACAGATATAATTGAATTTCAAAAAAGACGACTAGGAACTAAAAGAGGATTTATAAGTGTTAAGCCTAATTGCTCTATTCAAAGCTATGTACCTCCTATAAGTGCTCTTATGAAGTATAACCCTGAATCTATACTTGCATGCACTTATCAAGCTATATCAGGCGCAGGTAAAACATTTAAAGAATGCCCTGAAATCCTAGATAACGTGATTCCTTATATTAAAGGTGAAGAAGAAAAAAGCGAGAATGAACCTTTAAAGATATGGGGATCTATAAAAAATGGTAAAATAATAAACGCTTCATCACCAATTATAACAACCCAGTGCATAAGAGTTCCAGTAACTGACGGTCACTTAGCAGCTGTATTTGTTAACTTTAAAAATAAACCTTCTAAAGATGAGATAATAGCTGCATGGGAAAATTTCAAAGCTCCTGATCAAATATTAAACCTACCAAGTGCACCAAAACAGTTTTTACACTATTTTGATGAATCTGATAGGCCACAAACTAAATTAGATAGAAACTTCCAAAATGGAATGGGCATAACTATGGGACGTTTAAGAGAGGATAAATTATTTCAATACAAATTTGTATGTCTATCCCACAATACTCTTCGTGGTGCTGCAGGTGGCGGAGTTTTAAGTGCTGAATTATTAAAATCACAGGGATATTTAACCGCCAAATAATATATTATAAAAATATACAAAATAAAAAGGTGACAAGCCAACTTCTATGGTTTATCACCTTTCATTTTATCCTATTTTATAACATCTACTCTCATATACTGTTTTAATGCATCTGGAACAGTTACAGTTCCATCTTCATTTTGATAATTTTCTAATATTGCTGCAACAGTTCTTCCAACTGCAAGCCCCGAACCATTAATAGTATGAATAAATTCTGGTTTAGCTTTAGGTTCTCTTCTAAATTTGATATTTGCACGTCTTGATTGAAAATCCTCAAAATTACTACAGCTTGATATTTCAACATATCTATTGTAGCTAGGCATCCAAACCTCTATATCATATTTTAATGCTGCAGTAAATCCTAAATCGCCCTTACATATTCTAACAACCCTGTAAGGTATATTTAATATTTGTAACATTTCTTCTGCATCATGAGTTAGTTTTTCAAGTTCATCATAAGAATCTTCCGGTTTAACAAATTTAACAAGCTCAACCTTATTAAATTGATGTTGACGAACAAGACCTCTTGTATCTCTTCCTGCTGAACCTGCTTCTGATCTAAAACATGCGCTGTAGGCAGCAAATTTATAAGGTAAATCTTCTCCCTTTAGTATTTCATCTCTGAAAAGATTTGTAACAGGGACTTCAGCTGTAGGTATTAAGAAGAAACCATTATCTACTTTGAATGCATCCTCTTCAAATTTAGGAAGCTGACCTGTACCTGTCATACTCGTTCTATTTACCATATATGGTGGAAGTATTTCTTCATATCCTTGTTTTTCAATATGTGTATCTAGAAAAAAGTTTATTACAGATCTTTCAAGTCTTGCTCCAAGTCCTCTATAAAAAGTAAATCTTGAGCCAGCTACTTTTCCTGCTCTCTCAAAATCAAGTATATTTAAATCTGTTCCAATATCCCAATGTGCTTTAAAATCAAAATTAAATTTCTTAGGTTCTCCCCATTTTCTGATTTCAACATTATCTGCATCAGATTTTCCTTCTGGAACACTTGGATGTGGAATATTAGGAATTCTAAGCATTATATACTGTATTTTTTCATCTATACCTGATAACTCAGCATCGATTCCTTTTATATCTTCTGAAATTTTCTTCATTTCAGTTAATAATTCATCTGCATTTTCTCCTGCCCTCTTAAGCTTAGCTATCTCTCCTGAATCTTTATTTCTTTTACTCTTTAAGTTTTCTACCTCTACGAGCTTTTTTCGTCTATCTTCGTCAAGTTTTACAAGTTCATCTATGACGGAAACATCAAAGTCCTCTCCTCTATTAGTTAATGCCTTTTTTATTTCTTCTGGATTGTTTCTTATCTTTTTTAAATCTAACATACTTGTTTTCTACTGAATATAAAATTCAATAGGTTCCTCCCTCCAATATTAAGCATTTTTTATATATAAATGTATTAATTTCAGCTTTATTAAACAATATATAATAATTTCATACATACATAACTTAGTTTATCACTAAAGCCTTAAAAATTCAAATAAGAGGTGGAAATTTTAATCTAATTTATCAAATAATCTAATAAATTAGTTTCAATCTAGTTATATTACTTTTTGGGAAAGATTATCATTAGATTTTATATCATTTTTATTATTAACTTTTTTATCTGTTAATAATCCTAAAACTGATGATAACATAATTATAATTGAAGCAAATGAAAATGTTTTATTGAAAGCCTCTGATATTTTTTCATTTTTGTCATCCTTAACTTTATTCAAAACCTCTTGCAGTGCACCTTTTTGACCTGCCATTCCCTCACTCTCTACTATCTTTTGAGTTCCATCTTTTACTTTTAGCGAAGCATCTACAAGTTTATCTGAACCATCTTTTAATTTTTCCGTTCCATCCTTAGCAACCTTCATTCCAGCTGTAACTTTATTTGAACCATCATATAGTTTAGATGAACCATTTTTTAATTTGGAAACTACATCATTCATATTTCCTATTCCTGTTTGAAGCTTTAATAGACCTTGTGACCCTGCTGAAACTTTATCTAATCCACTTGAAATTTGAATTACACCACTTTTAAAGTTACCGCCGTCTTGAAACTGTGATAAAACCTTTGAAGATGCTACTGCAACACCGCTTGCTCCTGATTTAACTGCCGTTCCAGATGCCACAATATTTTGAGTTCCCATAGAATTTAATTTATTTTCAAAATCACTTTCATTAGTTACTTTTGGATCCAGAGCCGCTGAATAAACTGTAACTAAGCTTGAAAGCATTGCTATTTTACTATTATCATTTTGAGCCTTTGCAGTATTAAGATTATTTTCATAAATTTCGAGCATTTTATTTGAATCAGGATTATTTTTTATCATCAAGTACATCATGTTATTTACCGCTGTAACATAACTATTAACACCACTAGAAAGCTTTTGAGCTCCATTATTAATACCAGAAGCTCCATCATATAAGGTTACACTGCCATTACCAGGTGAAAACTGCATAAGAAGCTTTTTAGCGCCAGCATCTAACTCCGATATACCATTTACTAAATTAGGAAGGTTATCACTTGCATCCTTTAATTTTTGACTACCCTCAGCTACTTTATTAATTCCAGTATTAAAGGTACCAATTCCAGAATTTAAAGAATTACCTCCACTATATATGGAATCCATTCCACCCTTTAAGGAACTTATTCCATTATTTAAGTTTTCTTCGCCATTGTAAATTTTACCATTAGCATCTCTAAGTTTGCTCGTTGCGTCATAAAGCTTTTTGAGTGTATCATTATTAACAAAAGTGGCATCTTTAGAAAACAGGTCAGAATTCTTTAAAATAGTACTTTGAATTGATTTTTGTATTGAAGCCTGCGACATATTACTTTTACTATTACTATCAGAATCATTAAATTCATCATTTATTATTTTTACAAGCTTTTTTCTAACTGGATATATTATTTCATGTTTATTATTTATATAAGAAATAGCATCTTTTTTAATGTCGTCCTTTGCACTAGATACATTTCCATTTAACATACTTACCAAAATTGCAATTCCTATACAACTTCCTATTTGCCTAGCGGCATTTATTATTCCAGAACCCATTCCACTTTTTTCTTTAGGGATGTATTTAACTGAAGATGAAAGCGCTTGAACAGAAAATCCAAGACCTATTCCACAGATAATTAAATCAAATATCATAGTACCCTTAGTAGTATTTACACTCAAATATGACAATCTAAAAGTGCCAATTCCAAGCATTAATATACCAATAAAATTTACAATTCTTGTACCAATCTTTTTACTTAAAATACTTCCAGTAGGGGTTGCTACCATTGCTGTAAGTGATACCGTCATCATAATAAAAGCTGCCTCAAGAGTATCATAGTTTAGCACATTTTGAAGATAATAGTTCAAAATAAGGAGAGGACACATAAGCCCAAAACCAGTTATCAAATAACATATGTTAGAAGCTGTAAAAGTAGGTTCTTTAAAAAGCTTAAGTTCTACCATAGGTTCAGAAAGCTTAAGTTCAATTATTATAAATGCTATAAGAGAAACTACAAAAGTTGTAAATAAAACTATTATTGTAGTTGAAGTCCATCCATAATCTTTTCCTTTAAGAAGAGCAAAAGTAAGACAAAATAAACTTATAGTTAATGTTATCATACCAAGCCAGTCTATACTTTTAGAAACTGTATTATCATAAGATTCTTCTACAAAAAGTAATATCATAACCAGTGATATTATAGTTAATGGTACATTTACAAAGAAAACTGACTGCCAGTTTATATATTTTATTAAAATTCCTCCAACCGGTGGACCACTTGCAGCTGCAAGACCAACTACTGCACCAGATGCTCCTACAACTATCTGCATTTTTTCCTTACCAAAAATCTCAATTCCCATTGGAAGCACTATTGGAGTTATTATAGCTCCACCAATACCCTGTATAAATCTCATTACTATAAGAAATAATAGCGAACTTGAAAATCCACAAAGTGCTGAACTAACGCCAAAAATTATAAGACCTATAATCATTAATTTTTTTCTTCCGAATTGATCCGCAATCTTTGATGCAGTAATCATAAAGACAGCCAATGCCAAAGCATAAATTGTGCTTATCCAACTAGTGTCTTTTAAACTTACATTAAAATAATTAGTTATGTCAGGAAGAGCAATATTAACAATTGTACTATCAATTACTCCAAGAAAAGCTGATATTAATATTCCAATAAATCCAATATATTTTGCTTTTTTATTCATTTTGCACCCACCTCCAAAATATGAAACTCATTTCATATTCATATTATAATCTTGTACCTAGTCTTTGTCAATATAAATATGAATTCAGTTTCATATTATATTGACAACACATTTTTATTGTATTAAAATAACTATAAAAGCTGTTAGGAGTGAATACTTTGAATAGAGAAGTTCGTGAACCGAAACAAAAACGTTCAATAGAAAAAAAGGAAAAAATATTATCTGCAGCCTATGAGCTTTTCACAAAAAATGGCTATTTCGATATGAATACAGCAGAAATTGCAAAAAAAGCTGGACTTTCAACGGGTACTGTTTACGCATATTTTAAAGATAAGAAAGACATACTCCTTGAATGCCTTTATAAAAATGGTAAGTTTTTTAGAAATAAGATTGTTAGTGAATTTAGTAAGCTTTCAGAAAGTAATGATCTTTTTGTTACTGTAAAAAGTATTCTCAATGTTTTTGTTGAATTTCATAATGTTTATCCCAAAAAATCACATGATGAGCTTATGGCATTAGTACATACTGACAAAGACGTAATGGAATATTTTCAATATATTAAAACTACAATGATGGATGCTGTTGTTGTGCAACTTAATAAATCTGGAATTGAATTAAAACACGAAAAGGAGCAATCATTTTTGATGTATTCTCTTATTGAAAATATTGAAGATGAGCTTGCCTTTAATATAAACCCTGATTTAGACAAGGATGTACTTATAGATGAATGTACCCGTGTTATTGTTTCAATGATAACAGGATAAAGTATATTATAAAATGAAAAAGCTATTGATACTATGCGATTTTGATTGCATTATATCAATAGCTTTTCTTGAAAAATTATATAGAAACTTATTTCAATTCATGAATAAACAGTCCACTTCTAAGCTTAGGTTCAAACCAGGTTGATTTAGGCGGCATTACATTATTACTATCAGCGACACCCATTAAATCTTCTATTGTTGTAGGATACATTGAGAACGCTATTTTCATATCTGTATTTGCTCTTTTTTCTAGTTCCTTAAGTCCTCTTATTCCTCCTACAAATTCAATTCTATCATCTTCTCTAGGGTCACCTATATTTAAAATAGGATGAAGAAGATTGTTTTGTAAGATTGAAACATCAAGACTCAGAACAGGATCAGATTCATCAAATGTTCCACCTTTTGCCGTTAACTTGTACCACTTTTTTTCAACATACATTCCAAATTGATGCTTTTCTTGAGGTCTATATGCTTTATCATTATTTACTTCCTCTACCTTAAATTTTTCCTTTATATTGTTTATTAATTCAGTAACAGTCATACCATTTAAGTCCTTAACCACTCTATTGTAGTCCATTATAGCAAGTTCTTCATCAGGAAAAAGCACTGAAAGGAAGAAATTGAATTCCTCTTCTCCTGTAAAGTCTGGATTTTCTTTTCTTCTCTTAAGTCCAACTTTTACTGCTGATGCTGCCCTATGATGTCCATCTGCAATATAAAGCGCATTTACTTTACTGAATAAATTTTCTATTTCATTTACAGTTTTATCATTATCTATTACCCATACTATATGAGCTATTCCATCATCACTTACAAAATCATAAACAGGCTTCTTTTTAGTTTCTTCTTTAACAATTTCATTTATTCGCGTGTCAGCTCTATAAGTTAAAAATATAGGTCCAGTATTTGCATTACAAAAGTCAACATGATTTATTCTATCCTTTTCCTTACTTGCAAGTGTAAACTCATGCTTTTTTATAACGCCATTAATATAGTCGTCAATAGCTGTGCACCCAACTATACCTGTTTGACTTCTGCCATTCATTATCTGTCTGTATATATATAAATTTTTCTTATTATCCTGAACAAGTATTCCCTTTTCAATCATTCCATATAAATTTTCTTTAGCTTTTTCATAAACTTCTTTGCTGTACTGATCTACGCCAACTGGTAAATCTATTTGTGCCTTATCTACATGGACGAAAGATAATTCATTCTTTGCACCAATTACCCTGGCTTCCGCTGTATTCATAACATCATATGGAAGCTCTGCAACTTTGCATGCTAATTTTTCTGTAGGTCTTATAGCCTTAAAAGCTTTTAACACTGCCATAATAAATTTTCTTCCTTTCCTTTGTAATTTATGTAATATAAAAGCCGCTGTTTATATAATCTTGTTATATAAATTATTCAGCGGCCTATATTTATGTCACTATTTAAACATATTTTCTACAAGATTTACTATTTCTTCACCGATTCTTGCCTGAGCTTCCTTTGTTGATGCCCCAATATGTGGTGTAACTGAAACTCTAGGATTTTCTATAAGCTCCTTACAAGGTTTAGGTTCTGTTTCAAAAACGTCAAGTGCTGCCCCTGCAATCTTTCCGTTATTAAGTGCATTTAGTAAAGCTTTTTCCGAAACAACTCCACCTCTAGCACAATTTATAATAAATGCCCCCTGTTTCATTACTGCAAACTCATCTTCACCTATTACATAACCTTTTTTCTTATCATAAGGTATATGCAAAGATACAAAATCAGCCTTCTTTAAAAGTTCTTTTATATCGTCATAAAACTCATATTTGTCATAACCTTCTGCTTTACCACATATATCGTTATAGATTACTTTCATTCCAAGTGCTTCCGCTCTCTTAGCAACTTCTCTTGCAATTCTTCCAAATCCGATAAGCCCCAATGTTTTTCCAAAAATCTCTGTTCCAGTATAAGCTTTCTTTTCCCATTTTCCCTGTCTTATAGTTACATTCGCAGTATTTATAAATCTTGAAACTGCAAACATATGTCCTATTGTAAGTTCAGCTACAGAAATTGTACTTGCCTTCGGAGTATTGTGTACTGTAAGCCCCTTATCTTTAGCATATGCTACATCAATATTGTCAACTCCAACCCCTGCTCTTATAACAAGTTTAAGCTTTGCCCCTGGAACTGTTGCTGCATCAATAACTTCTTTTGTTACTTTAGTTGCAGATCTTACTATAATAACTTCAAAATCTTTTATTTTTTCTAACAATTCATCTTTATCGTAGTGATCTTCAACTACATCATAGCCAAGCTTTCTTAATTTCTCAGCTGCGTTTTTGTTCATGCCATCATTGGCTAAAACTCTTATCATTATACAAAAGCCCCCTATTGTAATTTTAAAATATCATTAATATTTGCTATAAGTTCCTTTAAGTCATCCATTGTAAGGTCAGCCATATGTGCAATTCTAAATGTCTTTTCTTTTAATTTCCCATATCCATTTGATATAGCAAATCCCCTCTTACCAAGTTCCTTATTTAACTCTGCTACACTTATGCCCCTTGTATTCTTTATAGCAGTTACTGTATTAGAAAGATTATTTTCATCTCCAAATATTTCAAAATACTTTTTAGCCCAATCTCTTACGTAGTTAGCCATTTCAATATGCCTTTTATATCTATTTTCCATACCCTCTTCAAGCATCTTATTAAGTACATAGTCAAGTGCAAACATATGTGATAATGAAGGTGTTGATGGATATTGATAAGGTTTCTTTTGTACAAATTCGTAAAGTTTAAGTAAATCTAGATAATATCCTCTATGTTCAACTGTCTTTGCTCTTTCTACTGCTTTCTTTGAGAAAGAACATACTGCTAACCCTGGAGGAAGTCCAAGTGCTTTCTGAGATGATGTTATACAGATGTCAACTCCAAGCTTGTCTACTGGTATATCAGTTCCTCCCATAGAACTTACTGTATCAAGACACCATACTACATCTGGATATTTCTTTATAACTTTTGATAATTCCTCAACTGGATTCATTATTCCTGTTGAAGTTTCATTATGAGTTATAGTTATTAAATCATACTTTCCTGTTGCCAAAACTTCATCTACAAATTCAGGTTTAATTACCTCGCCCCATTCGACTTCATATAAATCAGCTGGTACATTATTATATGTTGCCATTTCATACCATCTTTTTCCAAATGCCCCTATTGAAAATACTGCTGCTCTTTTAGCTGTACATGAACGGATTGCTCCTTCCATAAGCCCACTACCAGAACTTGTTGAAAGTAATATTTCCTCTTTAGTCTGAAAAACAATTCTAAGCTTATCGCTTATTCTTTTTTGAAGTTCTGAAGCTTCTTTACTCCTATGTCCAATCATTGGTGTAGCCATTTTTTCAAGTACATCTGGTGCCACTTCTACGGGTCCAGGTATAAATAATTTCTTATGCATTTAAATGCCCCCTTATTTTTTAATTTATTTAAAATAGTTACTTTTTTGTATTATTTTTCTTAAAAAAGGTTATAAAAATAAGCAAATGATATTTGCGGAAAAAAATCCATATCAATTACTCTAATAAAGCTGAAATTTTTAAATTTTGACAATAAAAAAAGCCTTTCAATCCCCCTACTAAGGGACGAAAGACCGCGTTACCACCCTAATTAACCATTTAAAATGATTATCTTAATTGAAATATAACGACACATTGCCGTATTGCTCATCGCAATCCCTCCGAGGCGGATTCACCAAATAACAAATATCAGTTTTCACCAACCACTGACTCTCTTTAATTGCTAAATAGTTACTATTCTCTTCAACGGTTTATCAAATTCTTAAATTAACTTCAAATTCATTAACTATTTTAAATTATATATTTGCAAATACATTTTGTCAATACCTTTTTTATTATTTCTCTATATTTTTTGCAGCAATTATATCTACACCTGTATTTAATATATTTTGACATACTAAATCTCCACACTTTATAGGTGTCCCAATATAAAGTCTGCTAAGTGCCTTAGAACAATCTATAAATAATGATTTATCAATAGGTTCTCTGCTTTTTACAGGAATAACTTTTTCCTGTGATCCCTTTAATCTTACAAGTGTAGTTAGTATATCTTTATCATCCATTGCATCTCACCTACATTTCATTAAATTCTTTTATTCTTCCTGTAACAATATTAGATCCTTCACCTTTATTAAGTATATCCGTAAGTTTTTTATTTGTCTCTTTAGCTAAAATTTTAGCTACCTTATCTTCACAAGAACTTCCACAGCATTCACCACTTAGTGCTCCAGTTCTCCTCATTATTCCATATAATGTCCTAGCGCCTAACGGCCTTCTTATAGCATCAATTATTTCGCCCTCAGTAACTTGTTTGCATGCACAAATTATTCTTCCATACTTTGAATTCATAGCTATTACTTTCTTTTTTTGCTCATTATCCATGTATCTAAATCTATATATTTCACGTCTCTTATTATAAAAATCCTTTTTAGCCTTACACTTTAAATTTTCTACTACATTTTTGCATATGTTTTCACCCACTGTAGGTGCTATAGTTGCTGCAGCATAATTTTTGCATTGAATTTTTATGTATCCTTTATTTTCCAAATTATTTTCTATTATAACCTTATCATTGCTAAATTTACAACTATAAAAATCAATAATATTATCTTCTGAAATATTATCTGATATAATATTTAGTTTTTGCCTAGCCTCTTCATAAGTAATTTCATCTTTCGTAATAACTTTTGCTATAATATTTCCGTGGAAATCCTTAAAGAAATATACATTATTACCCTTATCATCTAATGCAAAAATAGCATCGTTCAATTTACTATTTACTTTTCCATCTATAACAAAACAGTTATAATTATTTTTAATAAAAATACCTTTTTCCTCATTCTTGAGTACATTTTCATTTTTGTGGGGTATAGTATTTATAACAATCTTACAGGTAAATTTATTTTTATTTGTAGTAACTTTAAATCCTTTTGATATTTTATTTATTTCAACTACCTTTTCATTTAGTCTAAAATTAACTCCATTATCAAAGGCTACCTCACCATATGCCAGTGTTAAATCATAAGGGGAAACAACTCCCATATTATGAGATAAAATTATACTTCCATCGCCGCATTTTAATTTTTTATTTTTTAAAAACTTCTTATCCTTAAGTAATTCTATCTCTTTTACTCCTCTTGTCTTAGCTCTATTATATATTTTATTTATTACATTTTGACTTTCTTCATCAATAGCCATAACAGCAGCATCAGCTCTTTTGAATTTAACATTTAACTCACTGCAAATATGCTCCATTAATTGGTTACCACGTAATTCTAAATTGTAAGTATCCTTACTTTTTGTCTCAATTCCGTTATAAACTAAATCTGAATTTATAATCGAAGTATCATTACCAATTTCATATTTCTTTTCAATGAGAGACACATTTAAATTGTATTTTGACAATTCATATGCCACAGCACAACCTATTATATCTCCTCCTAAAATTAAAACATCATAATCCATAAAATCCCCCCTATATATAAAACTTGCATTAATAGTGAACAAATATGACACTTTTATCTGTTGCAATATTATATATATATTGAGCATCCTTCAATGAAAGTCTTATTCCTCCATTAGTATCACGTTTGCCCAAGTTATTTTTTTCTCTTTTGTCTTCTTCATCTACTATTTTACCATTTTTTCTTATTTCATTAAAGGAAACAGAATTTATAAAATAATTATTAAAAAAACATATACCATACTTGGAACTTTCCTTTTCTCTTTTATTTGAAAATTCTAATGTTTTTTTCTTAACCTTAAAAATTCCTATAGGCGTTTCATCTTGAGAATTTTTTCTTCCGGTTGAGCATTTTATTGGATTTCTATTTATAATAACATTATTTTTATATATATTTATAACCTGCTTTGTAACATCTACATCAAATAAATTATCATAGTTTGGATAAGTTGATCCATCTAAATTTTCTGTGTTCTTTTTCACCCATCCGTTTATTAGCTTTCCACTTTCATCAACATAATTTGTTTCACAATATATATATCCCCTTTGTTCTTTAGTTGATACTAACTCATCACCTTTGTTTAGAATATATATTTTAGCAGAAGCCTTGTTAATATTACTTAATAGCTGAACATTATTTTTGTTTACATAATATGTAACCTTATTGCAATCATTTGAAGAAAATACTGCAATATTATCCTTCATCCTGTATTTCATTTCTTTAGTGACCTCTGCTTTAACTTTTTTTTCATAATCTATACTTGGCGGAACATATTCCCCTTTTTCATCATTATTTGTAAAAAATACAGGAGATATCACAATACAGCTCGCTATTACTGAACTAATAACGCACGATAAAAAAAACTTTTTAATACTTCCTCTAATCATTTTTTCCTCCATATATTTGCTATTATTTACAAAAGTCATTTATTTAAACAAATACATGGATAAAAAATAGAGAAACCAGTTTAAATATTAATTTACATGCACCATAATGACTTTAACATTAACATTTTGGACACACAAACTAATTTTCACTATGATTTCTCTACAAATTAAAACATACTATAATTTAATACTTTACTTATTCAATTCGCTTAAAATATTGCCAAGCTTATTAATATCTTCCCCATATTTACTCCAATCCCCACTTTTCTGTGCATCAATAGCTTCGTTATATAAGTCCTGAGCCTGCTTTAATTTATCCTTATTATCATTATTATTTACTGAACCGTTTTGAACCGAATTATCGTTGCCATTTTCCGCATTATTAAATATCTGCTTAAAAGCATCATTAATATTTTGGGTCATAACTATTTTACTTCCAAGTGATACAATAACCCTTTTTACTTCCGGCATGCTATTCTTTCCCTGCGCTCTTAAATACACAGGCTCCACATACAATAAAGAGTTTTTAATTGGAATTATAGAAGTATCTCCAAAGTAAACTTTAGATCCCTGTGTATTCCACAAAGAGACTTCTCTAGAAATTGCAGGATCCTGATTTATTTTTTGCTTAAACAAATATGGACTATAAACTGTTTTTTCAGTAGGAAGCTTATATAGAACAAACTTACCATAGTTGTTTCCATCCATTCTAGCTCCAAATATAGCAGCCATATTATCCTTATCTTTCATATTAAAATACTCCATAAGAACCATTTCTGCCTTTTTTTCACCTGGAAGTTTCATAACCATATATGATGAATCACTTACTCCTTTTTCACCTTCTATTTCTTTCTGATTCTTAGAAGTTTCCCACAAATCTTCACCGTTATAAAACACTCCTGTATCCTTAACATGGTATTTTCCAAGAACATCACATTGAGTTGTAAATAAATCCTGTGGATATTTAAAGTGCTTTTTTATATCATTAGGAATTTCACTTTCACTTTTAAATAGTCCCGGAAATATCTTAGAATAACTATTAGCTATAGGATCACTTTTATCAACAACATAAAACTTAGTAGTACCATCTACAGCATCTATAATAACTTTTACAGAATTCCTTATATAATTCACATTATTATATGGCTGGGAATACGGATATCTATCTGACGTAGTATAGGCATCCACAACCCAATACATTTTACCTCCACTTAAAACAACATATGGATCCTTATCATATGTTAAAAATGGCGCAATTTTTTTTCCTCTATCAACTACATTTCTATTTATTAAAATCTTACTATTATTCGTTATATTTTCGGAAAGTAAGAAATTAGAATCCCTTTTATTTATGGCAAATAAAACTTTATTTAAAAATGACGCTTTTATTCCACCTTTGCCATTGTAATTATTAGTTTTATTTTCTCCTCCATTTGGATAGTCAAATTCCCCAAGTGTATTATTTGCAATAGCATAATCATTAGTTTGTTCTCCATAATATATTCTAGGGTTTGAAATCTTAAGATTACTATCAGTTTTAGGAGGTATATCATTAATTACAAAATTAGGCTGTCCTTCACTGGTTACTGAATTAACTTTGCTCATTACAAGTCCATATCCATGAGTATATATAAGATGCCTATTCTGCCATGTATCTGCATTTCCTTCAAGTGACTTACTGTCTATTTCTCTTAGAGATAAAAAAACTTCATTGTATTTTCCATTTATATTATATCTGTCTACATCCATATCTTTAAAATCATAATAATATCTTATTACCTGTACCTGATTATAAAATTCTAGAGCAGGGGTAACCGAATTTATTTTTATATTATCTATAGTATCTCTATTACTTGCTATATCACTTTCAGTAAGACTATCATCTGACGGAAATTTCTTTTCATCCACATTGTCTATATTAAAAGCCCTTCTCGTGTACTTAATATTATTTTTAATATATGGCGCTTCCATATTCTTTTCATTTGATTTTACAATTAAATTTTGTACTATTTCAGAGGTAATACCCTCTCCTGCAATTAAAACTAAAATCAAACCTACAGATATAAAAATAGGCTTTATCCTATACTTTACTATACTTCTAAAAATAACAATAGATGATATTACAGCCGCAGCTATTATTATTAAGTAAAAGACAAACGACACATGTATATCTGTATAACCAGCCCCGTACACTACACCTCTCAGCGAGTAGACTAAATTAAATGCCTTTATAATGTAGCCAAATGCAACTAATAGCATTATAAAAAAAGCTATTGTAGCAAACTGTCTTCCCGCAAAATTACTTAGTCCTCTAAAAAACTCTCCTATCCTAATCCCACCGTGAAAATTCCTATTTTCTATGCTTTCCTTTAAGTTTAATGTTATGTAAAGTACAACAGTTACTACTGCCATAAATATTAAAAACATTAACAAAACACAATATAAAGATTCTATAAGTGGAAGCTTAAACACATAAAAAGAAACATCGATATTAAAAATAGGATCTTTTACATTAAAACTTGTTGAATTAGTAAACTGAAGTATTCTATACCAGTAAATTGATGCTGTAAAATACGATACAATAAAAGATATAATAGCATCTACTACAATAAAGATTCTTTTTTTTATTTTTTCACTTTTACTATTTATGCTGACAACCTTATTCCATTTAATAAGTACTTTTTTCATACTCTTGCAGTAAAGCCATATGCCAATATATATAATTGCAAAAATAGGAATCATTAATTTTAACACTGCATTAATTTTAGTAAAATAAACAGAAATATATCCAACCTCTTTAAACCATTCTAAGTTTATTATAAAATCCGTTACTTTGCCTAAAGATGCTGCTATAATTACTAAAGCTAAAATTACAGTTACAATAGTAACCTTCTTTTTCATAACATCCACCTCATTTTTTATTTCTAATCAGATATTATATATTTCTTTTTCGTCAATTCATCTATTATATTTTTCATATCCTCTTCATTTTCCGCACTTATAGTATGCAGGTGAACTCCTCCTGTAAGTATAGAAAGAGGCTCAGCTCCATAGTTATGAAGTTTTTTCATAAAGTTTTTCACATCAAAAAGCGTTCTAACCATAAGTATTCCACGTATTTCTCCATAAAGAGGGTGTTCTATAATAACATCTTCAACAATTCCTCCAAATTTAACAACTGAATTAAGTTCGTCTTCTATATCTTCAGTATTATGTGATACTGCTAGTACTCTTTTTACTGAACTAAAAGTATCTTTCGTAGTTATATATCCTTTAGGTGTAGCTATTATTTTATTGCCCTCTGCTCTAAGTATAGCTATATCCTTTACAATAATTTGTCTTGTTACACCTAAGTCTTTTGCAATTGTACTTCCCTTAATAGGTTCATCACTTTTTTTTAATATATCTTTTATATTTTTTCTTCTTGTTTCAGAAATCATACATATCACCATACTTTAATTATATTTATATATATAATTTTATCATATATAATAACATATATTAATTTTTATCATCACATTTTTGCAATATATTGAGCTTTAAATCATTGCCAATTTTATTATCATGATTTTTTACCAAAAATAACACTTCATCATTTTCTAATTCCTTAATGAGGCAATAACCAATATATCCATGATTATAATAAATATATATGCTTTTTATGCTGCTAAACTTTTTTATTTTTCCCTTTGTTATCTTATCTAAAATAACTATAATTGACTTATCGATTAAGTTTGTATGTACCTTTATTTTACCTATATCATGCAAAAGAGCTGCTTTTATTAAATCGTTTGAATCTATAAAATTAAGCTTACATTCTTCCTCTACATCCCTTGCTACATTAACTGAGTGCTTTTGCTCATGAATAGATAATTTATTAAACAGAGTAATTTCAGCTACATTTAAATATTTTTTAACATACTTTTTATCTTCTGAATTCATATTTGCAACTACATAACTAAAAAATTGTCTTATCCTATTCACTATAATCACTCCAAACTTAACCTTATTATAACAAATAATTTAAATTAGTATATAAAAAAAGATAGTAGATTAAATATCTACTATCTTATGGTGGAGAATAAGAGATTCGAACTCTTGACCCCCTGCGTGCAAGGCAGGTGCTCTCCCAGCTGAGCTAATCCCCCATATGGTGGACCTTCAGGGACTCGAACCCCAGACCGACCGGTTATGAGCCGGTTGCTCTAACCAACTGAGCTAAAGATCCATTACCCGGCAATGACCTACTCTCCCACAGGGCAACCCCTGCAGTACCATCGGCGCTTTGGTTCTTAACCTTCGTGTTCGGTATGGGAACGGGTGTTGCAACCAAGCTATGATCACCGGATTTACATTTTGTTTTTTGAAAGTTTTATATACTTTCAAAATTGCATAGTAACTTATATATATTTACTCTTTATTGGTCAAGCCCTCGACCTATTAGTATCAGTCAGCTTAAAATGTTACCACTCTTACACCTCTGACCTATCAACCTGTTGTTCTTTCAGGGGTCTTACTAACTTATGTTATGGGAAATCTTATCTTGAGGTGGGCTTCACGCTTAGATGCCTTCAGCGTTTATCCCGTCCCGACATAGCTACCCAGCCGTGCCTTTGGTAAGACAACTGGTACACCAGAGGTCAGTCCATCCCGGTCCTCTCGTACTAAGGACAGCTCCTCTCAAATTTCCTTCGCCCGCGACGGATAGGGACCGAACTGTCTCACGACGTTCTGAACCCAGCTCGCGTGCCGCTTTAATGGGCGAACAGCCCAACCCTTGGGACCTACTTCAGCCCCAGGATGCGACGAGCCGACATCGAGGTGCCAAACCTCCCCGTCGATGTGGACTCTTGGGGGAGATCAGCCTGTTATCCCCGAGGTAGCTTTTATCCGTTGAGCGATGACCCTCCCACGAGGAGTCACCGGATCACTAAGCCCGACTTTCGTCTCTGCTCCACTTGTTTGTGTCGCAGTCAGGCTCCCTTCTGCCTTTGCACTCTACGCGCGGTTTCCAACCGCGCTGAGGGAACCTTTGGGCGCCTCCGTTACATTTTAGGAGGCGACCGCCCCAGTCAAACTGCCCACCTAGCTATGTCCCGTGACCAGTTTCATGGCCTCCGGTTAGAACCTCAGTACTGTCAGGGTGGTATCCCAAAGGTGACTCCACAATCCCTGACGGAACTGCTTCCAAGTCTCCCACCTATTCTGTACAGACAATACCGAAATTCAATGCTAAGCTACAGTAAAGCTCTACGGGGTCTTTCCGTCCAATCGCGGGTAGCAAGCATCTTCACTTGCACTACAATTTCGCCGGATTTGCTGTTGAGACAGTGCCCAAATCATTACGCCATTCGTGCGGGTCGGAACTTACCCGACAAGGAATTTCGCTACCTTAGGACCGTTATAGTTACGGCCGCCGTTTACTGGGGCTTAAGTTCATGCCTTCGCTTGCGCTAAGCATTCCCCTTAACCTTCCAGCACCGGGCAGGCGTCAGCTCCTATACTTCAGCTTTCGCTTTAGCAGAAACCTGTGTTTTTGATAAACAGTTGCTTGGGCCTATTCTCTGCGACCTGCTCTCGCAGGCACCCCTTCTCCCGAAGTTACGGGGTCAATTTGCCGAGTTCCTTAACAGCAATTCTTCCGATGGTCTTAGGATTCTCTCCTCACCTACCTGTGTCGGTTTGCGGTACGGGCACAAAACTCCTGGATAGAGACTTTTCTTGGCAGCATGAAATCAGATATTTCGGTAGTAAACTACCTCATCATTACATCCCAGACTTACGAAAAGCGGATTTTCCTGCTTTCCATCCTCAATGCTTAAGCGCACTTCCAATAACATACGCATATCCTATCCTTCTGCGTCATCCCATTTCTCATAACGTTGTTTTGCGGTATCGGAATATCAACCGATTGTCCATCACCTACGCCATTCGGCCTCGGCTTAGGTCCCGACTTACCCTGGGCGGACGAACCTTCCCCAGGAAACCTTAGGTTTTCGACCACTAAGATTCTCACTTAGTTCTCGCTACTTATGCCAGCATACTCTCTCCTGCACAGTCCACCGCTCCTTACGGTACGACTTCAACCCATGCAGGATGCTCCTCTACCACTTGTACGTAGTACAAGTCCACAGCTTCGGTGTTAGATTTTAGCCCCGGACATTTTCGGCGCAGGATCTCTTGACTAGTGAGCTATTACGCACTCTTTTAATGTATGGCTGCTTCTGAGCCAACATCCTAGTTGTCTTAGAAATCCCACATCCTTTACCACTTAATCTATACTTTGGGACCTTAGCTGGTGATCTGGGCTGTTTCCCTTTTGACTACGGATCTTATCACTCGCAGTCTGACTACTGTGATTCAAGTATCCAGCATTCGGAGTTTGATAAAGTTCAGTAACTGTTGTCAGCCCCTACCTCATTCAGTGCTCTACCTCCGGTACTCATTCACAGCGCTAGCCCTAAAGCTATTTCGAGGAGAACCAGCTATATCCGAGTTCGATTGGAATTTCTCCCCTATCCACAGTTCATCCCATGGTTTTTCAACACCATTGTGGTTCGGACCTCCACGGAATTTTACTTCCGCTTCACCCTGACCATGGATAGGTCACCCGGTTTCGGGTCTACAGCATGCAACTATGCGCCCTATTAAGACTTGGTTTCCCTTCGGCTGCGCACCTTAAGTGCTTAACCTTGCTGCATACCGTAACTCGCTGGCTCGTTCTACAAAAAGCACATCATCACACGTTAATGTGTTCTGATCGGTTGTGGACACACGGTTTCAGGTTCTATTTCACTCCCCTTCCGGGGTTCTTTTCACCTTTCCCTCACGGTACTGCTTCACTATCGGTCACTAGGTAGTATTTAGCCTTGGGAGGTGGTCCTCCCAGCTTCCCACAAGGTTTCACGTGTCTCGTGGTACTCTGGAACAGATCGGGCTTTTTTCTCTTTTTACCTACAGGACTTTTACCTTCTACGGTTTAACTTTCCAGAAATCTTCGGTTAAGATATAAAGCTTTAATGATCTGCCCGCAACCCCGGAAACAAGTTTCCGGTTTGGGCTCTTTCCCTTTCGCTCGCCGCTACTAAGGAAATCGATTTTTCTTTCTCTTCCTCCGGGTACTTAGATGTTTCAGTTCCCCGGGTTTACCTCTATATACCTATGAATTCAGTATACAGTCCATGGATACAATCCATGGGGGTTTCCCCATTCGGAAATCTTTGGTTCACAGGCTATTTGCGCCTACCCAAAGCTTATCGCAGCTTATCACGTCCTTCTTCGGCTCCTAGTGCCAAGGCATTCACCATGCGCCCTTTGTAGCTTGACCTTAAGTAAATATATTTAAATTCAAACAACAAAGAATTAACTTTGCCTTGCTTTAGAGTATTACTCTTATTCATTACTATGCAATTTTCAAAGTACATTAGAGAGAATTAAGCTCTCAAAATTAAACAGAGAATTAAAAACCTTCGTGGAAATTACATTTCCACGTCGACTCCTTAGAAAGGAGGTGATCCAGCCGCAGGTTCTCCTACGGCTACCTTGTTACGACTTCACCCCAATTATCAACCCCACCTTCGACCGCTGGTTCCAAAAGGTTACCTCACGGGCTTCGGGTGTTGCCGACTCTCATGGTGTGACGGGCGGTGTGTACAAGACCCGGGAACGTATTCACCGCGACATTCTGATTCGCGATTACTAGCAACTCCGGCTTCATGTAGGCGAGTTTCAGCCTACAATCCGAACTGGGATGGGGTTTTGAGTTTGGCTCAACCTTGCGGTTTCGCATCTTTCTGTCCCCACCATTGTAGCACGTGTGTGGCCCTAGACATAAGGGGCATGATGATTTGACGTCATCCCCACCTTCCTCCTGGTTAACCCAGGCAGTCTCACTAGAGTGCTCAACTGAATGTTAGCAACTAATGATAAGGGTTGCGCTCGTTGCGGGACTTAACCCAACATCTCACGACACGAGCTGACGACAACCATGCACCACCTGTCTTCCTGTCCCCGAAGGGATTTCCTCAGTTACGAGTAATTCAGGAGATGTCAAGTCTAGGTAAGGTTCTTCGCGTTGCTTCGAATTAAACCACATGCTCCGCTGCTTGTGCGGGTCCCCGTCAATTCCTTTGAGTTTTAATCTTGCGACCGTACTTCCCAGGCGGAATACTTATTGTGTTAACTGCGGCACAGAAGGAGTCGATACCTCCTACACCTAGTATTCATCGTTTACGGCGTGGACTACCAGGGTATCTAATCCTGTTTGCTCCCCACGCTTTCATGCCTCAGCGTCAGTTACAGTCCAGAAAGCCGCCTTCGCCACCGGTATTCTTCCTAATCTCTACGCATTTCACCGCTACACTAGGAATTCTGCTTTCCTCTCCTGCACTCTAGACATCCAGTTTGAAATGCAGCCCCCAAGTTAAGCCCGGGGATTTCACATCTCACTTAAATATCCGCCTACACATCCTTTACGCCCAGTAAATCCGGACAACGCTTGCCACCTACGTATTACCGCGGCTGCTGGCACGTAGTTAGCCGTGGCTTCCTCCTATGGTACCGTCATTATCGTCCCATAAGACAGAGTTTTACGATCCGAAGACCTTCATCACTCACGCGGCGTTGCTGCATCAGAGTTTCCTCCATTGTGCAATATTCCCCACTGCTGCCTCCCGTAGGAGTCTGGACCGTGTCTCAGTTCCAATGTGGCCGATCACCCTCTCAGGTCGGCTACGCATCGCAGCCTTGGTGAGCCGTTACCTCACCAACAAGCTAATGCGCCGCGGGTCCATCTTACAGCGAATAAATCCTTTGGCTCAAAGATCATGTGATCTCTGAGTATTATGCGGTATTAATCTTCCTTTCGGAAGGCTATTCCCCACTGTAAGGCAGGTTACCCACGTGTTACTCACCCGTCCGCCGCTGGGAACCGAAGTTCCCCGCTCGACTTGCATGTGTTAAGCACGCCGCCAGCGTTCGTCCTGAGCCAGGATCAAACTCTCAATTTAAAAGTTTGACTTAAGCTCATCGCTTATATATTAAATAGAATAAATTCTATTCAAAAGAATTGCTGGTTTATAATTCTCTGTTTAATTTTCAAAGTTCAAATCTCCGCTGCATTCATGCAGCTTTTATATAATATCACCTATGAGCTTTCATGTCAACACTTTTTTTTAAGTTTTTCAAAACTTATTAAATGTTATCATTTGTACTCATTAAGTTCTGCTGTCTTGCGACAACAGATAATATCTTACCACATTATAATTTATACATTCACATGATTTCTTGTGATTACGTTAAATATATCAATATTTCTTATGATTTTTACATTATACTTCATTTTTCTCATATTGATACTCACGGTATAGTTTACTTAATTATTTCAATAAAAAAGCTCGTGAATCCTTGATTTCACGAGCTTTTAATTCAAATAATTTATTTAAGAACATAAATTATAAATAATTAAATTATTTATAAATCACTATTCTTTTCATCAGCTTCTTCACTATCACTATCATCTGATGAATCTTCATTATTTATTTTAGCTATAGCTAAAACTTTTTCGTCTTCACTTTTTCTCATAAGCGTAACACCCATAGCATTTCTACTTGTTGTCGATATATCTTCTACATTTATTCTAATTGCTATACCAAGACTATTTATAAGCATAAGTTCATCGCCGTCTTTTACCATTCTGACACCTACAAGTTTTCCCGTTTTATCAGAAACCTTATAAGTTATAAGTCCCTTTCCGCCTCTGTGCTGGCACTTATATTCTCCAGAATGTGTTCTCTTACCAAATCCATTTTCACTTACAACAAGTACATCGCTTTCTTTATCTGATATTTCCATTCCTACAACAAAATCAGATTGTTTAAGACTTATTCCTTTTACTCCAAGTGCATTTCTTCCAAGAGGTCTTACATCGTGCTCATTGAATTTTATAGCGAGACCACTGTTAGTTACAATTAGAATATCATCATTACCTTCTGTTATTCTAACAGAAACTAATTCATCATCGTCATTAAGATTTATAGCAATAAGTCCACTCTTCCTTATATTTTTATATAATCCTACTAATGTTTTCTTAATAATGCCCTTTTTAGTACACATAACTAAGAAACTTTTTTCATCAAATTCCTTAAGAGCTATAACAGCCTGTATTTTTTCATTTGCATCAAGCTGTAATATATTAATAACATTAGTTCCTTTAGCAACTCTTCCTGCTTCAGGTATTTGATAAGCCTTGAGCATATACATTCTTCCGTGATTTGTAAAGAATAAGATATTACTATGCGTTGAAGTTATAAATATATTCTCTACAAAATCATTTTCTTTTGTACTCATGGCCTGTATACCTCTACCCCCTCTTTTTTGGGCAGTATAAGTATCAGCATTTATTCTCTTTATATAACCTGCATGAGTAAGAGTTATAACTACATCTTCTTCTTGTATTAGGTCCTCTATGTCTATATCATTTTCAGCTCTCTCTATTGTAGTTCTTCTCTCATCACCATATTTGTCCTTTATTTCATTAAGTTCTACTTTTATGATATTAAGAATTTTATTTTCATCTGCAAGAATGCTTTTTAAGTTTTCTATAGTCTTTATTAATTCATTGTATTCTGCTTCTATTTTTTCTCTTTCAAGACCTGTTAACCTCTGAAGTTTTAAATCAAGGATTGCCTGCGCCTGCTTTTCTGAAAGAGCAAATTTATCCATTAATCCTTGTTTTGCTTCCTGAGTTGTTTTAGATGATCTTATTAAATTTATTACTGCATCTATATTATCTAAAGCTATTTTTAAGCCTTCTAAAATATGAGCTCTTGCTTGTGCCTTATTAAGATCAAACTCGGTTCTTCTTGTTATAACTTCTTCCTGGAATGAAATATAATGCTGCAAAATTTGTTTTAAATTTAATACTTCAGGTTTATTATTAACTAATGCTAACATGTTTATTCCAAAAGTATCTTGAAGTCTAGTATGCTTATATAATTGATTTAATACTATATTTGCATTTCCATCTCTTTTTATTTCTACAACAATTCTCATTCCGTCTCTATCTGATTCATCACGAAGATCACTTATACCAGTAATTTTCTTCTCTTTAACTAAATCAGCAATATTCTCTACTAGTTTTGCTTTGTTTACCTGATAAGGTATTTCAGTGATTATAATTCTTTGTCTTTCATTGTCATCTACTTCAATTTCAGATTTAGCCCTTACAATTATTTTTCCTCTTCCTGTTTCATAAGCAGCTCTTATACCAGATTTGCCCATTATGCTTCCAGCTGTAGGAAAATCAGGTCCTTTTATTTTTGACATAAGTTCAAGTACCGTAGATTCTGGATTATCAATAAGCATTGTTATTCCATCTATAACCTCATTCAAATTATGAGGCGGTATATTAGTAGCCATTCCAACTGCAATACCAGCTGAACCATTTACTAATAAATTAGGAAATCTAGATGGTATTACAACCGGTTCCTTTTCTTCACCATCAAAGTTAGGCATAAAGTCTACAGTATTTTTTCCTATATCCCTTATCATTTCAGTGGCAATTTTGTTCATCTTTGCTTCTGTATACCTCATGGCCGCAGCTGAATCTCCATCCACTGAACCAAAATTTCCATGTCCGTCAACGAGTGGATATCTTAAGTTAAAATCTTGTGCTAATCTAACTAAAGCATCATAAACAGAAGAATCTCCATGTGGATGATATTTACCTAAAACATCTCCAACTATTCTTGCACATTTTCTATATCCCTTCTCAGGGGTTAATCCAAGTTCATGCATTGAATATAATATTCTTCTATGAACTGGCTTAAGTCCATCTCTTACATCTGGAAGTGCACGACTTACTATAACACTCATTGCATAATCTATATAACACTTTTTCATTTCACTGCTTATATCTACAGGTAAAACTTTTCCTTCATTTTGCATATATTACACACCTCTTTTAATGCATTAAATATCGAGATTTACAACTTTGCTAGCATTTTCTTCTATGAATTTTCGTCTTGGATCAACTTTATCTCCCATAAGTATTGTGAAAATTTCATCAGCTTCTATAGCATCTTCTACGTTAACCTTTATTAAAATTCTTCTTTCAGGATCCATAGTTGTTTCCCATAACTGTTCAGGATTCATTTCTCCTAAACCTTTGTATCTTTGTATGTCGGTATTTTTATCCTTACCTCCAACGTCTTGAAGTACATTATCTAATTCCTGATCACTATAAGCATAATACTCTTTTTTAGCCTTATTAACTCTGTATAGAGGTGGCTGTGCTATATAAACATGACCATCTGATATGAGCTCTTTCATGTATCTATAGAAAAAAGTTAGTATAAGAGTTCTTATATGTGCTCCATCAACATCGGCATCTGTCATTATTATTATTCTGTGATATCTTAATTTAGATAAATCAAAATCTTCACCTATTCCAGCACCAAAAGCTGTTATCATAGATTTAATTGTATCTGAATTAAGTATTTTATCTATTCTCTGCTTTTCAACATTCATTATTTTACCTCTTAATGGTAAAATAGCCTGAAATCTTCTGTTTCTGCCTTGCTTAGCTGAACCACCGGCAGAATCTCCCTCAACAAGATATACTTCACACTCTGAAGCATCCTTTGAAGAACAATCAGCTAATTTTCCAGGAAGAGCTGTACTTTCAAGCACAGACTTTCTTCTAGTAATTTCTCTGGCTTTTTTAGCAGCTTCTCTAGCTCTTGATGCTACCATAGCCTTATCTATTATTAATTTACCTATTTGCGGATTTTCCTCCAAATAAGTACTTGTAGCTTCACTTATTATGCTGTCAACAATACCTCTTACTTCAGTATTTCCAAGTTTAGTTTTAGTTTGACCTTCAAATTGAGGTTCTGTAAGTTTAACTGAAATTACTGCTGTAAGACCTTCTCGTATATCCTCTCCAGATAAATTTTTATCATTATCCTTTAGATATCCAAACTTTTTAGCATAATCATTAACAACTCTAGTTAACGCAGATTTAAATCCAGCTAAGTGAGTTCCTCCTTCTACTGTGTGTATATTATTTGCAAAGGAAAAAATATTCTCAGTGTATCCGTCATTATACTGAAGTGCTATTTCAACAGAATAGTTATTATCTTTTGAACCCTCTACATATATTGGATCTTTAAAAATTACTTCTCTGTTTCTATTTAAATATGTCACAAAGGATTTCAATCCACCTTCATAGTGAAAAATCTCACCCTTATCAGTTCTTTCATCAATGAGTTGAATTTTAACTCCCTTATTTAAAAATGCTAATTCCCTTAATCTTTGTGATAATACATCGTAATCATATACTGTATCTTCAAATATTTCAGGATCTGGCTTAAAATACGTCTTAGTTCCGTGTTCATCACTATCACCTATTTTTTCGAACGGTGAAGCAACCTTTCCTCTATGATAAGTTTGTTTCCATATATGGCCTTCTGTTTTTACTTCTACTTCACATGTTTCAGACAAAGCATTAACAACAGATGCACCAACTCCGTGTAAACCACCTGATACTCTGTAAGCTCCACCACCAAATTTTCCACCTGCATGAAGTACAGTCATTATTACTTCTACTGTTGGCTTTTTCATTTTATGGTGTATACCTACTGGCATACCTCTACCATCATCGGATACTGTTATTGAATTATCTTTATGTATAAAAATTTTTATATGTGTACAATATCCAGCTAAAGCTTCATCTATACTGTTATCTACTATTTCATATACAAGATGATGCAAGCCTCTAGTACCAGTACTTCCTATATACATACCCGGTCTTTTTCTTACAGCTTCAAGCCCTTCAAGAACCTGTATCTGACTTTCATCATAAACTTCATTTTTCTCTGACATTAGTATCCTCCTACTCTTTCATTTTATGACTCTAAATATACAGCTGCTGATCTTTTGCATAACGTTGAAGATGAAATTGGGGATAGAAATATTTTGCTCTTTTTATCGACTTCTGCAATAACAAAAGACTTTGGCGGTTCATTTGTTATTCTCTCAACAAAACCATCTTCTTCTGACATCCTTAAAAACTGACTTGTGTCTGCACTATACATAGTTGTTTCAATATCAAAAATTCCTATTACATCTTTTATAGGAACTACCACATTCTCTCCTAAATGTAAAAACATAAATTTCCTCCTTATTTTCATTAAAATTCCATTACTTTACCTTGATGAATTTTAAAAATCTTAAAATCATTTCTCAGATACTTTTTTATGTCATCTATTCCTGTACAAGTTATAATTGTCTGTATTCCTTCTAAAGAGTTCAATATATATTCTTGCCTATTTTTATCAAGTTCAGACAGAACATCATCTAATAAAAGCACAGGAGTCTCACCTGATATATCTTTAATAATTTGTATTGAGGCAAATTTAATTGTCAAAACCGATGTCCTTTGCTGTCCTTGAGAACCAAAACTTTTAGCATCTATTCCATTTATCTTTATATTGAAATCATCCCTATGAGGACCTACTGAAGTGCTCCCTTTTTCCATATCCTTTTTATGATTTTCTTTGAGTAAATAAAATAACTCATCTGAAATTTTATTTTTGTCCTTAACACTCGTTAAGTAATTAAATTGTATTTCTTCATTTCCTTGAGTTATATCTGAGTGGATGGACTTTCCTTTTTCATTGAGACTTTCTAAGTATTTTAATCTGCTTCGCATTATAGAACTTCCAAACTCACTCAATTGTTTGTCGTATACATTTAGGATATTACTTTCCCAGAATTTTCTGTTCTTAAGCACACTATTCCTCTGCTCTAATATTTTATTGTATTGGACAAGGTTATAATAATACCCATGATCTAACTTTGATATTTCCATATCCAGAAATTTTCTCCTACACCCTGGAGATTCCTTTACAATCTTTAAATCTTCTGGTGAAAACATAACAACATTAAATATCCCAAAAAGCTCAGATATTTTCTTTAATTTTATTGAGTTAATATTTATGCCCTTCTTACCACTTTTAAATATTTTTATCTCTATTTTTTTATCTAGCGGTTTCCTTGATACATTTAATCTTATAAAAGCCTCTTCTTTATCCCACTTTATAAGTTCCTTATCTTTATTAGTACGATGAGACTTACCAAGACCACAATAAAAAATGCTTTCTAGTATATTTGTTTTCCCTTGTGCATTTTTTCCAGTTAAAATATTAACATTTTTATTAAAATTAATTTCCATGTTGTCATAATTTCTAAAATTATCTAAATTTAAATTTTTAATATACATAATAACACCTATTATTATAACATAAGTATCAATTCTAAGTCCAAACCTATACTATTTTATAAACTTCATTCTGGAACTCTACACTATCGCCCTTATGAATTTTTTTACCTCTTCTAAGTTCAACTGTACCATTGACTTTAACATCACCGTTCAAAATATACATTTTAGCTTCTGAGCCAAGGGTAACTGCTCCACACCACTTAAGTAGGGAATCCAATTTTATAAATTCAGTATTAATACTTATCTCTTTCATTTTTACAATTTTTCCTCCTGAACACAAATTCTAAATAGCAGCCAATCTTACTGGTAAAATTAAATACGTGCAATCATCGTTTTCTTTATTTTTTATAATGCAGGGACTTATACTGCTTGAAAAGTTCATTACAATCTCATCTTCATTCATGATTTTTAGTACATCAATTAAGTATTTTGAGTTAAATGCAATTTTTAATGGCTGACCTTGCAAAATTATATTCATTTCTTCTCTTACGTTTCCCAATTGAGAATTAGAGGTTATTACCATTAAGTCATCTTCAATATCTAGTTTAATAAGATTGTTATTTCCATCCTTTGCCATAAGGGAAGCTCTTTCTATACAATCAAGCAAATCTTCCTTTTTAGCCACTATATTTAAATTATACTCCTCAGGAATTATTGAATTGTATTTTATAAATTCACCTTCAAGTAATCTAGATATTACCTTAGTATCTCCGAGATTAAACAATATATGGTTTGAAGTAAATGTAATATTTACATCTCCCTCATCTTCCAATATTTTTATAACTTCATTAAGGGTTTTACCTGGGATTACTGCATTTATGCTAGTTTCACTATCTATATATTCACTTCTAAGTGCCAATCTATATCCATCTATAGCAACTAAATTTAATTTTGCATTTTTCACTTCAAATAAAACTCCAGTTAAAATAGGTCTTGTTTCATCTTGAGCTATAGCAAAACTGGTACCTTTTATCATGCTTTTTAAAGTTTTTTGATTTATAGTAAATATGGAATCTTCATTTATCTCAGGTAAACTTGGAAAATCATCTGGATTTAAATATATAAGTGTAAATTTAGACTTATTGCAGGTTATCTCAACGCAGTTATTTTCTGTAGTTATTATTTCAACTTTAGAATTTGGAAGTTTTCTTATTATTTCGCTAAAAAGTCTAGCATCTAAAACAACTCTTCCTGATTCTAGTACTTCAACATTTATTTTAGTTTCAATACTTAAATCTATATCTGAACCAATTAAAGTAAGTTGATTATTTTCTGCATTCATGTATATACCCTGAAGTACTGGCATTGTTGATTTTCCAGTAACTGCTTTTTGTGCTGTCATTATAGCTTCTTGTAATATATTTTTTTCACAAATAAATTTCATTAAAACGTCCTCCTTATTAACAGGTATAAATAACAAAAAAAGTAGGTAAGATATATTAAAAGTTAAGTAGTAATAGTAGTAGGGCTTGTGAATTTGTTGATAAGTGGTTATAGCCAATAAATATCAAGGTTCACAAGAAAAAAATAACTGTGGATAATTTAGGGGTAAGTACTCAACGTTATCAACAGTATTAACACGTAAAGTAAAATAAAAAAAATATCCACAAGCTATTCTAAATAAATAATAAACAGCTGTTATTACTTTGGTGAAAGACGTTTCGTAATTTCATTTATGGTATATTTTAAATCATCATCTTCTTTTAAACATGATGATATTTTCTCATAAGCATGAATTACTGTAGTATGATCTCTTCCGCCAAAAGCTTCTCCAATTTTAGGTAATGACATATCTGTCAATTTTCTAGAAAGGTACATTGCAATTTGTCTTGGAAAAGCTATATTTTTTGTACGCCTAGCTGATTTGAAGTCCTCAATTTTTAAATTAAAGTAGCTTGAAACTACATCTTGAATCAAATCTATTGTTATCTGTTTATTTTGCTTGCTTGAAATAATATCTTTGAGAGCTTCAGACGCTAGATCTACACTTATTTCTTTATTAGTGAGAGATGAAAAAGCCACTATTCTTATAAGTGCCCCTTCTAGCTCTCTTATGTTCGATTTAATTTGTGTTGCTATGTACACCATAACGTCGTTTGGTATATTTAAATGGTCTACGTCGGCTTTTTTCTTTAATATTGCTATTCTTGTTTCAAAATCAGGAGGTTGTATATCAGCTATTAATCCCCATTCAAATCTTGAACGCAATCTATCTTCTAAAGTAGGAATTTCCTTTGGAGGTCTATCACTTGAAAGAATTATTTGTTTATTATTTTCATGTAATTCATTAAAAGTATGGAAAAATTCCTCTTGAGTACGTTCCTTCCCCGCTATAAACTGAACATCATCTATTAATAGAACATCTATATTTCTATATTTATTTCTAAATTCAACATTTTTATCATCTTTTATTGAATTGATTAGTTCATTTGTAAACTTTTCAGAAGAAACATATATAACCTTAGCTTTCGGATTATTGTCGAGTATGTAATGGCCTATAGCCTGCATAAGATGAGTTTTTCCAAGACCTACCCCCCCATATATAAATAAGGGATTATAAGCTTTTGCAGGGGCTTCAGCTACAGCAAGACATGCAGCATGAGCAAATCTGTTGCTGTTACCTACTACAAATGAATCAAATTTGTACTTTGGATTAAGCATAGAAGATGAAGTATTATCTGGCGTTACTGCATTAACTTCTGGCTTTTCATCAGTTTCCAAAGCTTCTTCAGATGCGATTAAAAATATTATATCGTATTTTTTAGTAGCAATAATTTTTACAGAATTTATTATTAAATCTTTGTAGCGATTTTCAAGAATTTCTTTGGTAAATTGGTTTGGAACACCAAGGCGTATACTATCTTTATCAATAGATATAGGAGTGATACTTTTTATCCAAGTATTAAAGCTTACTTCTGTTAATTCGCCTTTTATTATGTTAATGGTTTTTTGCCACAGTTCGTTTAATTGGGCACCCATAGTATATCCTCCTGTCTAAAAATTTATTTTAATATAAAGTAATTAACAAATTAATAACATAGTTATGAACAAAAATAAGTATACATTAGATTTCTTGACATATGAACTAAAAAATATTCACATGTTGATAATAATGTGAATGAATCTAAATTGTTAATAGTTATCCACAAATCTTCAATATTAATATTAACACATAATTCAAATTGAGAAAATAAGTATTAAAATTAAAAAATAAAAAGAAAAAAAACAAGTTATCAACAGACTTATACACAGTTTGTGCATAACTTACTTTTGAAAAAGTTATTAACAGCCCTTTCATAATAATATCAAAACATAATAGTGTATTCAAGAAATTATCCACAAAAAAATTTAAAAAGTGAATAAATTACTAACATGTGTAAAAAAATTAATATGTAGAGGTTAAATTTCAGTATAAAGTTTGGCATAGTCGTTTTCCTTGACATTAGATATATTGAAATATATAATTATAAAGTAAAACTTTAATTTGGAAAGAGCGTGTTTCTATAAAATAGTAGAAAAGTCAAAGGGGGTGCATAAACATGTTTATGACATATCAGCCTAAAAAGAAACAGAGAAAAAGAGAACATGGCTTTAGAAAAAGAATGAGTACTTTATCTGGAAGAAAAGTTCTTAAAAGAAGAAGACTAAAAGGAAGAAAAAGATTGACAGCATAAGGCCGCGTTGTGTGGCCTTTTTCTGCAATTTAGGGAGTAGTTTTTATGAAAGAAAACAAAATAAGAAAAAATGCAGAATTTAGAAAAGTATATAGAAAAGGAAAGTCTTTTTCAAATAAGCTATTAGTTTTGTATATTTACAAGAATAATTTATACAAAGATAAAAATAGAATTGGTATATCGGTTAGTAAAAAAGTTGGAAAGAGCGTAATTAGAAGTCGAGTTAAGCGATTGATTGGAGAAAGCTATCGATTGAATTGTCAAAATTTAAAAATAGGATATGATTTTGTTATTATAGCTAGAACAGCTTGTAATGGTAAACGTTATTCAGAAGTACAAAGTGCTATGAAAAATTTATTTTATAAGGCAGGCCTGGTTATGAATGATAAAGAAGATATTAATTAGTTTAATAAAATTTTATAGATCATACTTATCACCTCTGAAAAGGAGAGCTTGTTGTAAGTATATGCCTACATGTTCACAGTATGCTATTGATGCTATAGAAAAGTACGGAGCATTTAAGGGTGGATTAATGGCAATTTGGAGAATTTTAAGATGTAATCCTTTTTCAAAGGGAGGATACGACCCCGTTAAATAAATATTAGGAGGTTTCTGTTTTATATGTTTAAGATAACTGCCTTGAACAATTTATTTGTTCAGTTTTTTAATTCAATAAATAGTTTTGTGTTTAATATTATTCCTAATAAAAATTATTCTTATGGTTTAGCTATTATAATTCTTACCATAATAATAAAAGCTTTATTGCTACCGCTTAGTGTGAAACAGATAAAATCATCTGTTCTTATGAGTGCGCTTCAACCACAATTAAAAAAGCTTCAAACTAAGTATAAAAGTGACCCACAGAAGATGCAAGCTGAGACTATGAAGCTATACAAGGAAAAAAACGTTAATCCTTTTGGTGGATGCATATTAATGCTTATACAATATCCTATATTAATAGCTTTATATTACGTTTTTTACAGCTTAAATATAAAGGGAATAGGATTTTTATGGATTACTGATTTAGCTCAGAAAGCTTCATTTAAAGATTGGACCACATGGATTTTACCTATATTATCTGGTGCAACAACATATTTATCAGGCGTATTAATGATGCCTCCAAGTTCAGATCCAGCTCAGCAGAAACAAACTACAACTATGAATGCGGGAATGTCCATATTCTTCTTATGGATGAGTTGGAACTTTAGTGCTGCTCTTGTTTTATACTGGACCATAAGTAACTTGTTCCAGATGATACAATCAAAGGTTATTATTACTTCAGTAACTGCTAAGTTAGAAGCTGAGAAAGATGAAGATATACATAGTAATGAAATTGTTTCTGACAATAGCGATGCAAAAAAGAAGAAAAAGGGCAAAAATAAATAGTATTTGTATGTGAAGTAATTGTATAGGGGGGGCTTTAAAATGAAAAGTGTTGAAACTATTGGGAAAACGGTAGAAGATGCTATTGAAAAAGCTTTAAATGATTTACAAACTACAAAGGAAAATGTTAAAGTTGAGGTTATTGATGAAGGAAGTAAAGGAATTCTTAATATAATTGGCAAAAGAGAAGCTAAGGTTAAAGTTACCCTAAAAAAAGATTATGTATCGGAAGCTAGAAACTTTTTAAAAAAAGTCTTTGATGATATGAATTTGGATATAGAAATAAAAATCAGGGAAGTTGATAATAATTTATTTATAAATTTATATGGAAAAAATATTGGTTTACTTATAGGGTATAGAGGAGAAACTCTTGATTCTTTACAGTATCTTGTGAATTTAGTTGTAAATAAGGATCATGAAGAAGGAAAGTATAAGAGAGTTGTTCTTGATACTGAAAATTATCGTGCTAAGAGAGAAGAAACATTAAAGCGACTGGCTTTTAAGATTGCGAAACGAGTAAAAGAAGAGCAAAGACATTTTAAATTAGAACCGATGAACCCATATGAGAGAAGAATAATTCATTCAGCACTTCAAAATGATAAATATGTGAAAACTTACAGTGAAGGAGAAGAGCCTCATAGAAGGGTTGTAGTAGAGTTAAAAAAATCTTGAATAAAAAGAAAGCCTTTGGGCTTTCTTTTTAAGTTTAGTGGAATGAAGGGAGGATATTGTAAGGTTAGAAATATAATCTTACTTAATACTTATGAAAGAATTCGATACTATAGCGGCAATATCTACAGCAACTGGTAATAGCGGTATTTCAATAATAAGAGTTTCAGGAAGCAAATCTCTTAATATAGTTAATAAAATATTTAGAGGTAAAAATAAAGAAAATATTTTTGATATGAAAACTTATACTATGAGATATGGAAATATCATTGAATTAAATAGCGGCGATATAATAGATGAAGTCATTGTGAGTTTTATGAAGGGACCCAAGAGTTTCACTGGAGAAAATGTCGTAGAAGTAAATTGTCATGGTGGAAGTTATCCGGCCAAGAGAATATTAGAAGAAGTAATAAAAGCTGGAGCAAGACTTGCTGAACCGGGTGAATTTACTAAAAGAGCTTTTTTAAATGGTAGACTTGATTTGACAGAAGCAGAGGCTGTTATGGATATTATAAATTCTAAGACGGAATTAAGTATGAAAGCTTCAGTTGCACAGGCAGAAGGAACGATTTCCAGGGAAATAAATAAATTAAGGCAAAATATCTTGGAAATAATAGCACATATTGAAGCTACTGTTGATTATCCTGAAGATGATTTAGAAGAAGCTACAGCTCAAAGTGTAGAGAAGAATGTAAAAGATATTATAAAAGAAATTGATAGGCTTATATTAAGTGCGGATGAAGGTAAGATTTTAAGAGAAGGTCTTAGTACAGTTATTATAGGAAAGCCTAATGTAGGAAAATCATCTTTATTGAATTTACTTTTGGATGAAAAAAGAGCTATAGTTACAGATATTCCTGGAACTACTAGGGATGTTATAGAAGAATATATAAATATCTCTGGAATACCGGTTAAGATAGTTGATACGGCAGGTATAAGGGAAACTGAAGATGTTATAGAGAAAATTGGAGTGGAAAAGTCAAAGGAAAAACTTCATGACGCTGATCTTATAATATTTATGATAGATTCAAGTAAAAAAGTGGATAAAAATGATCTTGAAATTATTGATTATATAAAAGATAAAAATTATATTGTCTTATTGAATAAAGTTGATTTACCTAGTAAAATAGATAGGAATTGTTTTAAAAATTTAAATGAAAAATATATTGTCAATTTTTCTGTAAAGGATAAAATAGGATTAGAAGAATTAAAAGATTGTATTAAAAATATGTTTTTTAGTGGAGATTTAAAACAGGATAATATAATGATTACAAATACAAGACATAAAGAAGCACTCATAAAAGCAAAGGGATATTGTGAATCATCTTTAGGTGCACTTAAAAATACTTTAGCTGTAGATCTTGCTTCTATTGATATACGTAATGCATGGATGGCTCTTGGAGAGATTACTGGGGAAACACTTCAGGAGGATTTGATTGATAAAATATTTAAAGATTTTTGTTTAGGAAAGTAGGTGAAAAATTATGGTAAAGTATTTTTCTGGTAATTATGATGTTATAGTAATTGGAGCAGGTCATGCTGGATGTGAGGCGGCACTTGCAGCGGCACGAATGGGATGTAAGACACTTGTATGTACAATGAATCTTGACAGCATAGCTATGATGCCATGTAATCCTAATATAGGAGGAACTGCCAAGGGACACCTTGTTAGAGAAATAGATGCTTTAGGTGGGGAAATGGGAGTTAACATTGATAAAACATTTATACAATCAAGAATGCTTAATCTTTCTAAGGGACCTGCAGTTCATTCATTAAGAGCACAGGCTGATAAATTAAGTTATTCTCAATCAATGAAAAATGTACTTGAACATCAAGAAAATTTGTATGTACGGCAGCTTGAGGTTGTAGCAATTGATATTGAGAATAATAAAGTTAAGGGAATTGTAACTAAAAATGGAGCTTGTTTTAATGCAAAAACTATTGTTTTAGCTACTGGAACATATTTAAGAGCTAGAATTATAATTGGTGAAGTAAATTATAGTGGTGGTCCTAGTGGATTAGTTCCAGCTAATGAGCTTTCACAGTCTCTTATAGATGCTGGAATAAAATTAAGAAGATTTAAAACTGGTACACCAGCTAGAGTAAATAAGAGAAGCGTTGATTTTTCGAAAATGATTGAGCAGCGTGGAGATGAGAAAATAGTACCTTTTTCATTTTTAGATGACAAACTTGAAAGGGATCAAATATCATGTTATTTAACTTATACTAATCAAGATACTCATAATGTTATAAGAAATAATATTGATAGGTCACCTTTATATAATGGTACGATAAAGAGCATTGGTCCAAGATATTGCCCTTCAATTGAAGATAAAGTAATGCGTTTTCCAGATAAGACTCAACACCAAATATTTATTGAGCCAGAGGGTGAAAACACAAATGAATTATATGTTGGTGGTATGTCAAGTTCACTTCCAGAAGAAGTGCAAATGAAAATGCTAAAAACAGTACCAGGACTTGAAAACGTAGAGGTACTTAAAACTGCTTATGCAATAGAATATGATTGTATTGATCCTATTCAACTTAAGCTTTCACTTGAATTTAAAGAAATAAGTGGATTGTTTGGTGCAGGACAATTCAATGGTAGTTCTGGTTATGAAGAAGCAGGGGCACAGGGAATCATGGCTGGTATAAATGCAGCATTAAAAGCTCAAAATAAAGATCCATTTATATTATCCAGGTCAGATGCTTATATAGGAGTACTTATAGATGATCTAGTAACCAAAGGGACTAATGAACCATACAGAATGATGACTTCTAGAGCTGAATATAGACTTTTACTTAGACAAGATAATGCTGATTTGAGACTTACAGAATTAGGACACAAAATAGGGTTAGTTAAAGAAGATAGATATAATAAGTTCATTAAAAGAAGAAGTATGATACAGAAAGAATTAGATAGATTAAAGGGAATTCAAATAACTAATAAAAAAGAAGTTAATGACTTTTTAGAGACTCTTCATACGGTTCCTTTAAAGAAGCCTATAAGTTTATATGAATTAATAAGAAGACCGGAACTCGATTATAATAAATTGAAAGAACTAGATAATAGTCAAGAGGATGTACCATCAGATATAATTGATGAAGTTAACATAATGATAAAATATGAAGGATATATTGAGAAGCAACTTGAACAGGTAGATCAGTTTAGAAAATTTGAAAAAAGGCTTATCCCAGATGAAATTAAGTACGAAAATATAAAAAATTTGAGAACAGAAGCAATTCAAAAGTTAAATAAATTTAGACCAGTAAATTTAGGTCAAGCATCGAGAATATCAGGAGTTTCTCCTTCAGATATTTCAGTTCTTATGATATACTTGGAGTATTATTTTAAGAATAAGCAATAATTATATTGAATTCTATAAAACGGAGGAATAAAATGGAATATTTTGACATTATGAGTTTAGAGTGTAAAAAAACTGGTTTAGAGTTAACAGAAGAAAAATACAATAAATTCATGAAATACAAAGAATTGCTACAAGAATGGAACAAGGTAATGAATCTTACAGCAATTACGGAAGATGAAGAAATAGTAAAAAAGCATTTCATTGATTCTATAAAAGTTTTTGAAGTAAAATATATGAATAAGGCTAAAAAAGTAATAGATGTTGGAACTGGAGCTGGATTTCCTGGAATACCTATAGCCATAATGGATGAAAACATTCAAGTTGTATTACTGGATTCTCTTCAGAAAAGGGTAAACTTCTTAGATGAGGTTATAAAACAATTAGATTTAAAAAATATTAGAACAGTGCATGGAAGAGCAGAAGATTTTGGAGCAAATAAAGAGTATCGTGAAAAATTTGACATAGTTGTATCAAGAGCTGTTGCAAATATGTCAGTATTAAACGAATTTTGTATTCCATTTGTAAAGATAAGTGGATATTTAATTGCTTTGAAAGGACCTGTAGTAAATGAAGAAATATCTCAAGCTAAAAAATCTATATCAGTTCTTGGCGGAAAATTAGATGAGGTTATAAATGTTGAGTTTGAGAACGAGGATTTTAAACATAATTTGGTAGTTATAAAAAAAGAAAAGGCTACTCCTAAAAAATATCCGAGAAAAGCGGGTAAGGTTTCTAAAAATCCTATACAATAGATATGTAATTCAATGAAAAGGAATGAATTTTTATATGGATAATGTTTTATATATTTCTGTGGATGATATATGCGCAAATTTAAATCAACCTAGAAAGTATTTTGACCAGAATGCGCTTGAAGAATTAGCTCAATCTATAAAAAATTATGGAATAATTCAACCTATTACAGTAAGAAAATTATCTGATGATAAATATGAGATAATTGCAGGGGAAAGAAGATTTAGAGCTGCAAGGCTTGCAGGGCTCGATGAAGTACCTGTTATTCTAATTGATATAGATGATAAGGAAGCTGCAGAGATAGCTCTTCTTGAAAATATACAAAGAGAAAACTTAAATTATATCGAAGAAGCAGAAGCATATTATAATCTAATTAATCAATATGGTTATACTCAGGAAAAACTTGCTGAAAATGTAGGTAAGAAGCAGTCAACTATAGCTAATAAGTTAAGACTATTAAAACTTGATGACAGTGTAAGAAAAGATCTATTAAAAAATAATCTTACTGAGAGGCATGCTAGAGCACTTTTAAAATTGCCAAATAAAAAGATGCAAATTAGTGTTATTAAGACTGTTGTTTCTAAAGGATTAAATGTAAAGAAAACGGAAGAATTTATAGAAAATAAACTTCATAAAATTTATAATAAGGAAAACGACATTGCAGTAGATGGTAAGAAGCGTATTAAAGGAATATTCAGTTCTAAAATATATATAAATACTATAAAGCAAGTATTTGATAAGTATGGGATAAAAGCAAAATACAAATCAAAGGAATTAGAGGATACTATTGAAGTTACGGTTGTAATTCCTAAGAAATGAAAAATGTTTCACGTGAAACATTTTTTTTTGCCCAAAATTTCAAAAAATCTATTTATAAAAAATTATTATAAGTTATAATATAAATATAAGAAGGATAATATATAACATAAGGTGGTGAACAATATGAAGGTAATAAGTGTTTTTAATCAAAAAGGTGGAGTAGGCAAAACAACGACTAACATAAATTTATGTACATATTTGGCGATGAAAGGGTTAAAGATATTAACTATAGATATTGATCCACAAGGTAATACTACTAGTGGACTAGGAATAGATAAAAGTAAGCTTGAGCTATCAACGTATGATTCTTTGACAAATGATGTTGCCATAGATGATATTGTACAGGAGTCTCAACTTATTAAAAATTTATATATTGCGCCATCGAATGTTGAACTTGCAGGTGCTGAAGTTGAATTAATAAATATTGAAAATAGGGAAAAAATACTTAAGAATAAAATAAGTGAAATGAAAGAAAAATATGATTTTGTATTTATAGACTGTCCTCCATCATTAGGACTTATAACTATTAATTCTTTAGCTGCATCAGATACAGTTCTTATACCTATTCAAACCGAATTCTATGCTTTAGAGGGAGTAGGTCAACTTGTAAATACCATACAACTTGTTAAAAAGTCAATGAATAAACATATTGAAGTTGAAGGCGTTGTATTAACGATGTGTGATAGTAGAACAAAATTATCAAATGAAGTATCAGAGGAAGTAAAAAAATATTTTAGTGGAAAGCTTTATAAGACAACTATACCAAGAAATATAAGGTTAGCTGAAGCACCAAGCTATGGATTACCAATAGTTCTTTATGATGATAAATGTAAAGGAGCGGAATGCTATTATAATTTAACTGAAGAATTTCTTAATAATCAATAAGGAAGGATGGTATTAATGAATAAAAAGGGTGGATTAGGCAGAGGCTTAAATGCATTAATACAAGAAAGTAGTACAAGTAAAGATGAAAATGATGCTTCACAAAGAATACCCATAAATTTGATAAGACCCAATGAAAATCAACCACGTAAAAATTTTGATGGTGATAAAATTGTACAACTGGCAGAATCAATAAAAGAACATGGTATAATTCAGCCATTAATTTTAAAGAAAAATGATAAGAATTATATTATTATTGCTGGTGAAAGAAGATTCAGAGCCGCTAAAAGTCTTGGATTAAAAGAAGTTCCTGCTGTTATAATTGATGCTACTGAAAAGCAAATACTAGAAATATCATTGATAGAAAACATACAGAGAGAAGATTTAAATCCTATTGAAGAAGCTTTAGCATATAGAAGACTAATAGAGGATTTTGAGCTTACTCAGGAAAAGTTGAGTCAAAGAATAGGAAAATCACGTGTTGCAATAACAAATTGCATGAGGTTATTAAATTTAGATAAAAGGGTACAAGAATATTTAATTGATGGAGTTATATCAGAGGGGCATGGAAGAGTTCTACTTTCTATTTCAGATGGTGAGCTGCAATATGCTATATCCCAGAAGATAATCGATGAAGATTTGAGCGTTAGAGCAACTGAAAAGTTAGTAAAATCATGTAGAGAGTCAAAGAATGACAAGGATGATATAAAAAAAGAAGAAAATCAGTATATTATTGATATACGAAATAGGCTTGAAGGATATTTTGGAACAAAAGTTTTATTGAAAACTAATAAAAATAAAGGTAAAATAGAAATTGAGTACTATTCAAATGAGGATCTACAGAGAATAATAGATATACTTAAAATATGATTGTTTCACGTGAAACATTTCTAAATAGTAGTATCAAGTTATTTATAAGGAGAGGACGAAGAAAATGCAAGATGTTTTTACATTACTTAGTGGATTAAATGAATATATAATAATAGCGTTAATTATTTTGAGTATTATATTACTAATATTTAATATATCTAATGCGCATTCGTTAAGTAAATTAAAGAAAAAACACAGAGAATTAATGCGCGGTGCTAAAGGAGAAAATTTAGAGGAAATTATAAAAGAATATTTCCAAAAGGTTGAACAGATAGGGAAAGAATCAGAAAATATTAAATCAATGTATAAAGGATTGCACGATGAAGTAAAAATGAGCATAAAAAATGTAGCTATGGTTAGATATAAAGCATTTGATAATGTAGGAAGTGATTTAAGCTTTTCTCTTGTAATGTTAGATGATAATTATGACGGAGTAATATTGACAAGCATATATGGAAGAGGAGAAAGTGTTGTATACGCAAAGCCCATTAACAAAGGATTATCAAGATATGATCTTTCAGATGAAGAAAAAAATATTTTAAAAGAAGTATGCCAAAAAAATCAATAGAAGATAGTATTATAAAAACTTCTGATGAAAATTCGGAAGTTTTTTATATTTAACTGTTTTCTAAGTTAGTATAGCATGACGTATCATTGTAAGCAGAATCATTTTCTTTTAATAGTTTTAAGGTTGAAAAATATATACATTTTGATATAACATCTGCAAGGTGCATAACAGTATATAGTCTTGTACTTTGGAGAACAATAAAATCAAAGGGGCCACATACATTTACAATTGCACTTATACTTAAATCACCAACGCCTGGAAGGTTTTTATTCATGGCTGCGCCAGGAAGTAAAGGTCCGTTTTCAATTACAATATTACCTATATTTTTAACATTTCCAAGGCATGCATCTATGGCAATTATAAATGGATTTTTGTAGTTATTTTTAATAAAATCCATTGTTTCACGTAGATTTTTTGCATGTACTGGATTTTCAAGATTTCCAAGTACTAAAAACTTATCTTTTAATAGATCCCATAATTTGTGTCCAACAAGAGGACCTAAACTGTCGCCAGTAGATCGATCAGTACCTATACATAAAAATATAATATCTTTATTATTTCTTAGGGAAGTAGCAAGTTCACAACTTAAATAGTTGCTAAAATTAGTTATCAAATTTTTATCATCAATGTTAAATACAACTTTTTTCTTCATATATAAATCCTCCTACTTTGATTATGGACAGATTTGTGGCATTTTATGCGTTTAATAGATTTTTTTTTAATTTTATTGAAATATTATGAGAAAATATATATATTATAAGTACCATTACTTTATTGGAGGCTATATTGATGAACTTTTTAAATAAATTTAATTTTAATATTGAAAGTGGAACAGCTAAGATTGGTAGTTTTAAATTTAATTTGTATAATATTTTTTCAGGAATAGTAAAAGTTTTAATTATAATAGTATTAATGTATGTTTCGATTAAAATCATCAATAAGGTTATTGATAGAACATTAAAAAAGCAGCAAGAATTCAGATTCTCTATTGATAAAAAAAGAAGTAAAACAATAGGGGCTATATTAAAAAGTATTGTTAAGTATTGTATTTATTTCTTTGGTATAATGGGAATATTAACTCAGATATTAGGCAATAAGTTATTTTCTACAATAAGCATAACTTTTGCAAGTATGGGTGGAATTGCAGTAGGTCTTGGTGCTCAGAGTCTTATCAAAGATGTTGTAAATGGATTTTTTATACTCTTTGAGGATCAGTATTCTGTAGGCGATTATATAACTATAGATACTAATTCAGGGATTGTGGAAAGTATAGAGCTTAGGGTTACTAAAATAAGAAATTTTAATGGTGATCTACATATCATACCAAATGGCAAAATAGCAGAGGTTATAAATCATTCTAGAGGACCAATTACAATAAATGTAATTGTTAGTATAGCTTATGAGGAAAGTATTGATAAAGCAATGAACGTTATAAATAATGCGTGTGATAAATTTTCAAATGGTAATGAGGACGTAGTTGAAAAACCTAAGGTAGTTGGAATTACAGAGTTTGGAGCTAGTGGTGTAACTATTAAAGTGTCTGGAAAAGTAAAACCAATGAAACAATGGTCAAATGAAAATCAACTGAGAAAATGTATAAAGGAAGCTTTAGATGAGGCTAATGTAGAAATACCTTATAATAAAGTACAGTTTGTAGGAGGAGATAAAAATGAACAAGGAATTTGATTTGGGTGATATTGTTGAAATGAAAAAGCAGCATCCATGTGGAACAAATAGATGGGAAATCATAAGAGTTGGTGCAGATATAAAAATAAAGTGTATTAACTGTGGTAGGATAATAATGCTTCCAAGAAGTAGTTTTGAAAAAAGATTAAAAAAAGTTTTAGAAAAGAAAGAAGAAAATTGATTTTTTCAAAGTTATGAGGTATAATAAGAAATTGTGAGTCCCTGCTGTGGCGTAAGTTTTTCACAGCCGTTAAGACCATAGGGAGGAGGTGAACGGTAATGAATAAGTATGAAACTTTATTTATACTTAACCCATCATTGGATGAAGAAGCCGTAAATAATAATATTGAAAAGTTTAAGGCTGTAATCACAAATGGTGCTGGAGAAGTTGGTAATGTAGATTTATGGGGCAAGAGAAAGCTTGCTTATGAAATAAATAAATTAAATGAAGGAATCTATGTTTTAATTAATTTTAATTCTGATTCACAATTACCAAAAGAATTAGACAGAGTATTTAGAATTTCAGATGATATTGTAAGACATTTAATTGTTAATTTAGAAAAATAAAAGCCTAAAGGTGATGTTTATATGAATAAGGTTGTTTTAATAGGAAGATTAACTAAAGATCCTGAGTTGAAATTTACTCCCGGGACAGGAACAGCCGTTGCATCATTTACTTTGGCTGTAGATAGAAGATTCAAACGAGAAGGTCAGCCAGAAGCTGATTTTGTCCCTATAGTTGTATGGGGAAAACAAGCTGAATCTACAGCTAATTACATGAGTAAAGGAAAACTTATGGGAGTTAGCGGAAGAATACAAACTAGATCTTATGATGCTAAGGATGGAACTAGAAGATACGTTACAGAAGTTGTTGCTGAGGAAGTTCAATTTCTTGAATGGGGAAATTCTAGTAATAATGCTGCAGCAAATAATAATGATCAATATAATAATGGAAATCAAAATGGTTCGATGCAAATACCAGAGAATAATGATATAACACCGATAGATGATGGAGATATCCCATTTTAATTTCTTAATGTAAGGAGGGAAAAGAAAATGGCAAGAGATAACGGAAACAGAGAAAGAGATAACGGAAACAGAAGATCAGGCGGAAGAAACAGAAGAATGAAGAGAAAAGTTTGTGCTTTCTGTATGGATAAGAGCGAAAGCATAGATTACAAGGATATAAACAAATTAAGAAAGTACGTTACTGAAAGAGGAAAGATTCTTCCAAGACGTATTTCTGGAAACTGTGCAAAACATCAAAGAGAGTTAACAATTGCAATAAAGAGAGCAAGAAATATTGCTTTATTGCCTTTTACAACTGAGTAGTAAAGATTGATTTTTATGACTGCCCCAAGATATTTTGGGGCAGTTTTTTAATAATTTTTTGAACTAAAAGTTAACACAGTTAGCTAGTTATTGATTTATGTTAATGTAATGTGTTAAAATAGAAAACAGTGATTTAAATAAATTATCTGAATGTAGGTGGTATAGCAAATGAAAAAGTTTTTTTCATTTATGGTAGCAGTATTTGTAAGTGCATCATTAGTCGGTTGTGGTAGTAGTAGTTCAAGTAAGTCCGGAAATTCTAAAAAAGTAAATTATACAGACAAGAGTATAACAAGTGTCATAGATAACAAGATTAAAGCTATTAATGATGGTAAGTTTGATGATTACATGAAGAATTATGATGAAAAATCATCAGTATATAAAACTATAAAGGCCGATAAACAAAATTATTTTGGAAAGTATAAAGTAAATGTAAAAGCTGATGATATAAAAGTTTTAAATAAAGATTCTAAAACAGCTCAGGTTCAGGTTATTGAAAATATGTCGAAGATTAAGGGTCCTGGTTTTTTAGATAACAAAACTTTATATGTGGATAATTTAAAAAACATAGATGGTGATTGGAAAATAACAACTGAAAGTGTAATGAGAATTGAATACAAGGAACCTGTTTATGATACCTTGTACAAAAGCATTAAGAAAGCAAACGATAAAAAGCTTGATGATTACATGAGTACAATAGATCCAACGGATAACGATAATTACAACAAGACTAAAGATACAATGCTTGATTTGTTTAATAAATATGATATAGTATATACGCTTGAACAGGCAGATATAAAGAGCAAATCAGATAAGGATACAACAGTTGATTTTGTTGAAACTGCAATTGACAAAAAGAATTCTGATTACAAGGATAATAGATTCTCAGGAGTTTATCATTTAAGACTTATAAATGGTGATTGGAAAATATTTAAGACAGATATTAAGAAAACAGAATCAATTGATAAAAACGGAAATACTATTAAGAGTAGTAGTAAAAAGAACTAGATTATATCCCTCTTGCAAAATTTTGCAAGGGGGATATCATTATTAAATTTTTTTGTGCCTTTATATGAAAGCTAGTCATATAGTTTATAAAGCATATTGCATAAATATAAAAAGATAACTAAAATATAGTTATGGCATGGGAGGTAATGTAATATGAAAAAGGAAGATTTTAAAATAATGTCTGATATGAAAACAATAGAGGGACTAAAAGCAGATTTACTATGCGTTATCAGTGAGTTTTTTAAAATTTTAACTAAGGGAACAAATGCTGCACAAGATGCGATTTTAAATTGTATCTCAGGAGCAATAATATTATTATATATACTTGGTGGAAGACTAGGGTACTCGCACATAGAAATCGATGAAACAATGAAAAAGAAATTAAAGTTAGGAATAATTGAACAGGATGATATAGAGAAAGAGGGAAAAGATCTTACAAAGTTATATAGACACTTGAAAGAGAGAATCTAAGAGTATTTGGAGGAAAAATCTGTGCAAAATTATAATATGAAGGCCATAGGTGAAACAATATTAATGTCTGTAATTTTAGCTATGTTAATATTATTAAATGTATATTCCTTAGGTATGGTTCAACTAATTATTTTTCTTATTCCATTACCTGTTTCAATAATATATGTAAGATATAATTTTAAGTATGCATTAATCTGTATGGCGATAGCTTTATTACTTGGAAGTGTTTTTGCGACTCCAATTTCAGCAGCTTTAACTTGGCTTATGTTTTTAATTCCAACGGCTGCATTTTGTTATAGTTATAAAAAACAATTTAAGTTTTCTAAAGCATTTATTATTATAACGGTAGCATATGTTATTGCAATTATATTTGAATATACAGGGATAATAAAAATAGAGAGTAATACTACCTTTATTCAAATTGTTAATTATATCGTAAGTTCAGCTCAGGCAAGTATGAATTCAGTTGAAAAGGTATATATAGATGCTGGGATGAACAAACAGCAGGTAGATGAAATTTTAGATATTCTAAGGCAAACTTTTACTAAAAGTAATATACTTATGATAGTTCCAGGTTTATTAGGAGTAGTGTCTATTATTTCAGCATATTTATTATGCTTTATAGGAGGAAAAATTTTTAATAAATTAGGTGTAGAATCTAATTATAATATTAAAATATATAATATATATACTTATAATTTAGTTTTAGCTTTTTCCATAATTGCTGTATGTATAGGATTATTACTGAGAAGTAGGAATATACTTATTGGAAGTTACATTTATTATACTGTAGCTTTAACAGTAGGACTTTGGCTTTTAGCTAGTGGCTTATCTTTAATAATTTACTACTTAAAAAGTAAAACTAAGCTTAAAAATGGAATTATAGCTTTAATCGTAATATTTACTTTTATACTCTTTCAAAGTGTAGGCTATATGTATATGATTGTAGGATTTGTTGATTCGTTTGTAGATATCAGGAAAATTGGAAGAAAAAAAGGTGGCAAAGAACAAGGTGAAAAATAATGAAGAAAAGATATAGTGGGTTTTATAATGAAAATTCATCATATATGATTATTAATTTTGCACTTATAATATTTATGTTTGTATATGGTCACTATAAAACGAGTATAATTGCTTTAATTATTACAATTTTTGTTATTGGATATAGTTTTCAAAGATTAAGATCAAAAAAGGATGAATGGAAAGATTTTATAAAGGATTTTTCATCCAGTTCAGATATTGCAGCAAGAAATATACTTATTAATTCGCCCTTTCCTGTAATAATAAGCAGTGAGAAAGGTAATGTTTTATGGTATAATCAAAATATTTCTAATGTATTTAAAGAGGATATATTGGGAGTTAATCTATCAGCTATTATTGATGAGGAAGATCTAAGTGAATTATTAGGAGAAAACTGTAAAACTCATAAAAATTTAAAAATAAAAGATAAATATTATGATATATATAGTAGCAGGATAAAGATTTTTAAGCAGGATAAAGAAATACTTTTAATATATTTTTATGATGTTACAGATAGGTATAAATTTGAAAACGAAATCTCAAATTGTAAAACTTCAGTACTATTAATTGAAGTTGATAATCTTGATGAAGTTGTAAAAAGTACTCCAGAAGATAAAAAACCTTTACTTAAAGCTCAGATTGAAAGAACTATAAATAGCTATGCAAAGAATATAGATGCTATGTTTAAAAAGTATTCTACAGGGAAATATGTTCTTGTTGTTCAAAATAAAAGACTTAAAAGTGAAGCTAAAAAGAAATTTGAAATATTGGATCAGATAAGAGAAATTAACATGGATAATAGTGTAGCTGTAACTTTAAGTATTGGCATCGGTAAATCAGGGAAAACACCTATTGAAAATTATAATTACGCTGTTTTGGCTAAGGAACTTGCACTAGGACGTGGTGGAGATCAAGTTGTAATAAAGGATGGTGAAAAGTTACTATTTTATGGTGGAAAAACTAAGGAAGTTGAAAAGAGAACTAAAGTTAGAGCAAGGGTTATAGGTCAATCTTTGGTTGATTTAGTTAAAGAGAGTACCAGTGTTTTTATAATGGGTCATGTAAATCCTGATATAGATTGTATTGGTGCTGCTATAGGATTATATAGTGTATTAAGCACTAAGGTAAAGGGAGAAATACATATAGTACTTGATAGTACTAATTCCAGTGTTAATGAGATTATAGATAAGTTAGTAACACAATATGATGAGTACAAAAATGTATTTATTAAGAGTGAAGACTGTTTAAAAATTGTAGATATGAGCTCAATTTTAATTTTAGATGATGTTAATAGCCGAAATTATGTACTTAGTGAAAAGGTTATGCAGAGTGTAAGCAAAATAGTTGTAATTGATCATCATAGACGTGCTGCAAATTATATTAAGGATACTATTTTAAGCTATATTGAATCTTATGCATCATCGACATCTGAATTAGTTACAGAAATGATACAATACATGGATGAAAATCACAAACTTAAACCAATTGAGGCAGAAGCGTTACTTGCAGGAATAGTTGTGGATACTAAAAACTTTTCTTTTAAGACAGGAGTAAGGACATTTGAGGCAGCAGCATTTTTAAGAAAGAATGGCGCTGATACTATTGAAATAAAAAAACTTTTTTCAAGTGATTTTGAAAATTATGTTAAAAAGTCTGAAATAATTAGGTCAGCCAAAATAGTCCACAATAATATTGCAATTGCAGTGTGCCCAAGTGAAATAGATAATAATGTCATGGCAGCTCAAGCAGCAGATGAGCTTCTTAATATAACTGGTATTAAGGCATCTTTTGTTCTTATTAAAATAAAGAATAATATACTTATAAGCGGAAGGTCTTATGGAGATATAAATGTCCAGATAATACTTGAAGCTTTAGGTGGTGGTGGACATATTACAATGGCTGGAGCTAAAATAAAATCATCATCAGTTAATGATATTCTTATAAATTTAAATAAAGCAATAGATAAATATTTAGAGGAAGGTGAATAATATGAAGGTAATATTGTTAAAAGATATAAAGAGTGAAGGAAAAAAAGGAGAGGTTATAAACGTATCAGATGGATATGCAAGGAACTTTTTATTTCCTAGGAAATTAGCTGAGGAAGCAAATAATAATAATATGAGGGTTTTAAATTTAAAGAAAGATGCTGAAAGAAAGCAAAAGCTTGAAGAAACAGAGGCAGCGCAGAAGCTTGCTAATGAGCTTAAAGGTAAGGTATTAAAATTGTCAGCAAAGGCAGGAGAAAACGGAAGATTATTTGGTGCAGTAACAAGTAAGGATATAGCAAATGAAATAAAAAAGCAATTTAAAGTGAGTATAGATAAGAAAAAGGTTAGTACTGAAACTATAAGACAGCTTGGAAATTATGAAGTTGAACTTAAATTATATCCTGAAATTTCAACAAAAATAAAAGTATTGATTTCAGAAGGTTAATGAGAGGAGTTAACGGGTGAAATTGCATAATGATTCAGAAGAGATTAAAACACAAGATAATAAAGCTATCCCTTTAGAAGTTCAAGTTGATGCTTTATATGATACTGTAAAGAACATTTTAAGTGAAAAGACTATTAGGGCTAGAATTGTTAAGTATAAACTTAATAAACATATATCAAGCAAAAATTATGCACATAAGATATATGCAATAAATAAAATTATAAGTGAAGAGAAGGGAATAGATACTATTCCTTCAAATGAAAAAGAAATTTATGATGCTATAGAAAGTACAACTAAATGTATTGTAGAGGCTGTGGCAAAAAAATATATTGAAAACCAAATCGAAAGTCAGGTTGAAGATGCTTTAGTTAAAAAGCAAAATAAATATTTAGATGAAGTAAGATTAAATATAATAAGAAAGAAAAAGGGCTCTGAAAATAAAAATACTTTAAATAAATATGATAAACTAAAAAAACTCGAAAAAATTAGATTATCAAAGAGTATGCAAGGACTGCTTAGACCACAGTCATTTTCAGAGATAGTTGGACAAGAGAGAGCAGTAAAGGCACTTTTGTCAAAGTTAGCGTCACCATATCCACAACATATAATATTATATGGTCCTCCGGGTGTTGGAAAAACTACAGCTGCTAGAATAGCACTTGAAGAAGTAAAAAAACTTAAGTATACACCGTTTAAGAAAAATGCAAACTTTGTAGAAGTTGATGGTGCGACACTTAGATGGGATCCTAGGGAAATAACAAATCCTCTTTTGGGTTCAGTTCATGATCCTATATATCAGGGAAGTAAGAGGGATCTAGCAGAAACAGGAATACCGGAACCTAAAACAGGTCTTGTAACAGATGCTCATGGTGGAATATTATTTATTGATGAAATAGGAGAACTTGATATAATGCTTCAAAATAAGCTTTTGAAAGTTCTTGAAGATAAGAAAGTTGAATTTTCATCATCTTATTATGATCCTGATGATGAAAATATGCCTAAGTATATAAAATATCTTTTTGAAAAAGGGGCTCCAGCTGATTTTGTATTAATAGGAGCAACTACAAAAGAACCATCTGAGATTAATCCTGCATTGAGATCTAGATGTACAGAAGTATACTTTGAGCCATTGTCATCTAAAGACATAATTAAAATATTAGAGAATGCAGCAGCAAAACTCAATGTAACTGTAGAAGATGGTGCTTTTGAGTTAATAAGCCAGTATACTATTCAGGGTAGAAGAGCTATAAACATATTAGCAGATGTATATGGTTATGTATTATACAGTAAAGGACTTACGCCTGAAGATGGTATAGAAATTAAAATTAAAGATGTAGAAACAATAATAGGAATAAGCAGATTAACACCATATGAGAAAATAGATTTAGGCAAAAAATACGAGGTTGGCCATGTATTTGGACTTGGAGTTATGGGATTTATGGGTTCAACCATTGAAATAGAAGCTGCGGCTTTTCCTGCTAAAGAAAAAGGAAAAGGAACTATAAGATTTAATGAAACAGCTGGAAGTATGGCAAAGGATTCAGTTTTCAATGCGGCTTCAGTTATAAGGAAATTAACAGATAAAGATATTAAGGATTATGATATACATGTTAATGTAATTGGAGGGGGAAAAATAGATGGCCCTTCAGCTGGAAGTGCAATAACAGTATGTATATTAAGTGCGTTATTAAATAAAGAGGTCAGACAGGATGTTGCTATGACTGGTGAAATTTCTTTAAGAGGAAATGTTAAACCTGTTGGAGGAGTTTTTGAGAAGATTTATGGAGCAAGAAGAAAAGGAATAAAGCTTGTAACGGTTCCAGTTGATAATATTAAAGATGTTCCAGAAGGGCTTAAAGACATAGAAGTAAAAAGCGTTTCAACAATAGAAGAACTTGTTAATATAGTTTTTAAAAAGTAGGAGGAATGAAAAATGGATGCACCCCTTAGAGTTATGCCCCAGAATTTAGAGGCGGAGCAGAGTGTGTTGGGTTCCATGATAAGTGACAAGAATTGTATAGCTCAAGCAGCTGAGACGTTAAGGGGAGAAGATTTTTATCGCGAAAACCACCAAATTATCTTTAATGCTATGATAGGGCTTTTTCAAAAGGATATACCTGTAGATTTAATAACTCTTTTAGAATATTTGAGATCGACAGATAAGCTTGAAGCTGCAGGTGGAATAACATATGTAACACAAATTAGAGATTCTATTGCATCTACAGTTAATATTCAATCTTATATAAAAATTGTAAAAGATAAGTCAATTTTAAGAAGACTCATAAAATCTTCAAATGACATAATAGAAGAAAGTTACTCTAAGCAGGATGATGTTGAAAAAGTCTTAGATGGTGCTGAAAAAAGGATATTTGATATAGCACAAAATAAGGTTACAAGTGATTTTGAGCCTATGAATGTCGTACTTGAACGTGGCTTTGAACAGATAGAAAAACTTTATAATAATAAGGGAGAATTAACAGGGGTTCCGTCAGGATTTCCAGAATTAGATGCTAAAACTTCAGGATTCCAGAGTGGAGATATGGTGCTTATAGCAGCAAGACCTTCAATGGGAAAAACTACTTTTGCACTAAATATAGCGGAATATGCAGCACTAAGAGCTGGAAAAAGTGTAGTAATATTTTCTCTCGAAATGTCAAAGGAACAACTTGCGTATAAACTTTTATGCTCAGAAGCAAATGTGGATATGTTGAAACTCAGAACTGGAAATCTTGAGGATGAGGACTGGGATAACATAGCTAAAGCTTCTGGCCCACTTGCAGATGCTAAGATTTTTATTGATGATACTGCTGGAATAGGTGTAATGGAAATGAGATCTAAATGCAGAAGACTTAAGATAGAGCATGGTATAGACCTTATAGTTATTGACTATTTGCAGCTTATGAGCGGAAGTGGAGAAAGCAGACAGCAGGAAGTATCTGAGATATCAAGATCCATAAAAGCTCTTGCTAAGGAAATGCAATGTCCGGTTATTGCTCTTTCCCAGCTGTCACGTGCGCCGGAACAGAGAAATGATCATAGACCTATGCTTTCTGACTTAAGAGAATCTGGTTCTATCGAGCAGGATGCCGATCTTGTTATGTTTCTTTATAGAGATGAATATTACAACAAGGAAACAGAACAGAAAAATGTGGCTGAGTGCATAATAGCAAAACAAAGAAATGGTCCTACTGGAACTGTTAATTTGGCTTGGCTTGGTCAGTATAGTAAGTTTGGAAGACTGGATATAATACATCAAGAATAAAAAAATACAAGACTGCCACAATAAATATTGTGCACAGTCTTGTATTTTTTTATATAAACTATCCACAGTCAGGACAAAATAATTATAGTCTTGTGGATAAGATAAAGGAGGAAAAGTTAAATTGTGAATAAATTTTTATTAGTGAATGTCTATTCTTTTTGTGGATTCTTTTCCTTTAACCTTTTTAGGTAATACTATTTTAAGAACACCATTGTTAAAGGAAGCATCAATATTTGCTTCATCTATATTATCCACATAGAAACTTCTTCTTGATTCGCCATAGCTTCGTTCACGTCTTACGAAATTGTTTTGGTCATCTTTGCTTTCAACTATATCTTCTCTCTTAGCGCCAATAGTTAAATAGTTGTTATCATACTCAAGAGCAATGTTTTCTTTCTTAACTCCAGGTAAATCTGCTGCTACGGTATATTTATTTTCATCTTCCTGTACATCTACAGTGAAATTTCCCATATTCATATTATTAAATTGTGCTGGTGCGAAAAAATCATCCGAGAAGAAGTTGTCAAACATTTTATCAAAAAAGTCGCCTCTTCTCATTAAACCATTATTATTATTTTTTCTAAAAGGAACCATTCCAAACATATTATCTAACCTCCTAAATTTTTTATATTAGTATTTATTATTATATGTGAATTTTTTATTTGAATTAGCTTTTATTAATGAATGTCTATTTGCTTTGAAGATTCTTTTCCTTTAACCTTTTTAGGCAAAATTATTTTGAGAACACCATTGTTAAAGGAAGCGTCAATATTTGTTTCATCTATATTATCTACATAAAAACTTCTTTTAAGCTCTCCATAGCTTCGTTCACGTCTTACGAAATTATTTTTATCATCTTTATTTTCGGCAATATCTTCTCTTTTAGCACTTATTGTTAGATAGTTATTATCATATTCAAGATTAATATTTTCTTTTTTAGTTCCAGGTAAATCAGCTGCAACTATATAATTATCTTCATTTTCTTGTACATCCACATTAAAGTTTCCCGTATTAGTAAATGACGTTGGTGCGAAAAAGTCATTTGAGAAGAAGTTATCAAACATTTTATCGAAAAAGTCATCTCTTCTCATTAAATTATTGTTGTTATTTTTTTTAAAAGGAACCATTCCAAACATGTTATCAACCTCCTAATATTTTTTGAAAATATTGAATGTTTTTATTTTTCTCTCTTTCCTTTTTACAAATATATAATAGTCTAAAAGTCAAAGAAAGTCAAAATCAAAAATAATTTTTAATAGTGAGAAATATTTAGATATAATGAGAATTATGCATATAATTTTAAATTTTAAAAAAATATAAATATATTTGCTCAATTTTATTTGAAATAGGTAATTATAATAAATTGTATAAAAATTTTTTAGCAAAAAGTTGTATGAAACCAATTAATGTAGTAAAATATATTTCGTAGTATGCTCCTGTAGCGCAGTTGGTAGCGTAGCTGATTCGTAATCAGTTGGTCACAGGTTCGAATCCTGCCTGGAGCACCAGAAAAAGACGTCTCAATGATTTGAGACGTCTTTTTGTTTAATAATGAAAACAGTCCAACTAATTTATATATAAATTTAACGTGAGTAGCAGCTGAACAGTATGCTAAAAGAAATAATTTGAAGTTCGAAATTTACTAATTTATTTATGTCGTAATGTATTAACATATAGTGAAATATATGGTACAATTAACGTAACGAAAATGTTTTACAAGTCATGTTAATAAAGGGGTTTTAAGTATGGCAAGTTATGAGATACTGTCTATTGGCGATAAACTTAAAAACTTAAGAGAAAAATATAATGTGAGGCAAGACGACATAGCTGGCGGAGATATTACTAGAAACCTTATAAGTCAGATAGAACATGGTAAGGCAAATCTTACTAGGAATGCTGCCGAAATTATATTAAAGAACCTAAAGAAAATTTGTGTTCAAAAGCATATCAAAGTTGATGAAAGTATAGAATATTTAATGGAAGATGAAAAATCTCAAGCTAATAAAATACTTGATGATTATATAAAAGAGCTTAAAGATTTGAGTGTTTATAAGGACGGGAGTTTTACCGAGAAATTAACAGAGGTAGAAGGGTTCTTGACTAATTGGAATTTAGTTGATAAAAAGATAGTCATTTTTGAGTTGGCTGGAGACTATTTTTCCAACGCTAATGATTTTTATAACAGTTCATTGTATTATGAAAAGGCAAAGGCGCTAATGGACGTTAACGTTTATACCGAGGACTTAGTATCCATCTTAAGAAAGCTTTCAATGATTTATTCTTACATGGATAAATATGAGGAAAACATAAAATGCTGTGATTTCGCTCTAAATCAGTTCGGGGACAAACTAAGCGAGCAATACCGCTCTATATTTCTTTTCAATAGTTCATTATGTTATTCAGGATTAAAGAAATATAACATAGCTCTCGACAGATTAAAAAAGTTAGAGCCTATAATCAAAGGCACAAATACGGATAAGTATTGTGAGGTGCTGGGGCAAGAGGGATTCTGTTTAGGAATGCTTGAAAAACACAATGAGGCACTAGACGTGTTTAGTAGAATACTTAAGTTAGTGAGCGAAGATAATCTTGAATTACGGGTGTTAGTAATGTTTAATTTGGTAGACGCTTATATTAATCTTGGCAATATAGACATGGCAAAACAATACTTAGAAAAGATAGCTCAAACCATAGATAAAGTACCACATACAGCAAAGAGTATCCCTTATCTATACCGTGAAGTCGGAAAGATACACAAAAAATTAAATGAAATAGTGACCGCAAAATCGTATTATTTAAAATCCTTGGACTATGCTAAGACATACAAGCAATACAACATAGTAAGAAGTGTATTAAATGATTTATTTGACATATACATTATTGACAACGATGATAAATCAATTAACGAAGTTAAAGACATGTTTTTATTAAACGTAGGTAACGAGCAAAAGGTTGATGTACAGTTAATGAATAAGCTTTTTGAGTACTATTTGAATCAAAAAGACTATGAAACCTTGAAAGAAATTCAAAAGTTTATTAAATTATATATGAAAGGTCGTGGCTATAATGTTATTTAAAAATCATAAATGGGGCATGAAATTGTTACTTTTATCAGTATTGGTTGTGGGGGCGTGTGTAGCGCTACCACATATTAGCTCTTTGTTGTCATATTCGCCTATGTTGGGTTGGTAATTGATAACGTTTCACATAGCAAAACAAAAGGGGGCTGTACCGCTAAATCGATTAGTGGCGCAGCCCCCTTTTGTTATTGTTATTCTATAGTTACTAATTTCTGCGTGTGTTTAATTTAGAAAATTTTATCTAGTATTGTTCTAAATAAGATTAAAATAAATTATACCATGTTAACAAATAATGAAGGATATGGTACAATTAACGCAACCAAAATATTTTATAAATTGCGTTAATGAAGGGGTTTTAAGTATGGGAAGTTGTAAGATACTAACTATTGGAGATAAACTTAAAGATTTAAGAGAAAAATATAATGTGAGGCAAGACGACATAGCTGGCGGAGATATTACTAGAAACCTTATAAGTCAGATAGAGCATGGAAAGGCAAATCTTACTAAGAGTGCTGCTAAAATTATATTAAAGAATCTAAAAAAAATCTGTGCTGAAAAGCACATAAAAGTTGATGAAAGTATAGAGTATTTAATGGAAGATGAAAAATCTCAGGCTAATAAAATACTTGATGATTATATAAAAGAGCTTAAAGATTTAAGCATTTATAAAGACGGAAGTTTTGTTCATAAATTATCTGAGGTGGAAGAATTTTTTATTGACTGGAACTTAGCCGATAAAAAAATAGCCGTTTTTGAGCTAGCAGGAGATTATTTTGCTAATACAAACGACTTATATAATAGTTCAATGTATTATGAAAAAGCTAGGGCGTTAATGGACGTTAGCGGTTATACCCAAAATATCTTCTCCGTTCTAAGAAAATTATCAATGGTTTATTCTTACATGGATAAATATGAAGAGGATATAAAATGTTGTGATTTCGCTTTAAATCAGTTTGCACATAAAATAAGTCAACAATATCGTTCTATATTTCTTTTCAATAGTGCATTAGGTTATTCGGGATTAAAGAAATATGATATAGCACTTAAACGACTAGCAAAGCTAGAAACTATGATGAAGGATACAAGCACAGATAAGTATTGTGAAGTGCTAGTGCAAGAGGCATTTTGCTTAGGGATGATGGAAAAGTACAATGAAACACTAGACATATGTAATAAAGTACTTAAGATTACGAGAAAAGATAATTTCGAGTTATGTGCTCTAGTTATGTTTAATATGGTGGATGCTTACATTGATCTGGGCAAGAAGGAAATGGCAAAACAATACTTGGAAGAGATAGCTCAAATCATAGACAAAGTACCACAGACGGCAAAGCGTCTCCCTTATCTATACTGTGAAGCTGGAAATCTGCACAAAAAATTAAATGACAATAAAATGGCAAAAGCATATTATTTAAAATCTTTGCAATATGCTAAATTGTACAAGCAATACAACACAATAGGAAGTACATTAAATGATTTATTTGACATATATTTTCAAGATAACGATTATAAAGGAATTAACAAAGTTAAAGACATGTTTTTATTGAATTTAAGTGACGAGCAAAAAGTTGATGTACAATTAATAAACAAGCTTTTAGAATATTACTTGGAGCAAGAAGACCATGAAGCTTTGAAAGAAATTCAGAAATTCATTAAATTATACATGAAAGGTCGAGGGTATAGCGTTCTTTAAAATCATAAGGGTAGTGTTAAGTTAGTGCTTTTATCTGTGTTGGTTGAGGGTACTTGTGATTAATTTGCAAAATTTTATTTGTTATTATTCTAAATAAGGTAAGCCTGATCAGGTAATCACAGGTTTAAATGTTGCATGAAATACCAGTAAAATAGCGGACTGTATAAGAATACAGTTCGCTATTTTTATATGCGGAAATTTAAAATACCTTTGATATTATGAGGTGCCTATTGTATATGGGAATAAATTTTAAATTTGGTATTAAAATCATATTGCTATATTGATATGGAATTTGCAATAATATATACTATTAATGTAAGTAATCGTATTTTATTGGTTTGTATAGTTAAAATTAAAAAATGTACAAGGATATATAAATGGTGGAGGTGTAAAATGTTTTGCATTAACTGCGGCAAAGAATTAAAAAGTGACAGTAAATTTTTTATGGAGGGGTAAATTAATGAATATATTATTTAAAAATAAGATTGTAAATCTACTAATAGCAGCAAGTTTGGTTATTAGTTTAATAGGAGTTATACCTACTAAGAATGTAGCAGCTGATGCTACTGATCAGATTGGAGTCCAATATAAAGCACAAGTACAAAATATAGGTTGGCAAAAGGATGTATTAGATGGTGCAGATGCAGGAACTGTAGGTCAGGGATTGAGAATGGAAGCTGTTAAACTCAATTTAACTAATGCTCCAAGTGGTACATCAATACAATATCAAGCTCATGTTCAAAACATAGGCTGGCAAAAGTGGGTATCAGATGGACAAGAAGCTGGTACAGATGGAAGATCTTTAAGGGTTGAAGCAATAAGAATTAAACTTAGTAACCTACCAGGGTATTCAGTTCAATACAGGGTTCAAGTTCAAAATAGAGGATGGACAAGTTGGGTTAGTGATGGACAAGAAGCTGGTACAACAGGAAGTGGTTTAAGGCTTGAGACAATTGAAATTAAGTTAGTTAAAGCAAGTAATAATAGTGAAGTTGGCGTATCCTATAAGGGACATGTTCAAAATATAGGTTGGCAGGATTCAGCTGAAAATGGTCAAATAAGTGGAACAGAAGGACAAGATTTAAGAGTAGAAGCATTTAAAATTGGATTATTAAATGCTCCTGCTGGTGCACATATAAGATATCAAACACATGTACAGAACATAGGTTGGCAAATCCCTGTAGAGGACAATGCAGAAGGTGGAACAGATGGCAAATCGCTAAGAGTAGAAGCTGTAAAAATTGCCTTAGAAAATCTCCCAGGGTATTCAGTACAATATAGGGCACATGTTCAAAACATAGGCTGGCAACAATGGGTGTCAAATGGACAAGAAGCAGGAACAGATGGTAAATCACTAAGAATTGAAGCAATAGAAATAAGAATAGTTAAAACTACTGATGTAAATACAACACCAGTGCCATTTATAGGTGATATAAATGTATTGGCAATAAAATTAAATAAAACTACAGATACCATAACTACAGGAACTACTGATACTTTAATTGCTACAGTAGCACCAAGCAACGCTACAAATCAGGCAGTTAAATGGACATCCTCAAATAATAATGTAGCAACAGTAGATAATACCGGAAAAGTAACAGCAGTAAGTAAGGGAACAGCAACTATTACAGCTACTACAGATGATGGAAATAAAACTTCAAGCTGTGATGTAACTGTAAATGATCCAGTAGTAGCAGTATCGTCAGTAAACTTAAATAAAACTACAGATACCATAACTGTAGGAAATACTGATACTTTAACTGCTACAGTAGCACCAAGCAACGCTACAAATCAGGCAGTTAAATGGACATCCTCAAATAATGATATAGCAACAGTAGATAATACCGGAAAGGTAACAGCAGTAAGTAAGGGAACAGCAACTATTACAGCTGCTACAGATGATGGAAATAAGACTTCAAGTTGTGATGTAACTGTAAATGATCCAGTAGTAACTTTCAAAGATAGTAATTTAGAGCGAGCTGTAAGACGAAGTATTAATCAGCCAACTGGGGATATTTATAAAAGTCATGTTATAAATATTAATTGTATAGTTTCAGATGAAGTAAATATAACTGACTTAAGTGGAATTGAAAACTTGTTGAATTTGCAGCATATTGAGATGAATAAGGATAAAATAAGTGACATAAGTGCATTAAAAGGATTAACAAATTTACAATCTCTTTATATATATGATAATCAGATAAGTGACATAAATGCACTGAGAGGGTTAACAAATTTAGCATACCTCAACTTAGATAGTAATAAGATAAGTGATATAAGTGCATTGAAAGGATTAACTAATCTGCAGTCCCTTGATTTGAGTAACAATCAAATAAGTGATATAAGCGCATTAAAAGGATTAACTAATCTAAAAGATCTTTATCTATATGGTGATAACATAAGTGATTCTGATATTCAAGAATTACAGAAAGCTTTACCTATTACGTTTATACATTATAAATATAATAAGTAATATAATTAAATGGATTTTGAATATTGGAGGTTTAGATATAGCAGTTGCTTAAATAATTAAGTAACATTTAATAAAAAAGCATGGTGTAACTACAAATTAGCTTGTCACAGGTTGAAATTTCGCCTAAAGTATCATGCTGGGCCTTGTAAATTTAGTGTTTACAGGGCCTTTTTTGTTTTTTGAAAAACTCAATTTAACATTAATTTCAAAATAAGTATATACTTGAATGTATTCAGACGCTATAATATAATACATATATGTAACAATATTCAAGGAGGCATGGTATGAAAAATATTAAATGCAAGGTTAACTTAATTTTAAGTATTTCTTTAATAGCTAGTTTAATTTTTACTACTATGAGTTTTAATGGAGCAATGATACCGACTAATAACAATGTATATGCGGCAACTGCTAAAAATGATACTGTAGTAACTTTTAAGGATAAAAACTTAGAACAACTTGTAAGAGAAACTATAGACAAGCCTACAGGTAAGCTGTACAAAAGTGATGTTGTGGGTATTACTAAACTGAGTACTAATAAAGAAATAACCGATATTAGCGGTATTGAGAATCTAACAAACCTACAATATCTTAGTTTGGAGGATAGTTCAGTAGGTCTTTTTAATGATATAACACCATTAAAAGGTTTAACTAATTTAAAATTTCTTAAAATAATAAATAATAGGATATCAGATATAAGTCCATTAAAAAATTTAACAAAACTGCAATCACTTTGCTTAGATAATAATGAAATAATGGATGTAACACCGTTAAAGGGTTTAACTAATTTAAAATCTCTTGATCTAGAAGAAAACAAAATAAAAGATGTAAGTTCATTAAAAGGGTTATCTAGATTAACTAATCTTGATCTTGATGACAACGAAGTAGGAAGTATAAATGATTTAAGTACATTAACCAAGTTAACAACATTACGTTTGGATCATAATGTGATTACAGATATAAGTCCTTTAGAAGGATTAACTAATCTTAACTTAATTATTTTAAGCGGAAACGAAATAAGTAGTATTGAGCCATTAGAAAAATTAACTGAACTACAGAATCTTGATTTAAGAGGTACTCACATAAAGGATATAACTACTTTAAAAGGTTTATATAAGTTGCAAGAACTTTATTTAGATGATAATGAAATAACGGATGTTACTCCGCTAAAAAACTTGAAGAATTTGAAGGAGTTATATTTAAGTTGGAATCCAGTAAAAGATGTAAGTTCTTTAGATGGAATGCCAAACTTACAAGTTCTTAATTTGTATAATACTAAAGTACAAAGTGTATCATTAAGTAATTTGCCAAATTTGGAATTGTTAAATTTAGGTAATACAAGAGAACTAACTAATGTATCTTTAAATGGATTGCCTAAATTACAATCAGCTTATATAACGTTTTGTAAATTTGTAGTAAAATTTTCATTTAATAATTTGCCTAATTTAACTTTTCTTGATTTAAGTAGTGAGGGTCCAATTGATTTGAATCAAATTAAAGGATTAACTAGTTTAGTATATCTTAAGTTGTATGATGATAGGATAAGTAATGTAGATATATTAAAGGAATTTACAAATTTAAAAACGCTTATTTTATGGGGAGATCAAATAAGTGATACTGATAAAAATGGGTTAAAGCAAGCATTACCTAATTGCGATATACAATATTAATCAATTAAATTAATATAAAGGTATTTATTTTTTCTTGATGATTTATAGGGAGCGTTCACAGAAAGGTGATGTCCTGTAAATATTGCAGCTTCAATTATTGTTGCTGCTTTTTTTTTATTCAAAATACTTTTAAAAATATATTGACAATAACTTTTAGTGGTAGTATTATAAGAATATAATCAATTGAGCACAATTAAATTTAGAAAAATTAATATAAAGGGGATAATAATATGGAAAAAGTAAATTTTATAGGTCAAACAAAGAACAGTGAAATAGAGGAGCTTATAGGAAGAGGCTTTAAGGGTGAATCGGGAGCAGTAGGTATATACTATGGCTTGGCACTTGTTTGCAGGGAAAAAGGTTTAGATGATATTGCAGAAGGGCTTGAAAAAATAGCATCGGATGAGGCAAGACATGCTGGAATGTATGCAGTGTTAAATGGAATGATATCAGATGATGTTATAGCTCAAATAAATAAATTCTTTAAGGTTGAGGCAAATGAACTTAAGAATGTAACTGCATTGGCAGAAAAAGCTGGAGAGCTAGGATTAAAAGATGCAAAAGAGATGATCGCTAAATCTTATTTTGATGAGGAAAATCACGTGAAGATATTAAAAGAATTATTTGAAAAGCACAGTAAGTAGTTCATATTCAGGAGATAAAACATTGTATAATATACTTATACGATGTTTTTTTATGTATTAATAATAAGTAGGAGGAAGAGGTATATTGAATTTTAAGGGAATTATAATAGCGGTAATTTCTTTTTTTATTATTGGAATCTTTCATCCAATTGTAATTAAAACAGAATACTATTTTGGCAAAAAAGTGTGGCCTGTATTTTTAATATTAGGAGTACTTTTTATAGGAATATCTATTTTTCAAAAGCAAATTATTTTATCTGTAGTTATGGGCATTATTGGAGCTACTTGTTTATGGAGTATTAAAGAAATATTTGAACAGGAAGAAAGAGTTAAAAGAGGTTGGTTTCCAGATAATCCAAATAGAAAATGAACAAATTTTAACAAATACTTAATCTACATTTTTAGTTCTTAAAATTTATATAATATTTAAAATATATAATAGTAAATGAAATGAGCTTAGTTAGTTTTGTTAATTTGTAAATGTAAAGTTGTTTTTTGTTCTCTTTAAAGGATTTACAGGAAGTGTTCCCCGGCATGCAATATCTTGTAAATCTTGCAGCTTCAATTATTGTTGCTGCTTTTTTTATACTATTATATTGATAAAAGAATTAAAATGGTGATTGCAAGAAAAATAACATGAAAAATTGAGATGCTTTAGCCAATACATTTATAATAGTATAATATGTTCATACCATAAATTGAATAAGGACTTAAAAATTGGTAGAATATAAATATACTAAAAATTGGAGGGTGAGTTAAAATGGAGAAGAAATTCAATCTAAAGTCTATGCTTTTTATAGCAACTTGTTTATTTGTAGCCTGCTTTGTTAACGTTAACAAAACAGAAGCTAAGGCAGATACTGTAAATGTGCCTCAGAATGTCACAGTTCCAAGTCTTGGATATTCGGACAGCAGTGTTACTATAATTTGGGATAAACCATTAGATTATTCAAAGGTTAAAAGCTATAATATTTATGAAAATAATTCTTTATTAGCTAATACAACAAAATTGAATTATACAGTTTTTAATTTAAAGCCAGATTCAGTTTACACATTTAAGGTTCGTGCAAAATATGCGGATAATACTGAGTCACCTGATAGTAATGTGGTAACACAAAAAACAGCTGTAAGAACTCAAATCTTTGATGTAACTAAATACGGTGCAGTAGGTGATGGAAAAACCTTAAGCACTAGTAAAATTCAAGCGGCAATAAACGCTTGCACAGATGGAGGTACTGTTGTAATTCCAAGTGGTACGTTTTTATCTGGAGCATTATATTTAAAAAGTAATATGTCATTAAGGATAGATGGAACACTTCTTGGTAGTGATAATACTGATGATTATGCTTTTACAAGTAAGAGATTTCCATATTATGATACAAGCAATTATATGGGTCTTATAAATGCGTATACAACTAGCTATGGAAGTATTTCTAATGTTAAGATATATGGAAATGGAACTGTAAGCGGTGGAACTTATTCAAAAGGAAATCTTACAACCCTTGGACAAGCTCAAACCAAACTAAAAGGAGATAAAGCAAGGGGAGATTTAATTACAGCTAAGGGAGTAACAGGTCTTTATCTCGGAGGACTTAATATTATAAATCCATCAGAACATTCTATATTTGTAGGCTATAGCAAGAATGTAACAGTAGATGGAGTTTCAGTTAAAACTTACGGTATACACAATGCAGATGGTATAGATTTAGCTACTACTGATAGTGCAAATGTATTTAATAGTTATTTCGATAATGGAGATGACTGTATAAATCTTAATGCAGGCTATGGTATGGATGCAGTAAAAGAAAATATACCTGATAGCAATATTAGAATATTTAATTGTACCACTGGGCGCGGTCACGGAGGGGTAGTTTTTGGAAGCTACACAGGAGCATGGATTGAGGATGTTTCAGTTGAGGATTGTATTTTTAATGGAACAAACATAGGCCTTAGATTTAAAACAAGCAAAGATATAGGTGGAGGAGCTAGAAGAGTTACGATAAGAGATATTTCTATGAGTAATATTTTAAAAGATGCAATATTTTTTGACAGTAATTATGGGCTTACTAAAGTACAAAATCCAGCACCAGTACCAGGACATTTTGAAGATATTTCTTTATCAAATATTAGTTGCCAGAAGGCTGGAGGATATGGAATATGGGCAAATGCTCTTCCAACTCAATACAACAGTGGAATAAACTTAACAAATGTTACTTTGGATTCATGTAAAAAGGGTGCATCAATAAATTATCTTAAGGATAGTACATTTAATGGAGTTACTTTTACAAATAGTGGAGCAGCACCTTGGAAGATTGGAAATGGAACTACAAGTAATGTTAAATATGTAGGTTGTACACCTCAGCCTTAGAAATATAGTGATATCTATATTATTCAAAAATACTTATAGTGGATTCTACATTTTAGCGTAGAATCCATATATTTTATATTAAAGATAAAAGACATGTACAAATTTTAATGCAGCGAATAAGGCAAAGATAAGAAGGTATCTTCTCTTTAATAAAAAGTCACTTTTCTTCAATAAAAAAGCAGAGACAATCAGAAACATTATAGATAAAACAAAGGATGTTCTTGAACCAGATGCATACATTGTTGGTGAAACGAACATCATACAGGAAGAACATATTCCAGCAATATATATTAAAGTTATGTATACACCTTTTTTAGAAAAGTCATATAAATACAGTATAAAATATGGAACTGAAAAAATTATTATAGGCCATATAAAAAATTTTATTATTGTTAATTTTCTTAGAGCAAATGGATTAGGAAAATTAAAATTAAAGAAATACCAGTATAAATGATTATATATAAATATGTACCAATTTGGAAAATCAGTTTCCTTCATAAATGTCCTTGGTACAAATTCACTGGCAGAAAATAATACGGATAAAAGAATAAGTATACATCCGGATAATGGTATCAATATAGATAATTTATTTTTTATACCTTTATCTTTTGTGAATAATGCTATGCTTAATGATAGCAGTGCTAAAAGAACAAGCATCCTGTTAGTAACAAGTAGTGAATTTAGAAGCCACTGAATTCCATTAAATGCAAATTCCCACTTACTCAATAGATGAAAATTAGGGGCAAAGTTTATTGCCTCCTTGGAAGCTCTTACATAACTTCCAGGTGCAACAAAAAGTACGATTGCACTGAATAGCATAAGCAAGTTTTCCAATATTAGAAACTTATAGATTTTTTTATCTCTAATATATATATGTATGTTTATTATTAAAGCAAAAGTTAAAAATACAAGACACACTTGTTCTTCACCCAGAGATGCTAAAATTGCGCAAAACAGATAGAATATATTGAAGGTTCCTTTATAGTGACATTTTAATGCATCGATGAATGGTAAAATGGCAAATAGTCCAGCAGACATACACCATAGGTATACAATAGAACCAGTTATCCATATTACTGATTCCAATATTACACCTTTACCTATAAATATTAAAGATAAGCATATGTATGAATTGGTAATAAATCTTTTTTTATTGTCTTCTTTATCAGTGATAATTCTGCTAATGGAATATGCTATAGTTACTATACATATTGGATTAATTATTTTCCATAGGCAACCATTATCATTAAATATATAATAAAATATAATCTCTGAACTTAGTCTACCTGTCCATGATATGTATCTCATATATAAATAATTTATAAGTGAGTATTGGCTTGATACTTTTTTAAACCAAAAATCATCACCAACCTGCATTTTACAATTTAAATGTATACATATCATAATGACAAAAAGAATTAAAAAAGGTATGATGTTCAATAGTTTTGATGCTGTCTTTTTATCAAGTGTTTTATCCTTAAAGTAGTTCACTATGAATCCCCCCTGAATGTCTATAAGTATCACAATTTAAATGTACGATTTGTCCAAATAAAGTACTTACTTTTACCTTTAGTTAATTCTATGCCTATTTTATAACTTTTATTTTTTGGCAGATTACTGATTTTAAAATTAGATATTATCCCACAGTTGTCATAAACAATTCTATGTGGTTGTCCAATATCATTTTTAGTATCACATGTTAAATGCGAGGAACTATTTATAACACTGTCACTATGAGGAATACCATTAAAAAAATCTGTAACATCTCTTCTTTGCACTATTATTGTTGTAAGTTTATACAGATTTCCATCTTCACTTTTTAATATTATAGTTGGCATGATATTAAAAGAATTAGTACCTTTGATAAAAGCCCATCCCTCTATGTTTCCTACATTGCCTGCTGTATTAATATTAATAGAATCAATACTATATTGTATGTTTTTTTTATTGTTTTTAAAAGATATACTTTTATGTAATTGGGTAACTTGCAATTGCTTTTTTTGATCTAAATCATATCCAACCAGGAGTATAGTCATTAAAACAGTAATGGTTGTAACAACTAGAATTAGCTTTTTGTCTAGTTTTATCATAGATATTTATTTATCCTCCGATATAATCTTTTAGATATTTTGTATTAAATGTTATATGATTTTCGTTAAATAGAATTAAATACCACATACTTGATGCTTTACAAAAAAATGTAAAATAATTTCATACATAGGCTATCCTATCCATTGATATTTAGAGCAACTATAATACGATATTACATTATAATATAATATCGTATTATAGTTAACTAAAATATCAAAACCATCAGATATTTAAAATGTATGCATTAATTGTTTATTAGATACATTTATTTACCAAATTGCTGAAATATGGCTTTTACATTTGGGGTCACATAAGAACTGCCACCCTTATTCTTTACATTTTCATACATCTCAAGAACTAGAAGTTTTGGATTATTTGTGTTTACAGCTATAAACCATCCATTTTCTGTTCCATTAGTATCAGTTTGCGATTTTTTAATTTCTGCAGTGCCAGTTTTACCTGCAATAGGCAAGTCAGGCATGTATGCTCCGTGTCCAGTGCCTTCAGGACTTGCAACTACTTGACTAAGATCATTTAATACAGTATTTACAGTATTTTGTGAAAATGCTTTTGATATTAGCACTTTTCCAGGAGTACCCTTGCTTGAATTTAAATATGGAGCAATTATATTTCCGTCATTTACAAAACAAGTATAGATTGAGGCAAGTTGTACAGGATTCATAAGAACTTGACCTTGACCATAGCCTGAATCTGCAAGTTGTATATCGTCTTTAATTTTACCATCTGAAGTTATCTGAGAAGTTTGAAGTCCATATTCAAAAGGTATTGTGCTGCCTATTCCTAGTTTTTTTGTTTGAGATAAGAAGTTATCCTTTCCAATGGCAAGAGCTGTTTTTGCAAAATATATGTTATCAGAATGCACAAGAGCATTTACTAAATTAGCAGGTTCACTGTATGATTCATCTCTTGTAACGTAATAGCTCCCCCAGCTGCTATTTTCCTGCCATTTAAGACCTGAGATTTTTTTATCTTCATCCACATTTAATTTATTAGCATCAAGAGCAATAGAAGCAGTTATTGGTTTAAATGTTGAACCAGGCGCAAAAGTGGTTTTAAATCTGTTCAGAAGAGGCTTATTCCCATCGTTTTGAAGAGAATTCCACTTATCACTGGACATGCCTAAGATAAAATCATTTGGATCATACGATGGAGCACTTACAAGAGCTAATACAGCACCAGTTTTTGGCTGCATAGCTACGGAAGCTCCAGAGTCGGATTTATATTGATCATACATCGTACTTTGAAGATTTGTATCTATAGTCAAATCAACATCCTTTCCATTTTTAGGAGCTCTTTTACCTAGTGTTTTTACTTTTTCACCATATTTATTATCTATATAAATTTCAGCTCCATCTGTGGCTTTTAATTGATTTTCATATATTTTTTCAAGTCCGGCTTTTCCAATAACACTGTCTTTACTGTAGCCTTTATCACTTAATTTCTTAAGCTCTTCGGCACTTATATTTTGCACATAGCCTGTTAATAGACCTGCTTTTTCTTTTAGGGGATAAACTCTAGCAGGGGTCTTATCAATCATAACGCCGGGTATCTTTAAAAGATTTGATATTTTATCGGTATCATCCATGGATAGTTTTCCAACAGATATAAACATATCAGGCTGAACGTATGAAGCAGAAAGTTTCTTATTAATGTCATTTACATCTATGTTTAAAATACTTGCAATTTGTTTCTTAGAGTTTTCAGCATCTGAGCCTAATTTTTTAGGTACGATACCAACTGTTTCTATGTATCCATTTTGTGCAAGGTACTGTCCATTTGAACCTTTTATTTCTCCACGTTTTGCGGAGGTTTTGTCAACTCTTATTTTGTATCCATTCTTTAAATCAGGATGAATCATTTGGCTAGTCCAATTTAAGCACCAGTTTTTTGAATCGTCCTTTTTGAAATATGCAGTATCATCAAAGGTTATTTTACCTGCAGCTGTGTCCATTGTAACTTTAAAGGGAATGGATACGTTACCGCTGGAATCCTTTTTATAAGATTTTGGGTAGTATGGAGTTATTGCAATTTTAGTAAGATCAATTCCACTATATATATTTTGGTATCTAGCTATAAAGTCTTTCTCAGAAATAGATTTTTTACTGCTTTTGCTTAAAATACTGTACATAGTTTTATAATCTTTTTTTGTCCAGGCAGCATTGTATTTTTCAAATGAAGATTTAGGATTGTCAGAAAAACTACATCCAGAGGAAAGAAAAAGAAGTAAAAGAAACAAAGAAAATAATAAATACTTTTTTTTCATAGTTATCTCCTTAACTAAACATTTTTATAATTTTATAAAATATTAAGGTTTTGGAATAAAATTCAATTACAGCTATTGAAATGCCCAAAATTCCTAAATATATAATTATATATAATAATTATAGTATTAAATTTTTACTTTTTAAATGCAAAATAAAAATATGCCTCAGTAAACGTAAAAAGTTTCTTTGTTTTTTGTAATAAGTAGACATAAAATGCAATTAAAATTATGCAGAAAGAACATAGAATTGAAATTAACTATATGATAATATGATATCAAATTAATTGAAAATAAAATCTAAAAATACTATTAGTAACAATAAAAAACCATAAGGAGATTTAAAAAATGAAAATTAAAGTTTCTTGCGTTCAAATGAGGCCAATATTAAAAGATGTAAAAACTAATTTAGAAAAAATGACTGAATTTATTGAGCAAGTAATGAAAAAACAAAGCAATACCGATTTAATAGTATTTCCTGAGTTAATAACCTCTGGATATGAATGTGAAGATGAGTTTTATAATTTTGCAGAAACAATGCAGGATGGTCTTAGTATAAAAGTAATAGGCGAACTTGCTAAAAAGTACAATACAAATATAATATATGGATTTCCTGAAAGAGACAGCAATAAAAGTAATATAATTTATAACTCATCTGTTTTCATTGATAATAGCGGTAAAGCAATTGATACATATAGAAAAGTTCATTTATTTGATACAGAGAAAAAATACTTTACACCAGGTTCAGAATTTCCTGTGTTTGATACTTCTTTTGGAAAGATTGGGATAATGATTTGCTGGGATACAGCTTTTCCTGAAGTAGCTAGGATATATAGTTTAAAGGGAGCGGAACTTATCGTTGTGAGTACAAATTGGGAAAAACCATATTCTGATGATTGGGATTTGGTAACTAGAGCGAGGGCTTTTGATAACTGCGTGTATTTAGCAGCAGCTAATAGAATTGGAGATGATAAAAATCTAGGATTCTTTGGACATAGTAAAATTGTGGATCCTCTTGGGAAGCCAATTAAAGAACTAAATGAAGAAGTAGAGGGAATAATTTCAGCAGAGCTTGATCTAGAAACACCTAAAAAATTAAGAAAAGAATATTATACATTTTTTAAGGATAGAAGACCTGAGCTTTATAAAGAAATAATAAATTAATAGTTGATTTGCAAAGGATATACTTAAATGTATAGGCTGCAATTTATAAGGATTAACAGAGCTTAATATTGAAATTAGGCTCTGTTTTTTTATATATAAAAGCATAGTTAATTTTGCAATCTTTAAGAGCTATTTATTGAAAACCTTATCGTAAAAATCTTTATACAATCTTTATACAGTGGCTTAAAATCTTAATCCCAATTTTACATTAATGGTGATAATATGAGGACAGAAATTAAACGAGAGGGGGAAAATATATGCTTGATGTTGTTTTTTTAGCTTTAATAGCATTAGGATTTTTGGGTCTAAGATATTTTACAAACTGGTGTGAAAAGGTCATAAGTAAAAAGTAAATTATAGGGGAGGATTTAATATGATACTTTTAGCTATTATAGTGATTTGTCTTTTTATTTATTTATGTTATGCATTATTCAATCCCGAAAAATTTTAGGTAATGGAGGTTAAACCATGGAAATATTACAAATAGCAATTATACTCATTGTATTTGTGCTTCTGTGTGTACCTATAGGAAAATATATGTACAAGGTTGCAGAGCATAAGAAAACTTTTTTAGATCCCGTACTTGATAAGGTAGATAACTTTATTTACAAAATTTCAGGAATACACAAAGATGAGGAAATGGGCTGGAAACAGTACGTCCTTGCACTCTTAATGTGTAATGCCATCCCGGCATTTATTGGATATATAATTTTAAGAATTCAGGCTATAAGCATTTTTAATCCTAATCATATAAAGGGAATGGAGCAAGGACTTACTTTTAATACAATAATAAGCTTTTTAACTAATACAAATCTTCAAGATTATGGAGGGGAATCTGGAGTATCTTATTTATCTCAAATGACAGTAATGACATTCTTTATGTTTTTCGCTGCTGCAACAGGAATATCAGTAGCACTTGCATTTATAAGAGCTCTTGCAGGGAAGAAGAAAATTGGAAACTTCTATGTTGATCTTGTAAGAGTTATAACAAGAATATTACTGCCTTTTTCAATTATAGTTGCTGTGTTTTATATAAGTCAGGGTGTCCCACAAACACTTTCAGCTAATAAAACAGTTACAACTATAGAAGGTAAACTTCAAGATATTCCACTTGGACCGGTTGCAAGCCTTGAGTCAATAAAACTTATAGGAACTAATGGAGGAGGATTTTTTAGTGCTAACTCAGCTCATCCTTTTGAAAATCCAACACCACTTACAAATACAGTTCAGATAATAACATTAATTGTTTTAGCTGGTTCAATGGTAATTTGTTTTGGACACATGATAAAAAAGAAAAAACAAGCTATTGCAATATTTGCTGCTATGATGGTACTTCTTTTAGCGGGAGTTGCAGTATGTTATTCCGCAGAAAAATCAGGGAATCCAGTGTTAGCACGTGTGGGACTTAGTCAAGCCATGGGAAATATGGAAGGCAAGGAAATGAGATTTGGAATAGGTTCAACATCACTTTTCACAACAGTTACCACTGATACTTCTTGTGGTGCAGTAGATACCATGCATGATTCATTAACGCCAATAGGAGGAACCGTTCCACTTATAAATATGATGTTAAATGTTATTTTTGGAGGTGTTGGGGTTGGCTTTATGAACATGATAATGTATGCCATCTTAACTGTTTTCCTCTGCGGACTTATGGTTGGAAGAACACCGGAGTTTCTAACTAAAAAGATTGAGGGTAAGGAGATTAAATTAGTTGCATTTGCTATAATAATACATCCTTTCTTAATATTAATGTCAACAGCTATTGCACTTAGTACAAAGCAGGGGTTGGCTGGAATATCAAATCCAGGCTTCCATGGACTTACGCAGATTTTATATCAATTTACAAGTTCGGCGGCTAATAATGGTTCTGGGTTTGAAGGACTCGGTGATAATACTATGTTCTGGAATACTTCAGCTGGAATAGTTATGTTTTTAGGAAGATATCTATCAATAATAATACTTCTTGCAGTAGCAGGTTCTCTTGCCGCTAAAAAATCAGTACCTGTAAGTAGTGGAACATTTAAAACGGATAATGCAGTTTTTACAGTAACACTAATAGTTATAGTTATCATAATTGGAGCACTTACTTTTCTTCCAGCAGTTGCTCTAGGACCAATTTCAGAATATCTTACGCTGTAGGTAGGGGGGAAATTAATTATGAAAGATAATAAATCAAAATTTATTACTAAGGATATATTTAATGAAGCAGTTATTGAATCTTTTAAAAAATTAAATCCCAAGTATATGATGAAGAACCCAGTTATGTTTGTGGTTGAAATTGGATTTCTTGTTACAGTTCTTCTTACTATTGTTCCTAATATATTTGGGGACAAGGGAAATAATTTAAGAATTTATAATGCTATTGTAGCAGTAATTTTATTTATAACAGTATTATTCGCTAATTTTGCAGAATCTGTAGCAGAAGGACGTGGAAAAGCTCAAGCAGATACACTTAAAAAAACCAAAAAAAATACTATAGCAAAATATATAGATGAAAATGAAAATATTAAAACTATAAATGCCGACGAATTAAAAAAAGGAGATATAGTACTTGTACAAAATGGTGATGTAATACCAAATGATGGAGAGGTTATTGAGGGCATTGCATCCGTAGATGAATCTGCAATTACTGGAGAATCAGCACCGGTTATGAAGGAACCAGGAGGAGATTTTGCATCTGTTACAGGTGGAACAAAGGTTGTAAGTGACTGGATAAAGGTTAAAATAACAGCAACTCCAGGGGAATCCTTTCTTGATAAGATGATTAATCTTGTAGAAGGTGCTTCAAGGCAGAAAACTCCTAATGAAATTGCACTTAATACAGTACTTGTAAGTTTAACCTTAATATTTTTAATTGTACTTGTTGCCCTTTATCCTATGGCAGTATACACAGGTGTAAAAATTCCTATGTCAACTTTAATAGCTCTTCTAGTATGTCTTATTCCTACAACTATAGGTGGACTTTTATCAGCAATAGGTATAGCTGGAATGGATAGAGTCACAAGATTTAATGTAATAGCAATGTCAGGAAAGGCTGTAGAGGCTTGCGGCGATGTTGATACTATGATTTTAGATAAAACAGGAACTATAACTTATGGAAATAGGTTAGCAGCTGATTTTATACCCGTTGGAGGAGCAGATAAACAAAAACTTATAGATTACGCAGTTATGTGTTCCTTAAAAGACGATACTCCAGAGGGTAAATCCATAGTTGGGCTTGGAAAGAAACTTGGAATTACAATAGATACTGAAAAATATGAAAATGTAGAATTTGAAGAATTTACAGCTCAAACGAGAATGAGCGGAGTTAACTTAAAAGATGGCACAAGGGTTAGAAAAGGTGCTTACGATGCTATAAATAAAAGAGTAAAAGATTTAAAGGGTGTCATCCCTGATGATTTGGAAGGGTCTGTAAATGATGTGGCAAAGCTTGGAGGAACGCCGCTTGTAGTATGTGTTGATAATAAGATTTATGGCGTTATATATCTTAAGGATACAGTAAAGGCTGGACTTGTAGAGAGATTTGAAAGGCTTAGAGAAATAGGAATAAAAACGGTTATGTGTACAGGTGATAATCCTCTAACAGCTGCAACTATAGCAAAGGAAGCAGGGGTTGATGGATTTATTGCAGAATGTAAGCCTGAGGATAAAATAGAAGCCATAAAGAAGGAACAAGATGAAGGAAAACTCGTAGCAATGACAGGTGATGGAACAAATGATGCTCCAGCATTAGCACAGGCAGATGTTGGTCTTGCAATGAACAGTGGAACAACTGCTGCGAAGGAAGCTGCTAATATGGTTGATTTGGATTCTGATCCTACTAAGGTACTTGAGGTTGTAGAAATAGGAAAACAACTTTTAATAACAAGGGGAGCGCTTACTACTTTTAGTATAGCTAATGATGTTGCTAAATACTTTGCAATAATACCAGCAATTTTTACAATAGCGATACCACAGATGCAGGTTATGAACATTATGAAACTATCTACACCTTATAGTGCAATACTATCGGCTCTTATATTCAATGCTATAATAATACCAGCTCTAATACCTATTGCCATGCGAGGTGTAAAATATAAGCCTATGAAATCAGAAGCATTACTTTTAAAGAATATGCTTATATATGGGCTTGGTGGTGTTATAGTTCCTTTTATAGGTATTAAGGCAATAGATTTAATAATAACACCAATGGTTAGAATTCTTAATTTAGGTTAAAGGAGGCTTGATTATTGTGATAAAGTATTTAAAAACTTCTCTCAGATTAAGTATTGTTTTGATAATAGTTTGTGGACTTATATATCCACTTTTTATAACAGGAGTAGGTCAGACTATTTTTCATAATAAGGCGAATGGAAGTATAGTTACTTTTAAAGGTAAAGAGGTTGGCTCTGCACTTTTAGGACAAAATTTTACGGACAAAAGGTTTTTTAGGGGAAGGGTTTCTTCTATAAATTATAATACCTATACTGAAAAAGATGTGAAGGATGGAAAATATACTGGAGTTAGCTCAGGCTCACAAAATCTAGCACCATCTAATAAGGCTTTAAAGGATAGAGTTAAAAAGGATATAGCTGATTTTCTAAAGGATCATCCGGGAGTTAAAAAATCTGATATACCAACGGATCTTTTAACTAGTTCAGGTTCAGGTCTCGACCCAGATATAAGTCCTAAAGCTGCTGAGATTCAAATACCTGCAGTATCTAAAGCAACAGGAATAAGTGATAGTAAACTTAAAGATATAGTGCAAAAATATACAGAGGGAAAAACATTTGGTGTACTTGGAGAGGACAGAGTTAATGTTCTTAAGGTTAATCTTGAAATAGCTTCTATGATAAAAAAATAGTAAAATAGGGTGAAGATAATGAAAAAATTTGCTATTGTAATAGGTTCAATTATTATAATAAGTATAGTTGGTTATTTCTTTATTAAATATCAGACGAACTATAAGTACAATCCATATGCGGGAAAATATTTATCAGAAAAAGGAAATGTTACTTTAGTATTGAATAAGAATAATAACAATTGTACTATTATATATAATGAATATAGAGATGCTTTTTCTACACAGGGTAAGTATTTTGTTATAAACAACAAGATAAAGATAGCAATCAATAAGAATAAAGAAAATTATGCTGGCAAGAAAGTTCTCAAAGGGATTTTTAGGGGAGATACAATCGAATTAGATAAGACTATTTATTACAAACAATAATAAAATTCATTTTATGGGTAAACCACAAGTAAATATGGTTTACCCATAATTAGAATGGAGGAAGTTTATATGGATACTAATTATAAAAGGCCTGATCCATATTATCTTTTAAATAAAATTGACAAGGAAGAAGATAAAGAAAATAGAGGAAAATTAAAAATATTTTTTGGATATTCTGCTGGTGTTGGTAAGACATATGCAATGCTTAGAGCGGCTCATGAGACAAAGAAAATGGGTAAAGATATAGTTATAGGATATATAGAACCGCATGGTAGAAGAGATACTATGGAATTAACTAAGGGACTTCCTGAAATTCCTATAAAAAATATTAATTATAATGGAGTTATTTTAAGAGAATTTGATATTGATAAAGCACTTTTAAGGAAGCCAGAGATAATACTTGTGGATGAATTAGCGCATACAAATGCTAAAAGTCAAAGGAATAGAAAAAGGTGGCAGGATATAGAGGAACTTTTGGACGCGGGAATTGATGTGTACACAACCTTAAATGTACAGCATATTGAAAGTTTAAATGATATTGTAGCAAATATAACTCATATTTCTGTAAGAGAAACCATTCCAGATAAGGTTTTTGATGATGCTGACAAGGTAGAATTAATAGATATTGAGCCGGATGAACTTTTAAAAAGATTTAGTGACGGAAAGGTTTATAAAAAAGACCAACTTAAAAGAGCCTTTCACAATTTTTTTACCAAAAATAACTTGTATGCCTTAAGGGAAATTGCTTTAAGGAGAACTGCTGATAGAGTTAACTTTGAAATTGAGATTGCAAGATTATCAAAAGGACAAATTACTGTAATGGCAACCTCGGATCAGATACTTGCATGTATAGGTACTTCTCCATCTTCTGCTAGAATAATAAGAACGGCAGCTAGAATGTCAGAAGTATATCATTCAAAATGGATAGCACTTTATGTTGATACGGGTAGAACACTAAATAAGGCTGATAAGGAAACTTTAAATTCAAATTTTAGATTAGTAGAACAGCTTGGTGGTGAGCTTGCAACTGTCAGCGGAGAAAATGTGGCAGATCAAATAATAAGGTATGCAGAGCTTAGAAATACAACTAAAATAATAATAGGAAAAAATCATAAAAAAACAGGAACAATACTGCATTTTTACGCTAGAGATGTAGTTGATAAACTTATAGATTCTAGCTCTTATATAGATGTGTATATGATACCAAATTCCTCATATTACAGTGATAAGAAGAAGAAAATTTTACCCAAAATAATCAGTGAGTCTAAAGTATCCTATAAGGACTTAATTAGAACTATACTAATTATGGCAACTACTGTTGGAATAGCCAAGATTTTTGATTATGGAGGGTTTTCCAATGTTAATGAAATAATGATTTTTATTTTGGGTGTTATTATAGTTTATATGACAACTACAGGACAGATTATGGGAATAATATCATCCTTTGTTGGAGTACTTATATTTAATTATATGTTTACAGAACCAAGGAATTCTTTTAGAGTTTATGATAAGAGTTATATTGTGACTTTTCCAATAATGATGATAGTTGCTTTTATAGTAGGGGGACTTACCAATAAGGTACAAAGAGAAGCACAAAGTTCAAGTATAAGGGAAAAAAGAACGCAGACACTTTATATTGTAAGTGGAAAACTGTTAAGTGCAGTTGGAACTTATGATGTTGTATCTATAGGAATAAAATATATATCAAGACTTGTAAATAGAAATGTAATATGTTATCTAGCAAATAATAATAAGCTTTCAACACCTTTTGTTTATAAGAAGGATAAGGGAGCTAAAGAAGAAATTATAATGGATAAGGACGAGAATGCAGCAGCGTATTGGACATTTTTAAATGGAAAGGAATCAGGCTGTGGAACTAACACTTTTTATAAAGCTAAGGGATACTATGTTCCAATAAAAATTAAAAACAAAATACTTGGTGTAATTGGCGTGTCATGTCCCAGTGGACCTTTAAGACCAGAAAAGAAGTTTATGGTAGAGACTGTAACCAGCCAAATTGCTATCGCACTTGATAGAGAAATTTTATCAAAAGAGCAGGAAAAATCAAAAGTGGAGATAGAGAGGGAGAGGCTTAGAAGTAATCTTTTGAGATCTATTTCGCATGATTTAAGAAGTCCTCTGGCTGGTATAAAGGGAGCTGTAAGTACTATACTGGAAAATGGAGAAGCTATAGGAGAAGGGACAAAAAAGGAATTACTGAATGGAATATATGATGATACTGAATGGCTCATAAGATTAGTTGAAAATCTACTTAGTATGACAAGGTTTGACGAAGGAAGTATGGAAATAAAGAAAGATATTGAGCTGGTAGAAGAGGTTATTTCTGAAGCGGTACAGAGAAGTTCAAAATATTTTAAAGACCATAAAATAAAGGTAAATATCCCCGAGAATGTTATAATGGTATCTATGGATGGAAGTTTAATTGAACAGGTTATAATAAATCTTCTAGATAACGCCTCGAAATTTTCACCGAAGGGTTCTACTATAGAGATAAAAGTATATGAAGATGAAAAAAATGTTGTTTTTGAAGTAATAGATAGTGGACAGGGAATTTCGGAAGATATACTGCCCAATATATTTGATAGATTTTTTACAAATGGAAGTAAAATATCCGATTCAAGGCGTGGTGTGGGTCTTGGCCTTGCAATTTGCAAATCTATAGTGGAAGCTCATGGTGGTATGATACAGGCTATTAACTCAAAAAGTGGGGGAGCTATTTTTAAGTTCAATATTCCTAAAGAATGATCAGGAGGGGATTAATATGAATGATAAACCTTATGTTCTTTTAGTAGAAGATGATAAGCCTATAAGAAATTTTATAACTACAGCGCTTTTAACACAGGGATATAAATGTATAGAGACTGATAAGGGAAATGAAGCTATTGCTCTTTCTATGTCTAATAATCCTGATATTATAATATTAGATTTAGGTCTTCCAGATATAGATGGTATTGAGGTTGTAAAAAAGATACGAGAATGGTCAAAGACTCCTATAATAATTGTTTCAGCAAGGGATAATGAGCATCAAAAGGTTGAGGCACTTGATAAAGGAGCAGATGACTATTTAACGAAACCCTTTGGAATAAGTGAGTTGCTTGCAAGAATAAGGGTGTCTTTAAGGCATGTTAAGATAAATAAAAAGGAGGACAAAGACCTAGAGTCTTTTAAGGTAAGGAATTTATCTGTGGATTTTAAAAAGAGGCAAGTATTAGTAAATGATAAAGAAGTACATTTGACTCCTATTGAATATAAGATAATGTTTTTATTATGCAAGTATTCAGGGAGAGTTTTAACTCATAATTTTATAATAAATGAAATATGGGGAGCTCAAGTAGGAAATGAAGCTCAATCACTCAGGGTATTTATGGCAAGTCTTAGAAGGAAAATAGAAAAAGATCCAGCACAGCCGGAATATATATATACTGAGGTTGGTGTGGGATATAGGTTAATAGATGAATAAAAAAAATTGAAATAACAGTGCTTTGAACATTAAAAAAACCCTATAAATCTTATCATAATTGAGGTTTGGGTCAAGGACCCATTATCCTTCTTTATAAAATACAGGCGATCTTAATGTCTACGATTAACAACCATGATTTATTAATTAAAAGATTTATATAAAACTTTTACAATGTAGAGATTGGCTGTTTGAAGTTAAGAAGGATAATGGGCTAAAGCCCAAGCCTCGTGTATGATAAAATTGAAAACTCTAAGTATTTTACTATTTTTTCACCAAGATTTATTAGGATTTTTTAGGTATCTGATAGAAAATAATAAGTCCATGTTGTGAGATAATTTTGTGTAATACGAGGAAACTGGTTCCGATAATACTGGGAAGTCTTAACGGGTTCAGTTGATGAAATATTACGCAAAATTAGCCACTAGATAGACTTATTATTTTTTTGAAGATGCCTTTAATTGTTACTTCAGCACTGTTATTTCAATTTGAAAGTGGAGCAAGGAAAATATTCCTCTGTCCCTACGGAATATTATTATATACGGGGGTTGAGTGCTGACATTGCTTTGCTCGTCAGCAGGTTATAGGCGTCAGTAATAAACTAATAACATTAAAAAATTTTGGGATAATAATTATAAATTATTGGTGTAACAACATATTTTTTATAACTTACAAGTATAGAGTTTTTAACCTTTCATATACTATTTGTATTATATAGCATATAAAAGCTTAAATTTAAAATAGGAAAAATTGTAAATACGTATTTATTACTATATAATAGTTACTAAAATAAGGTTTAATGGAGGGCGTTAGTATGGTGAAAAAGAAAATTGGATTTTTTGTCACGCTTTTAATAATTATTCTTATAATTTCAGGTATTATATTTTCTATAAGTCCTGTAAAAAATATATCTCTTCCAAAAAATAAAGGAACAGTTGATGGACAAATTGCACAATTAGACAGTAAAGTGAATGTTAAAAGTGACAGAATTGAAGTAAGCTATTTTTTAACTGAAGATGATTTTAATAATATGCTATATAGATATATCAAAAATGACGTAAATCTTAGTGGACTAAAAACAGAAGCTCGTAATAATCAAATAAAAGTTTATGCTAATACTAAAGTTTTAAGTATAATACCAACTCAAGTTATAATTGATTTTGAACCTTATGTAAAAAATGATACAATTAATTTTACTCTTAAAAATGTTAGTGTCGGAAGAATTTCTGTGCCTAAAGCATATTACAATAAAATTCTAAAGAAAATAAACTCTGCGTATGTATATGTACAGAATAACGATATTATTTTAAAGAAAAAATCTATAGAACCTTTTAAGGTGAAAAATTATAGTGTTAATAGTGGCAAGATAAGATTAGATTTATATTACTACACTAAATAGTTATAGGATTTTGTGAGGTGAAAATAATTGATTTCATGTAGGAACATAGTAGAACTTCCTCAGTTAGAACAACTTAAATTAGTGGCTGGAGAGGGTGGACTTGATAGGATAATCCTGTGGGCACATGTGGCTGAATCACCGCAAGCTAGCAATTGGGTTACAAATGGAGCTTTAATGCTTACTACTGGAAATTCAATAAAAGAGGACAATTTATTGAATTTAGTGAGAAATATCAGCAGTAAAAATCTTTCTGGGCTTATTGTAAGTATAGGATCTTGTATAAAAAGAGTTCCGAAGGAGGTTAAGGACTATGCTAATAGTATAAACTTTCCCATCTTTGAGTTACCTTCTGAAGTAGATATTTCTAAAATCGTAGAAAGTATATGCAGGGCTACATTTGTAAGTGAAATAGAAGATAAAAATACGACTGAACCTATGGAAAACTTAATACGTGGTAAAGTGGAATATAGCAATGAATTTTTAAAAAATGAGTTTCTGTATGGATATGATATAAACAGTAGTTATACAGTCATTGTAGTCAATATAGATAAGGATAAGTCTAATCAAAAATATGACACAAATAAAATTATGGAAAAAGGCGTAAATGAAGTTATGCATAAATTTAATAAAAAAATTTTGTGTACATGCAAGGATGATTTATATATCATAATTATGACTATTTTAAGTAATATAAAAGAAGAGACTAACTTAGTGGTTCAGGAGTTAAAAAATTATATAAGTAGAAATATCCCAAGGGTTGATATTAAAATAGGATGTGGAAGAGAATGCTCTAAAAAAAGTGAAATATATAAAAGCTTTAATCAGGCAATTTTTGCATTGAAGTTTTTACAAATAAATAAAGAGCATGACTATATGTGCTTTTATGATAATCTCGGAGTGTATAGAATCTTTTATGAGGTTCAAGATAAGGGAGAATTAGAAGATATATATAATGATATTTTAGGCAGATTAATTGATTATGATTTGAAAAAAAATAGTAATTTAGTTGAAACTTTAAAAGCGTATTTAGATGAAGATGGAAATTTAAGCAAGGTATCTGATAAACTTTTTATTCATAGAAATACTTTAAAATATAGAATTCAAAAAATGCAGAATATAATGAATTGCAGTTTAAAGGATGCTAATGTAAGGTTTAATTTATTTTTAGCATTTAAGTTAAAGAAATTTATGAATCTTTAAAGAAATTATTAGTAGAAAATTTAACTTAAAATAATATAAATATGAAATTTGTCAAAAAACATATTGATTTTTGATATACATATATGATAAAATTAATAAAAATGATAATTTAATAAAAATACAATGTGTTCATTAATTAATTACTAAAAATATCATTTTTTTAAAGCTTGAAATATCATTTTAATAAAAGCTTTAGTAGTAGGGCTATTCAAGTGTGAAAAACAATATGCTGAGTTTCATAAATCTTACTTTGATTTTTATTTAAAATAGTTTAAACATGTTTCTTTAACTACCTAAACCCCTATATTGAATAGCCCGAAATTTTTATGATAAAATAACATACATAATTCATTATAAATCTGCTATTTTAATAGAAGTTTGATGATTAAGGCTTTTATTTAAAATAGCAGATTATTTTTGTTAAAATTAGACGATAGACTTTTTTGGTGCAAGTATGTTAACATGATGGTGAATTGATTGGAAATGTAAAATGTTTTTTTACTTAAAGTAATATAAAGCTTGAAAATACATGTTATATGATAGGGTAATTAAAAAGAAAAGAGGTTAAAGTCTATGAATATAGCATTTTTTTTGACACCCAAGAATGAGGTTATATATGAAAAAATAACTTCTACTATGAGACAAGCACTCGAGAGGATGGAATATCATAGATATACAGCTATTCCGATATTAGATGATAATGGGAGATATGTAGGAACATTAACAGAAGGGGATTTGCTCTGGAAGCTAAAGAATACGCCAGAACTTGATTTTCAAAATACCAATAAAATTTTAATTGAAAATATACCTAGGCACATGAATAATAAACCGGTACGTATAGATTCAGATATAGAGGATCTTTTATCAAAATCAGTAAGTCAAAATTTTGTTCCAGTAGTTGATGATAATGAGGTTTTTATTGGTATGATTAAGAGAAGTGACATTATGAATTATTGCTACTCTAAAATATTTAAAAAGAATGAAAAAGAAGCCTAAAGAGAGGGAACATTGCTTCGGAACATTAAAAAAATTCTATAAATCTAAGGTAAAAAAATAGTAAAATACTAAGGGTTTTCAATAACTCACTAACGTTCAGACAAATTGAAAACTCTAAGTATTTTACTATTTTTTTGCCAAGATTTATTAGAATTTTTTAGGCATCTGAAATAAAATAACAAGTTCATGTTGTGAGATAATTTTGTGTAATACGAGGAAACTGGTTCCGCCAATACTAGGCAGTATTAGAGGGTTCAGTTGACGAAATATTACGCAAAATTAGCCACTAGATGGACTTATTATTTTTTTGAAGATGCCTTCAATCGTTCCTTCAGCAATGTTCCCTCTCTTTTGGGGTAAAGCAATCATAACCACCGGCTTAGCCGGTGGTTTGCTCAGCCCTGTAAGGGCATATTACTGGCTGGGCTAAAAGCCCTCTGAATGGTCTGCCACTCGCATGTTTTCCCATGCAGTCGCTAAAGCGACTTATTTTTTCTTCTTTACTGATTCACCGGTGAACGGATCAACAAGTTCTTTTATACTCATCTGTTCATATGCCAAATCCTCTTGCAATTGATTTTTTATATACTCCTGTATTTTCTTTTTGTTTTTCCCAACTGTATCAACATAGTATCCTCTACACCAAAACTCCCTGTTTCCATATTTGTACTTCAAGTTTGCATGCTGATCAAATATCATTAAACTACTTTTACCTTTCAAATATCCCATGAAACTTGATACACTTATTTTAGGTGGTATTTCTACTAGCATGTGTATATGATCTGGACAAGCTTCTGCTTCTATTATTTGCACGCCCTTCCATTCACATAACTTTCTTATTATTTTTCCTATATTGTTTTTTATTTTACCGTATATTATTTGTCTCCTATATTTAGGTGCAAACACTATGTGATACTTGCAATTCCATGTCGTATGAGATAAACTATTTGTGTCTTTCATTAGACATCCTCCTATGCTTTTATATTTGCGGTTGGCTAGACCTGCATTTATTTTAACATAGGAGTTTTTTTCTACTCAACGGCATAAGCCTTTTTTCTTCCACTTGCTTAGCAAGTGGTTTCCTTTGTTACACAAGGAAGAAAATTCCTCCGTGCCTACGGAATTTTAGGAGTGAATATTGTGTATTAGGCATTATTAGTGCTGACATCGCTTCTCCCGTCAGCAGGTGATGGGGGGAGCCAAAACCTCATATACGATAATTATCCTTCTTAATTTCTTTTCTGTTTTTGTACCCTGGGGGTTGTAATTATGAAAAATTCTATAGTTTAATGTAATTATTTAAGGTCATAAAAATTCATTATAACAATTGAATGTACATTATAATAAAAATAAAAAAAGACTAATAAGTTTTTACAAAAAAATCTTTATGACCATTAAAATAAATGCTATAATAAAAAACGTGTGGCAAAAAAGTGTCGTATTACCTAATTTTATAGTAAAATTATAAAAATTTAAAAGAATAAGTACTCAAGGAGTATTTTGTTTTTTTGAATGATTATTTTCAACATAATAATGTTGATGATGAAAATATAATACTCATATTACCACCTGTTGTATTAATTACTTTTGTGCAAGCGGCAAGCAAATTTCATCTATCAAAATTAAAAGATATGTGTAGTATTTAGGCTAATATTGAATTGTGGCGGAAAATATAAAAGCATATCGGCTAAAAAGATGGGAGCATCAAGGATTGTTGACTTTCACAAGCGACTAAAGATTAAGAAAAAAAGGGAGAAGAAAATGGACAAACTGAAAATAAAAAGATTATTACTTGTTCTTACCATTGTTTTTGCGAGTTGTACACTAATAACAGCTTGTAATATTATGAATAAGCCTACAGAACCACAATGGGACTTGAAGACTAGAACTTACACTGATGATAAAGTAAAAATGACCTATATCAAAATTTGGGCGCAAGATATTAAATATGATCACTACGATAACAATCAGAAAAGTTCCATCCAAACTATCAACGTGGATGGAAAAGATCAGATTGCAATTCGTGTATTTTGGAAATTACAAAACAATTCCCAAAAAACAATTTCTTTTAAAGATCTTTATAAACACGCCATTAATGGGATTCCAGCAGCCAGTTCTGTAACCCAAGGTGGTAAAAAAGAAGATTTGTTGCGTATTAAAACTGATTCTTGGCCAACTGAGGATGGATATTATGGAGAGGATGATGACCACAAAGATTTGAAGCCTGGTGAATCCGTTAAGGTAGTTGATACATATGCGTTGAAAGACACAACAACACCAATTGTAATTTATTTTAATAAGGATTGGGAAAGCATCGGCAGTTACAAGATAAGCTGGACAGGAAAAGCTCCATACATTTATTTAAATGAATTAACAATGGACGCAATTACTAACGCTAATAAAATGGCAGAAACAAACAAAAAAGAGGATGCAGCCCAAAAGGATAAACTTACAAAAACACTTGAGGGTATCACAGTGGATGAGAATGATAAATTAACATGGACCAAAGCAGATTATGATGCTTTGGTAGCGGATTATGGTGGTAATGGTACTAAGCTGACAGATGTTCTTGCAAAATACCCTCATCCTAGGTTTAAAGATAAGTCTGATACTGATATTACATTAAGCTATGGAGATGCAGGAAGTGATAATGCTAAACATTTTATATCTCTTAGTTTTCAACAAGTGTCAGGATCAGCATCTGATTTTACATTGGTCAGTAAAAGTGAAAAGGGCTTAAAATAAACGCCTAGATAGAGTACAATAATTATTGCAATTTAGTAAGCGTCAGCGGATTTTAATTGCACAGTTATTGCCCGTGCTGTGTACATAAAAGCAAATCCCGGATTTCTGAATCTAGGATTTGTTTTTTTATTATCCGCATTAATCACGGCGAATATACTAAAGTTTTATTATAAATTGAAGTAAACGTTATATACTGTTGACTAATCAACCATATTGTGATAATTTTATTTATGGAAGGAGAATATATGGATACGGATATAAATAATTTAGCTAGATTAATAAATAGTATATATAGATGTAATCAAGTTTATTTTGATAAAAAGCTTAAGGAATTTAATCTTACCATAGGAACATATCCATACTTGCTTAAGTTAAATAGACTGCCAGGTATAAGCCAAAATGATATAAGTAAGGAACTAAATGTTGATAAAGCTATGTCAGCAAGAACAGTAAAAAAACTTATAGAACTTGGATATGTTAAAAAAGAAGAAAATGAGGAAGATACAAGAGCTTATAGACTTTACTTAACAGATAAGGGCAAAAGCATTATTCCACAAATTAAAAAGGTTATTTATGAATTAATTCATATTTTAGTTAAGGGAAGTAACGAAGAAGAAATAAAAATATCAATGCAGTTCTTACAAAAAGTTTTATGTAATAGTAAAAGGTGTAGAGAACACTGCTGTGAAAGGATGAAAAAGGCGTGAATACTTTGCAAAATGAAACTTACAAAAAAAGATGGATAATTCTAGTTACAGTACTTTTAGTAACCCTTATGTCTACACTTGACGGCAGCATTGTAAATGTTGCATTGCCGGATATGTCAGCTAAGCTTCATGCAAGTATGGCAGCTGTTGAATGGGTGGTAACAAGTTTTCTTATAACAGTTGCAGCTACTATTTTGATATTTGGAAGACTTGGAGATATAAAGGGTAAGACGAAAGTATTTAAGTTTGGAATTGTACTATTTACAATTGGTTCACTTTTATGTGGATTTACTAATTCTCTTTTAGTTTTAGTAATATCAAGAGTTATACAGGCAATAGGTGCTTCTGCAACGATGGCAACTAATCAAGGTATAATAACTCAAGTCTTTCCATCAAATGAAAGAGGCAGAGCACTTGGACTTTTAGGTACATTTGTGGCTTTAGGTTCCATGATAGGACCTCCAATAGGCGGATTCATAATTTCAATGTTCAGTTGGAAATATATATTTCTAATAAACATACCTATAGGGATAATTGTGTTTATATTTAGTATGAAAATACTGCCAAAATCTCAAAATGATGTTAAGGAGGATTTGGATGGTAAAGGAGCTGCATTATTTACTGTATTTACTGTATTATTATTTGGTGCATTAGTTCAGGGACAAAATACAGGATATAACAAATATATGATTGCAGCATTTGTAATTGCGTTTGTTTCTCTTATACTATTTTTGATTTTAGAAAAGAAAAAGAAACAACCTTTACTGGATTTGAGCATTTTTTCAAATAGCTTGTTTTCGGTTAGTATAATTTGTGCATTTATGTCCTTTACTGCAATTAGTGCATCCAATATAATACTTCCATTTTATTTTCAGGATACGTTAAAGTACTCGGCAGCAGTAACGGGAATATTTATGATGGTTTCCCCAATTGTTTTATCTGTAGTAGCACCATTTAGTGGATACCTATCAGATAAAATTGGTTCTGAAGTTTTAACTTTTATAGGAATTTCTCTTACAAGTTTCGGATTATTTCTTATAAGCACTTTAACTGAAAAGTCATCGGTAGTCTTTTTAATAGCATATATAGTTATTATGACTATAGGAAATGGAATGTTTCAGGCACCTAATAACAATTTAGTAATGTCTACTGTTCCACATAATAAGTTGGGGATTGCTGGAAGTGTAAATGCCCTTATAAGAAATCTAGGATTTGTCGTTGGAACATCTTTATCTACACTTATTTTGTATAATAGAATGAGCAGTAGAATGGGACATAGAGTAGTTGATTATATAAAAGGCAGAGATGATGTATTTATGTATGGAATGAAGTGGGTATATATTTGTGCAGCATTATTTTGTTTTATAGGAGCTATAATTACAGCTTTAAGATTTTATAATAGTAAAAAAAAATCAAAGCAGAATCTAGATGATTTAGATGATAAAGCAGTGTAATTTTAATTGCTTAAACATAATATAAATGATAAAATAGTTAAAGACGTTTAATTAAATGTCTTTAACTATTTTTTTTATAAGGAGTAAATATGATTGAAAAAAGTATATCTTTAATTGCAAATTATATGTGGGGAAAATCCATTGAAAACATTAAAAATACGCTATCAGAAGAACAAATAAAAGATTTTAATATGAATGATTATTACTATCTTACTATGATTTATGAACTTAAAAATCCCAAGCTAAGTGATATCGCGGATAAGCTTAAAGTGACAAAACCTGCGGTATCTGCTTTAGCTAAAAGACTTGCTAAGAATGAGATGGTCATAAAAATACAATCAGAGACGGATAAAAGAGTATATTATTTAAAACTCACAGAGAAGGCTCTTAAAATAATTGAGGGAGACAATGAACTATATCATGACATAGCCACAATTTTAGAAGAAAAGTTGGGAGATAATGAGGTAGAAGAATTATTACAGTACATAATTAAAAATATTAAGGGTGGGGTTAGATGAGCTGGGTTTACCTGTTTTTTGCTATAATAGCTGAGGTTTGTGGTACGACTTTGATGAAAAAATCTAATGGTTTTAGTGAAATCAGATATGCTGTGATTATGTTAATTTTCTATGTATTGAGTTTAAGTATGTTAACACTTGCACTTAAGAAAATAGATATAAGTGTTGCATATGCTATATGGTCCGCGGTTGGTATAGTACTAATAGTGATAATAGGTTTTATAATGTTTAAAGAGCCTATAAATTTATATAAAGTACTATTCATTGGTTTAATTATAATAGGTGTTATAGGATTAAATTTAACATCTAAAGTTCATTAATAAATTTAAATGTATTGACAAAAACTGCAAAATTATATATACTAAACATATATAATTACTAGGTAAGATATATGTGAGGTGAAATCATAATGCAGAAAGCAGTTGAAATAAATAGTAGAAATTTAATTTTAAGAGGAATGCTTCATATACCTGATAAAGTGGAGGGAAAAGTACCCATTGTTATAATATATCATGGCTTTTGTGGAAACAAAATGGGGCCTCACTTTATGTTTGTTAAATTATCGAGAGCTCTGGAAAAATTAGGAATTGCAAGCGCTAGATTTGATTTTGCTGGAAGCGGCGAAAGTGATGGAAAGTTTGAAAACATGACTTTTAATAAAGAAGTTTTTGATGCCAATAAGATTTTGGACTATGTAAAAGAACTTAAATTTGTTGACAAGAGCAGGATTGCAATACTTGGTTTTAGCATGGGCGGTGCTATAGCAAGTGTTATTGCAGGAGAGAGAAATGAAGAAATCAATACTTTATGTCTTTGGGCGCCAGCGGGAAATATGGAAGAAATAATATTATCAGACAATTATATTGGAAATGAATATGATGAATTTATTAAAAAGGGAACTTTTAGTGTGGAGGGTTTATCGTTAGGTAAAGAATTTGTAGATGATATTAAAACTGCTAATATTTTTAGTAAAGCAGCTAAGTATGATGGTAGAACTCTTATTGTCCATGGAACTAAGGATGAAATTGTGCCAATGGATACATCTAGACATTATATTGAAATTTATGGTAAAAACTCCGATTTGAAGTTTATAGATGGCGCTAACCACATGTTTGAAAAGAACATCTGGGAGAAGGAAATAATTTATATTACTCAAAAATATTTTTATGAAAAGTTAATTGGAAAAGAAAATTACAGCGAAAAGTTGGCATAATTAAAAAACAATAAGCAGAATTCGTAAAAAGATGTAAAAGATATTGATATTTTGTATTGCATAGTATAGGGTTAAGGTATTATGATAAGTTTGGTGATATTATGATAATAAAAGTGAATTCTGAAATTTTAAGTAGATTAACTAATACTGAAAAACAAGTAATTGAATATATAAACAATAATGATAATAAATTAATTAAAATGTCCATAGTAGATGTGGCGGAGGAGACATATACTTCTCCAGCTACTGTTTCTAGGGCTATAAAAAAGGCTGGAATTGATGGGTTTAGCCAGCTTAGGTATTTAATTTCTAAGGAAAGTAATGGGGATTCAGATTCTGGACAAGTTAATGAAATTATTAATAAATCCTTGATAGAAACTACTAATACTATAGAGAGAATATCAGTTGAGGATATTTTGAAAACGGTTAATTTAATAAAAAACTCTAGTAGAATTTATGTGCTTTCAAGGGGACTTACGGAGCTTGTTGGTGAGGAATTTACTTTGAAGCTTCAACTTCTGGGATATAATGGATTCTCTATTAAAGATCCAAATATAATGATGAAAATGAGTGGAAGTATGAAAAAGAATGAATTATTGTTTGCTTTTTCACTTTACGGTAAAACACCAGAAATAATAAATTCAGCTGAAAATGCAGTTTCACTTGGCTGTAAGGTTATTTCATGCTGCTGCGGCGAGGATACAAAGCTTGAAAAATTATCAAGTATTTATTTGAATGGTTATAAGGATAAGAATATATCGATAAAGAAGTTTGAAGTTACATCAAGGTTGCCTCTTACTATAATATCTAGAATAATAATTGATTATTTATCACTTTAAAAAATATTTTAATTTAGTATTCATAAATAAGTTAAGAAATGTTGATAGTGTATGTTGAAAGTTAACAACATACACTATCAACATTTTTTGTATAAGTGAAAATGTTTTCAAATACTGAAAAGACTTTAGTATAGAAATGAACTAAAATAAAATTGTAAAGAAGATAAAACATAAATCCATCGATGGTAGTAAAAATTGTATTACAAAATTGGGGGTGACTAAAACGATTTATACACTGACAACAAACCCAGCTATTGATATGAATATTAGAACAAAATCTACAGAACCAAATGCAGTAAATAGAACAGAAAGTGTTAAATACTTTCCGAATGGTAAAGGGATAAATGTTTCACTAGTTTTAAACCATTTTGGAATGAAATCTACAATATTTGGATTCTTTGGAGGGTTTTCAGGAAATTATATTGTAGATGAACTTAAAAAAAGTAATTTTAATGTTAAGCCTTTATGGATAGAGGGGATTACTAGAATAAATGTTTTTATAAGTGATGGAACTAATGAATTTAAATATGTAAATAAGGGTGCATTTGTTCCAGAAGAAGAGCAAGAAAAGTTTATTAATTATCTTAAGGCTTCAAAAGATTGTGAGTGTCTCATAATAAGTGGAAGCTTATCACCTGGAATTGACAAAAGTTATTATAAAAAAATACTTGAAATATGCAATCATAAATCAATAAAATGTATTCTTGACATAAGCACTCCAGAGTTGAAAAATTTATTGAAATATAAACCTCTTCTCATAAAGCCTAATGACGAAGAAGTGAAGAAGATATTTGATCTAGACATTAAAAATGAAGATGATGCAAAAAAAGCTTTAATCAAAATTAGCAGCATGGGTGCACAAAATATACTATTAACATTGGGAGACAAAGGAATGTACTTTTACGATGGTAACAAAATGTATTATTGTGACGCAGTAAAAGTAAAATTAGTAAGTTCAGCTTGTGCTGGAGATGCATGTTTAGCAGCATTTCTAAGTGAGTGGTTTAATTCTAACAAGATAGAATATGCTCTAAAAAAAGCGTCAGCAGCAGGAGCAAATGTTGCAGAATCTGATGGTTTAGGGAAATTGGATAAAATTGATGAATATATAAAACAATTAAACGTTAGGGAGGTAAAGTAAATGAAAAAAATACTTGCGGTTACAGGATGTCCAACAGGTATAGCACATACATTTATGGCTGAAGAAGCATTAAAAGAAGCAGCTAAGAAGTTTGGTGCAGAAATTAAAGTTGAAACTAACGGTGCAGTAGGGGTAGAAAACAAGATTACCGATGAAGATATGAAAGAAGCTATTGGTGTAATTATAGCAGCAGATAAAGATGTTCATCCTGATAGATTTAATGGCATGAAGGTTTTGGAAGTGCCTGTAAGTGAAGGAATAAATAAAGCTGAAGAGCTTGTTGATAGAATTATAAAAGGCAATGCACCTATAAGAAAAGGTGATGAAAATACTGACAGTGTGAATAAAGATAAAACAGTAGATATGGAAGAAAAGAAGAGTATTTTCAGAACAATTTATGTTCATTTAATGAGTGGAGTTTCATATATGCTTCCATTTGTTGTAGCAGGTGGTGTTTTAATAGCAATATCATTCTTATGGGGTATAAATTCATTTAATCCTAAATCAAGTGATTATAATGCATTTGCTGCAATGCTTTATAACATTGGTCAAAAAGCTTTTGGAGTAATGGTACCAGTATTTACAGCATATATTGCTGCATCAATAGCAGATAAACCAGGTTTGGTTCCAGGATTTGTTGGTGGACTTATAGCAGTAGAAACTGGTTCTGGATTTATTGGTGGAATAATTGCCGGTTTTGCAGCAGGTTACTTGATGGTATGGATGAAAAAACTATTAAAGGGACTTCCAAGACAGTTTGAAGGTTTAAAATCAATATTCATACTACCACTTTTAGGAGCATTGATAATAGGAATAATGATGTATTTGTTAGGTCAACCAGTATCATCAGTAAATAAAGGCTTGATGGCTTGGTTAAGCTCTATGCAAAAGGCTAACCCTATACTTCTAGGAATAATTGTAGGAATGATGTGTGCATTTGACTATGGTGGACCAGTAAATAAAGCAGCTTATGTTACAGGAACTATGTTACTTGGACAAGGTAACTACTATTTTATGGCAGGAGTTTCAGCAGCATGTATAACACCTCCACTAGTAATAGCTTTAGCAACTACTATATTTCCAAAAGCATTTGATGCAGACGAAAGGGCAGCAGGACTTGTAAATTATGTATTAGGATGTACACATATTACAGAAGGTGCTATACCCTTTGCAGCAAAGGATCCAATAAGAGTCATACCGATATTAATGTTTGCTTCATCAATTTCATCAGTACTTTCATATGTGCTTAAGATACAAGTTCCAGCACCACATGGAGGATTTTTAATATTACCTTTAGTAAGTAAGCCTTTAGCATGGGTACTTTGCATATTAGCAGGCTCTATAGTAGGGTCTATATGCTATGGGTCATATAGAACTATGATGAGAAAGAAACAAGCAGCATAAGTTGATTTTTAATAACGATTGTCTTAGAAAGGGGACTTTAAATTGTTAGTTAGCGGTAATGAACTTTTAGAAGATGCGTTTAAAAATAATTATGCCATTCCTGCATTTAATTTTAACAACATGGAAAATGTTCAAGCTATAATTGATGGGGCTGAAGAGCTTAATTCACCAGTTATAATTCAAACAACAGAAGGTGCAATAAATTATGCGGGATTTGAATATATTGCGGATATTGGTATTGGAGCAGCTAGAAGAGCGAGAGTTCCAGTAGCACTTCATCTGGATCATGGTCAAAAGTTTCAATATGAAGTAAAGGCTATAAGATTAGGATGGACATCACTTATGATTGATGCTTCAAGGGAAGAGTTTGATGCCAATGTAGAGCGTGTCAAGGAAGTAGTAAAGGTAGCAAAACCACTTGGAATATCTGTTGAAGCAGAAATAGGTAAAGTAGGTGGAAAAGAGGATGACATAGATTTTGATAGTAGTGTTTATACAACTGTAGATGAAGCAAAAAGATTTTATGATGAAGTCCTTTGTGATTCACTGGCAGTGGCAGTAGGAACACAGCATGGAATTTATAAGGGAGAAGTAGTTCTTAATTTTGATAGAATAAAGGAAATAAAAAACGCTCTTAAAATTCCTATAGTATTACATGGATCTTCAGGAGTACCTCTTAATTTATTAAAAGAAGCCGTTCAAAGTGGGATAAATAAAGTAAACTTTGATACAGACTTAAAGCTTGCTAACCATAAGGCATTAAAGAGTTTCATAGAGAATAATCCTGATGTATATGATACTAGGAAGATATATAACAGTTGTAGGGAAGCTATGAAAGAGACTGTAAAAGAAAAGATTATGACATGTATGTCAAATAATCGTTCTTGGCTCTAGGTATAAAGTTTAAATTGGAGAGTTGATAATATGAAGTTAACAGAATTATTAGATAAGAATGCAATGTGCCTTGATTTAAAAGCTAATACTAAATATGAAGTTATTGATGAAATGATAGGTCTATTGAGCAGTGCTGGAGTTATTAAAGACAGAGATTTATTTAAAAAGGAGATAATTAATAGAGAAAACCTTGGATGCACTGGCATTGGATTTGGGATTGCTATACCACATGCAAAGACATCGGCAGTTAAGAAGCCAACAGTAGCTTTTGGAATCAGTAAATCAGGAGTCGATTATGATTCTATTGATAGTAAAAAAGTAAATTTGATATTTATGATTGCAGTAGGTGATAATGACAGTGATTTACATCTTAAGGCTCTAGCTAATTTATCACGTTCACTTATGCATAAAGAGTTTAGAGAGAAGCTATTAAATGCAAAAACAGAGAATGATATATTAAATATTTTTAATAGCTAAATATAAGAGTTATAGTAGACTAGCAAATTTAATTGTAGGGATTTGCTAGTCTATTTATTATTTATAAATGTGATTATAATATAACAAAACAAATATGTCTCATTTCACATAGTTTTCACACAATAATTTTATAATATTTTAAAGGTAATATGATAAAATTATTTGTAGCAAAATAAGGTGGGGTGATAAATTTGGCAAGAAGAATATATTTAGTTGAAGATGAGAGAAGTTTGAATGTCCTACTAGATAAGTATCTTACGAAAGAGGGATACAGTGTAACTACATTTTATGATGGTAATTCTGCTAAACAGAAAATAAAGGATATGCCTGATTTATGGATATTAGATATAATGCTTCCAGATACGGATGGATATGAGCTTATTAAAGATATTAAGCAAAATAATAAAAGTACACCGGTTATATTTATGTCTGCACGTAATGAGGAACTAGATAGAGTAATTGGATTGGAACTTGGCAGTGACGATTATTTATCTAAACCTTTTTTGCCAAGAGAGCTTGTTATAAGAACTAATAAGCTTATGGAAAGAATATATAGTGATAATGAAGCTAAATATAATGATGATATAAAGATTGGAGAATATGTATTAAGCAAAAAACAGAGAGCTGTATTCTTTAGGGAGGAAGAGTTGCAGCTTACAAATAAGGAATTTGAGCTTTTAAGTTATCTTGTTGATAATAAAAACAATGTAATATCTAGGGATCAGATACTTATGTATGTATGGGGAAATGATTATTTTGGTTCAGATAGGGTAGTAGATGATACTATAAGGAGACTTAGAAAAAAAGTAAGTAAACTAACTATAGAAACAATATATGGATATGGGTATAAGTTGGTGAATAGATGATGAAGATGTTTAAGATAAAGACATTGACTATGAGAATATGGATGAGTTTTACTGCTATGATTCTTATAATAATCTGTAGTAGTTCAATGCTATATTTATTTGCATATAGAGCTTTTGATCAAAATGCTAAGATGCAGGACTTAAAAACATCTCAGGATATGCTCATTAAAAATAATAATTTTAATGAACCCTTGAGATTTGATAAGATGAAAAACTTAGAAAAGAGCCAAAGTTTTATAGTTATAATGCAGAATGGCAATCCAGAAATTGAAGATGTAAATAAACCTCCCGATGGACCTATGCCTAAGGATGATGGGACTAAGAAGTGGATGGTTGGTTTTATAGATAAGGCAGGAAACTCTGAAAAGCAGTTTAAAGAAAACTATAATAACTTAAAAGTACTTTTTATAATAAGTCCTTTAAGAAGTGGGTATGGCGAAAAGGCATATCTTATAACTTATATGCCTTACTTTGTAGACAATAGTATATTATATTCAATCATGGTAATAGGAGCTTTGTTTATAATAATAGGTTTCTTTGCAGCAAAAATTGCAGCTGGACATATATCAAAGCCACTTAAAGAGCTAGAGAATTACACTAAGAAAATAGCCAGTAAAGATTGGAAGGAACCTATAGAGATTAATGGTGATGAGGAAATAGCAAGTTTAGCAAATTCTATGAATATTATGCAGAAAAAATTAAAATATGCTGATGAAGATGAGAAAATGTTTTTACAAAGTATATCACATGATTTGAAAACTCCAGTTATGGTTATAATGAGTCATGCGCAGGCAATTATTGATGGCATCTATATAAATTCAGTTGAAGAAACAGCTCAAATAATAAAGGATGAGTCTATTAGACTTGAAAAGAAAATTAAACAGATGCTATATTTAAATACTCTTGATTATGTGCTAGAAAATAATGTCCAAAATGAAATAATAAATTTAAATGATCTTTTAGAGGAAATGGTACTTAGGTTTAAAGTATTTAGTTGTAACATTGAAGTGGAATTTAGTAAAAATAATATTACTATCTTCGGAAATGAAGAGAAAGTAAGAATATCCATAGAAAATATATTTGATAATGCCATTAGGTATGTAAATAAAAAAATAAGGTTAAGTCTTAAAGAAGAAAATAAGTTTGCTGTTATAGAAATTTATAATGATGGAGACAAAATTTCAGATAAAAGTATAGACAAAATATTTGATAATTTATATAAGGACAAGAAGGGAAAATTTGGACTTGGACTTGCAATATCTAAGAAAATAATAAGCTTTTATGATGGAGAGATTAAGGCTGTTAATAAGGATATTGGGGTTAGCTTTATAATAAAATATCCAATATATAATAAATAAGTTTTGTTAATCACATAAAAATCACATATAGATTCCATATTACTACTATATTTCGCTAGTACAATTAAAATAATTTCTAAGGACGTAATGTCAATTACAATTTTTTATTAAAAAACTAGGAGAGGTGGAAGTAATATGGGATACGGAATAGTATACAGTATAGTTGTTCCAGTGTTTAATGAGGAATTAGTTATTTCAGAGTGTCATAGAAAACTTAAAGAAGTTATGGATGGGACAAATGAAGAATATGAAATAATATTTGTTAATGATGGAAGCACGGATACAACAAGGAAGAAAGCAGAAGCAATTTGTAAGAAAGATAAAAATGTTAGGGTTGTAAATTTTTCAAGGAATTTTGGGCATCAGGCTGCCATAACTGCTGGAATGGATGTATCTAATGGTGAAGCTATTGTAGTAATAGATGCAGATCTTCAGGATCCCCCTGAGGCTATACCTAAGATGATTGAAAAATGGAAGCAAGGTTATGAAATTGTATATGGGAAAAGACTTAAGAGAGAAGGAGAGACTTTTCTTAAAAAAGTTACTTCAAAAATATATTATAGAATATTAAGTAGTATGACAAGTGTAGATGTTCCTGTAGATGTAGGTGATTTTAGGCTTATTGATAGGAAGGTCTGTGATGCACTATCGTCTTTACCTGAGAAGAGTAGATATGTAAGAGGACTTGTAAGTTGGGTAGGTTTTAAACAAACTTATGTTGAATTTGTAAGGCATGAAAGATTTGCAGGGAAGACAAAATATTCTTTAAGCAAAATGATTAAATTAGCTGTTGATGGTATAACATCTATGTCATATAAGCCTCTTTCATTTGCAAACTATTTTGGCTCAACATGTCTTACTCTTGGAATAATAGCATTTATAATTATAACAATAAAAAATGCGTTAAGTCATATTAGCATTTTAAGCCTTGGTTCAATTTTATCTATAAATATAGCTATGTTTGGTACAGTTTTTATAAGCAATGGAATTATGGGTCAATATATTTCAAGAATTTTTGAAGAAACTAAAGAAAGACCTGTATATATAATAGATAATATATTGAATTATAAAGAAGTAGAACATTATAAAGGTAAGGATTAATGAAGGGTCAGTTTACTTTCGAGTATGCTGACCCTTTAAATATCAATATGGATTTTTATATGGAAAAGGGTGACTAAAGGCTAAATGCTCAATAGTAAAATTAAAATGATATAGGTCATATTCATCATTCGTACTATTATTAAATTGAATTTTATTATCAAAAAAGGATATAGCTAAAGGAATTACATCTAAATGTTTTTTGTTTTCTGCATTTATTTTAAGGCTAGGTTCATAAATTTCTATATCCGCATCTCCTAGGGATACAGTGACTTTATCTGAAGAAGTTAATAATGATTTCAGATTGCCGGATTCGTAGAAGTTAACTGAGTTGATGCCAGAAGTTAAATTTAAAATGTCTGAATTAAAAGTAGTGATTTTACCGATAGGAGTTGAAATTAAAGTTGGTTTACTTGAATTAAAGGACTTTATATTGCCGCTTTCATAGAAGCTTACTAAATTTGCGGACAGAGTTCCAACTGGAGTGTTTATGTTAGTTTGAGTCTGCAAATATATACTTTTTAATCTTCCATCTTCATAAAAACAAAGAGAATTCATGTGTTTATCACACTCATCATTTGAAAAGTTATATCGAGGGATTAAAGCACCACATGTAGTACTAATTGAATTTATTTCATTTAACGTGCAAACTTTTATATTGCCATTAACATAATTTTTTCTATAAGTTATACCAAGTAAGGATTTATAATTTGTCATAGCATTTTCCATAAGTAATACCTCCTATTTTGTAAAACTATCAATAACACATAAGATAATTTTACAAAATAAAAAAATGCATGTCAAATAATTATTAAATTAACAAGAAACTTTTCTGGAAACAAGTGTAAAAGTTTTAGGGATTCCTTTATCAAAATTATCGCATGATAAGTTTGGTTCTTCATCAAGAGTTTTAATTGTAAAGCCAGAAGAGGCAACAGAGGTTACTATTTCCCCAAGGGTCCATTTCCTTAAAAGGACTTTTTCAGGTTCACTATTATCAAGTAGATATTTTGAAAAGGCAGCATCTTTTTCTTCTAGAGAAGTGTCAAAATAGTTTCCAGTTACTTTATGTTTCCTAACCTTGGCAGTTGTGCCCCTAGAGGTGATTAATTTAGTTGAGACTGGATGAAAGTCTCTGAGGATAAATGTTCCACCATTTTTAAGGAGTTTGTATATTAGCTCCATAAAAGGCGATAGATCAAGAAAATAATGTAGTATGCCCATTTCGGCAAATACAATGTCATAATCCCCTGTTATAAAATTTTCAGGAAGTTTAAGTACATCACTTAAAATATAGTTTATTTTCACATTGGCTTTCTCAGCTAAATCTAAAGCATAATTCATGTTCCCCTTTGAAAAATCAACTACACTTACATCTGCACCTAATGAGGCAAGAGAAACTGCTTTGATTCCATTCGATCCCATGATGTTCATTATTTTTTTACCGTTAACATCTCCAAATTTTTCTTTAAGTACTGATAAAAATTTATAGGGATTTTCGCATATTTTTTTGGCTGCATCATCTGGAGTTCCAAATCTTTCAACCCATGCACTATAGGTTTCTTTATTCCAGGCATCTTCATTTATATTAGTAATTTCATTCATTTAATTTAAGGCCTCCGTAGCAATTTTTATGAAGTAACAGTTCTTTACTAATTATATATAAAAATAAGCCCCTTGAAAATAGGAGCTTACTAAAACTTAATATACTTTATAAAAGGATAATGTTGAATCATTAAAAGAAAATTAGATATATCATATGAATTAGGAATTTTAAGCACGAGATTTATATTAATAAGACTTGCCTTATTATCATCAGATTCCTTTTGTATCTTGAAACTTAATATATCTATATTTTTATCTTTGAATATGCACGTTAATTTGTCTACTGCATCTGGTTCATTTAATACCTTAATACTCAATTCCTCTGTTAGTGGATTAGCAAGCCAGAAAAAGTTTCTATGAAGAATAGTTTGTCCCAATAATATTACAAAGCAAGATAATAATCCTATACAATACATGCCTGAACCCAAAGCAAGTCCAACTCCAGCAGTAGCCCATATTCCGGCAGCGGTCGTTAATCCTTTTATGGATTGTTTTCTCATAAATATCATTCCAGCACCTAAAAAGCCTACGCCGCTTACAACTTGTGCAGCAATACGTGAAGGATCTATTGATATATTTTGTGTACCTACTAGATCTTGGAAACCATATTTTGATACTATCATCATAAGAGCAGAGCTCAGGCAAACTATAAAGTGGGTTCTTATACCGGCTTCCTTCATTCTATTTTGTCTTTCGTAACCTATTAAGCATCCACAAATGCCAGCAATTATTATTCTAATAAAATAAGTTAATTCAGTATTATAATTTAACACATGAAGTCATCTCCTAATCAATTGGTATAATATTTATTATATAACAATATTATAGATTAATTTACTGAAAATTTTGTTATTTTTGAAATTATTAATTTAAAATTTAGTCATTTGGTAAATAATAAATGCTATATGAAGATACACTTTATAAGTAACAGTGAGCAATAAAATTTATTAACAAATGAGAATCATTATTGACAATTATAAGACTAAGTGATATATTTAAGAAAACACCATACAGGGGAGGGGTATATGTGAACAAAGAAAAAAGCGAAGCTGTAAGAGCACTGAAAACTTCAAAAGGTCAAATTGAGGGGATAATAAAAATGATAGAAGACGGAAGGTATTGTATAGATGTATCCAATCAGATAGTTGCTGCATCGTCACTTTTAAAGAAAGCTAATATGCTTATTTTAAAGCAGCATCTTAACCATTGCGTGAAGGAAGCTTTTATGCATGACAATGGGGAAGAGAAAGTTGACGAAATAATGGATTTACTTTCTAGAGTAATTAGCAAGTAATAAAAAGTACAAAACAAGGAGAGGAGAGCATGAATAACAAAACTTTAAAAATAGAAGGAATGACTTGTGCTGCATGTGCAAGAACTGTTGAACGTGTAACAAGTAAATTAGAAGGAGTTACTAATTCTAATGTAAATTTAGCTACAGAAAAGTTAAGCATAAGTTTTGAAGAAGATAAGGTAAACATTGATGATATAAAAGATGCAATAACGAAAGCTGGATATAAAGCTTTTGATAATATAATTTCTATAGACAGGGATAAAGAGAGAAAAGAAAAAGAGATAAAGTCACTCTGGAATAGATTTTTAGTATCAGCTTTATTTGCAGTTCCCCTACTTATTATAGCAATGGTGCCTATGATATTTAATTCTATTGGAATTATGTTTCCACCAGCAATTGATCCTATGGTTCATCCTAAGATATATGGCATTTTGGAATTTGTACTAGTAATACCTATTATAATTAAGGGAAGAAAATTTTTTAAGGTTGGATTTAAAACTTTAATTAAGGGAAATCCTAATATGGATTCGTTAATTGCCATTGGTTCATCAGCGGCATTTTTATACAGTCTATTTGGATTATATAGAATATTTAATGGCAGCAAAGAAGCGCAGCTTTATTTTGAATCTGCTGGAATTATATTAACACTTATAACCCTAGGAAAGTATATGGAAGCTGTTTCTAAGGGGAAAACTTCAGAGGCAATAAAAAAGCTTATTGGGCTGACACCCAAAACTGCTATTGTTGTAAAGGGTGATAAGGAAGAGGAAATTCCCATAGATGAAGTTAAACCCGGCGATATTATAATTGTCAAACCTGGAGCTAAAATACCTGTGGACGGAATAGTAGTTGCAGGTACAACATCTATAGATGAATCAATGCTTACAGGAGAAAGTATTCCGGTCTCTAAAACTAAAGGTGATGAGGTTATAGGTGCAAGCATAAATAAAAATGGACTAATAAAGTACAAAGTTACAAAAGTCGGACGTGATACAGTGCTAGCACAAATTGTTAGGTTAGTTGAGGAGGCCCAGGGTTCAAAGGCACCTATTGCTAAACTTGCGGATATAGTGTCAGGTTATTTTGTGCCGGTAGTTATTGCACTAGCGGTTATATCAGCTTTAGCCTGGTATTTATCGGGTAAAGACGTAACCTTTACGCTTACTATATTTATATCGGTTCTAGTAATTGCTTGTCCATGTGCATTAGGATTAGCTACACCTACAGCCATCATGGTTGGAACAGGTAAGGGTGCTGAATATGGAGTTCTTATAAAAAGTGGTACAGCACTTGAAAACACACATAAAATTAAAACAATAGTATTTGATAAGACAGGAACAATAACGGAAGGGAAACCTAAAGTAACAGATATAAAAGCATCAGAAGGGGAAGAAAATTATTTGCTTAGAATTGCTGCTTCTGTTGAAAAAAATTCAGAACATCCACTTGGTGATGCTATTGTTAGGGAAGCGCAAACTCGCAATTTAGACTTATTTAAAACTGATGAATTTAAAGCTGTGCCAGGTCATGGTATTGAGGCTAGTATAAATGGAAGAAAAGTGCTTCTTGGAAACAAAAGACTTATGACTGATAATAATATTAAAATAGATAATATAATTGAAACTGCTGAGAAGTTAGCAAGTGAGGGCAAGACACCTATGTATATTGCACTTGATGGTGAAGCTAAGGGAATAATAGCGGTGGCAGATACAGTAAAGGAAAGCAGTGAAAGAGCAATAAAAAAACTTCATGAAAAAGCAATAGAAGTTGTAATGATAACTGGTGATAACAAAAAATCTGCTGATGCAATAGCTAAAAAGGTGGGAATAGACAGAGTACTTGCAGAGGTGCTTCCGCAGGATAAGGCAGCAGAAGTAAAAAAACTTCAAGATGAAGGTAAAAAAGTTGCTATGGTTGGAGATGGAATTAATGATGCTCCAGCGCTGGCTCAAGCAGATATTGGCATGGCAATAGGAAATGGTACAGATATTGCTATGGAGTCAGCTGATATAGTTCTTATGAAGAGTGATCTAATGGATGTAGCAGTAGCAATAGAATTAAGTCAGAAAACCATAAAGAATATTAAGGAAAATTTATTCTGGGCGTTTGGATATAACGTTATAGGCATACCTGTAGCTATGGGAATCCTATATTTGTTTGGAGGACCACTTTTAAATCCAATGATAGCGGCAGGAGCTATGAGTTTAAGTTCTGTTTCAGTATTAACTAATGCATTAAGGTTAAAAAGATTAAATTTAAAATAATATATAAATACAAGGAGGAAATAAAAATGGCTAAAAGAATATCAGTAGAAGGAATGAGCTGTGAACACTGTGCAGCTCATGTTAAAGAGGCACTAGAAGGGATTGGAGCTAACAATGTCAAGGTTAATTTAAAGAAAAAATCAGCATTAATAAGTAATGATGTGGAAGATGAAAAAATAAAGGCAGCTATTGAGGATGCTGGTTATGAAGCTACTAAGATAGAAGAAGCTTCAGATGAAAGTACATCTAAACTAAAGGGATTTTTTAAGAAGGTTATGAAGTAACAGTATTTTATAATATTAAACAAAGCTCATAAGTTTTATCATATCTGGGGTTTGGATCAGAGATTCATTATAATTATTCAAGTTTTGTATATGTGGAAAGTGCTTATATAAAATAAAAAATTATAATGTTGCTTACCTAAACCTCATGTATGATAATTTGCATTATATAATGTAAACTTTAGGAGGGTGTAATGAATAATGAAGTTGTACTTGTAGAGTTCTTTGGTACTAAAGATAAAAATTCATGTGGTGGATGTGAAGGTAGTAAGAAGTCATGTTCTAATAACTGTGGTGGATGTGGAACTTGTCATTCAAAAAAATCATGTTGTAGTAGTAAATCAATGTATGAACAATATTTGAATTTAAAAAAGTATATAAAAGAAACAGATATAAGTAATAATGTAGAAATACAATTTATAGATATGAAAAAAGTTAATTTAGATGAGTATGAATACATTAAAAAGGCTGTTGAAAAGAAATATACTCTTCCCATAATAGCTATTAATGAATATATAAGATTTTATGGAGGGATGCAGGAAGACATAATATATAATGCAATTAAAAAAGAATTGAATGACGTCTATATGTGAAATTCAAAATGACATATATTGGGCATCAAATAATAATTTTTTCTTTACTAGAAAACACAACATAAAAAGTAAATTAATATGTATTATATTTGAACATATGTAATAATAAGTAATCAAAATTGCATTAAAGCCGGTTATTTTTAAAAAATTTTAAAAATAAATTGACAAAGTGCAATTGAAACTATATATTAGGATATTAGCCACTGAAAAGTTTTTTTGAAAAATTTATTTAAATTAAAAATAAGGGGTTAATGTCAATGAGTGAAAGTTTAAAGCAAGAAAAGGATGTTAAAGTTTCAAAAATTTCAGAAGAGCAAAAAAAGTTAACTACTGCTGAATTAGTTGTAAAGTGCTTAGAAAATGAAAATGTAGAGTACATATTCGGTATACCCGGAGAGGAAAACTTAGCACTTATTAATGCTCTTAAGGAATCATCTATAAAATTTATAACTACACGTCATGAGCAAGGTGCTGCTTTTATGGCAGATGTATATGGACGATTGACTGGTAAACCTGGTGTATGTCTTTCAACTTTAGGACCGGGAGCTACAAACCTTATGACAGGAGTTGCTGATGCAAATCTTGATGGGGCTCCTTTAGTAGCAATAACTGGACAAGTTGGAACAGATAGAATGCATATAGAATCACATCAACATCTCGATTTAGTTGCTATGTTTGCTCCTGTTACTAAGTGGAACAAACAAATAGTAAGACCTGATACTGCACCTGAAATAGTTAGAAAAGCTTTTAAGACAGCAGTTGATGAAAAACCAGGCGCATGTCATATTGACCTTCCACAAAATATTGCGGATATGCCTGTAGAAGGTAAACCGTTAAAACATACATTAGTTGATAAGAGTTTTGCATCATATAGCAGCATAGAAAAAGCAGCAATAGCAATATCTAGAGCTAAAAATCCACTTATACTTTCAGGAAACGGAGCAATACGTTCTAAAGCAAATAAAGCAGTTTTAAATATGGCTGAAAGATTAAATATTCCAATTGCAAATACATTTATGGGTAAAGGAATAGTCTCTTTTAAGCATCCTCTTTCACTTTGGAGCATGGGACTAGCTCAAAAGGATTATGTTAACAGAATTTTTGAAAAGACAGATCTTGTTATTGCAATAGGTTATGATATAATAGAATATTCACCTAAAAAGTGGAACCCAAATGGAGATATTAATATAATCCATATAGGTGAAAATAGAGCTGAAGTAAATAAATGTTATCTTCCAGAAGTTGAAGTTATAGGTGATATATCAGATTCTATTTATGAAATAGTTAGGCGTTCAAATAGAGTAAATGTACCGAAGCAAGTACTTAAGATAAGGGAAGATATGGAAAAAGATTATAAGGAATACAGTAACGATGATTGTTGTCCTATGAAACCTCAAAAAATATTGTATGATTTACGTAAGGTTATGGGTGAAGAGGATATAGTTATATCTGATGTTGGAGCTCATAAAATGTGGATAGCTAGAAATTATCATTGTTATAAGCCTAATACATGTATAATATCAAATGGTTTTGCATCGATGGGTATAGCAATTCCTGGAGCATTAGCAGCAAAACTTGTAAATCCAGATAAAAAGGTAGTTGCAGTTACAGGTGATGGTGGATTCATGATGAATTCTCAGGAACTTGAGACAGCTTTAAGAATTGGTACTCCTTTTGTAACTCTAATATTTAATGATAGTAATTATGGACTTATAAAATGGAAGCAGGAAGAAAGATACGGAGAATCAGCATGTATACATTTTACGAATCCAGATTTTAAGATGTATGCTGAGAGCATGGGACTTAAAGGATATAGGATTACAAAAGCTGAAGATCTTATTCCTACTCTTGAGGAAGCATTAGCGCAGGATGTACCAAGTGTAATTGATTGTCCTGTTGATTACAGCGAAAATCTTAAATTATCACATAAATTAGAGGAACTAAAGTAACAGTATTGCTGGAACATTAAATAAAATTAATAAATCTAAGGGTGATATTTTAAAAATCCTAAGAAATTTCAATAACTCACTAACGTTCAAACAGATTGAAATTTCTAAGTCTTTTCAAAATATCACCCTAAGATTTATACAATTTTATTTAAATTGTTCCAGCAACACTGTTACTTTAGTCTGAGAGAAAGGCAAGGAAGAAATTCCTCCGTGCCTACGGAATTTTATCATAACTGGGGTTTTGAACTATTATGTTAATAATTAAAAAAGAATGTAATTTTTCTCCGGGATACTACGAAAAACTTTTAAACTTATAACTACTTTCATTTCCTTAGTGGAAATGTTCTTTTATAAAATGTAGATTTTCCATAGCAAAGCGGCGGAAAATCATCATTAATTCTTAATTTTTAATTCTTCATTCCTAATTGTTTTTTAAAATTTCGTGTATACAATCTCCTATTATTTCACATCCGTTTTTTATTTGGCTTTCGCTTACTCTAGAAAAGCCAAGTCTGAATGTATCTAATCCAGTTTTATCGGTATAAAATATATCACCAGGAGTAAAGACAACGCCTTTATCGTAGCATTTTTCTAGTAAAGTTCTAGAATTTATTCCTTTAATTTTTATGAAAATGTGAAGACCGCCTTCTCCCCAAATTTTTGTATATGGTATATATTTTTTGGCGTACTTAATGATTAATTCATATTTGTTTTTGTAGTATTTCTTTGCCCTTTTTACATATTTACTAAAGTTTTCTCCACGCAAGTATTCATAGAGTATAGCTTGGTCTAAGAAAGAAGTGTGAATATTTATGCTTCTCTTAACGCTTTCAAAATAGGATGTTAAATCTTTATCTGCTAGAACCCAGCCTATTCTCATTCCAGGAAAGAGTATTTTAGACAAGCTTCCTATGTATATAATATTGTTATTATTTGAATTTAATGCAGCTAAGGGTGTTATGTTTGAATTAGAGTATCTGAGCTCTTCGTTAAAGCCGTCTTCTATTATAGGTACATTAAAATTATTTAGTATACCTAAGGCTTTTAGACGCTTTTCAGGTGACATAACTATTCCAGTAGGGTTGTGATAAGTTGGAATTAAAAAAACTGCCTTTGGAACTTCTTTTTCAAGTTCACTTTTTAAAATTTCAAGGTTGAGTCCATCATCTTCCATATCAATTCCTTTTATATTTAATCTATGAAGTTTCATGATTTTTAAGGATGTATTATGTGTTGGATTCTCGCAAAGAATTTTATCACCTTTTTTTGTTATAGAATGCAATACTATGTTTAAGCCTTCTGTAAAACCATTGGTTATTAAAATATCCTTATTTTCTGTATTGATTCCTTTACTATTCATATAGGATTTTAAATGATCAATAAGTGGTTTATAACCTTTTGCATAGCCATAATTTAATATGTTATTTCCTTCAAGAGAGATTATGTTTAGAAAGTCACGTTTAATTTCGTCTATATCAAATAAGTTTTTGTTAGGAGAAATACTATCAAAAGAAATCATATTTTTTTTACTTCTAAGTTCATGTTTTGTTGTGTCTAATATTTCTGCTTTCTTGGCATATGGGCTTATAAAATTATCCCATGATAAACTTTTAGTTACTGAGGACTTAACTTTTATATTTGAAACGAAACTTCCCTTTCCCTTAATTGTATCAGTATAACCTTCATTAGATAGGGATTCGTATACATCGATGATTGTATTTCTACTAACTCTAAGCATTAAACTCATCTCACGTGTTGAAGGCAATTTCTCATTTTTTTGTAGTATACCTTTATCAATTAAATTTTTTATATAATTTTCAATTTGAACTTTTTTATGAGTACCTGATGTGAATTTTAAATTAAAGATCATACTTTCACCTCTATAAATGATAAAAAATTATCTATACTCTATATTGTTACACAAATATAAATTTAAATAAAGAATCATTTTTAGATACTTTAAGACATGCACAGAATATAATGAAAAATGTTATTAAATGTAGTTTTATTGTGTTTAGATACATTATATGGTATAATGACTTAAAATAATAAATTTAATTTGAAAATTTTAAATGATTTTAAAATTTAATTAAAGTACAGAATAAATTCGGACATAAAGATTGTATCTCTAGTATTTAAGATAGGGTGAGAAAAATTGAGAAAATATATGATGAATACAATTGATTGTAATAGTGATTGTGTGCTTGCGGAAGATATATTTGTATGTAATACAAAACTTATTTCTAGATATACCCCAATTAATGATTATATAAAGCAAAGTCTTTTTAGCAAAGGTATAAACGAAGTTAGTGTGTATAAAAAGAATGATAGCAAGGATATTTCTAGTAATAGTGAGGCCGATGAGTTTAAGGAAGGTTATGAAATAGCGGTATCGGATGTAAAGAAATTCGTTTTAAACATCTGTGATGGAAATAGTTTAGATTATGATGAACTCTTGAATTTATCGGAAAAAGTATATGATAATATTGGAAAGTGTGATTACATGGTAAAGTATGCAAGAGAGATCAAAAATAATGATGAGTATACTTTTTATCATAGTGTTAACGTAGCTTTTTATGGAATGCTTATAGCTAATTGGCTTAAACTCACAGATAATGAAATACGTGAAGTGATTTCTGCTGGAATTCTTCATGATTTAGGTAAAATTAAAATCGAAAATGAAATATTAAATAAACCTGGTAAACTTACTAATAGTGAATATGAGAAAATAAAGGAACATCCAGTTTATGGATACGAAATGATTAATAATGATTCACGAATTAGTAATAAAGTAAAACTGGCTATTCTTCAACATCATGAAAGAATAAATGGGACAGGCTATCCATATGGAATTAAAGCAGATGAAATAGATTTGTATTCTAAAATTATAGCAGTAGCAGATGTATATGATGCGATGACTTCGGATAGGGTATATAAAAAGAAGAAATCTCCATTTATTGCATTTAAAATGTTTAGGACGGAAGGGATTTCTCTTTTTGATGCCAGTATACTTAGAACTTTTATGAGTAATATAACTGTTCATTTTATAGGTGCAAAAGTTATATTGAATGATGGAAGAGAAGGGAAAATAGTATACATTCCACCGGATAATATATTACATCCTATATTAAAAGTGGATTCAAATTATGTAGATTTCTCAAAAGATAGCGATAGTTATATAAGTGAAGTTATTATGTAAACTAAAAAACGATGAGTAAAGAATGCTAAATTTTCTACTCATCGTTTTTGTAATGCTGTGAAAAATATATTTAAGTAGTGCTACTGTAATAAGCCTATAAGGTTATGCAGCAGCTTTTCAATCACTTTTAATAAAAAAATTTATTTTGCTAAGTCTTTTAATTCATCTTTGCACTTTTGACATATTCGTACACCTTTGAAATAACTTACGTCACTTAAGGAGTTACAGAATATGCATCCTGGAGCGTATTTTCTTAAAATTATATGGTGTTCATCTTCGTCAACAAAGATTTCGAGAGAGTCGCCTTCAGCTACGGTTAATTGTGATCGGGTTTCTTTTGGTATAACGATTCTACCAAGTTCATCTACTTTTCTAACAATTCCAATTGAATTCATTTTATTCACTCCTATATAATTTATAGTATATTACAATTTTATAAAAGAAATTTAAAAATTCAAGGTACAAATTTTGAATATTTGGGAACTATTGATAAAAAACAGCAAAAAAATCAATGTTTTTTTTATTTTTTAAAATAAATTCAATTAAATGTTAAAATAAGTAATTAATAAAGAGTAAATACTTGGATATATTCTCTTGACACTGATTGATGGATTTGTTATTATAATCTTACAATATAGACAAAAGCTTTGAAGAGAAGGAGTATATATTTTTCTGAAATAAAGAGAGGAAATGATGGTGGAAAGTTTCCATGATGAAAATATAGAAGGTAGTCTCTGAGCAGTGAACTGAAAATTATTTTGATTAGTAGGTTTCAACGAAATTCCATCGTTAAAAGGAAAGTAGTATCGGCACTTGCCCGTACTATATATTGAGAGCGTATTCATACGAATATAGGTGGTACCGCGAAATTTAACCTTCGTCCTAAATAAATAGGACGGAGGTTTTTTATATATAAAATATTTTTAGGGGTGAAAAAAATGAAATTAAGTGGGGCAGAAATTATAATTAAATTACTAGAAGAGCAGGGCATAAAAGTTATTGCAGGTGTACCAGGAGGTTATAATCTTCCAATATATAATGCACTATACAAAAGTAATATAAAACATGTTCTTGCAAGACATGAGCAAGGAGCGGGATTCATATGCCATGGTATAGCACGGACAACAGGTAGGGCATCAGTATGTTTTGCCACGTCAGGCCCAGGAGTTACAAATTTATTAACAGCAATTGCAGATGCAAAGCTAGATTCTATACCTATTGTAGCAATAACGGGTCAAGTTCCATATAAAGCTATGGGAACGGATTCTTTTCAGGAGGTTGATACTTATGGTCTTACATTACCTATAACTAAACATAATTTTCTTGTAAGATCGGCAAAGGAATTAATTGATGTAATACCTAAAGCATTTAAAATAGCTGAAGAGGGAAGGCCAGGTCCAGTTGTCGTAGATGTTCCCAAAGATGTTCAAAATGAGAAAATTGAGTTTGAACTTTCAGAAAATATAGACAATACTACAAAAGAAAATAAATTAGATATATCTCAAATCAAAAAGATAGCTAAGGCTATAAATAAGTCACAAAAGCCAGTTATGATTATTGGAGGGGGAATAACTAATTCTAATTCAGGAGATTTAGTTAAGGTTATTGCCGAAAAAAATGATATTCCTGTTGCTTCAACTTTAATGGGAATAGGAACTTTTCCACCTGATAATAGGCGATATATTGGAATGCTTGGAATGCATGGAGCTTCATACACTAATTTTATAATAAATGAAGCCGATCTCATTTTGGTATTTGGAGCTAGGTTTGATGATAGAGCTACAGGAAATATAAATAAATTTTGTCCTAATGCATCAATTATTCATGTAGATATAGATGCCGCTGAAATAGATAAGTTAAGAAAAAGTAAGTATTCTATTACAGGAGATGTGAAGGAGGTTTTAACTGAGCTTAATAAAGTTATAGATAATAACAAACGAGAAAAATGGTTTTCTTATATATATGAAATGAAAAAGAAGCATCCTTTTTATAATCCTGATTTAAATGATGACATGAAAAATCCAATAAATCTAGTTAAAACCATAAGTAAATTACTTGATGATGATACAATAATAACTACGGATGTAGGACAGCATCAAATGTGGACAGCACAATATTATAAGTTCAAACATCCAAGGACTCTTATTACTTCAGGAGGACTTGGAACTATGGGATTTGGACTTCCAGCAGCTATTGGGGCAGCTATTGCAAATCCTTACAAGAAAGTTGTTTGTATAAGTGGTGATGGTTCAATTCTTATGAATATTCAGGAATTAGCAACGCTTCAAGAACTTAATCTTAATGTAACTGTAATTATTTTTAATAATGGGTATTTGGGACTTGTAAGGCAACAGCAGGAACTATTTTATAACAAGGAGTATATAGCTACTAAGTTTAATAGCAATCACAATTTTTCAGCTATAGCAGAAGGATTTGGGATTAAGGGTTATTCTCTAAATTGTAAAAATTCACTGAATGTACTTGAAGAGGCATTGAAGAAGGTGGGACCATGTGTGATAGATGCACCTATTTATGAGTTTCAGAATGTTTTACCCATGGTTCCGCCTGGTGGTGGAAATTGTGAAATGGTAGGAGGTAAGTAGAATGGAAAATATAAACACTGTAATTATTGAATTAGTTGTTAGAAATCATCCAGGTGTCATGTCACATATAACAGGGCTTTTTGCGAGACGTGCCTTTAACCTAGAAGGAATATTATGTTCTAAAATAGGTGCTGGAGAAAAAAGCCGCATGTATCTTCTAGTAAATGACGATGATAATCTTGAACAAATTATAAAACAACTTGAAAAGCTTTATGATATATTAAAGGTGACTGTTCATGATGATTATAATGCACATGTTTTTGATGATATACAAAAGCTTATGACAAAGTAGAAAATATAACAGGAAGGTGAGGAAAATGAGTAATCCATGGGAAAAAGTTTCTCTTAAAGATTATGAGAGTCATATGAAATTATCAACGGTACATCAGTTGCAGGAATTAAATGAAATTATGAAATCACAGATATATAAATATAAAATTAAAACAGTTGCTATTTTAGGGGTAGCAGGTGGTAATGGTTTGCAGCATATAGACAGTTCAAAAATTGATAAGGTTTATGGTATTGACATAAATCAAAATTATTTAGATTGCTGCAAAGAAAGATATGAAAATTTAAAAGGCTGTCTTGTACTTAAAAAACTAGATTTATCTGATATAGAAAACGACTTACCAGAGGTAGATATTATAATAGCAAATTTATTTATCGAATATATTGGTATTAATATGTTTATAAAACAATTATCAAAGAATTTACCTAAGTATGTATCCTGTGTAGTTCAAAAAAATCCTGACACTAATTTTATGTCTGATTCACCTTATGTGAAAGTTTTTGATGAAGTTTCAGAGATGCATAAAGATATAGAAAAGAATTCTCTTGTAGAGGCTATGAATACTATAGGTTATAGTTTGATTTTTTCCGAAGATCATTTATTACCTAATATGAAAAAGCTTGTTAGGTTGGACTTTGTAAATGAACAAAATGTTAAATAGTAATAATTTACTAGGCTATTAAGAGTAGCCAATGATTTAATAACATAATATTAGGAGTGATTTAGATGAACAGTAACAAATTTGCAAAACGAAATAATTTTATAACCTCTTCAGAAATAAGAGAAATATTAAAAGTAACTCAGCAGCCTGAAATAATATCCTTTGCCGGTGGACTTCCAGCACCAGAGCTTTTTCCAGTAAAAGAAATTAAAAAAGCCTGCATGGAAGTTCTAGAAAATAACGGTGAAGCAGCTCTTCAATACAGTACTACTGAAGGCTATGTACCATTAAGAGAAGCTATATGCAAAAGAATGGGGAACTTACAAATTCAAACATCTATAGATAATATACTTATGATTTCTGGCTCTCAACAAGCATTAGATCTTATGGGTAAGGCTTTTATCGATGAAGGTGATACTGTAATTTGTGAAAGCCCAACTTACCTTGCAGCTATAAACGCATTTAAGACATATATGCCTAAATTTAAGGGGGTATCTATGGATGAACAAGGCATGATTATGGAGGAGCTTGAAGATGTACTTAAAAGCACTCCAAATGCAAAGTTCATTTATACAATACCAGACTTTCAAAATCCAACAGGAAGAACTATGGCTCTTGAAAGAAGAAAGAGAATGGTTGAGCTTGCTAATAAATACGATGTCGTTATACTTGAAGACAATCCTTATGGCGAAATTAGATTCGCAGGAGAAAAATTGCCTTCAATAAAACACTTTGATACTGAGGGACGAGTTGTTTATTTAAGCACTTTCTCTAAAATTTTTGCACCCGGTTTAAGACTTGGATGGATGTGCGCCGATAAAGATATAATGGAAAAATTAGTGCCCCTAAAGCAAAATGCTGATTTACATACAGATATATTTGCACAAATGATTACGTCTAAATACTTAGAAATGTTTAATATAGATGAGCATATAGAAAAAATAAGAGAAATTTATAAGCATAGGAGACAGGTAATGGTTGATGCTATGAATAAATATTTCCCCAAAAATATTAAGCATACGCTTCCTGATGGCGGATTGTTCTTATGGGTTATGCTTCCAGATGGTATGGATTGTCAGGTTATATTTGATAAGGCAATAGCTAACAACGTAGCTTTTGTTCCTGGAACTCCATTTTTCCCAAATAGAGATCATAAAAATCAATTTAGGCTCAATTATTCAAATATGACGGATGATAGGATTGTTGAAGGAATTAAGAGGCTTGGTAAAGTAATAGCATCTGAGAACATATAAGATAGTGCTGCACTAAACTAAAAGTTTTAGTGCAGTAATTTTTTACTAAATAATTTTTACTGGATCACCTTTAAAGGAATATTGTGTGCAGGAAGCGTTATCTATATAAAATACTTCAAAGATACCATCGCCAAGTTTATAAAGTTTACTAGGACCAGTAGGGTCAGCAAGCATTGCAGCACGTGCTTCATCTCTGTCATCTCTTACCAATTTTCCAGTAAGTCTAATCCATGTACCATCTTTCCCCATACCAGAGATTTCTATTTTGGGATTATTAATCATTTGGGCATAGCATTTTTTTGTGTTGTTTGTACAAATATATGCTTTACCTTCAAATTCGCATACAGAACTAAATGGACGTACATGAGGCTTATCACCCTCTACAGTTGAAATATAAAAAACACCTGTTTTCTTAAGGGCTTCAACAATTTTATTCATAATTTTCTTTTCTCCTCTCTATATTTGTGATATTATAGCTATGGTTTAATTATATAACATAGTAACTAAGAGACAAGTACGATATTTTATGATACTAGTATCAAAAACGATACCGCTGGAGGTAGAAATATGAAAGAAAATTTATTCGGTGTATGCCCATATGTGACAGCACAGAAGGTATTAGCAGGTAAATGGACAATTTCGATTTTACATATATTAAGTGTCAAAAAATCAATGCGATTTAATGAACTTCAGCGGATGATGCCGGAGAAAATGACTCATGCAACTTTATCTAGACAGCTAAAATATTTAGAAAAAGAAAATATGATAATACGTAAAGATTATAGACAAATACCACCGAGGGTAGAATATAGTCTCAGCGAAATAGGTGAGAAGTTTAAAAGTGTTTTGGATGAGCTAGAGAAGTGGGGAAAGGATTATATATCTTTTATGAATGGTAATTCGTAGACACGATATTCAAATCATAGTATCATTTTAATTAGATAAGATTAATTGCAAGTTATGGAGGATTAGGATATGATAAAGCTAATTGTATCGGATATGGATGGGACTTTGATTGGAAGCAATAGAGATATATCAGAAGAAAATGTAAAAGCTATACATGAAGCACAGAGAAATGGTATTAAGTTTGCTATTGCAACAGGTAGAGCTTATGCAGATGTCAAGACTTTCTTGGATAAGTACGGTATAGAGTGTGAGTGTGCTGTACTAAATGGCGGAGAGTATATGGATAAAGATGGTAAAACTATTGAGGGAATTTATATTAATAAAAAAAGAACAAAGGAAATTTTGAATACAATATCAAAATATGATTTGGCAGTTGAAATATATACAGATAATGGATATTATACTACAAACACAAAAGATGAAATCTTAAAAGAACTTATGCAAAAAGGTAAAAGCTTACATCCCAATATAAAAACTGAAGAGGACGCTTATAATTATGCAATAACTCATCCACATTTTTGCAGTATGAATTATATAAAAAACATAGATGATTTTATAGGCAGCAGTGTTAATGTTGGAAAATTTGTTTCGTTTGGAGATTCAATTGATAGCATAAATGAGCTTAAAAAGGAGCTTTGTAAGCTTCCTGGTTTAGCTATATCATCTAGCCTTTTAACTAATGTTGAAGTCAATGATATTAATGCAACTAAAGGAAAAATTTTAGTTAGAGCATCGGAAAAAATGGGGATTAAAAGAGATGAAGTTGCTATTTTAGGAGATGCATCGAATGACTATTCCATGTTTGAAGAATTTCCAATTTCATTTGCTATGGAAAATGCTATACCGGAGATTAAGAAAGTTGCAAAATATATGACTGCAAGTAACATCGAAAACGGAGTTGCTAAGGCAATAACAGAAATACTGCGAAGTAACAGTGCTGAATGAACATTAAAAAAATTCTATAAATCTTATCATACGTGGGGTTTGGGTCAAGGACCCATTATCCTTCTTTATAAAATACAGACTATCTTAATGTTTACGGCTAATAACTTTGATTAATTCAAGAATCCATGTAAACCTTTTTACAATATAGAGATTGCCTGCTTGAAGTAAAGAAGGATAATGGGTTTCGCCCAAACCTCGTATATGATAATGTTCAAACAGATTCAAAACTCTAAGTATTTTATGATTTTTTTATCAGGATTTATTAGAATTTTTTTAAATCGTTCCTTCAGCACTGTTACTTCTCTTTTAGGGGTGAAGCAAGGAAAAAATTCCTCCGTGCCTACGGAATTTGAAAACCATACCGTGACTGGAGGTTAGGCTATACTTTGTTACTGATAATATTTAATATATTATATCTGGTAAGGAAGGATAACGATCATATATGGAGTTTGGGTCATGGAGCCATTATCCTTCTTAATTATCAATAGGCATTTTCTATATTAATACTTTCTAAATTGCCCGAGCCTCGTGTAAGATAAATTGGAAAATTTTAAAATATGTATTGCAATAATATAAATGCACGAGTATAATGAGAAATATAAGTTTAAATTAATTATTTAAGAGGAGGTCGATGAATATGAAAAAATTTAGAGGAGTATCAGCAATCAATGCAGTTTTTGGCACATCTGAATTGTTTCATAATTATATAAATACATACGACCTTAATGAGTTAATTTAAACAGTTATATTTTTACGTGAAATTTAAACCATAGGTTGTATGCCTATGGTTTTTTTATGCGTAATTTTTAAGGGATAGTTTTCCATATATGTATTATTATGTTTTAAAAGCCGTAGGATTTAAATTCTGCGGCTTTTTTATATATCTATCTATAAAAAGGGAGTGTTTAATATGAGTAAAAAAGAAATTCTAAAAAAAGTAAAGGGCTGTGATTCTATATTTTATGCGTAACAAGGTTAAAGTTTGTTTTGGGGGGGATTCATAATGAATGATATTTTTAAAATAACAAAGGGAAATAGAGCACGGTATACATTAGCTATATTATCTATAGGGGTGGCAACACTTATATCAATGATTGAGCCTACAATAATTAAAATCACAATAGATTCAATTATAGGAAATAAAGAGTTATATGTACCTAAGATATTAAAAAACTTTATAGCACAAATTGGAGGAAGAAGTGTTTTAAGAGAAAATTTATGGATATGTGCTGGATGTATTGTTTTGCTAACAAGCATAAGAGGGATATTCTTGTATTTCAAAGGTAAATTTTCAGGAGAAGCTTCAGAAAATATGGCTAGAAATATGAGGATAAAACTGTATGATCATATTCAAAGATTGCCATATAAGTACCATGTAAGTGTGGAGTCTGGAGATTTAATTCAAAGATGCACTTCAGATGTTGAAACTGTTAGAAAGTTTTTTGCAGTGGAGCTAGTTGAAATAGGCAGAACATTTTTTATAGTACTTTTCTCAGCAATTATGATGCTGTCTTTAGATAAAAAGATGACTATCATATCTGTGATAACTATACCGGTGATATTTTTGGTATCGTTCATATTTTTCAATAATATAAGAAAACTCTTTGAAAAGTCAGATGAAGAAGAGGCTTCACTTACAGCAATGCTTGAGAGAAATATTGAAGGAGTAAGGGTAGTGAAGGCCTTTGGAAGAGAACAATTTGAGATAGAAAGATTCGATGAAAAAAATAAAAAATATAGAGATTTAAGCTTTGATTTGAATAAAAGTTTGTCAACGTATTGGGCAACATCTGATCTTATATGTACTATTCAAATAGGCATGGTTCTCATGTTTGGAATATATTTTGCTGTAAAAGGAGATATAAGCCTTGGAACAGCAGTAGCCTTTAATACTTATGAAAGTATGCTTTTATGGCCAATAAGGCAGCTTGGAAGGATTCTTTCGGATATGGGTAAGATGACAGTTTCTATTAAAAGAATAATGAATATTATTAGCGAAGAAGAGGAAAAAGAAGAGGGTAAGGCACTAGAACCTGAATTAAAAGGAGAAATTACTTTTGAAAATGTTTGTTTTGAGTATGAAAAAGGCAAACCAATAATTAATGATTTTAGTCTAAAGGTAAATAGAGGCGAAACTGTGGCTATTGTTGGGCCTACAGGAGCAGGAAAGTCATCACTTGTTCATCTTCTTTTAAGGCTTTATGACTATAAAAGTGGATCTATAAAAATTGATGGTGTGGAGCTTTCAGACATTTCAAGAAAGTGGATAAGAAAAAATATTGGGATTGTTCTTCAAGAGCCGTTTTTATACTCAAGGACGATAAAGGATAATATAAAAATGGCAAAGGGTGATGCTGATAAAAGCGAAATTATTAGTGCCGCATCCACTGCAGCAGTTCACAATGTCATAAAGTCATTTGAAAAAGGCTATGATACCATTGTTGGAGAAAAGGGAGTATCTTTATCCGGTGGCCAACGTCAGAGAGTAGCTATTGCTAGAACTTTGCTAAATAAATTTCCAATACTTATTTTTGATGATTCGCTTAGTGCTGTAGATACAGAAACTGATAAAGTTATTAGGAACAAGCTTAAAAATAGGAATAAAGATGTAACGACCTTTATAATATCTCATAGAATTTCTACAGTTATGGATGCAGATAAAATTGTAGTATTGAAAGATGGAAAAATTGAGGCTATTGGAAAGCATGAAGAGCTTATAAAAGTTAAAGGAATGTACAAAACAATATGGGAAATACAAAATACATTAGTAGATGTAAAAGATAAGAAACTTGCATAATTTATTTGAAGGAGGTGACAGGTTTTGATAGCAAGACAAGAAGAAAAAGTTACTGAAAAAATTAATATGGGAATATGGAAAAAACTTTTTAAATATATTTCGGATTTTAAAAAGGGGATAATATTTCTTTTAATGCTCATGGCTGTAGTTGGTGGAATTGATTCTATAATGCCCCTTTTAACCAGTTATGCAATAGATAATTTTATTGTAAAAAGAAGCATAAAGGGACTTAGCTATTTTGCAGGGATGTATTTTTTAATTATGGCATTTCAATCGTTAAATGTTAAGCTTTTTATAAGGCAAGCGGGTAAAATTGAAACACATCTTGCCTATCATATACGTAAATTAGGTTTTAAAAGATTGCAGCAATTATCATTCTCATATTATGATAAATCATCTACAGGGTGGCTTATGGCGAGAATGACATCGGATATTAATAGGCTTAGCGAAGTAATATCATGGGGGCTTATCGATGTGGTTTGGGCTGTTGTAATGATGGGTGCATCAATTGTTGTAATGCTTCTAAGTAATGTTAAGCTTACAATTATAAGTATGAGTGTAATTCCACCACTATTTTTGATAGGAATGTTTTTTCAAAGGAGAATACTTAAAGCTTATAGGAATGTGAGAAAGTTAAATTCTCAAATTACATCTGATTTTAGTGAAGAGATAGCAGGAACTAAAACAACTAAAACACTGGTTAGGGAAGATGAAAATTTATATGAATTTAAGTATGATGCAGATAATATGAGGTATTCATCTGTAAGAGCAGCTATATTTTCAGCTCTATTTCTTCCAATAGTAATAACTATGGGAAGTTTAGGTACAGGTTTTGTATTGTGGTTTGGTGGAAGCAAGGTGATTTTAGGAAGTCTGTCCTATGGTACTTTTGTTATGTTTATAGCATATACAATACAGTTTTTTGATCCTGTAACGCAGCTTGCTGGTACAATAGCGGAAATCCAACAGGCTCAAGCATCTGCAGAGAGAATAATATCGCTTGTAGAAACTGAACCAGATATATGGGATAGAGAAGATGTAATTAAAAAATATGGGGATTTATTTATTCCACATAAAGAAAATTGGGAAAAAATTAATGGTGATATTGAGTTTAAAAATATATATTTTTCCTACAAAAATGGAGAAAAAGTATTTGATAACTTTAATTTAAAGGTTAATAAAGGAGAGACTATAGCTTTTGTAGGGGAGACGGGTTCGGGTAAAAGTACGATTGTAAATTTGCTGGGTAGATTTTATGAACCTGATAAGGGTGAGATATTAATTGATGGCGTAGATTATAGAGATCGCTCTCTTTTATGGCTTCAATCTAATATTGGATACGTGCTTCAAAGTCCACAGCTTTTTGCAGGCACAATAAGAGAAAACATAAGATATGGAAAACTTGATGCTACAGATAGTGAAATTGAAAAAGCTGCATGCCTTGCAGGAGTTAATGAGTTTATAGATAAAATGGAGAAAGGTTATGATACTGATGTTGGTGAAAAGGGTGGAAATCTTTCAACAGGGCAAAAACAACTGATTTCATTTGCTAGGGCTATTGTTAGTAATCCGGCTATTCTCATTTTAGATGAGGCCACATCGTCAATTGATACTGAGACAGAAAGATTAATACAAAAGTCTATAGAAAATATTATTTCTAACAGAACAAGTTTTGTAGTTGCACATAGGCTTTCTACAATAGTTTCAGCAGATAAGATTATAGTTATGAAAAAGGGAAAGATTGTGGAGAGTGGAACTCATGATGAACTTTTAAGTAAAGGAGGATATTATTACAAACTTTATTTAAATCAAGATTTAGAAGCAAAAGAAAAAGCTGTATAAAAAAATAAGTGGAGGTAGCAATTTGATAATTAAAGAATTAAAATATGTAGATGAAAAATTAATAAAAGAAATCAAAGACTTAGTAGAGGTATGTAGGAAATTTGATGCATTGAAAGAAGAAATATATCTAAGTAACGAACTTAATTTTAATAAGGAAATAAAATATGTATTTGTTTTGTATGAAGATAATAAGTTAGTTAGCGTACTTTCCGTGTTTATACCAACAGAGATAGAAGGGGAGTTTTCTGCATATACATTGCCGGAATATAGAAATAGGGGCTATTTTAAAGAACTTTTTAATAGAGCAAAAATGGAATTACAGAAATACAAAGTTTCTGATATATTACTTGTATGTGAAGCTTCTTCTAAATCAGGCAAGGCAGTAGTTCAAAGGCTGGGTGCAAAATATGATTTTGCTGAATACAGTATGAAATATATTGGCAAAGATAAAATTGATCTAAATAATTTTAAATCTCAATTATATACTGCAGATATGAAAGATATTGATGATTTGGCCAATATAAGTATGAATGGATTTAAATCAAACAGTTATGAAGATTCAAAACAGTTTGTTAAGAGTATACTTGAATCTGAAGATAGAATTCAACTTTTAACCAAAGTAAATGATAAGTGCATAGGAATGGTATCTGTAGGAATTCATGAAGATAAATGTGGAATATTTGGAGTTGCCATTATGCCAGAGTATAGAGGAAATGGTTTTGGAAAAGAACTAGTTAAACTTGCTTTAAATTATCTTATTAAAAGAAACTATGACAACATATGGCTTGATGTTGATAGCAAAAATGATATAGCTTTTAACTTATATAAAAGCATTGGTTTTGAGGTACAAAATGCAGTTGAGTACTATAGACTTTAAGTAACAGTGCCTCAGAACGTTAAAAAAGCTCTATAAATCTAATGTATAAAAATCGTAAAATTACAAGATATTTCAATAACTCGCTGAGAAAATGCTCAGACAAATTGAAATATCTAAAGATTTTACGATTTTTATACCAAGATTTATTAGAGTTTTTTTAAATCGTTCTGAAGCACTGTTACTTAAATTTAGAAGTAAAGCAAGGAAAAAATTCCTCCGTGCCTACGGAATTTTGGGTACGAACTGTATGGATTTATTTTGTTATTTTCCGTAGTGGAATAGAGAAAAATTTAGCTTGCTTTTAATTTAAGAAAAGTAACAGTATTTTGGAAACTGTTTAAATAAAATTCAATAAGTCTTGCTTCAAATTATAAAAAGACTTATTGAATTTTATTTAATGTTCCAAAAGACTGTTACTTTTCTTCTGTATATTTAAAGTATGAGAGAGGACAAATTAATTGTTAAAATATCTGTTTAATAAACCTCTGAAAGCAGAACCATGTCTAGCTTCATCTTTGCACATTTCATGAACAGTATCATGTATAGCATCATAATTAAGTTTCTTAGCTAAAGTAGCAAGCTCTTTTTTACCTTCGCAAGCTCCTTTTTCAGCATCAACTCTCATTTGAAGATTTGTTTTAGTATCAGCTGTTACAACCTCACCTAAAAGCTCTGCAAACTTTGAAGCATGATCAGCTTCTTCATAAGCTATTCTCTTGTAAGCTTCAGCAACTTCAGGATATCCTTCTCTATCTGCCTGTCTTGCCATTGCAAGGTACATTCCAACTTCTGTACATTCTCCTGTAAAATTAGCTCTTAAACCTTCTAAGACTTCTTTATCAACATCTTTAGCAATTCCTATTTTGTGCTCGTCAGCCCAGCCTTCAGTATCATCTTTAACTTCAACAAATTTATCAGCTCCAGCCCCACAAACAGGACATTTTTCTGGAGCATCCTCACCAGTATAGATATATCCACAAACAACACATTTAAATTTTTTCATTTTAAAAATCCTCCCTATCAATATCTTTTTAATATTTTTATTTAAACTTACTTTCATATATTTTTGCTAACTCTCTTTGACAATTCTTATTATATAATAATTATTATTAATTTGCAATAGTTTTTTGAAAAATTTTTTTATATTACATACAATTGCAATTTGCATCAAAAGGGAAAAGGTAAGTACTTCTAGTTATTTGATGAAAATGTATGAAAATTAGGTTATAAAAATTATGTTTTCAAGATATTTTCAAGTTTTTAATAATTTTAATTAAATTTTATTTATATGTATGTTGACTTATAATGTAAATAATGCTATAATTTAAACAAACCAAGTCGAATATTGTTATTTTAGGAGGTATAAACATGAAATCAACAGGTGTAGTTAGAAGAGTAGACGAATTAGGAAGAATAGTTATTCCAATAGAATTAAGAAGAACATTAGAAATAGCAGAAAAAGATGCATTAGAAATATATGTGGATGGTGAACAAATAATATTAAAGAAATATCAACCAGCATGTATTTTCTGTGGTGATGCAAGAGACGTTGTTAATTATAGAGGAAAAAATATCTGTAAAAAGTGTTTACAAGAATTAAAAGAAGGAAGATAAGTAAAATCTTTTTACTAAGTGAAAATGTTACAAAGCTATTAAATGGTTTTGTAACATTTTTTTTTGTGACTTTTAGGGAGTGCATTAAATACATATATAAATAAGTATATTTTATGATTTGATTATAATTGTAAACAATATTAAGTTTAGAATTTAAATAAATTTCTGACAATATTATTTTATAACTTTTTGATTACTTACAATGCTCTTTGTATCTATAGAGTTTAGTATATCAGTTACCAATTTTCTATTCCTATTATTTAAGTTTTTAAAGAATACAATTAATTCTTTTTCTTCGTATGAATATTGTAGTGTTTTATAATTACCATTATCTTGTGTTCCCATTGAATACGCCTGTACTATTTCAGAATTGAAATTAATATTAGGTGTATCACCATTAAACATCCAATCCATACTTACATTGAAGTATTTACAAATCTTTAAAAGATCAAAGGCACAAACATTTTTTCCCATGATTATTTCTCTAAAGGTGTCTTTTTGAATGTTTAACTTTAAGCATAGATTATCCACGCTTTCATGTGAATATTTTATAACGAACATTAATCTCTTTGAAAAATCAACTTTAGCAGTAATATTATCAGAGTAGCTATTACTAGTGTCAGAGCAATTTACTTCATTAATAGATTTAGGAATAGCCCCAGTACCATAAACTATCCAATCATAACTTGTTTTAAAAAAGTTAGCAAAGGATATTAATGCCACTTTTGATGGCAGAAAATTATTTCTTTCATAATGACTTATGTTACCTCTTTGCACTCCTGTCTTATCGGCAACTTGTTTTTGAGTAAGCCTATTGAGCTTTCGCAAATACTTTAGCCTTTCCCCAATTGAATTCATAATAAAAACCTCCAAAAAAAGCGTTTATTACGCAGGATTTTAAAGATAATTGACCTTTTCTTAATAAAAATGCAATAAAAACGCAGAAAACATAGCATATTTATATTTGTAAAAAGCGTTTATAACGCATACAATAAAAAGGTGTTTGATAGATATATACATCAATTTAACAGTTTAATAAAAAACAATGGTATTTTTTATTAATAATGAAATTTATTGAAATTTTAAGTTTTAATAATTAAGCAGTATATATTTTATTTTAACAAAAATTTCTTGTAAATTCGATAGTTTATTGAAAAAATAATGATTTTTTTTAATATTTATGCAGATTCTCTTTTAAATATTGAAATCAGGGGGGATTTTTATGGGAGAAAAAAGATGCCTTACTTCGCTCGGTATAGCATGCAAAAAAAGAATGGTTGAGAAAAGTATATCGCAGACAGAATTAGCACAAAAAGTAGGAACAAGCAGTAAGTATTTAGATTTAATATTTCATGGAGAGCGAGCAGGTAAAAAGTATATATCCAGAATTGTCAAAGAATTAGGTATAAATCCTGATAATATAAATAAAAATATAGCTTGAAAGTTTATAAATAAATAGAATATGATTTCAATTTATATGTATTAATATACAAAGTTAAGTTGAATTTTAAAAATAAAAAAAACACTAAAGCGTATCAAACGAGAGGAGAAACAAGATGGCTAAGTATATAATAAAGAGATTTATTGCAAGTATATTTACCTTGTGGTTAGTTGTAACATTAACCTTTTTTTTAGCTCATGCAATACCAGGAGGTCCATTTACTAGTGAAAAAAAATTGCCTCCAGCAATTGAACAAAATTTAAAAGCAGAATATGGACTAGATAAGCCAATTAGTCAACAATATACATCTTATATTAAAAATGCCTTACATGGTAACTTTGGAATGTCCATGCAGTATGAAGGAAGAATGGTTAGTGATATAATATCTTACTCATTCCCTAATTCAGCAAAATTAGGTGGAGTAGCTATGTTATTTGCAATCATAGTAGGAATATATTTAGGAGCTGTAGGAGCTCTTCATCAAAATAAGTGGCAGGATGGTATTAGTACTGTAGTTTCAACATTTGGAGTAACTGTTCCTAATTTTGTTTTAGCAACATTGTTAATTTATATATTTTCATTAAAACTTCAGATTTTACCTGCAGTAGGATTTACGACACCAGCTAATTATGTTATGCCAGCTCTTGCACTTGGCATATTTCCAATGGCTTTTATAACAAGATATACACGTTCAATGCTTGTAGATGTTTTAAATCAGGATTATATTAGAACAGCAAAAGCTAAGGGATTGTCACAAACTATAGTAACGTATAAACATGCACTCAAAAACTCTTTAATACCAGTAGTAACATATTTAGGACCAATAGTAGCAGGTATTTTAACTGGAAGTTTCGTTGTTGAGGCCATATTTGGTATACCAGGGCTTGGAAGAGAATTTGTATTAAGCATTGATAATAGAGATTATACAACCATACTTGGTGTTACTGTTTTCTTTAGTGCTATTCTCATACTATGTAATTTAATAGTGGATATATTATATGTAATAATAGATCCTAGAATTAAATTACAAAACTAGACTTATAGAGGTGTAAAATATGGAAAATACAAATAAAATAGATAAAGCGTTATTTAAACCTGTAAGTGAAGATAGGAAGAAAACACATGAAAAAGCAAGACCTAGCGTAACATATTGGCAGGACGTTTGGAGAAGATTTAAAGCAAATAAACTTGCTATGGTTGGTCTCATCATTATAATATGTGTTGCAATTTTCTCTATTTTCGGACCGATGGTGTCAAAGTATAATTATTATACTAATGATTATACTATAGAAAACTTATCACCAAGTTCTGCACATATTTTTGGCACAGATAATCTTGGAAGGGATATTCTTACAAGAGTTATGTACGGAGGAAGAATATCTCTTTCTATAGCACTTGTTGCAAGTCTAATAAGTATTGTAGTTGGAATTATTTACGGTGGAATATCAGGATACTGCGGTGGAAATGTTGATAATATAATGATGAGAATAGTTGAAGGAATTTCATCACTTCCACTTATGATTTATATGATTTTAATTATGGTAGTTTTGGGTGCAGGTATGAAAAGTCTTATAATTGCTATAGCATTTACTTACTGGGTTGATATGGCCCGTACAGTAAGAGGCCAAATTTTGCAGTTAAAGCAGGAAGAGTTTGTACTTGCAGCTAGGACTTTAGGAGCATCATCTAGAAGGATACTTTTAAAACACTTACTTCCAAATGCTATGGGACCGATTATAGTTAATATGACTTTGAATATACCTAATGCTATTTTTACAGAAGCATTTTTAAGTTTTGTTGGTCTTGGAATTCCAGCACCACAGGCTTCATGGGGAACACTTTGTTCTAATGCACTTGGTTCGTATCAAATGTTTCCATATCAATTATTATTCCCTGCTTTAGCACTATGTATTACTATGTTTGGTTTTAACTTCTTAGGAGACGGTTTAAGTACTGCCCTTGATCCTAAAATGAAAAAGTAGGAGGATTCAATATGGAAAAATTACTTGAAATAAATAATTTAAATACTTCTTTTTTTACTCATCTTGGAGAAGTAAAGTCTGTAAGAGGAATTTCTTTTGAACTCAACAAAGGTGAAGCTTTAGGAATTGTTGGAGAATCAGGCAGCGGAAAAAGTGTAACCATGATGTCTGTTATGGGATTACTTGATGAAAATGGTAAAATAGTTGATGGTGAAGTTATATTTAATGGCAAAGATTTAGTAAAAGCTTCTGAAAAAGAAATGGAAATAATAAGGGGAAACAAAATAGGAATGATATTTCAGGATCCTATGACATCCTTAAATCCAGTGTTAACTGTAGGTGACCAATTAACTGAAGGCATAAAAAAGCATCTCAAGATGGATAAAAGTGCTGCGTATAAGCATGCAATTGAAATGTTAAAATTAGTTGGTATACCTAGCCCGGAAAAAAGAATGAAACAATATCCTCATGAGTTTTCAGGTGGTATGAGACAAAGAGTTATGATAGCTATGGCTATTTCGTGTAAACCAGAGTTATTAATTGCAGATGAACCTACTACTGCACTTGATGTAACAATACAGGCTCAAATACTTGAACTTATGAAGGAATTAAAGGATAAAACTAATACAGCAATTATACTTATAACTCATGATTTGGGAGTTGTTGCTAATTTGTGCAGTAAAATAAATGTTATGTATGGAGGACTAATTGTAGAAAAAGGCTCAGCAAGAGACATTTTTTATAATGCTAAACATCCATATACATGGGGACTTTTAAAGAGTATTCCAGATCCTACAAAGGATACGAAAGAAAAATTAGTTCCGATTGAAGGATATCCACCAGATCTTTTAAATCCACCAAAGGGATGTCCATTTGCAGCAAGATGTCCATATACAATGGAAGTATGTATGCAAAAACCAGTTCCTGCTTTTAAAATAGGTGAAGGGCATGAAGCTGCATGTTGGTTGAATCACCCAGATGCACCTAAAGTTGATGCGCCCATAGGAAGGAGTAAGGATAATGCCACAAGATAATGTACTACTTGAAATAAAAAATCTAAAAAAATGGTTCCCAGTTAAAAAAGGTTTTTTCGGAGGAAAAGTTAGCAACGTTAAGGCAGTAGATGATGTTTCCTTTTATATAAAAAAGGGTGAAACATTAGGTCTTGTCGGAGAATCAGGCTGTGGTAAAACTACTACTGGAAGAACAATATTAAAACTTTATGAGCCAACTTCAGGTCAAATTATATATAGAGGAAAAGATATTTCTAAATTAACTCCTAAAGAGATGCTTCCTTACAGAAGAAAAATGCAAATGATTTTCCAGGATCCATATGCATCACTTAATTCTAGAATGACTGTAGGAGACATAATTGGAGAATCAATTGACATTCATAATTTGTTAAAAGGAAATGAAAGAAAAGAGAGGATTGAATATCTTCTTAACAGAGTTGGATTAAATGGAGATCATATAAATAGATATCCTCATGAATTTTCTGGCGGTCAAAGACAAAGAATAGGTATAGCTAGAGCTTTAGCTGTAGAACCTGAATTCATAGTGTGCGATGAACCTATTTCAGCACTTGACGTATCAATACAGGCACAGGTTGTAAATATGCTTGAGGAGCTTCAAGATGAGCTTGGACTAACATATTTATTTATTGCACATGATTTATCTATGGTTAAGCATATTTCAACAAGAATAGGAGTTATGTATTTGGGAAGTCTTATAGAAGTAGGAGAAAGTTCAGAACTTTACAATAATCCGCTTCACCCTTACACAAAAGCTCTTTTATCAGCAGTACCAGTTCCAGATCCTGATGAGGCTGCCTCAAGACAGAGAATAATACTAGAAGGAGAAATACCTTCTCCTATAGATCCTCCAGCAGGCTGTAAATTTAGAGGAAGATGCAAGTATGCTAAACCTGAATGTGCAGAAGCTGCACCAAAGATGAAGGATTTAGGCGCCAATCATTTTGTAGCTTGCTACTTATATAAATAACATTTAAATTATTTGATATTTAGTGGTATTAAAACTGCTAATTATATAAAAATTATTCGGGGAGGAATAAAGAATGTTAAAAAGAAAATTAACAAAACTAAGTGCTGTTATATTATCAGCAGCTTTAGTTGGAACTCTTTTAGCTGGTTGCGGTTCATCAAGTAGTTCAACTACTACAGAACAAAAAGTAAGCTACAACCTAGGAGCTGATCCACAAACAATAGATCCAGGTCTAAACAACTCAACTGAGGGCGGTATTGTTATAGAAAACGCTTTTGAAGGTCTTGTTGACTTAGACAAAAATGAAAAAGTTATACCAGGTGTAGCTAAATCATGGGATGTTTCAGCAGATAAGCTTACTTATACTTTCCATTTAAGAAAAGATGCTAAATGGTCAGATGGTAAACCTGTAAAAGCAAAAGATTTTGAATTTGCATGGAAGAGAGCATTAGCTCCTGACACTGCTTCAGATTATGCTTATCAGCTTTTCTATCTTAAGAATGGTGAAGCATACAACGGCGGAAAAGCAAGCAAAGACGATGTAGGAGTTAAAGCAGTAGATGATAATACTCTTAAAGTTGAATTACAGTCACCTACTCCATATTTCTTAGCACTAACTGCATTCCCAACTTACATGCCTTTAAGAGAAGACATCGTTAGTAAAGATAACAAAGGCTGGGCTACTAAAAAAGCTAACTATGTAAGTAATGGACCTTTCTACATGACAGATTGGAAACAAAAATCAACTATGACATTTAAGAAAAATCCAAATTACTGGAATAAGAGTACTGTAAAATTAGATACGCTTACTTATTACATGCTTTCACAAGAAACTAGTGCTACAGCAGCATTTACAAGCGGTCAGGTTGATCTTAACGAGATAATACCTGCTGTTCAGAAACAATCTTTAATAAAGAAAGGTACTGCAAAAGTATATCCTTATTATGGAACTTACTACTTCTGCTTTAATGTAGGAGATAAAGACAGTGCTAATGGAGCTGAAGTAACTAAAGCTCTTAAGAATGAAAAAGTTAGAGAAGCTTTAAATCTTGCTATTGATAGAGAATCAATAGTAAAGGATGTAACAAAAGGTGGAGAAAAGCCTGCAACTTCATTTGTACCAAGTTCAATAACTACAGCTAATGATTCAAAGAAATTTAAGAATAAAGATTACTTACCAAAGAAAGCTGATGTTAAAAAAGCTAAACAGTTATTAGCTGAAGCTGGATATCCAGATGGAAAGGGATTCCCTACACTTCAGATTATGTACAATGAAGGTCAAAACCATCAAGATATAGTTCAGGCAATGCAGGATATGTATAAGAAGAACTTAGGAATAAACGTTACTTTACAGAGTGTTGAAAGAAAAGTTCAACTTGATGATTTAACTAAACAACAATATCAATTCTGCAGAACTGCATGGATAGCAGATTACAATGATCCTATGACATTCTTAGATATGTTTGTAACAGGTGGTGGAAACAATAATCCTGGTTACAGCAATCCTCAGTATGATGCTTTAATCGCAGATGCTAAAGCAACTGCTGATGGAACAAAGAGAACTAAGGATTTACATGATGCTGAAGATTTACTTATGAAGGATTTACCTATAGTTCCTGTTTACGAATATGATTTAGTTGTTGAACAGAAGCCAGAAGTAAAAGGACTTCATGTATCACCACTTGGATATTTGTACTTCAACAGTGTTTATATTCAAAAATAGTTAGAGTTTAAAAACTGCTTCTTAGGAAGCAGTTTTTTTTATTTTATAATGGATTTATAGTGAAAATAAAATTTTATAAATTAAGTTAAATATATTCATAATATCAAAAAACATCATTTTCTTAAAAAATAAAGATAATAAATGATTTATTACTTAAAACTCAAGAATGACAATAATAACATATTAATCTGGCATTTGCAATCGAAAACAAATGTTAATATAATAAAAATATGTTTGGGATAATTAATGTGAAAATGTTTTTAATAAATTTTAAAAATTAATTGGAAGTAATTGTTGCAGCTAGTAATAATATAAGTATTCTATTTATATATTATAAAAAGTCATACTATTTTACAGTTATTATTTGACAATGCATGTAATTTTATGTATAACTGATATATTATAAATAATAAAATAATTTTTGGGGGAAGGCTTAATGAAAAGTAAAAAAATATTATCATTATTATTAGTGTCAGCAGTTATTTCAACAATAACGTTGTCTGGCTGTGGAAGCTCAAGTACAACAGTTAGTTCAGGAGCAGTTGATAAGGAGCAGCATTTAAATATGGAGATTCCTGCATCTGATGTCAAAACTCTTGATCCATCAAAGGGCACTGATGCATATTCTGCATATGTTTTGTCTGAGACCATGGAGGCACTTGCAAGGGAAGAAGTTAAAAATGGTAAGGATGTTTTAGCGCCAGCTGGTGCTAAGAGTTGGACAACATCATCAGATGGTCTTACATGGACTTTTCATTTGAGGGATAATAAATGGTCAGATGGAAAACCAGTTACTGCAGAACAATATGTATATGGACTTAGAAGAAGTGTTGACTCAAAGACGGCTTCAGAATATGCTTATTTATTGATAAACTCAGGAATTAAAAATGCAGATGATATAAATAAGGGCAAAATGTCATCTGATCAATTGGGAGTAAGCGCTCCAGATTCAAAGACTCTTGTAATAAATTTATCACATCCATGCGGGTATTTTGAAAAGTTACTTAATTTCAAGCTTTTTATACCACAGAGAGAGGATATAGTTAAAAAGTCGGGATCAAAATATGGTTCTACAGCAGATTCCTTGATTTATAATGGACCATTTAAAATGACCTCAATGGTTAGTGGCGGTAAAATAGAACTTACTAAAAATGATCAGTACTGGGACAAAAAGAGCGTAAAACTTGATAAGGTAACAATGTACTTTATGGATGATACCAATACAATGTTAAATGCTCTTCAAAGTGGGCAAATTGACACTGCTGATACGCCTCGACCTGAGTGGGTTAAAAGACTTAATAAAACTAAAAAATTTGATGAAATAACTGGAGAAAGTTCAAGTACAGGATACTTATTATTCAATATAAAGGATTCAAATAAATTTATGACAAATGCTAAAATAAGAAAAGCTATCTCTCTGGCACTTAATAGAGAAGATTATCTTAAGACTATAGAATATGGCGTTGGAAAGACTGCATATAGTTGGGTACCAGATGCTGTTGATGTAGGACATACTTCATATAGATCACAGGCAAATGTATCATTAAAAGAAAGTAAGGAAGATCCTAAAGAACTATTTAAAGAGGGATTAAAGGAACTTGGAATGAGCACTGATTTAAGTAAAGTTGTTATTAATGATGAAGAAGCAGGAACGGATGAAAGACATAAAAAAGAGGGAGATTATTTAATAAATACCTTCAAGCAAAAACTTGGAATCACAATAAAGGTTGATTATAAAGAGTGGAAACAATTTTTGCAGGATGAAGAAGATCTAAAATACGAGATGCAAAGTGGGGAGCTTTGGGGAGCAGATTATAATGATCCTATGACATTTTTAGATATGTGGGAAACTGAGGCAGCAAAAACTACAGATGGATATTCAAATAAAGAATATGATAGTTTAATAGAAGCAGCAAAGGTTGAAAAAGATCAATCAAAGAGACTAGATGATTTTAAAAAGGCTGAAGAGATACTTATTAATAAAGATGCAGCGTTTGCTCCAACATTTAGTGAGGGACAAAGTATATTTGTTCGTAAATATGTTAAGGGATATCAAACACCTGTATTTGCACCAAGCAATCCAAGACTTCTTGAAATAAAATATGCTTATATTTCAGGAAAAAATAAATAATTTAAGTTATATATAATTAGATCACTACTAAAATTAATTATTCATGCTTTAAAGTTATAATTTTAAGTGACCATCAATGAAATGAAAATACGGCAGAGAATATCTCATATCTCTGCCGTATAAATATATAATTTAGGAGGAATGAAAATGCTGAAATATACGCTCAAAAGGTTTATATATATGATAATAACCATATGGATAATTATTACTGTAACCTTTGTAATGATGCACTCTATACCTGGCAATCCATTTTCAAGTGCAAAATCATTGCCTAAACAGACAAAAGCCAATTTGAATGCTAAATATGGATTAGATAAATCTTTGACTACACAATATAATTTATTTTTAAAGAATCTTGTTTTCCACGGAAGCTTGGGAGAATCGTATACTTATCCAGGAGTAACTGTTAATAGCATAATAAGAGAAAGAGCACCTGTTTCAGCGGCGCTAGGAGCTGAAGCATTAGTTATTGCTATAGCATTTGGTATAATTTTTGGAATTATAGCTGCATTTAAAAGGAATCATTGGCAGGATTATACTGTAATGATAATTGCAATTTTAGGTATAGCTATACCCTCATTTGTTTTAGCTGCTTTATTACAATATTTTTTGACAGTAAAGATAGAATTACTGCCAACGTCAGGATGGGGAGGAATAAATCATACTATACTTCCAGCTCTCTCATTAAGCTTAGGTATAATGGCTGTTTATGCGAGATATATGAGAAGTAGTTGCATAGATGTTTTAGGACAAGATTATATTATAACAGCACAGGCCAAAGGCGTTTCAAAGGTTCCGCTTATATGGAGACATGTTATAAGAAATGCTATTTTGCCTGCTATTACTATATTAGGTCAGCAGATTGCTAGTGTTGTGACTGGAACTTTTGTTATTGAATCAATCTTTTCTATACCTGGAATTGGGAGGTATTTTGTTACTTCAATATCTAATAGAGATTATTCTATAATACTTGGGACTACTATTTTTTTCGCAATTGTGTACATAGTATCTGTTTATCTGGTGGATATACTATATTGTTTTGTAGATCCAAGAATAAGATTAAGCGGCAGCGGAAAATAGGAGATGAGAGTATGACTAAAATTTCAAGTGAAAAATTTAAAATTATTGGATGTGAGGATAATGATTCTGAAGAGATAGTAAGAAAGAATGTTACATACTGGCAGGACGCGTGGAGACGACTAAAGAAAAATAAAGTTGCTATTGTTTCATTGGCATTACTAATATTAATTATAATTTTAGCTATAGTAGGACCAATTCTAAGGCCTTTTGGAACAAATGATGTAAATAATTCTATTAAAAATATGGATCCTAATTCAGTTCATTGGCTTGGAACAGATGATCTTGGAAGAGATTTATGGGTTAGGCTTTGGATTGGTACGAGAGCATCAATAATAATAGGGGTAATTGGAGCTTTTATAGAACTTATTATAGGGGCTATATATGGTGGGATTTCTGGCTACTTTGGTGGAGCCGTCGATGATATAATGATGCGAATTGTTGAAATATTAAATAGTGTACCATATTTAATATTAGTATTGATAGTTATTATTATATTAAATAGTACAGGAATAATTCCTCTTATCATTGCTATGACGTTAACAGGGTGGGTTAACATGGCGAGAATTGTAAGAGGCCAGGTGCTTGCTGTAAAAGAGCAGGAATATGTACTTGCAGCACGTACCTTGGGTTCTAGTCCATGGACAATAATATCCAAGCACTTACTTCCCAATGTTATTGGTGTAATGATTGTTGATGTTACATTTGCTGTTCCAGGCTATATTTTTGCAGAGGCATTTTTAAGTTATATTGGTTTGGGCGTAAAACCGCCAAGTACTAGCCTTGGAGCTTTGTGTTCTAGCGGTCAAGAAAATCTAGCATTTTATCCATCACAATTGTTCTGGCCTTCACTCATTATATGTCTCATAATGCTTACATTTAATCTTTTAGGTGATGGTCTATCAGAAGCACTTGATCCTAAACAGAGACAGTAGGAGGGAGAACTTATTATGGAAAAAATATTAGAGGTTAAAAATTTAAGGGTATCATACCATACTTATGCTGGAGAAGTTCAGTCTGTAAGAGGTGTGAATTTTCATTTAAATAAAGGTGAAACATTAGCAATAGTTGGTGAATCGGGATGCGGAAAATCTGTTACAGCGAAATCAATAATGAAACTTATAAATTGTCCACCAGGAGAAATAAAAAAGGATTCGGAGATTTTTTTTAGCGGCAAAGAAGTCTTAAAAATGAATGATAAGGAACTCCAGAAGCTTAGAGGTGGAGATATAAGCATGATTTTTCAAGACCCTATGACATCACTAAATCCAACAATGAAGATTGGTGCTCAGATTGCTGAAAGTATTATGATTCATAGAGGATGGAAAAAGAAGCAGGCACTTGAAGAGGCTATAAGAATGCTCAAAATTGTTAATATACCAAATGCCGATAAAAGGGCAAATCAATATCCACATCAATTTTCAGGCGGAATGAGACAAAGAGCTATGATTGCAATAGCTTTATCCTGTAATCCTAAAATTTTAATTGCTGATGAGCCCACAACAGCATTGGATGTTACTATTCAAGCTCAGATAATGGATCTCATGCATGATCTTCAAAAGAAACTTGGGACATCAATAATACTTATAACTCATGATTTGGGAATAGTTGCCGGTTCGGCTCATAGAATTCAGGTAATGTATTCGGGACTAATTGTTGAAAGAGGAACTACTGATGAGATTTTTGAAAATCCAGAGCATCCATATACTTGGGCGCTTCTTCAATCAGTACCTAGATTAGACACTCTAAATAAAAAAGAATTATATTCATTAAATGGAACACCACCAGATTTGCTTAAGCCACCGATAGGATGCCCTTTTGCTGCAAGATGCATTTACTGTATGCAAATTTGTAAGGAAGAAATGCCTGAGGAAACAGAAATAAGTAAGACACATTCGGTTAGCTGTTGGTTAAAGCATCCTATGGCTCCAAAAGTGGAATCACCAATAAAAAGTGAGGTGTATGGCAATGAATGAAGGCGATGTGTTAGTTGAAGTTAAGCATTTAAAAAAGTATTTTAATGTTGGTCATGGAGCTATATTAAAAGCAGTAGATGATGTTAGTTTTAATATTAGAAAAGGTGAGACTTTGGGACTTGTTGGTGAGTCGGGATGTGGTAAAACCACCTGTGGAAGAACCATTTTAGGTTTATATACGGCAACTTCGGGAGAAGTAAACTATAAAGGTAAAAATATATATAGTTTCCGTGGTAAAGATAAAAAAACTTTTTCTAAAGAGGCACAGATGATATTTCAAGACCCTTATGCATCACTAAATCCAAGAATGACTGTAGGAGATATAATTGCAGAGGGCATTGATGCGCATAATTTGTATAAAGGTAAAGATAGAACTAAAAGGATATATGAAATGCTAGATCGTGTTGGGCTTAATAGAGAACATGCATCTAGGTTCCCTCATGAATTTTCAGGAGGACAGAGGCAGAGAATTGGTATAGCAAGAGCTCTTGCTATAAAACCGGAATTTATAGTATGTGATGAGCCTATATCTGCTCTTGATGTTTCAATACAAGCTCAGATAATAAATTTGCTTATAAAATTGCAGAAGGAAATGGGATTTACTTATCTATTTATTGCACATGATCTTGCAATGGTAAAGCATATTTCTGACAGAGTTGGTGTAATGTATTTAGGCACAATGGTTGAATTTGCTAACAGTGGTGATTTATATAGTAAACCTCTGCATCCATATACAAAAGCTTTAATGTCAGCTATACCAATACCAAATCCTAAGCTAGAAAGAAGAAGAAATAGAATAGAGCTTGAAGGGGAGGTACCAAGTCCAATTAATCCTAAACCGGGTTGTAGATTTGCTAGTAGATGTAAAAATGCAAAAGATATTTGCTTTGAAAAACAGCCTGAATTCAAGGAAATTGAAAAAGACCATTTTGTTAGCTGCCACCTTTATTAAAAATAAAGCGAACTAACATTGATTCGTAACATTAAAAAAATTCTATAAATCTTATCCTAACTGAGGTTCGGGTCATAGACCCGTTATCCTCCTTAATTATCAATAGGCATTTTCTATATTATTACTAACAACTTCATATTAGCACTTTGTAAATCGCCCAAGCCTCGTATAATATGGAGAGTGCCCATATTAAGTAAAGAAGGATAATGGGCAAAGTCCAAACCTCGTGTATGATAACATTTATTAGAATTTTTTTAAATTGTTACTTCATCAATGTTAATTTGCTTTTGAAGTAAAACATGGATACCTTTCCTTCGTTTCACTATGGAAAGCTTTTAATTTTAATTTCTTAGATTTTCGGTAGCGTTATCTTAAGAAAATCATCCATAACTTTTGCCACAGGCGAACCCTTCACCTATTAACGAGCCAAGCAAAGTTAATACCCCGCACTTCGGCTTTAGCCGATTATAACTTTTTTCATCTCGTTAGATGACGAAAAACCCCAAACTTGTTTCGCAATATTTATATTTAGTACAAGAGTTATATTTTCATATTATTTGTATAGTTTTTCAAATTCCAAGTATCCATGTTTTCTAAGTTTGCAGGCAGGACATTCTCCGCAGCCATCGCCTTTTATGCCATTATAGCAGGTTAAAGTTTCATTTTTTATTATATCTAAAACTTCCAAATCATCTGCCAATTTCCAAGTTTCAGCTTTGTTTATCCACATTAGAGGTGTTATTAGTACAAACTGATAATCCATAGCTAAGTTTAAAGTTACATTTAGTGATTTTATAAAAACATCCCTACAATCTGGGTAGCCACTAAAATCACTTTGAGATACTCCTGTTATTATATTGTTTATACCCCTTTGTTTTGCAAAAACCGCAGCGAAACTTAAAAATAAAAGATTTCTACCATCAACAAAGGTATTTGGGGTACCCTCTTTTGGAGCATCTTTATCTACTTTTATGTCTGCCCTTGTAAGAGAATTAGGCGCTAGTTGATTTAAGAGTTTTAAGTCAAGTATGTGATGTTCAACCCCGTGTTTTTTGCATATTTCCTTGGCACATTCAAGTTCAAGCTTATGTTTTTGATTGTAATCAAAAGACACAGCTAATACTTCTTTGTATCTTTTTTTTGCCCAGAAAAGACAAGTTGTGCTGTCTTGTCCTCCACTTAATACTACAAGAGCTTTTTCTTTATTTACGCTTATTTCCATATAAAATCATCCTTTCATTATGCTTTATATAAAGCCATAAGTTTATTTACAAGTGAATCATCAGTTTTAAATCTTCCTTTAAGAGTCATAGTGGTAGTTTGTGCTCCTGGCTTTCTAATGCCTCTTGAGGTCATGCAGCCATGTTCACCTTTTATAATTACTGCAATGTCTCCTGAGTTGGTTATCTTTTCCATTATTTCAGCAATATCTTTCCCGATTCGTTCTTGAAGCTGAAGTCTTTTTGAAACCATATCTGCTATTCTAGCTATTTTGCTTAGACCTATAAGCCTTTTATCTGGTATATAAGCTACTGCAACATTCATGTTGTACATAAGAGTCATATGGTGCTCACAGTGGCTGAATATTTCAATGTCTTTTACAAGGACTATATTATCTTCTTCATCTTCTTTTAGGTCTTCTTCAAAGGTTTTATTAAACATATCGGCTATTTCATCGTTAGAGTAGTTCATTCCTTCAAATACTTCTGCATACATTTTAGCTACTCGTTTTGGAGTATCTTTAAGGCCTTCTCTATCAGGGTTATCTCCTAAAGCTATTAGAATTCCTCTTACATGTTTTTCAATTGCTTTTGTATCGATAGACATAAATTTATACACCTCTTTTATTTGAATCCCATATAATTTTGTGGATTTGTATTTGTAAAGTTACATCATTTAGTTTGTTATCCTTCATAAAATTAACTATTGTTTCTGGAGAAATCTTGTGAAAAACAGGACTTAAGTATATATTAGTTTTTCTCAAAAGGCTAAATTTATCTATTATATTTTTTGCATTCTTAAGATCATCTAATGAACTTACTACAAATTTTACAACATCTTTTTTAGTTAAATATTTAAAGTTTGAGGTTTCCATAAAGTTTTCCATGCCGCTCTCTGGAAGCTTATAATCCATGTTAAAGGAAGGTCTGTTTTCATTTAATAGAAAGTTATTAAGACATATGCTGCCGTTGGTTTCTATTTCTACATTCAAAGTGTTATCACTAGCAATAAGTTCTAAAAGTTCATGCATTCCTTTTTGAAGAAGTGGTTCTCCTCCTGTAAGAGTGACATTTTTAATTCCAGTTCCCTTTATATATGAATATATTTCTTCTTGTGTCATGATTTCATACTTTACATTTTCATTATTTGCCCATTTTGTATCACAGTATATGCAGTCTAAATTGCAATGAGCAAATCTTATAAATACTGATAATTGACCTGAACGAAGACCTTCACCGTTTATACTTATAAATTTTTCAACCACTTTGTAATTCATTTTTTATACCTCTTTTGTGTATGAAGCACAGTTATTTGGTGTTTCATATACTGTTACTTTTTTTACATTATAATTAAGCTTAGATATCTCATCATAAAATAATTTTGAAAAGTTTTCTGCTGTTGGTCTAAAATCAAGTTCGATAATTCTAAAACCATCTTCCTTAAGGCAATTAAAAGTAAGAGATCTAAGACTACCTTTTTCTATTATTAAAGCATGATCGTAAAATCTAATAATATCTTTGATACTCATTTTTAAGACTGTGAAATCTTCTACCATGCCATCAATTAATTGACTGGATTGTATTTCAACTTGAACTTTCCATCTGTGACCGTGAATATTTGCACATTTACCTTTATACCCCCTAAGAAAATGTGCACTATCAAAATTGTCTTCTATTTTTAATATATACATAACATTACCCCCATCAAGTTATTCTTTGAACATAGTTTTTAATTTACTGCCGTAAAAACAGCAACCAAGTGCTCCATTAAATTGTGGATTCTTGGGAACAATAATGCTGTCATAATCGTGAGATAAGTATTTTTTTATAGCATAGTTATTTGCAACCCCTCCTGTTAAGATTAAATTTTTTGCCCTAAATTTTGCTAAAAGGGGCTTCATTTTATTGTACATTGAGTAATTTACACCAGCACATAGTCTATCCATTGGAGTTCCCTCGGCTATTTTCCCTATAAGTTCAGATTCAGAAAAGACTGCACATGTTGAATTTAATTTAACTGGATTTTTATAAAATGAACTCATTTCATCAAGTGGAACTTCTAAAACAGTTGCCATATTTTCAAGGTATCTACCGCATGAAGCAGCACATTTTTCGTTTAATTCTAGATCCTTTATAAATTTATTTTCAACACGGGCTACCTTGACATCTTGCCCACCTATATCAAGAAGTACGAAATCATAGAGTTTTGTTTGATACATAGCTCCATAAACGTGAGCCTTAATTTCATTTATGGGTTTAAACATTGATAGGTTAGTATTGTTTTTACCATAACCTGTTGAAACGGCTCTATCAATATCACTTATGTTAAGCTTGCCTAAATCTACTTCAATTTTGTTATTTTTATATGAGCAGTAATTTTTATAAAAATTTATTGTACTTATTTTAAAGTAATCACAAATTTTATTATCTTCCATAAGTGCAAGTTTTACTTCTCTACTTCCAAGATCAATACCTAAAATTCTCAAAAGATTCCCTCCTTAGCATCAAGAAGCATGTCCAAGAAAGCTTCAATTCTTAATTTGGTTCTAGCATCAAGATGGTTTAATTTATCGCCTTCTATGTTTAGTACAGGTATTTTTAAATTTTTCTTTATTACTATGTCTTGAATACCTCTGTAACAAAAGGCTTGTGTATAATGTATGATTCCATCCAGTTTTCTTTCATCAATCTGCTTTTGTATTTCCGTTATCCTAAAATAAACATCATAAGGATAAGTGTAGTCCCAATATTGCTCATATATATTTTGAGCTTTATAAGCTCTTGGAAAGGCAAATTCTCTTTGGACTTCGTTATAAACGATGTGGGCACTAAAGTTTTCAACAAATTCATATATATCAGATGTCATAGGAGGCACACCAATATAGCCGAGACGAAGTACAGAAGGACTTGACTGCCTCTTAGATATAATATGTATTGTTTCATTTATATCATGCTTAAAAAGGCTCATATCATGATTTAAATCACTAAAGGATATTTGCCATATATGATTTTCAAGTGCAGTGGCTTTGTTATCCTTATAAGTTAAGTTATCTATTTTTATTCCGAGTTTGCGTATTTCATTTAATTCGGCTCTTACTTTCTCCACTTCACTCAAGGTAACTCCAAATAAATTCATAAAATTATCAAGTTCACGCCTTACATCAGTTATATTGTGGCTTGATGGATATGAAAATGGATATACTTTTATTCCTTTCATGGAGAGGACTTCTGTCAGAGCTTTTGTATTTGAGCAGTCGCCATCATGTACACCAACTATTTCAGTTATGTTGTTACTAATACAAGCTCCATATATACCTTTTATCCATGCACAAAGACTTCTTGGAAATCCATCTTTTTCAGCTTCATCTATATATTTAGAATAATTTTTAGATCCTACAAATAAGTTATTTAAATCAACAGGAGTGTATCCTGCAGCCAGTAACACTTCAATAGGAACAGTAGTGGTTAAACCTATTTTTTTCATATTTGCCTCCAAATTTTTGTAAAATAAAAAGGGACATAATCCGTCCCCCTAAAACAAAAAAATCTACCTCACCCGGTAGATATGTAACCTGGTTTTGTTTATAGACAGGATGGATTTCGAACTGTCTTATTAATTTTTTATCATAGTAATTTTAATCTTAAATTCTTTAGCAGTCAAGTGTAAAATTTTATCTAACGTTAATTGCATCTACAGGACATGAACTTGCTGCTTCTCTAGCTGACGCCTTTAATTCAAGTGCAATTTCTGCATCAGTAGCAACTGCCTTACCATCGTCATCCATTTTAAATATATCAGGACATACTGCTGGACATGTACCACAGCCGATGCACGTTTCTTTGTCTACATGTGCTTTCATAAATAATCACCTCTAGTTTTATAATAACCAAACAACTTTTTTTCATGCCAGATCTAAAAAAAATTTTTTTGTATAAATATTTATTAGATTGTAATTCGGTCTAATATGTGTTAACATATTGTTAATAAAAACGCGATTATATTAAACAATTGTTTGATATTTAACAATATTGATAATAAAACGATACAAGTCCATTAATATTTATGCATTGACAAATAAAAAAAATTAAAATAAAATTCTATTAATAAGGCAGAGGTGTTTTTTATGTTAAAAAAGGTTTTTTCACTATCAATTGTACTATGCCTAACGGCTTCCATTTTCACAGGATGTGGTTCAGCAGCTTCTACGTCTAATAAGGATGATTCCCTTGATAGGGTTAAAAAGGCAGGCCAAATCGTAATTGGAATAGACGATACTTATCCACCAATGGAATTTAAGGACAAGGCTACAGGTAAAGTTTCTGGCTTTGATATAGATATGGCAAATGCTATAGCTAAGAAACTTGGTGTAAAAACTAAATTTGTTCCTAATTCGTTTGACGGTATTTTTCTTGCTTTAAATTCAAAAAAATTTGATATTGTGCATTCATCTATAAGTATAACGGATGAGAGAAAGAAGACTATGATATTTTCAGACCCATATATATATGGGGGAAATGCAATATTTGTAAAGAAAGATGATAATACAATTAAAAGTGAAAAAGATTTTACAGGTAAAACTATAGGTTGTGAAGTTGGAACTACAGCTCAAGATGTTTTATCTAAGATTTCAGGAATAAAAGAAATTAAAAAATACAATGCTATGACTGATGCATATTTGGATTTACAGAATGGAAGGATAGCAGCGGTTGTAAGTGACCCTATGGTTGGAGATTATTACAATGTTACGGATCCTGGGAAATTTAAGAAACTAAAATCATCTCTTACTAAAGAACCTATAGGTGTTGCATTTAGAAAAAAAGACAAGGCTTTAAGAGATGCTTATAATAAAGCAATAAAGGAACTTAAAGCAGATGGAACATTGTCAAAGTTATCTAAGAAATGGTTTGGCGAAGATGTTTATGCTGAATAATAAAAACTAGCTTGATTAAGCAGCGTTAATTGGAGGAATTTTTTAATGGATATAAGCTCTTTAAATAAAGTAATTCCAGTACTTATTGATGGTACACGTATTACTTTGCTTCTTACTTGTTTTTCAATAGTTATTGGATGTATTATAGGAACTATTATAGCTATGTTTAAAACTTCATCATTTAAAGTGTTAAGGCTAATAGGTAAGTTTTATACATGGATTTTAAGAGGAACACCACTTTTGTTACAATTATATGTTTTTTATTATGGACTTCCAGCTTTAGGCGTTACCCTTACTCCTACACAGGCAGCGATATTGGGGTTAAGCTTAAATTCAGGAGCATATATTGCAGAAATAATAAGAGGAGGAATACTAGCTATTGATAAGGGGCAATTTGAAGCCTCAAAAGCATTAGGGTTAACATATGGTCAGACTATGAGACGAATTATATTACCTCAAGCTATTAGAGTAGTAATTCCACCTTGTGGTAATGAATTCATAGCTATGATAAAAGATACTTCCCTAGTTTCAGTAATTACTATGGAAGAACTTTTAAGAAAGGCTCAACTCTTAGTTTCGGCTTCTGGTGATGCGGTTACTCCATATTTATTTGCAGGAATAATGTATCTTCTAATGACTACTGTATTTACTGGACTATTTTCAAAATTAGAGAAAAAATTATCTGTATACTAAGGAGTGTTTTATATGTTAATGGTAGAAGCCAAAAATTTAACCAAATCTTTTGGTAAGCTGACAGTTTTTAAGGATTTGAATGTTAGCATTTCTAAAGGGGAAGTACTTGTTATAATAGGACCATCTGGTTCAGGTAAGAGTACTCTTTTAAGATGTTTAAATCACCTTGAAGAGCCAGACGGCGGTGAAGTTATTATCGAAGGACAGCCTTTAGATAATAAAAATAGAAAACAGTATAGGGAAACAATAGAAAAGATGGGCATGGTTTTTCAAAATTACAACCTATTCCCACATATGACTGTGCTTCAAAATGTAATGGAAGCCCCAATAACAGTTAAAAAGGAAAACAAAGAAGAAGTACGTAAAAGAGCTGAAAAGTTAATTGAAAAAGTTGGACTTAGTGATAAGCTTGATGTATATCCTTCAAAATTATCAGGAGGTCAAAAGCAGAGGGTTGCTATAGCTAGAGCACTTTGTATGCAACCAGATATAATGCTATTTGACGAACCAACGTCTGCATTAGATCCAGAACTTGTAGGTGAGGTATTAAACGTAATGAAAGAGCTTGCTGAAGAAGGAATGACAATGGCGGTTGTAACTCATGAGATGGGCTTTGCACGTGAAGTTGCTGATAGAGTAATATTCATGGATGGCGGAAAAATAGTGGAGGAGAGTACTCCTGAAGAGATATTCTCTAATCCAAAAGAAGAGAGAACTAAAGCGTTTTTGAATAAAATATTATAGAAAGTATACCCATAGCACATACACCAAGAGTGTTGTACTATGGGTATTATATTTTATATAATCATAATAAAATTTGTTAATTCATTTGGTAGTATGAAACACTACTGCTTTACCACGCTGTACAGCTAAAAATATTATTACAGCTACTATTGTATTTATAATTGTTGCAGGAAGTACGACTGCCATAAATAATGCTTTAAAACTGGCAGGTAATCCTACAATTATCAGTGCTGAGCCTAAAAATACTCCTCCACTTATAACAGTTCCAATTAAAGTTGTTCCTATTATTTGTATTTTATTATTTAATTTATTTCTTAAAGGTTTTAATGCTATAAATATTACGGTTGTAGTAACAATTCTGTCTATTATATTAGGTAATTGCCCTCCTGGGAATGTAGTGGTTGCAGCTGCAAGTAGTCCTGCTATAATACCTGAGCTTATGCATGTTTTGTAGTCATCATTGATTATTATAATTATAAATAACATTGCTAGTGAGAAGTCAGGCTTCATGCCTAAAAATATAGGCGGTGTAATTTGATGTAAAACAACACCTATGGCTAAAAATAAAGAATTAATAACTAGTTTTCTTAAATTCATAATAATGCACTCCTTTTTATAATAAAATCACTGTATTCTTAGTATTCAGATATTTCAGAAAATATATGTTTTAGGTAAATAAATAATTTTACGTTAATTTTAAATGTTGTTTAAGATAAAAAATTATAAATAAAAAAACTCCGCCCTAATTGATAAGATTAGGACGGAGATACTTTCCGTGGTACCACCTAAATTATGTTTAAAAAACATCGCTCTTTTCAAGTACTAGCATACTTTATCCGTTGTAACGTACGGCAAACGTTAACCACTACTCTCCATTTGGATTTCGATTTACTCCTCGAAGGTCCATTCACCACCAATTATTGTACTAGGATCACACCATCCCCAGCTCTCTTAAACTAAATTTTATGGCTACTCTTCCTCGTCAAAGGATTTAATTGAATTATATTTATTGTAACAGTATAATTTTAACTTGTCAATATAGTTTTATAAAATTTTGATACTTTATTATTTATTACAATTTGAAAGGGAATTTTTCTTATTGTATATTGCAAAACATAAAATTCCAAATACTAGCATTAAGGCACTGAAGTTAAAGACCCATTTATATCCAAGTGAAGAAGCAACAACTCCACCAATTAAAGGACCTACACCTTGACCAACATTAGCACCAATAAAAAACGTGCTTGAAGCCAATCCTCTCTTTTCACTTCCCATTATATGAAAACATTCTGCTTGTAGTGCAGGCTGAGCAAATCCTTGTCCAAATGCTTTAAAAATTGCAGCCAAGATTATCATCCAAAGAACATTTCCATGACCTAGAAATAAGGCCTCCATAATGCCGCATAGTAAGGCTGGATATAAAACAGTTGCAAGTCCTTTTTTATCATACAGTTTTCCAGATATGGGTCTTGTAAAAATAAGAAACAATGCATTTACTACAAAATACATTCCAACTCCAGCTATCTTACGCTGTTCACCCATTAAAACCAAAAATGAGGTAACAAGACCATTTCCCATAAAAAAGAGACCGCCGAAAAATGACAATGGTAATACTTCAAATGCTATAATATCTTTTAAATGAATAGAAGGTTTTTTGGTTACAGCATTCTTTTTAGCGACCTTACTCCTGTTAGGTAAAAAGTTCATAAAAATAGCAGCTACTATTATAAGTATTGCTGATACCATAAAGGTTTTAGAAATTCCAAATTTATTTGAAGCTTCTATTCCTATTTCAGGTCCAAAGGCGGTTGCAATAATCTGGCTGATTCCAAGGTATCCTATGCCTTCGCCCATTCTTTCTTTTGGTATAAACTCTATTGCCCAGGCAACGCTAGTAGCACTGGTAATACTAAAACTGGCTCCATGAAGTATTCTAAAGAAAATTACGACTCCAATATTAGGTGCCAAACTATAGCCTAAGGTTGCTATACCATTTATAAAAGTTCCTATTATCATTACATATTTTTTGCTTGTTCTATCAGTAAGTATTCCACCAAATGGTCCAATAAATAATGCGGTAATTGAAAATAGACCTACAATTACACCTGCCATACTTAAGGAAGCTCCCAGGCCTATGGAGTACTTTGACAGCAGCGGATAAACAAGATAAAAGGCTAAAAATGTAAGTGTACTGATTCCTAATAAACTAATAAAATTAATATTCCATAATTTTTTTTCTGTTTTTGTCTCTGAATCTAACTCTATTTCCTTCATTTATAATTTCTCCCATCCTCCATAAATATGTTAGAAGTCTAACAATTTTAACATCTATAGGATATCACAATATAGTTGAATGGTCAACTATATTGTGATATCCTATAAATATATAAAGTTAAATTATGGTTAATTAAAACAATTGGAATGGTGCTATTATCTAAAGGATATTTAAGTGCAATTTAAGCACCAGTTCTGGCTAAATTAAGAAAGGATGAAACTTTAATGAAGGAATCAGAGGAAGTAGAAAAGTTGTGGAACTCTTCATATATTTTAATGCTAATAATAAATGCACTAATTTTTATTGGTTTTACTATGATGACACCAGTATTGCCTAAATATGCAATTAGTTTAGGGGCAACTATGTCGCTTGCAGGTTTAATTGCAGGTGTATTTGCCATTACATCCATTGCTATTCGTCCATTTGCAGGATTTTCAACGGATAAATTTAATAAGAAAAAGTTGTTAATTATTTCAACTATTTTTTTGTCTCTTTCTGCACTAGGTTTAAGAATATCAAATAATATGTATGCACTTTTTTTCTTTAGAATTGTTCAAGGTATATCATTTTCTATGAGCGTTACAGTAAATAATGCCCTTGCTACTAAATATATACCCAAGGATAAAATAGGTGAAGGAATAGGATTTTTAGGGTTAGGCTATATTTTCGCAACGGCAATAAGTCCAAATCTTGGTCTTAAAATTTCATCGGGGTTTGGATTTAAATATGTATTTTATGCATCATGTGTTATTATTATGATTGCAGTATTTCTTATAACTAGAATTCCATATAAGGAGCCAATTAAAGAAACTTCTAGTGCAAGTAAATTTCAGATTAAAATTGATGATTTTTTCGATAAAAGATTAATTATTTTTGCTGTTCTTGCTTGTCTATTTACCTTCATGAATGGGGCTATAGGAAGCTTCTTAGCTTTAATAGGTGATGAGAGACATATATCGAACATTGGTTACTATTTCACAGTAAATGCTATTGTAATTCTCATTATTAGACCTATTTCAGGTAAAGTACTTGATAAAAAGGGCCTAGGAATTATAGCATTTCCGGCCTTTATCTTGGCAATAGTAGCAGCAGTATTACTAGGAAGTTCTAAGTCACTTTGGATGATACTTTTGGCAGCAATTTTTTATGGAATTGGACAGAGTTCACTTTCTCCAGCACTGCAAGCTACATGTGTTAAAAAACTGGGACCTAGCCGAGTAGGGGTCGCAACAAGTACTTATTTTATCGGCTATGACGCTGGACAGGGATTAGGACCGATTATAGGTGGGACAATAGCAGGTAAGTTTGGATTAGCGCCTCTTTTTTATAGCTGTGGAGCTGTACTATTTGCTGGAGTAGTTATATACTATTTGTATTCATTAGGGGCAAGGCATAAAACTTTAAAAAGTAATGAAAATATGAAGAATATTAGTTAGTTTAATGAATGATTATAAGGAGAAATTATGAATAATAAAGCAATAGATTTAATTGGATTAAACGGCTGTTTATATAGATGTGCCCAAACTTATTTTGATAGAGAGCTTAAAAAATTTAATCTTTCAATGGCAACTTATCCATATGTACTTTCATTAAGCAAAAATGAAGGAATAAATCAAAATGAAATAAGTAGAAAGCTTTATGTAGATAAGTCTATGTCTGCTAAATCTATTAAAAAGTTAATAAGTCTTGGATATGTACACAAAAAAGAAGACAAAGAAGATGCGAGGGCATATAAGCTTTACTTAACAGATAAAGCAAAAGACATAATTCCGCAAATACTAGAAGTTAGAGATAGATGGATTGATATTCTGTCACAAGGTAGTGATGATGAAAAAATAGAAACTTCTATAGATTTCTTGTGGAAGGCTTTGGAAAACGGGAAAGATGAGCTGTCAAACTAATAACTACTAAATCATATGCGCTAATGCATATGGTTTAACAATTTCTGAAGAGTATTATAAATAAATTTTGGTATAATAAAAAACGACCTTAAGAATCATTAAATTTCTTAAAGCCGATTTTTTTATTGAACTATTTTAACTTAAGAAGTTAATTGTGTTTCACATTTCACTAGAAGTACAGTTATCTTCTTTTAATAACGTGGAGATACTTTAAAATTATCCCATCTTGATGCATAATTTGTATACATACCAACCCTGCCTGAACTTATGCTGCTATCAGTAGCACTTATAATAGTATTTCCATTAACAGAAACTGATAAGCTGCTTCCGTTACAAGTTAAAGCTAAGTGATGCCAAGTAAGAGTTGGATTAATTTTAGATTGCCATCCAAGGGTAGTCCAATTGCCATTTACGACCTTATAAAGTGCAACACTATTATTACCTAATACTGCTACATAATAATTTTTCATATCAGATGATGCTCTTGCTACCAATCCAACATTATAGTCCCCATTTGTGCCACTAACCATTTTCACGTCAGATTCTACACAATAATTGCTCCAAGAACACTCCCCTGTAAGAGATTTCATGCCAGTTGAAGATTGTCCATATTGTTCATAAGCAGTTTCACCATCTTGAACTTTTTCCCATAAACCTCCTTGAGTATCATAAGTATTATTAGCAAGTCCTTCAAAGTTATCGAATAGCAAATCATAATCATAAGCTCCCATATCTTGATAAGGTGCCTCTCTTAATGTTCCTGAAAAATCATAAGTAGGTACATTGTTATCATTTGATCCAACTCCGGTTGTATTACTATACCCATATACTCTAAAATTGCCTCCATTAGCATTTACGAATTGAGGATTTCCGTACACTCCATGAGCTTCTTCACCTCGGCTTCTAACATAAGAATAAGTTAAACCACCTGTACCTATGTTACCATCTGTTTTCCAATAACAATTATAGTCAAATGAATTATTAAAATAGCTACTATTGGCTATTTCAACGGTTATTATTGATCCGAATGAACCAAATATATTGTTTCTTAAAGTATTATTATATGAATTATCTATAAGATATACATCGCACTCATAGTTATTATAAAAAGTATTATTATACACTTTATTGTCTGTAGCATAATATCCTAAAATAAGACCTTGTCTGTGACTGTTATAAAGTATATTATTATATATGTTACAATTTTTACCTCCGCTTGGTGCACCCCATAATTGTATACAACTTCCTGTTACATCATGAATTTTATTTGCTTCTATAGTCCAATCATGTGCGCCATATCCTATATATATTCCATGATCATTATGGTTATCCTTTATAAGCCCTATGTTATAAATTTGGCAGTTTTTAACATCACAATTATATACATTACCGTTACCTAAAATACCCTCAGCCCCAGCAGTAGAAGCTTTACTATACTCAATGTCATGTGCTTTCAAATTAGTTAAATTAAAATTATGATCTACCGAAGAATTATTTACTCCATTTAACCATACACCTGCACCTTGATATGTGCTAAACTCTATACCGTCAATATTCCAAAAAGATGAATTTTGAAATTCAAATCCATGATCATATGGACTAGAACTGATACTACCTCCACCTATCATAACAACTTTTTCATTATTATAATTTTTTATAGTGTAATAATTATTTGCAGATCCATTATATCCATTTATATTAACTTCTTCTTGATATGTACCTCCTCTTATGCATAGAGTATCTCCTGGATTCAATAGTTTAACACCTGCATTTATCGTTCTTAAAGGTTGATCTATAGTTCCAGAATTAAAATCTGAACCACTGGTTGAGACATAATAAGTTGTTCTTTGAGCTTTTACTGAGATACTTCCACTTAATATACCAATACCTGTTATAAGTAAAAACATAAAAAAAGTCATTGCTGTTTTTTTGAAAAAATTTTTCGTTATAATACTTTTTTTGAATTTCATTTGCAAAACCCCCAATGTATTTTATATTAAAATCATTATACCATATAATACAATAATGTTAAAAAATGTATTAAAAACTATTTAATTCAAGATAATAGTTAACTTTCTCTTTAATTTTTTCATTTTGATACCATTATAGGAGCACTTCTATAAGAATTATTGGTTCTTGAAAAACTATAATAAAATTAATATAAGGGTAATTTAAAAGATAAATATTGATAAACGTCTAATAAATATGCGATAATATTATTATATTGTTAAATACAGGAGGCGATTATTATAGAGATAATCAAAAGCACACCTAAAACTGATGGATATAGAATGCCGGCGGAATACGAACCTCATGAGGGCTGCTTTATGTTATGGCCACAGCGCACAGATAATTGGAGATGTGGAGCAAAGTATGCGCAGAAAGCCTTTGTAGAGGTGGCAGCGGCTATAGCAAGATTTGAAAAAGTTACGGTTTGTGTAAATACGGATCAATATGAAAATGCGGTTAGTATGCTGCCAGAGGAAGTTAGAGTAGTAGAAATGTCAAGTAATGACTCATGGATGAGAGACTGTGGTCCTACTTTTGTCATAAATGATAGGGGAGGCATAAGGGGGATTAATTGGCAGTTTAATGCATGGGGAGGATTGGTAGATGGTTTATATTTTCCTTGGGATAAAGATAATTTGGTAGCCTCAAAAGTGTGCAGACTTGAAAGGATAGATAGTTATAAGTTAGAAAAATTTGTTCTAGAGGGTGGAGCTATTCATGTAGACGGGGAAGGGACTGCATTGGTAGTAGAAGAGTGTCTTTTAAGTAAAGGGCGAAATTCAGATATGACTAAAATAGAGATTGAAGAAAAATTAAAGGAATATCTAAATGTGCAGAAGGTTATATGGCTCCCTAGAGGTATATATTTAGATGAGACCAATGAACATGTTGATAATGTATGTGCTTTTGTTAGACCAGGAGTAGTGGTACTTGCATGGACTGATGATGAGAATGATCCACAATATGCTTTATCAAAGGCCTGCTATAAGGTATTGAGCAGTGAAGTAGATGCAAGAGGAAGACAGATTGAAATACATAAAATGTATTTGCCTAAGCCGATATACATTACTAGAGAAGAGGCAGAAGGAGTAGATAGCTTAACTACAACAATTGAAAGAACTGAGGGAAATAGACTTGCAGCCTCTTATGTTAATTTTTATATTGCAAATGATGGAATTGTAATGCCTATTTTTGGTGATAAAAATGATGAAAAAGCAATAAGTTTACTGGATAAGCTATTTCCTGATAGAGAAATTGTTCCAATATATGCAAGGGAAATATTGCTTGGTGGGGGAAACATACATTGTATTACTCAGCAGCAGCCTAAAAGATAAAGTATAAATATTTGGAGGTGTAAAATGAGATTAGTAAAGGTAGCAGCTACTCAAATGGCTGCATCGTGGGATTTGGAGGAGAATTTAAAAAAAGCTGAAGGTTTGGTAAGAGAGGCAGCAGCATGTGGAGCCAATATAGTGCTTCTTCAAGAATTATTTGAAACTCCTTATTTTTGCCAGCAGGAGAGGTACGAATATCTTAAATTAGCAACAAAACTTGAAGACAATAAAGCTGTTAAGCTATTTAAAAAAGTTGCAAAAGAATTAAAGATAGTATTACCAATAAGTTTTTTTGAAAGAGCAGGAAATGTAACTTTTAATACTGTAGCTATTATAGATGCAGATGGAACAATCCTTGGAAAATACAGAAAAACTCATATACCAGATGGACATTCCTACGAGGAAAAGTTTTATTTTTCACCTGGGGATACGGGATTTAAGGTTTGGGATACAGCTTATGGAAAGATAGGGGTAGGTATTTGCTGGGATCAATGGTTCTCAGAATCCGCTAGGTGTATGGCATTAATGGGTGCTGAAATATTATTTTATCCTACAGCTATAGGATCTGAACCAGTACTTAAGTATGACAGTCAGCCGCACTGGCAAAGGGTAATGCAGGGACATGCAGCCTGTAATATAATGCCACTAGTAGCATCTAATAGAATTGGTACAGAGGTAGATGATACATCTATGACATTTTATGGATCTTCATTTATAGCTGATCCTACTGGTGAAATAGTAGCTCAAGCTGATAGAGAAAGTGAAGGTGTATTAGTGGCTGAGTTTGATTTAGATGCTATTCGTGAAAAAAGGTGGGGATGGGGAATTTTTAGAGACAGGCGACCAGAAATGTATGGGGCGATTATGAAACTAGATGCTCTGTAGTATAACGAAATTCACTTATTTCAGCCCTACTTTCTTTGCCTTTTCTACCGCCTGTACTCTATTTGAAACTTGAAGTTTAGAATAAATATTAAGGATATGGGTTTTTACAGTTGCAAGGGATATATTTAAAATTTCCCCTATTTCCTTATTGGAATGACCCTCACAAAGTACACTTAAAACTTCTTTTTCCCTTTCACTTAAAAGCTCATCCTTCTTGGTTTCATTTGGCTCTTCTATATCAATTATTTTTTGAATAAATTCTTTTTCCTTACTTGTAAGCTCAATATTTTTATCATTTTTAAGTTTTTTAATAAGATTAAGCAGTGGTTTACCTTCAATTACATACACTCTTAAATATTCATTTTTTATGCTGTAATGAAGTGATTCTCTAAGCAAATTATATATTTCTCTTTTTTTAAGCTCAAAATCCTCTTTAAGAAGCATTATTTTTACTATAATTCCATCTATAAGATTGGTTATTATAGAGTATTTTCTACAGAATTCTAAAACTTCATCTAGGGTTTTTATAGCTTCATGTTTTTCTGAAAGTAAGTATAGTACTCTTGAGTAAACTATTTTATCTTCTGGTCTTATATATTTTCCATAATTTTTTTCTTTTTCAAACATACTTTTAAATTGATGCAAATCTTCCTTTTGATAAAATTTCATTGGAAGCATGTATCTAAATTCAGCTGTACAAATTTGAAGAGGTATAAAGGAATCTACATATATTTTTGAAAGTCCGTCTACAATCTTTTTTCCTTCTTCAAATTCGTGTTTTATAAATCTAAGCTCCATTTCATTATAAATAATTCCTGGCTTTGTAAATGCGTGTTTTTGACCTATTTTTTCGGCTGCTAACTTTAAACATTTTTCTGATTTGGCTATCTCATATCTTTTCATATATATTCCCGCAACCCCAAGATAATAGAGGCTTTTATATGCACCATTAAAACCACTTTTATCAGTTAGAATTTTAATATCTTTATATTTATCCATAACTTTAGAGTATTCGCCCATATCCTCAAGTATAATTGCTATTTGGCATTTGGCAAAAACACTTAAGAAAAACATATTATGCTTTTTAGCAATTTTATCAGCTTCTACTGCATATTTTATTACCTTTTCATACTCATTTTTACTCAAAAATATAGGTTGCATATTAAGATATATAACTGCCTTGGTAATTTCACTTAACTTAAGCTTTTCCACCAATTTTAAATCCTCTTCTTTAACTCCACTGCAATAATTGTAAACATATATTTTAGACATATTAGCAAGAGACTTGGCTTCCCTCGAACCATTCTTCTCAATATAATTTATTATGTCTTTACACTCATCTACTTGAAGATTTGAAAAATGATAAAAAATTCGCTGTACAATAAGTTCATTACTAGTTATTAAGTTTTCAAGCGGTAGCTCTTTCATATGTATCCATGATTTTGGATCTGAAATATTTTTTTCTATAAGAGGTATGGCCTTTTCATAAGCTTTTATAGAAAAAAGATGTCGTATACTTTCATTTACATCTCCATTTTCCTTTAAAAAATTATATGCTCTTAGGTGAAGCACCTTTTTTTCTTCCTCAGCCAATTTGTTAAAGCTTATATTCAAAAATTCATTGAAAAGATGATGGTACCTAAATACATTTTCCTCTTCATTAAGAGTTATTATAAACAAATTTTTATCAACCAAAGAATTTATTATATCTGTTGAATCAGTTATTTCTAACACATAGTCTGTTAAATCCGAATTAAAATACTTAAGTATAGAGGTTTTTATAAGAAACTTACTTTCACGTGAATTAAGTCCTTTTAATATTTCTTCTGTTAAATATTCAATGACATACTTATTTAAAACATTAATTTTTTCAATATGTCCTTTATTTTTTAATGCTAAAGCTGTAAATTGAAGTCCACCTATCCAGCCTTCAGAAATATTAAAAATTTTATTCATGTCTTCTTCAGATATATCAAGCTTCAGCGTATTATGCATAAAATCTGAGCATTCCGCTTTTGAAAATCTAAGTTCAGTTTCATTAATTTCTAAAAGTTCATCTCTAACTCTAAGTTCGCCTAAATAGATTGGGAATTCTTCACGTGTTAAAAATGCATAGTGAACATTTTGTGGTGAATATTTTATAAGATACTTTACTGTTAAGTTTAAGTTTTTATCTTTAATGTGATGATAATCATCAAATACTATCAAAATATCTTCTTCAATACACAGTTTATTTATCATGTAAGATATTATTTCTAGGATTTCCTCACTGTTTGCCATTCCGTTTAGGTTATTAATAAGTTTTTCACTTTTTCCTGGTAAGTAATCTGAAATTGCTTCTATAAAATAATACCAGAATGAATAAATTTCATTATTCTCTGAGTCTAAATTTATCCACTTTACATGTTTAAGTTTTTTATCCTTTATAAAGGAAGAGAGCAGTGTCGATTTTCCGCTGCCTGCTGCTCCCTTAACTATTGTTATCTTATAATCAAATATATTCTTTAGCTCATTTATAATTCCTTCTCTTTTGATATAATTCTTTCTTGGAATTGGTGCTATAAGCTTTGTTCTTATCAAATTAAATTCATTTTTCATACAATCACCCTACATAGCTTTATAACTTAATTCTATACCAACAAGCTATGATATATCAATCAGTATTTTCCAGTTTTCAAATTTCTTTTTGTAATAAAAACTCCAAGCGTAAATAGTACTAAAGTTAAAGCTAAAATATAAGTTAGATGTCCAGAATAATTTGATAAACTATTACCATTTTCAATTCCTTGAACTAAAGTCAAATATCCTTTAAAGGGAATTGTTTTAACTATTGAATCTAAAATCTTATTGTCATCTGTAAAGGAATAAAAGCTTCCTGCTAAAATTGATGTTATCATAACTATTGAATTTCCAAGCATCGCCGCATTGTCTACGTCATCTACACAAGAAGTGATTAAAAGTGCAAAAGCTGTACCAAATAACAAAAGTAATGCTAAAAGTCCTGCAAAGGTAATATAGCTAAAGCCAATATTCACATTAAGTATAGCATTAACTGCTATTACAGCAACATAAGTTGGTATAAAAGCTACTGTAAAAACAAAGACCCCCTGTGCAATTAGATACTTACTTCCGCTAACTGGTGATATTAATATTCTCCTAAAAGTGCCAAAGTCCCTATCCTCTGGGTAAAAGAGCATAAAATTAATTTGCATCATTAAAACTATCATTATTAAAAAGCCTATTATACTAGTTCCAACGCCTCTTTTATTTTGCGCATCTGAAGTCTTAACAGCTGAATTTGAATTTTTTAAAAAGTATTCAATTTGATTTTTTAATTTATCACTTTTAATTGTGGTTATTTTAAAATTACCTTTTCCATTATCCTTAATTACGGCATCATACTTATTAAGTACAAGGTCTGACATACTAGGCTCTTCCTTCACCACATTGAACTTAATATATTTATTACTCATATTTAATTTATGATTATTTGAAACTATTGCTATATTTGCCTTAGTCTCCATTTTTGAATTAAAGTAAACTCCCCCTATTATCATAAGTGGAATAAATATAATTACATTTATAATTAATATTTTTTTAGCCATTAACCTATAAAAATTATTTTTAAATATATTAAATACATTCATTTAAATATACGCCTCCGGTTTAAAAATTGCTTTACACAAAAGTACTAATATTATTGAACCTACTATTAATGTTGCCATTGTTGGTATAAACATAGAAAAATCTTTATCATAAATTATTTTTAAGATGCAGTCATTTATCCATTTTAGTGGAGAGATATAAGACAATTTTTGAACTGCACTGCCAAGGCTATCTATAGGAAAAAACATTCCTCCAAAGATTCCAAGCACTGTAAGCACTGGTGAAACAATTTTATTTGTAGCTTCCTCACTTTTAAAAATACAACACATAAAGGCTCCAAAGCAGCACATAAAAAGTATAAAAAGCAGCATTAATATTAAGACATATATAAAATTTTCTCCTCCAAGATTTATATTAAAAACTTTATCTTCTACTATCATCAAAATTGTATAACATATTCCTGCAAATGCAGAACAGGATAATATTTTAGATAAAAATATACTTGAAGTATGTGTTGGGGAATAAATAAGTCTAACATTTCCTGGCTTAATTTTCTTTTCCATAAAGGTATTAGATTCTGTAAGTGCTATATTAAATACGAAAAAAATTGTCATAGTAACTCCATAATAATCATAAGAAGTAACTTTAGTTCCATAACTTCCTTTGGTTATAAATCCCATTATTAAAATAATAATTGCCGGAAATACTGTATTACAAAGAAAAAGTGTTGGATTTTTTGCAGTATTTATAAAGTCCATTTTAAACATTTTAAATAAATTCACTTGTATTACCTCCTAGTCCCTAAGGCTTCTTCCTGTAAGATTTAAAAACACTCTTTCAAGTGAAGCTGTATTGGTTGTTATATTATTTATTTTGCAGTGCTTATTCATCATGACCATAATTAACTTATCCAAGTTTTCAACTGTATTTAGGCATACTATTTCCACTCTGTTTTTTAAAATATTTACTTTCTTAACTCCTTCAACCTCAAAGAAATCATCATCTCTTAATTTTGCTACATTATCAGCTTCTATGGTATACACTTTTTCATCCTGAATATTTTCCTTAAGCTTTTCTTTTGTCCCTTCAGCAATAATAGTTCCGTGATCCATTATGATTATCCTGTCTGATATTTCTTCTACTTCTTCCATGTAGTGGGTTGTGTATATTATTGTTGCTCCTTTTTTTTGAAGCTTCTTTATGGAATCCAAAATATGATTTCTCGATTGAGGATCTATTCCAACAGTAGGCTCATCCATTATTATGAGCTTTGGATTATGTGCTATAGCACAGGCTATATTAAGTCTTCTTTTCATACCACCTGAAAAAGTTTTTGGCTTGTCATTTTTTCTATCATATAAACCTACAAATTCAAGTGCTTCCTTGACTTTTTCTTTTAAATTTTCCCCTTTAAGACCGTATAAGCTTGCAAAGAATTTAACGTTTCTTTCTGCCGAGATGTCTTCATATATTGCTAAATCCTGTGGAACTATTCCTATATTTTTTTTTACATAAAGTGTGTTCTCCTTAATATTTTGTCCATCGAATTTAATTTCTCCGCCGTCTGATTTTAAAGCTGTAGACAGTATATTTATGGTTGTGCTTTTTCCGGCACCATTAGGACCTAAAAATCCAAGTACTTCTCCTGCTATTACATTAAAGCTGATTCCATTTACTGCTTTTTTGTTCCTATATCCTTTTTCTAAGTTTTTAACTTCTATTATATTTTCCAAGTTTATTTCTCCCTTCAATGTTTCCTTGATGCTATAGTAACAAAAATGGAAAAAAAACAAATCAACCAAAAGGATGATTATAAAGGTTGATTTTTAAAAAAGAAAAAAGTACAGCATAAGCCATACTTTTTTAGAGTATTAAAGTATACTATGCGTAAACATATGTTTAAAAACCAACTATTGACTTTGAAATTTTTTCCTCGTATAATTAAACCAACAGTCGGTTTATAAATGGGAGGAAAAAATATGAAAATATTAATATTAGGAACAGGTGTCATTGGCACACTTTATGGGCATGCACTTTCACATCATCATGAAGTTACTCACTTTGTCAGGAAAAACAAACTTAAACTTATGAATGGCAAAACTATATCTTACGACATTATAGACGAGCGTAAGGATAAAAAACACATGAACACAACAGGTGAATATACATATAAATGTGCAGCAGAAATAACTGAAGACTACGATTTGATTATGATTCCAGTGAATACATATGAGTTGAATGATGCACTTAAAACTCTGGCATATAAAGCACCTAATGCTAAGTATTTAATTTTTACTTTAAATTGGAAAGGAACTTACGAAATAGATAAATATTTAAAGAAGGATCAATATATTATGGGGTACGCTGGTGGTGGCGGAACCTTTAAAGGGGATTTGCTATGGGGGAATATAGGTAATGATATATCCCTTGGCACTGTATATGATGTTCAAAAAACATTGTTAGATGTGACAGTAAAAACTTTTAAAATCTGCGGCATTGAGCCTGAAATCCCATCCAATATACTTCATTGGTTATGGGTACATAACGTTGGTGCAAGCCCATTTGGAGTTGGACTTTCAAAATATAGTAGTTTAAATGAAATGTTAAAAGATAAAAAACTAGTAAAAACATGCTTTGAAGCTATGCGTGAAGGTTACAAAATTTGTGAAAGGAGAGGTGTTAAATTAAAAGAATTTCCAGAAGTAAAAATGATGTCTATACCATTTTTTATACTTTATCCGATGTTTAAACGCAACTTTGAAAAGAACCCAATAATGCAGCGCTATACGGCGCATGCTTTTAAAGCAATTGATGAAATGAAATATAATTTTAGAGAGATACTTAGCTCAGGAATGGAGTTAAATATGAATATCCCGAGCATGGAAAAGCTTAGTAAGTTACTTTAATAATTGACGTTATACTTAATCTTTAATACAATTTAAGACAGATGGTTTGTGCAATGGAGGGTAAGTATATGTCAAGAACAAATATAAACTTTGATAATAAAAGAAATGAACTAGCAAATAGGCTGTGGGATATATTTATTGCGAAAGGGTATGAAAATACTACACTTTCACTTATAATTAAGGAATTAGACATTTCTAAAGGTGCTTTTTATCATTATTTTTCTTCAAAAGAAGAATGTGCAGATGCAGCAATAGAAAATCGAGTTTCTTTTTGGATTAATGGAGTCTCAAGTGCAGTATCAGGAAAGCTAAATGCTATAGATAGATTAAAACAAATATTTTTGAAATGTATAAAAATAAATACAGGTAGCCAGCAAGATGAAAAGATTAATGATCCATCAAATAAAATATTTCATCAAAAATTAATGGTTGCACTTATTAAAGGATTTTCACCTATCTATGCAGATATAATTTCACAGGGTAATAATGAGGGCTTTTTTAAGGTTAGATATCCGTTAGAGACAGCAGAAATTATGCTTACCATTTCAAATTTTTATATGGATGAAGATTTATTTAAATGGAAACCTGAAGCGATGTCTATAAAATTTGCTGCTTTTAAAGAAGTTCTCACAAATATTTTAGAGACAGATGAAAAAACGTTAAATTTTATGGATGAATTAGTGGTTTAGGGAAGACATTTAATAATAGAGATAAGGTGGTAATGTATGAATTCAAAAAAGAAAAATATAGTTATTGCATTAATGGTTGCCATGTTTTTGGGGGCAGTAGAGGGAACTGTAGTAACTACTGCAATGCCTACAATTGTTAGGGAACTGCATGGGTTTAGTAAAATTAGTTTGGTATTTTCAGTTTATCTTTTAACTGCTGCCATTACTACGCCAATTTATGGTAAGCTCGCGGATCTATATGGCAGAAGAAATATTTTATGTATTGGAATTATAATATTTTTAATCGGAAGTGCACTTTGTGGAACATCCATGAATATATATATGTTAATAGTATTTAGGGGCATACAGGGGATGGGTGCAGGCTCCATTTTTACAGTATCCTTTACTATTGTTGGAGATGTATTTCCGATAGAGGAAAGAGCTAAAGTGCAGGGATGGATAAGCTCTGTATGGGGAATTGCCAGCCTTGTTGGTCCCTTTATAGGAGGACTTTTAATAGATTATTTGTCCTGGCATTGGATTTTCTATGTGAATATACCCTTTGGAATTTTGTCGGTAATTCTTCTGCAAAAAAATATGGCAGAAACTATTAAAAAAGAAGAACATTCAGTGGATTATAAAGGAATAATAGTGTTATCAGCTGCTATTGTAATATTTTTGTTAGCTGTATTAGGTATAGGCACAAGTGGAACAATTCTTTCATTTAAGACTACAGTGCCAGTATTATGTACAATAATTTTACTTATTGTATTTTATTTAATAGAAACTAAGGCACCAGAGCCGCTCATACCTTTTGAGATATTTAATTTAAAAGTAAACGTAATAAATTTAATAAGCTTTCTTATTTGTGCAATATTAGTAGGTACAGATGTTTATTTGCCTATATACATTCAGAATATTTTAGGCTTTAATGCTACTATATCGGGATTATCATTAGCATCAATGTCAATCTCATGGCTTATGTCATCATTTATTTTATCGAAATTACTGCCAAAGTATGGAGAAAAAATTATTATTTTTGCTTCTGCTTTAATAATATTTATGAGTTCTATTTGTTTATATACATTAAATACGGAGTCTTCCTTAATTTTTCTTATAGGGTATGCGTTTATCATGGGATTCGGATATGGAGGAATTCTTACAACAATGACTATAGTTATACAGGAATCTGTTGATGCTAAGAATAGGGGCGCAGCAATGGCTTCAAACTCTTTACTAAGAACTATAGGGCAAACTATAGGTGTTTCAATATTTGGTGTTGTATTCAATTTAGGGATTACTAAATATTTAAGTATGAAATCAATTAATAATGTAAATCCGGATAATTTATATGGCACAACAGCAGCGATTAAAAGTCTTATTTCTAGTGCCAATGTAAAAGCATCTTTAAATTACGGATTTCATTCAATAATATTAATATTTATTGGAATATCAATATTATGCTGCGTATTTTCTGCTGTAATATCTAATTCGCTTAAGAAAAATAAAGCGAGTTAACATTGATTTGTAACATTAAAAAAATTCTATAAATCTAAGATGAAAAAATCATAAAATCCTAAGATTTTTCAATAACTCACTAGCGTTCAGACAAATTGAAAAATCTAAGTATTTTATGATTTTTTTATCAAGATTTATTAGAATTTTTTTAAATCGTTACTTCATCAATGTTAACTCGCTTTTGAAGTAAAACAAGGAAAAAATTCCTTCGTACCTACGGAATTTTGGGTGTAAATTTCTATAGTGCATTACTTAAATAAAAACTTATCTAAATTTTTTATAAAGAGAGATTGCCTATTTGAAGTTAAGAAGGATAACGATTATATACGGGGTTTGGGTCAAAAACCCATTATCCTTCTTAACTATAAATAGGCACTTTTTACATTATCACCAACAACTCCATATAAGCACTTCCTAAATTGCCCAAACCTCGTATATAATAATATTGCCTAATTTTAAAGTATATCTTTTTTGGCTTTTCTAATCTTGCTATTCTTATATCCGTAAAACACATAAATTAACATTCCAATTAAAAGCCAAACAATAAATCTAATCCATGTAACAACAGGAAGACTGTATATTAAATAGCCACAGCAAAATATAGTTATTATTGGAGTAAATGGAACACCAGGGCATCTAAAATTTCTCTTTACCTCTGGCATAGTTACTCTTAAAACTATAATACCAACAGAAACAAGTGCAAAAGCAAACAAAGTTCCTATATTACACAATTCCATTATCATATTAAGTGGCAAAAATCCAGCGAGAATAGCAGTAGCTACACCAGTTAAAATAGTACATAACCCTGGTGTACTATGTTTTTTATTTACCTTTGCAAAAATATTTGGAAGTAATCCATCTCTTGCCATAACCATAAATATTCTAATTTGTCCATATAAAGTTCCAAGAAGTGTGGATATCATTCCAACTACAGCACCAATTCCAACTAAGGCAGAACCCCAATTTATTCCTATATGGGCAAGCGCTCCTGGAAGGGCATTATCTATACTAATATCTTTATATGAAATTATGCCTGTAAGCACTAATGAAACAGATATGTACATTATTATAACTACTATTAAGCATAAGGCAAGTCCACGTGGCACATCCCTTTCTGGATTTTTAGTTTCTTCTGAAGCTGTAGATACTGTATCAAATCCAATAAAAGCAAAAAATATAATTGACGCACCTGATACTACTCCATTAACACCAAAGGGCATAAATGGATGATAATTTGCTGATTTTATATGAGTTATTCCTAATGCTATAAATATAATAATTATCAATATTTTTATTATAACTATAATATCATTTACTTTTGCACTTTCTGACACACCTATGTATAAAAGACATGTTACTATGGCTGTTATAATTACTGCTGGCAAGTCCACAATTCCTCCAGATACTGGTGCTTTAGTTAGCATAAGTGGTAATTTGATTCCGTAATCACTTAGTATTCCATTAAATGAACCTGACCACCCAGCTGCAACAGCCGCTGCTGAAACAAGATATTCAAGTATCAAATCCCAGCCTATTATCCATGCTACAATTTCACCAAAAGCAATATATGAATAAGAATATGTACTTCCTGATACAGGAAACATTGATGCAAGTTCAGAATATGTAAGAGCACAAAGAGCACTCGTTATAGCTGCAATTATAAATGATATAATGACTGCTGGACCTGCTATTTTGGCACCTTGACCAGTTGCAACAAAAATACCTGTACCAACTATTGAACCTATTCCAAGTGCAGCCAAATCAAAACTTGTAAGTTTCTTCTTTAAACTACTTTTTGCATAATCATCATCAAAATTTTTTACTGTCTTCTTCTTAAATACGTCCACATTTTATTCCTCCTATAAGTTTGCGCTAATTAATAATTATAAGTCACATCGAATTATTATACAACATGTATTTAAAATATAATAAAGCTTAAAATTGGTATAACTTATATTTTAATAACACAGTTATACTAATTTTAAGCTTTATATTTTTAAGCACTGTACAATTTTTATAAAGAATTAGGAGTTTCCTAAATGCTTCTTTTTTATCCAATCTACAATATAGTTTGTTCCATTAACAGAGAAGCAAATTGCTATAAATATAACAGGGAAGGAGTATCTCGGCTGTCCCTCTGTAACAAAGTAAGTGCAGGTAACCATATAAAATATAATTAAATTATATATACTGAATTTATCCAATTCCCTTTTATTAATCAAGCTGTAAATTACCTTAAGGCTATACGCAATTATTGAAATTACTGCTATTGCAAATATAAAAATCTTAACGTCATTTGCTAAAATAGCTAAAAGCATTTGAACACTTGGATTTATACTACTTCCATAAAAACTATAGCTTATATCACTGCAGCTAAAATAAGTGTTAAATAATCTTTTAAAACCTAAAATAATGAATTGTCCTGGATGATTTACTATCCATTTTTTAGCGGCAGCAGATAGCATTTTATTTTTTTCTGTATCATTGGCTTTAATATAGCTTTTTTTAGTTACAATAGAATTTTCAACGTTTTTAGCATCCATCCAAAGTCCAGTATGATTTTGAGAATTGTTATTTATATAAAGCACAATACCATTGTTATTTGATATAAATGTAAACTGTCCCATAAGTTTTGAATTTCTGTAAAGCCAGGGGGAAAGACATACCATACTAATAGCAAATATTAAAATACTATGTTTAATCACATCTAAGAATTTATTTTTAAGCAAAAGTTCTATTACAAATACTGCAAAGAAAAATAAAATGAAAAATGGTTTTATCATTGCAGCAGCTGCCGTGAGAGCTCCTAATATAATGTATTTATATTTACTGCTTCCAAGATATACAAGTGTCATTATAAGAAAAACTGTTACAAATAATATTTCTGTCCCTGTGATACTGTTATAAAAAATATTGTTAGGGAAAAGAACAAATATTCCGTAAATAATCTTCCTTTTTCTTTCGCTTATATTAATCTCTTCTAATATCCAATAGACAATGAGATAATTAAAAGCTGTTAAACATATATTAAAAACTTTGGCAGTAATTAAGCTTGTTCCAAAAATTTTATATACAAAGCCAAGGACTATTGAGTATCCTACAGACGTATAGGTATCTCCCCATGCACCGCCGCTTGCTATTTTTTTTGCAAGTTCGTTGTAATACTGAAAATCAGAATATGGCTGAGTATTTACTGCTATAATCCATACTATGCTTAGTAGAAGTCCAAGTATAGTTATATTTCTATAATAATTTTTCTTCATAATCTTTTCTCCTTAATTCATAATTTCCTTTAAGTATCTGCTTGTAGTAAGTAAAAAGAAGGTTATTTGAATTGCACCATAGATTGCAAAAACAACTAGGCTGTTAGCCCACATATATCTTCCAAATGGAATATCTATATATAATCTTGAAATGTAATAGCTAATAACAGATATTGCGATTAAAGGTGAAATTAAAAACACTGCTGCAATTTCCTTGATGATAATTGCATTTATCTCCTTTTGGGTAAGTCCTATTCTAATTAATTGATTTACAAGGTTTCTATCATCCTCAATTGATGTAAAAACCTTAAAATATAAGGTTACAGCACTTCCGATTAAAAGCATCATACCGAAAAATACAAAAGTAAATAATGTGAAATTAGTATTGCCAAGCTGTTCTTGAAGCTTTAATTCTTTTAAAGTCAAAGTATCTTTAAGCTTTTCTCCTCCTATTTTGTTTAACTTTTGTGACAAATTCTTTTCTATAACTTTACAATCATCATTATTGTATAAATTAACAAGAACATCATAGTAAATTAATTTTGGGGAAGAATTTTCTTTAAGTTTAGCGTAATCTTCATCACTTAGTATTATTGAATTCCATCTCATAAATGGGATAAAAGAGGCATCTCCTGATGAATTAAAGGCATTACTAATGTTTCCCTGCTTATAAATTACATTGGGATAGGGAATATATAAAAATCCTTTATTGTTTTTAAATTTTATATAGTCGTTAAGTGAGACTTTATTCCTATTGAATAGAGACATTACCTTACTTATTTTATAATCTTCTTCCTTAGAAAAATCCACAATTAACCCTCCATGCGTATCCTTTAAATCAGCATAATAAAAAAGTGCATGATTTTGGGTCACATTTATATTTTGTTTATTTAATTTATTAAAGCAATTTTGGCTGGTTGCCATAATAGGTATGCCCATCCAATTTATCTGATTACTATATTCACGTAAATTAAGCACATTTATCCCTTGAAGTGTATTAAAACTTTTAATATGAGCACCGGATGTTTCAAGTACATCTTTTAAATCCAAATTATATAAATCCTTTTCTATTACGAAGCTTAAGTCATAAGGATACAATCTATCTATGGAATCTTTTGATGATTTGTAAATTGAATACGAAATTGAAATAAGTGCTATTCCACTTGCTATAAGAAGTATTGAAACATATAAAACTGACCTATACTCAATGAATCTGTGAGAAAGAGAGTTCAAACATAAAATATTGTTGTTATAAAAGCTTTTAAATCTTTTAGATATTTTTAATATTAATGTCATAATAGAACCTATTACAAAATACAGTGAAATAATACAAGCCAAAATCGAACAAAGTATCATAGGTGCTACTGTACTTCGTCTGTAAATTCCCTGATTCATAGCTTTTTGAAAAGTAGACATGGCTATTATTAAAATAACTATGCCCATGATTCCCCAAATGAAATTTGTCTTCCCTACATATTTTGTAGAATTAGATTTTAATATTTGTGAAATTGAAAGTCTTTTGAGAAATATTATCTGATATAAAATGTTAAATACAAAAATCAAAACTGCTATTAAAGTTATATATATATATGGTTTAAGGCTTATTTTTATATTAATATTAGTCATATTTAAAGTTTTTAATATTGCCATATAGAATATTTTTGAAAATAAAGTTCCGAAAAAAGCTCCTAAAATAAAGGAAGAGGCGGCAATCACTAAGTTCTCATATGACAGGATTTTAATTATATTTTTGGAGGTTAACCCAATAGTAAAATAAACTCCAAATTCTTTTCCCCTATATTTAGTGAAGGATATTGTGGTGTACAATATAAATACTACTGAAAAAGCCGCCATTAAAGTTATCATAGCTTCTAACATTTCTGAACTATCCTGATGGCTTCCTCCAATTACTTTCATAAACACATTGCTTGATAAAAGACTGAAAAACATAAATAAAATAGCTATAATAAAAGTATTCCCTATAAGATAAGCAGTATAACTTTTAATATTATACTTAATATTTTTAAGTATAATTTGAGATAAATTCATTATAGGTCGCCTCCTACAATGCCCTCTGTTTCAATGATTTTATCAAAAAATTTCTTTTGATCACCGTTAGAATTTATTTCAATTTTTATCTCGCCATCTTTTATAAATATAATTCTTTTACAAAATGAGGCCGCAAAGGGATCATGTGTTACCATAAGAATTGTGGTTTCTCTTTTTTCATTTATTTGCTTAAAATTTTCCATAATATTTCTGGATGATTTGGAATCTAAATTACCAGTAGGCTCATCTGCGAATAAAATTTTAGGCTCTGATACAAGAGCTCTTGCTGCAGCAGTTTTCTGCTTTTGTCCACCAGAAATATTATATGGATAGCTGTTTTTTATATCTTCAATATTAAAAAATTTTAAAAGTTCATTAACTTTGTCTTCAATTTTATTAGGCTTTATTTTATCCACTGTCATTGGAAATCCTATATTTTCTCTAACTGTTAAGCTGTCTAAAAGATTAAAATCTTGAAATATAAACCCTACATTTTTTCTTCTGAAAAGTGCAAGTTCATCCTTTTTCATATTAAGTATGTTTTTTTCGTTAATAAAAACTTCTCCATTAGTAGCATTATCAATGCCTGAAAGTATGTTTAAAAGTGTTGTTTTACCACTACCACTTGGACCCATTATCCCCAAAAATTCACCTTGTTCGACATGGAATGATATGCCTTTTAATGCCCTTACACTTCCTGATTTTTTGTAAGCATCATAAACTTTTGTGAGTTTCGCGCACTCTAAAACCCTCATACTTGTCCTCCTATATCAATCCACAATTACTTTGCCATATCTTTTCAAAACTTTTTATTACCTTCTTCATCTTTAGTATATCTTTTTCAAGTGCTGCTTCAAATCGCTTATCCTTACACAACCTTACACGCATGAAAGGTTATGCTTACAATCGTTCCTTTCCCTTCCTCTGACTCTATACTTATATTACTATTTAGCATTTTACATATAGTTTTGCACATATAAAGCCCTATGCCTGTAGATTTTTCCTTACGTCTTCCATTACTTCCTGTAAAAAATGGCTCAAAAACTCTGCTTAGTTCTTCTTTTTTTATGCCAATGCCAGTATCTTTTATATGTAAGGTAATAACTTCTTCTTTTCTCTCACAGTAAAAGGTTATATATTTTGTGTTTTCAGCATACTTTATGGCATTATTAATAACTTGGGAAATAACATAGCCTGCCCATTTTTTATCAGTATATATGTAATATTCATCTTCAATTTCAATTTTAGGGAACACTCGTCCATATATAAAATTTCTTTTTTTAGTGTTTACAATATCCGTTATTAATCTCTTTAAATTAATCTTTTCTGGAATATAATCCTTTGCAAATTCTTCAAGTCTAAATATATTCAAAGCACTCTCTAGGTTTTCTTGAAGTTTAACATTTTCTTCATATATATCCTTAATTACATCCTCATTTCCATAAAGCTTTTTACCTTTTTCCGATGCAAGTTCTATGATTGCTACAGAGGTTTTCATATTGTGAATCCATTCGCTTAAAAATTTTTCCTTTTCTTCGTGTCTTTCTTCCAGTAGATCAATTTTTGAAATATAGTTGCCGTGTAGTTCTCGCATTACATTAAGTATATCTTCAAAGACATATCCATTTTTCATCTTATATTTGGGACTAACCTTTCCTTCATCTAGATAAGTGTAGAGATTTTTATATACAAAAAACTTATAGATAAGATAGCATATTAGAAAGGTTGATGCTAAAATTATGGGATATGACATAGAATGTTTGCCATATAGAAAAAAGTAATAAAGTATAATAGATAATATACTAATAATATAAAGAAATATAGCTGATTTTTCTTTTTTAAAAGTATTAATTAAAGTTTTATTGAAGGACATATCCAATCCCCCTTTTGGTTACAATAGAGACGTTTGCTCCTATTTCTTTTAGCCGCTTCTTTAATCTTGTTATATTTACAGTTAGCGTATTATCGTCCACAAAAGAAGTTTCATCCCAAAGCTCCTCTAAGAGTTCTTCTCGTGAAACCACCTTACTATAATTTGTCATAAAAACTTTAAGAAGCTTATACTCATTTCTAGAAAGTTCTATGACTTTATCATTTATTTTAAGACTTATGCTGTCACACATAAGTTCTATATCTTTTAATTTTATAATATTACTTACACTAGAATCAATTCTCCTAAATATTGCATTTATCTTTGCAATAAGAAGTTCTATTCCAAAAGGCTTGGTTATGTAATCATCAGCGCCTAAGTCTATTCCTCTTATTTGCTCTTGCTCAGTATTCCTTGCCGAAATGATAATTACAGGAGTGGATATTTTTTTTCTTATATTTTTTAAGAAATAGAAACCATTGAATTTAGGTAAATTAATATCCAGCAATATCAAATCGGGAGAGGTACTTAAAACTTCTTCTTCAACGCTGTCAAAGTTTTCTATGAGTTTGACTTCATAATTATAGCTAATTAAAAAATCTTTTATGTACTTTCTTAACTTTAGGTCATCCTCTATAATTAAAATTTTTTTCATGTTATCCTCCATAAGAAATATCTAATTATAGTTTTATTTTACAGCAAAAAATAAAAAACGGAAGTCCATAATAAAACCTCCGCTTTTGTTACATAGAATAACTTTTTGATAATCTACTTTCAATACGTCCCAGAATAAATGAAAAAAATGTACTCATAATCCAGTATATAATTGCAACTGCTATATAAAAAGGCATAACTGTAAGATGTTTTGCTATTAAAAGTTGAGCTGCACGTAAAAGTTCTGTTACCGTAATTATTGATACAAGTGAAGTATCTTTAAGCATTCCTATAAAAGTGTTGCCAATGGGAGCTATTGCAATTTTTGCAGCTTGAGGAAGTATGATTCTTGTCATGCTTTGAAAATAAGTCATGCCTAAAGCTTTTGCCGCTTCCATTTGTCCCTTAGGTACAGAAAGTATAGCTCCCCTTATTGTTTCTGATAAATATGCACCCACATTTATGCTTAAAGCCACAAAGGCAGCGGTGAGAGGAGAAAGAGTTATTCCCCAATCTGGCAAACCGTAGTATATAATAAATATTTGCACCAGTGCAGGTGTACCCCTAATAATTGAAACGTATATTCTAGAAATTGATGATATTACGTTATTTTTAGTCAGTCGTGCTATGGCGGCAATTAAACCAATTATTAATCCCAATCCAACAGAAACTACAGTTAGAATCACGGTATAATATGCGGCTTTAAGCAAATACGGAATTTCCGGTAAAACTATATCCATAATTCAAGCCCCCAAGTTTATAGATTTGGGTTAACGCCAAACCATTTTACAAATATTTTTTTGTATGTTCCATCAGCTTTCATGTCCTTAAGAGCTTTGTTTAAGGCTTTTAAAAGCTCAGGATTACCCTTTTTAATAGCTATTCCAGCATAATCATCCTTAAGTGATTTACCAACTGTTTTGATTTTTAAATTATTTTTATCCGCTGTAGGTTTAACAGAAAAAATATTATTTATTGTAGCATCTATTCTTCCGCTGTTTAAATCTAATAATGCTGTAGAAACGTCGTTATAAGTGACAATTTCAAAGTTCCCCACTTTAGGAAGCACAGTCTCCCTTAAATAGGTTTCATCATTTGTTCCAAGCCCTACTCCAATCTTCTTACCTTTAAAATCATTAATGGATTTAATACTGCTATTATTCTCTTTTACAATAATACTAACGGAATTTTTTATATATGGTGTTGAAAAATCCATTGATTTTTTTCTATCAGGTGTAATTGTCATCTGGCTTATAACGGCATCAAATTTGCCCTTTTGAAGGCCTGCAACCATTCCTGACCATTCATTAGTTACAAATTTAGTTTTAACTCCAAGTCTTTTAGCGACTTCCTTTGAAATATCAGCATCAAATCCGTCAACTTCGTTTTTGCTGTTCATGAAGTTATACGGAGGATATGTTCCCATTAGACCAACTTTTAAAGTCCCTGACTTCTTTATTTGATTAAGCAAATCCTCATTTTTGGTTTGTTTATTTGCTGTGCATCCAACTAAAAGAATACTTAATAGTGTAATAAATGTTATTCCTTTAAATAGTTTTTTCATAGTGATAGTTCCCCCTTAATCTTTTGTATTAATATGCGATTAATTCATACTATTCTGATATGAATACTAAAATATTATGTAATTGATTATAGCATCTTTTAAACTTATGTCAATATTTTAAATAATAAAAAATCGCACTGTGAATTTAATTTCACAGTGCGATTTTTACAATTTCATGCATTAAAGATACATGTTTTCTATAAATTTTATACCTGCATTAGTTTTAAAATATTTTTCCTTAATTATTTTAATTTTGTCTTTACCTATAGAATCCTCAAATATATTTACAATGAAATCTGCTTCTATTAGTATTTGATAATCTATATCATCAATTTTAGTGTAAGTATGATGATGTCCTATAAGATAGCAAACTCTATCTACAAAGGAGGTTTCAAAATTAAATTTTGCTAAAAGCTTTTTAGCTATAGGGGGACCTTCTAATTCTTGATAGTTTCCAGCAGAAGAATTGTATTTTTTTTCACTTTCTTTAATACCTATGTCGTGTAAAACAGCAGCGACTTCTAGGATTTTGAGCTTTTCATCACCTATGCTTTCAAGTTCGCCTATAGTTTTTGAAAAACTGTAAACTTTTAAAGCATGATTTATACGTCTTACATCTCCATCAAAATACAGTATCATTTCTTTTACAATATCACTTATAATGTTATTCATATAAACCTCCTAAATAAATAACTTTTCGCCTAATTCAGCAAAAGCTTGAAGCATTATAAAGGCTCTCATATCCATTTTTACATTTTCTTTTAAAAGCTTTTTTACATCATCTTGCGAGAGCATCAATACTTCTATGTCTTCATCATCTTCTAAATATTTATCTGATAAATTGCCGCTGCAGGTACAAAATACTATTGCAGCAGATTCATCTGTCATACCAGCAGAGGCGTAAACATTTTTTTTAGTTTTTTCGTGATTTATTTTTAGAAGATCAAGACCTGTTTCTTCTTTAAGTTCACGTTTGGCGGCTTCATCGAAGTTTTCTCCCTCATCAATTAAACCTGCTGGAAGTTCATATACATAGCTGTTTAATGGTACTCTAAATTGTTTTATACAAACTATTTTTTGTGTATCTTTATGAAAAGCTGCAATTATAGCTGCATCCATTTTTTCTTCTGCACCATCAAAATATTGTGATTTAAGAGTATTAAAATTTTTTCTTGAAGCTACAACCCAATGTTTTAAATCATGTTTTTTATTCGTATATTCAACATCATAAAGACTTAAAAATTTTGTCTCAGCAAGTGGAGTCAGTTTTTTTATTTTATTCTCTGTCATAATAATCACCTTCATTTAAAAAATATAAAGTTATACACTTTTATAAAAAATAATCCACATCTATGCCTTTTATTTTAGCACAAATGTGGATAACTATTATAAAATTTTGTTTAATTTTTCTTGTAGAGTTTCAGATATTTTTACTAATGGAAGTCTTACATCATCAGAAGCTATCATTCCTGATTTAGATAAGCAGTATTTTATTGGAGCAGGATTTGGTTCTTCAAACAGCAGTGGAATTATTGGAGCTATTTCCTTCCATATTTTAAAAGCACCTTCGTGGTCATTCTGTTTTGCTTTATTGTATATTTCAATATATTTTTCTGTGTTTATATGTGCAGATGCCATGATTCCTCCGTCTCCTCCAAGCATTAAAGTGCTGTAGAAGAAAGCATCTTCACCTGTTAATATTGAAAAATTATCATCAGCTGGACGGTTTAAAAGTAAATTTGTGGTTTGATTAAAGTCTCCACAGGCATCTTTTACTCCAACTATATTTTTTAATTGGGAAAGTTTTCTTATAGTATCATTCTCAATATTCCTACCTGTTCTATAAGGTATATTGTAGATTATTATATCTAAAGGAGTAGCTTCAGATATATTTTTAAAGTGTTCATATATTCCTCTTTGATCTGGTCTGTTGTAGTAAGGGCATACAGATAAGATACCTTTAATATCGTATTTTTCAAACATTTTTACGTCTTTTACCATTTTGCTTGTGTTGTTACCGCCAAAACCAACATAAATAGGAAGCTTGGACTTATTGTATTCAACAGTTTTCTCTAGTACGTTTTGATATTCATAGTTTGATAATGTTGGAGTTTCACCTGTAGTTGCAAGAGGTAAAAAACCTGCTGCACCCTTTTTAGAGTAGTACTCTATCATATTTTTATAAGAAGCCAAATCAACTTCTCCATCCTTAAAAGGAGTAATTAGTGGTATTAAAACGCCTTGAATTTTCATTTAATTCCTCTTTCCCTTACCAGGGTGATTGATTTTGGGTACAAAAAAATTAACAGTAAAGGAACACTTTACTGTTATTATAAACATTATATGTGCACCTTGTAGCTCTCCACTATAAGAGAATAGTGACAGTTCTGCATATATTATATACAAAACCAGAAAGAGTCCTTGCCAGAAATCTTTCTTCGGCCGCAGTTCCTTTTTCTATTCTTCACAGCTTGCCAGCTAAGAATAAATACTAATAACCACAGCACCTCTACCCTAGGTAAGAATTTAATTTTATGATTAGTTTAACACATATTCATTTCCTTTTCAACTTGTATTTTCTTTTCAATTTTAAAATTGTTGTTATTAGAATTTTTGTGTTAAAAGATTAGCACCTTTAGTTTTTTTTTGCCGATAATATCTTTTTATAGATGAAATTTAATTTCAAATTATTTAAAAAAAATTCTGAAACTAAAAAAACTTTTTTTAAAAAACTATTGCAAATTAATAATAATTATTATATAATAAGAATTGTCAAAGAGAGTTAGCAAAAATATATGAAAGTAAGTTTAAATAAAAATATTAAAAAGATATTGATAGGGAGGATTTTTAAAATGAAAAAATTTAAATGTGTTGTTTGTGGATATATCTATACTGGTGAGGATGCTCCAGAAAAATGTCCTGTTTGTGGGGCTGGAGCTGATAAATTTGTTGAAGTTAAAGATGATACTGAAGGCTGGGCTGACGAGCACAAAATAGGAATTGCTAAAGATGTTGATAAAGAAGTCTTAGAAGGTTTAAGAGCTAATTTTACAGGAGAATGTACAGAAGTTGGAATGTACCTTGCAATGGCAAGACAGGCAGATAGAGAAGGATATCCTGAAGTCGCTGAAGCTTACAAGAGAATAGCTTATGAAGAAGCTGATCATGCTTCAAAGTTTGCAGAACTTTTGGGTGAGGTTGTAACAGCCGACACTAAAACAAATCTTCAAATGAGAGTTGATGCTGAGAAGGGTGCCTGCGAAGGTAAAAAAGAGCTTGCTACTTTAGCTAAAAAACTTAACTATGATGCTATTCATGATACTGTTCATGAAATGTGCAAAGATGAAGCTAGACATGGTTCTGCTTTCAGAGGTTTATTAAATAGATATTTTAAATAGACTTCGCGAGTTAAATAAATTATAATAGATTTCCTTAGGAAAGGCGTTTAATATGTTACTTAAATTGTTGCTTTTCCTAAGGAAATCTTTTTTATTTTGGTACATTTTGTTTTACTTTTGATAAAAATATGATGAAGTAATTTACATACGCAGTAATTGCACTAATGAGAGCTAGGTATAGTAAGTAAGTTCCTAAAGTTTTGTTAAAAACAAAAGCTAATATAGCAACGTAAAAAGTAACTGTTGATAATTTTCCCCAGATATTCGCAGGGATTATTATTTTTTTCCCATAAAGAAATATACCAATAAAAATCATAGAAAATTCTTTTATAAGCATTATTATTAATATTATTAATGGTATATAACCTTTTATGGACAGACATGCCAAAACTGTTAAAAGCATGAGCTTATCTGCTAATGGGTCAAGCACAATTCCATATTTAGTTACCATATTAAATCTTCTTGCAATAAATCCATCTAGTATATCTGTAAAACCAGCAGTAAAGAATATAACTGCTGAACTGATTAAACTATTATTAGATTGAGAGAAAAAGGCAAATATGAAACATGGAATCAAAAAAAGCCTAAAAAGAGTAAGTAAGTTTGGTATATTCATGTTCGCCACCTCTTTATAATATTTTCTAGAATATTATTTACACATACATATTAAAATATGAGGATAAATATTTTTTATCACGAATTAACATTGACTTGTAACATTAAAAAAATTCTATAAATCTTATCCTAACTGGGGTTCGGGTCATAGACCCATTATCCTTCTTTATAAAATATAGGCTATTTTAATGTTTACGATTAATAACCTTGATTTAAAGGCACATCTAAATCTTTTATAATATAGAGATTGCCCTTATTAAGTAAAGAAGGATAATGGGCAAAGCCCAAACCTCGTGTATGATAACATTTATTAGAATTTTTTTAAATTGTTACTTCATCAATATTAATTCGCTTTTGGAGTAAAGCAAGGGGAAAATTCCTCCGTACCTACGGAATTTTAGGCATAAATTACATAGGTTAAATTAGTAAATCACTATTTAGACAAGTAAACTTTCAATAATTCTACGAAGCTTGCAAAATTTAAATAACTGATTTAGTTTAATATATATTATTTTTCGTAGGGAAGCGGAGAAAAATTTACCTTGCTTTTATTTTAAGCGAAGTAATAGTATTTTGGCAACGATTTAAATAAAAGTCAATAAGACTTGCTTCAAATCATAAAAAGACTTAGAAATTTTAATTTGTTTGAGCTTTTTTTCAGCGAGTTATTAAAATTTCTTAGTATTTTTATAATTTGAAGCTTAGTCTTATGATTTTTATTTAATGTTTCAAAATACTATTACTTTGCAGTATTTATAAATTATGAACTGAAGGTAAATAATAAAAAAGTTTATTTGACTAGACTAAAAGGCTTTGTTAATATGAAACTGCAAAAGGTATTTTGCATAGAAAGGGGATATTATTTATGAAATATGATGTAATTATTGTGGGAGCAGGAGCAAGTGGAATATTTACTTCTTATGAGTTAATAAAAAGTAATCCAGATGTGAAAATATTAATGATAGAGAAGGGACACAGTCTTGAAAAGAGAAAATGTCCTATTGATGGTGAAAAAATAAAATCATGTATAAATTGCAATGTTTGTAACATTATGAACGGTTATGGTGGAGCTGGAAGTTTATCTGATGGCAAATATAATATAACTAATAATTTTGGAGGAGAACTTTATAAGTACATAGGTGCTAAGGAAGCACTTGAGCTTATGAATTATGTAGACAGTGTACTATGCAGTATGGGAGGAGCAGAGGCTAAATTATATTCTACTCAAAATTCTGGTCTCAAAGCAAAGGCTCTTCAGTATGACTTACATTTACTTGATGCAAAGGTAAGACATTTAGGAACAGACAGAAATGTAGTTATAATGGGAAATATCTATAATTTCTTAAAGGATAAAATGGATATAATCTTTGATACTGAAGTTTTAAATGTATATAAAGAGAGCAGTGAATTCAAGGTTGAAACACGTGATAAAACTTTTGAATGCAATGATTTAATATTAGCGACAGGACGTTCTGGTTCTGGATGGATATCTAATATATGTAGTAAACTTGGAATAAAGACTAGGAGTAATAGAGTTGACATTGGAGTACGTGTAGAGCTTCCAGCAGAAGTTTTTGCACATATAACGGATGCTGTGTATGAAAGTAAAATAGTTTATAAGACAAAAAAGTATAATGATAGAGTAAGAACATTTTGTATGAATCCATATGGTGAAGTTGTAACGGAAAATACCAATGGAATAATAACGGTTAATGGGCACAGTTATGCTAACCCAGAACTACGTACACAAAATACTAATTTTGCACTTCTAGTATCGAATAATTTTACGGAACCATTTGAAGATAGCAATGAATATGGAGCATCTATCGCAAGATTAAGCAATATGCTTGGAGGAGGAGTGCTTGTTCAGAGATTTGGTGATTTAGTAAATGGAAGAAGAAGTAATGAGCATAGAATGGAAAAAAGCTTTACAATCCCAACACTTAAAGCTACTCCAGGTGATCTAGCTCTTGTAATACCTAAAAGGCAGCTGGACGATATAATTGAAATGATATATGCATTAAATAATATTGCACCTGGAACAGCAAATGAGGATACACTACTTTATGGAGTCGAGGTTAAATTCTATAACTCCAAAGTTGAGGTAGATGGGAATTTAGAGACTAAAATTAAGGGATTATATGTTTTGGGAGATGGTTCTGGAGTTACACATTCATTATCTCAAGCCGCAGCAAGTGGAATTTATACAGCAAGAACACTTAATAAAAAATATAAAAATAACAAAACATGCTAATAATTTATAGAAAATAAGGAAAAAATAATAGGGAAGTAAGATATAAATATTTGATTATTAATATGTACCGCTTCATAATATTGAAATCAGTGGAGGGTAACAATGAAAATTTTAATAACAACAGACACTTACTACCCTATGATAAATGGTGTGGTGGTATCAACAAATAACCTCTATAGGCAATTAAAGAAAGAAGGTTATGATGTTAAGATACTCACCTTATCTTATAATGGAAATGAGTATATAGAAGGGGACGTGTATTATCTTAATTCCCGTTTTGCTAAAGTATATCCTGATGCTAGGATAATGAAGCCATTTGGAAATACAATAATAAGTAAAATAATAGAGTGGGGTCCTCAAATAATACATTCTCAAACAGAATTTTCTACGATGTTAGTGGCTAAATATATTAGGAGAAAATTAGATATACCCCAGGTACATACATATCATACAATGTATGAAGATTACCTTAAGTATTTCTTGGGAGGTAAAGTTATAGGAAAGGCTGCAATGGCCAGGATAATTAAAGTGCTATTTAATACATTTGATGAAATTATAGCACCAACAGAAAAGGTAAAAGATGCTCTTAGAAAATATGAGGTATATAAAGATATAAAAATTATACCAACGGGAATAGAGATAGAAGAATTTCAAGAAGATTTCAAGAAAAACGAGAAAGAGGAAATCTTAGGTAAATACGGATTGACGGGCAAAGATAATATATTAGTATATGTTGGAAGAGCAGCAGAAGAAAAAAACATACAGGAAATAATACAGTTATTTAGTAAAGCCATAAAAGAAGTAGAGGACATTAAACTCTTAATAGTTGGAGGGGGACCGTATCTTCCAGAACTTAAAAAGTTAGCTTCTAAATATAAAGTCCAGGATTTTGTGAAATTTACAGGTATGGTTAAAAGGAGCGAAGTACATAAATATTATAAGTTAGGATTTGCATTTGTAACAGCATCTAAAAGTGAGACTCAAGGATTGACATATATTGAGGCACTTGCTAGCGGGTGTCCAGTAATATGCAAATGGGATTTATGCGTGAAAGATCTGATTATAAATGGAATTACAGGTTTTACATATACAAATGAAAGACAATTTGTAAGAGCTGTGAAAATGCTAAAAACCAATTTACATCTCAGAGAACAAATTGCTTTTAATGCAAGAAAAAAGTCTTATTTATATTCAGAAGAAAAGTTTGCAAGAAGTGCCATGGAAGTTTATGAAGATTTACTTTTAAATAGAGTTGTACGGAGAAAAAATTTGGCCCAAATGATACGAACGATATTCTGAAAGTTAATAACAATATTCGATTTTTTGTTCCAAAAATAAAGACAAATTGCTTTTTTTATGGTATATTAGTTTTGGTAATTTTCTATAGCAATCTTTAAATTAGGATTATGAAAGTGAGGAGTTTTTATGTCAGCATTTATTGTTTTAGGCGCCCAATGGGGAGATGAAGGAAAAGGTAAGATGACAGATTATCTTGCACAAGGAGCTGACGTGGTAGTTAGATCTCAAGGTGGTAATAATGCAGGTCATACTGTTAAAGTAGGAGAAAAGAAATATGCACTTCATTTGATACCATCTGGAATATTGTATAAAGACAAAATTAATGTTATTGGAAATGGTGTTGTGCTAGATCCAAAAGCTATGTTTGAGGAAATAAATTATTTAGAAGAATTAGGAGTTGAAGTTACTCCCGAAAAACTGATGGTAAGTGATAGAACACATTTAATAATGCCATATCATAGAGCTCTTGATGGAGCTAGTGAAAAACATAGAGGCAAGAATGATATAGGAACAACGGGCAAAGGAATAGGCCCTTGTTATACAGATAAGGCAGAAAGGTCAGGAATAAGAGTTTGTGATTTACTGCATCCTGATGTTTTCAAAGAAAAGTTAAAGGCAAATTTGCAGATTAAAAATGCAATACTTACTAAAGTATATGATATGAAGCCTTTTGATTATAATGAAATATGTGAAGAGTATCTTGCTTATGGTGAAAAATTAAGACCTTTTGTTAAAGATACTTCTGTTGTAGTTTATAACGAAATAAAGAAGGGGAAAAAAGTTCTATTTGAGGGAGCTCAAGGAAACCTTCTTGATATAGATTATGGAACTTATCCATACGTTACATCATCAAATACTATAGGTGGAGGAGTTTGTCCAGGTTCAGCAATAGGACCGACTATGATAACTAATGCAGTTGGAATAGCTAAAGCTTATACGACTAGAGTTGGTAAAGGACCTTTCCCTACAGAACTTCTTGATGATATGGGAAATAGAATAAGAGAAGCTGGTCATGAGTATGGAGTTACTACTGGAAGAGCAAGAAGATGCGGCTGGCTCGACATTGTAATATTAAAGCAGGCAGCTAGAGTATCAGGGCTTACAAGCTTTGCTATAACTAAAATGGATACACTTGCAGGCATAGAAAAAGTAAAAATGTGTGTAGGCTATGATTTTAATGGTAAAGTTATAGATTATGTTCCAGCTAGCCTTGAAGACTTAGCTTTGTGTAAACCAGTATATGAAGAGTTTGAAGGTTGGGATGCTAGTGTAGCTGATGCTAGAAGCTATGATGAACTTCCTACAAATGCAAAGAAATATTTAAAGAGAGTAGAGGAACTTACAGAAACAAAGATATCAATAGTTTCTGTTGGACCAGAAAGAAGTCATACTATAGAGGTTTCAGATATATAGAATAAAGATATATTATTTAGGCTATGCTTTAAATAGGTGCTTATTTGAAGCATAGCTTTTTTAGTATTGTATGTTAAAAAATATTTTGACAACGATAAAAACTTAGGTATAATTAAAGCATAGGTAATTAATAATCATACTCAATTACCGATTACTTAACTATATCAATATTAAATGGAAAGAGGTAATGCAAGTGGTAACTAAGGATATGACTATTGGTGAAGTTGTAAGAAATAATCCTGGTTCAGCTGAAATATTAATGAGTTTCGGAATGGGATGCGTTTGTTGTCCATCAGCTCAAGGTGAAACAATAGAAGAAGCTGCTATGGTTCATGGTTTAGATGCTGATGATCTTATTAAAGCTTTAAATAGTAATGAAGAAAAATAGCAAGTAAAAGATATGAAAAGTACCATCATTATTTAATTATTGATGGTATTTTTTTACTTTGAAAAATTTGTACTAAGTAAATGAGGTGAGAATATTGGACAAGATTGTTACTAAAAAAAATTATGATATTCATATATACGAAGTTGATTCTCATGGTAAAGCTACTATTGCATCTATAATGAGTTACTTAGAGGATTTAGCTACTTATCAGACTGAAAAATTGGGCATGAGTCTAAAATATTTTAGGGATAATAAAATTGCATGGGTAGTTTATAAATGGGAAGTACACATGGATAAATACCCTGAATATGGAGACAGGATAGAAGTTTCAACTTTGCCATATTCCATAAGAAAGTTTTATGCATATAGAAAGTATGAAATTTTTAATAAAGGCGAGAGAATAGGATATGCTAATTCACTATGGTTTCTTATAGATACTGAAAAGAGAAAGCCATGCAGAATAACCAATAACATATATAAAATGTACAACCTTACGGAGGAAGATAATGAGCAAATTCCTTTTGATAGACTTAGAAAATTAAAACAAGTTGATTATAAAAACAGTTTTAAGGTAAGATACAGTGATATAGATACCAATAAACATGTTAATAATGTAAAATACGTATCATGGGTATTAGAAAATGTTCCTATGGAAATTATAAGTGAACATGAAATTTCTGATTTGAAGGTTATGTATCAAAAAGAAACAGCTTATGGAGAGACAATTGAAGTAATGACTAATATGGAAGAAAAAGAGGGTAAGTATATTTTTAATCATTCAATAAACAATTCTGAAGGTGAAAGTTTAACTTTAGTAAAAACCGAATTTCGCAAATAAAATATATGCCTCATAACAGCCTTAATATTGCGATTATGAGGCATAAGCTATAAAGTGTATATGTCATAGGCATTTACCGGCTGTATAACCAGAGCTCCAGGCCCATTGAAGGTTAAAACCACCACAGTCACCATCCACATCTAGAATTTCACCGCAAAAATACAAACCAGGTATAAGTTTAGATTCAAGAGTTATATTATTTACCTCATGCGTATCAATCCCGCCGGCAGTAACTTGTGAGTTTGAATAAGAATTTGTACCTGAAACTTTAAATGTCCAGCACTTTAGAGTATTAAATATGTTTTCCTTCTCCTTAGAGGTTAAGTCAAAACAGCATTTGTGTATATTAGATACACCGCATTCTCTTAGAAGAATGGAAATCAATTTTTTGTTTATAATGCCTATGAGGGAATCATGTACACTTCTATAAGAAAACATGCCCCAGTGGTTTTCTAGATAAGTTTTAAGTTCTTTCATTGAAATGTTTGGAAGCATATCAATTTTTATCTGTACATCCTTTTTCTCCTTAATTCCGTAAGAGGCAATTCGGCTTAGTTGAAGTATTGGAGGACCGGATATGCCGTAATCTGTAAATAGAATTTCTCCAAAATCACTTTTTTCTTCTTTTCCATTCAATAATATAGCAGCGTTACCATCAAATTTTATTCCGGATAATGCTTTTAAGCTTTTAAAGTCTAGTTTTAGCTGTACTAAGGCTGGAACGGTCTCTATTAATTTATGGCCTAAGGCGTGTGCTATAGACATTCCTGAGCCGTCAGAGCCAGTTTTAGGCGAAGACTTACCACCAGCAGCTAGAATTACTTTATCTGCTATATAGTAAGAGTCATCAGAACAAATTACTTTAAAAGATTTATGTTCTTTATATATTTTAACTACTTTTGAATTCGTATGTACTGGAATTTCTCTTTCGCTTAAGGCAATTCTAAGTATATCTAAAACTGATGAAGCTTGAAGCGATAGAGGATACATTTTGCCACTTTCAAGAGATATTATTGGAAGTCCAAGCATTTCGAAAAAACTTAAAGTGTCATCTTTTGAAAATTCACTAATGACATGCTCAAAGAAACCTGGGTTAGTGCTGTGGTAATGTGAAAAGTTGATATTTTCATTTGTTATATTGCACCTGCCATTACCTGTGGCTAGTATTTTTTTGCCAATCCTATCATTTCCCTCTAGGATTACAGGATTAAAGCCACAGTCCTTAGCAGTTATAGCGGCCATCATCCCAGAAGCTCCGCCTCCGATTATTATAATATCCATGAAATCTCTCCTTTTATGTAGAAAGTACAATATATATTATAATATAGTTTAACAAATAAATTATTATTTAACAATTTTAAATATAAAAAAAGGTTTTAGAAGAGATTCACATCCAATCTAAAGCCTTTTTTATTAAGCTGCAGCAGTATCATTTTTTTTATCAATATATTTTGCTTTTAAATTTTTGCCTAATTTACCTATTAGAGTACCGCATACTAAAGTTATTACTGCAAATAACATTAGTATATTGAAATCTTGCAGATATACTTTTGAATTTATTCCGCTTATAACCATTCTTGTTGTATTTACAGTATAGGTCATTGGAATAAATTTTCCTACTATACGGTAGAATGGGTATGCTGTTTCTATAGGGAAGGTACCTGCACATGATGACAACTGTACTATTAACAGTACAAAGCATATTGGTACCGATCCAATTCCAAAAGCTTGTGAAAGTCCAAACATAACACTATAGTAAACACATGCTGTAAATATATTATTTAAATATAATCCGGCTGGATTTACACTTGATGTAAGTCCTAATCCAACTCTTAAGAAAAGAGTCAACATGAAAGCTTGAATTGTTACTAGGATAATACCTAGAGTGTATTTTGCAATAGGACTGTTATTGAATCTTTTCTTAAACAAATCAAGCATGTCTGATATTGAAACTACAGCATTTACAAACAGTGCACCAAGCCATAATGAAAGTGATGCGAAATAAGGGGCAAGACCTTCACCGTAGTTTTTAACAGGGTTTATAGAATTATCTTTTAAGTTTACAGGTGATGATAAAAATTTACTGAATTTACTTGAAGAAAATTTCAAGTTTTTATTCATATCATTGTATGAACTATTTAAAGCATCATTGAATTTGTTATTACCATCGTTTAGTGTGCTTATTCCATTATTTAATTGTGTTGAACCATCTGCAAGGGTATTTATACCTGAATTAAGACGGTTTGAACCATCGCTGAGTTTTACTATGCCTCCTGACAACTCATTGAACTTATCTACCATTGAAGGTACTTGAGCTATCAAATTGTTTGCCATGGTAACATTACCATCATTTAAATAATCTTTTGCAACTCCTAATAATTTTTGATTGTCGTTAACTTCACTTTTTAATTTCGAAAGTTTATCCAGAGTTTCAGGCGCATTTTTTAACTGAGACTGAACAGTTGGATTGTTAAGTGCAGCGCTCATTGAATCTATTGCACCTGCAGATGCTTTAGTGTCATTCTGAAGTTGAATGATTTTATTAGTATCCAAACCATTTTTAGCTACTAATGAGTTAATTTCAGCTAAATTGTTTTGATTATCATTAAGATCTTTTTGAAGTTTGGCAATAGATGATTGTGCACTTTGTATATTTGAATCTTTTAAAACTTGTTGAGCAGTAGCTATTTGGTCTAACATACCATTAGCGCTGTTAACAGCAGCACTAATATTATTAGAAGATAATTCTGCTTTAAGCTTTGCCATCTTAGTTTGAGTATCAGGTGAAGTCAAAGTTTTTAATAAAGCTATATTATTTGGTGAAAGAGCATTTTGAATACCTGAACTTGCAATAGTATTACTATCAGTATTTATAGTTTTTACAGTATTAATCATTGAATCTGTTGTTTGATTCATTTTATCTGGTGTTAAACCAGCAGAGTTTAGTTGCTGCATTTTATTACTATATGGATCCATAACTTTAGATTGTATGTCAGCAATTTTTTGTTCAGGAGTCTCTCCTGAGGATAATATTTGATTAATACCTTGATATCCAGAAGCCATGATATTTTGAACACTTTTTTCTGTATTTAAAAAATTAACTAGATTTGTACCATTAGTGCCACTGAAAGTATTAGTATTACTTAGAAGATCATTTAATGCCATCATATCATTTGGATTATTTAAAAATTTATTTAATGAGTTCATGGATTGTGGATCAACACTATTAATAACTGCACTTAATGCTTGTGAATCATTGGAAATATCATTTAAGTGTTTACGCAACTGATCTACCTTTATTCCTTGAACAGTGTTTGTCATTGGTTGTAACTTATTATAATCATTAGACAAAGATGCAATCATAGGATAAGCATTTTGAATATCAGTTTTAAAAGTGTTAAGTTTTACAAAGTCAATTTTAGATAAACCATTTAAATCCATGGAATTAAAAGTATTTACTGTATTAGTGGCTGCTGTAATATACGATGGATTTATACCATTAAGTGTTCGTTTAATACCTAATAGATCAACAGCATTTGTACTATTATTAAGATTATTTGCATCATTAGCCATTGATTTTAATGAATTCATATTTTGAACAGTTAATAAGCTAAATAGACCTTTATAGGAATTTAACTTAGGCTCTATTTGAGATACAGCACCTTGTGCTGATAAAACACCTGTTTTTGCATCATAAAGTCCATTGCTTATTTGTTTAGAACCATTTTGTAAACCTAGGGGCATTCCATCTACACCTATGTTATTATTCGTAATTCCATCTAATATTTGTTTAGAACCATTTAAAAGTTTATTACTTCCATCAGCTAATTGTTTAGAAGAATCAGCTGCGGTTTTCGTGGACTTTTTTACATCATATAAGTCATCAATTAGAACTTTTGATGTTTCTTCGGTTATACTTTGTTCAACTTTTGATTCTATAGCTTCAGCGCCTTTTTTTGTTAGTAAGGAGAATATATAGTTTCTTCCTGCGTTACCTTCATATATTAAATTAGGTTTTTTAAACTCGCCATCAACAATAGAATTTGATATTTTTTTAGAAAAATCTTTAGGGACAACTATCATGGCATAGTAAGATGTATTTTCAACACCGTTTTTAGCTGTATTGTAGTCTACAAATTTCCATTTAAAGTCATTATTATCTTTTAACTTATCCTTTAATTGTTGTCCTACATTATATTCTTTACCATTCTTGTAAACGGGCTTATCCAAATTTACAAAAGCTATGGATGAAATTTTATTTAAACGTGCATATGGATCCCAGAAAGCTCCAAGGAAAGTAAAAGAATACAGAGTAGGAATAAAGATGACTGCTACTGTAAATATAGCTATTACTTTTAATAGAAATTTTTCGTCTTTCAATTTTTCTATTATTTTCATTCTCATAGGCGTTCCTCCTTCTCTATTTTTTATTTTTGTACTTACCGGTCAGTATAAAATATAGCATATTTATCCCAAATTTGCACTGATTCAAAATTTACAAGAAAACGTTATCTTGACATAAAATCTAATTAAAGCTCGCCTTTACGTAGTAATTGCGTGTTTTGAAATTATTACATTATATAGGAAAAAAATATTATATACAAATTTCTTTTAAAAAGATTTATAAAAAAAATAAAAAAATATGTTGACATGAACCGTTTTTTTTTGTATTATATTATTTGTCGGGTCGCACGGGAGTGTGATTCATAATATAAGGCCCGTTGGTCAAGCGGTTAAGACACCACCCTTTCACGGTGGTATCATGGGTTCAAATCCCGTACGGGTCACCATTTAATTTGTGGGCGCTTAGCTCAGCTGGGAGAGCATCTGCCTTACAAGCAGGGGGTCACAGGTTCGAACCCTGTAGTGCCCACCACAAATTGCGGCTTGGTAGCTCAGCTGGTTAGAGTGCTGGCCTGTCACGCCAGAGGTCGAGGGTTCGATCCCCTTCCAAGTCGCCAATATTATGGGCTGGCATAGCTCAATTGGTAGAGCAACTGACTTGTAATCAGTAGGTTGAGGGTTCAATTCCTTCTGCCAGCACCAGATAAAATAAAATAAATAATAAGGCCCGTTGGTCAAGCGGTTAAGACACCACCCTTTCACGGTGGTATCATGGGTTCAAATCCCGTACGGGTCACCATTTAATTTGTGGGCGCTTAGCTCAGCTGGGAGAGCATCTGCCTTACAAGCAGGGGGTCACAGGTTCGAACCCTGTAGTGCCCACCACAAATTGCGGCTTGGTAGCTCAGCTGGTTAGAGTGCTGGCCTGTCACGCCAGAGGTCGAGGGTTCGATCCCCTTCCAAGTCGCCAATATTATATAAGCTGGCATAGCTCAATTGGTAGAGCAACTGACTTGTAATCAGTAGGTTGAGGGTTCAATTCCTTCTGCCAGCACCATAAAAAAACTGCTTCAATAATTTGAAGCAGTTTTTTATATTCTCTTATTTTTTAAATTTTTATTTATTCGTATATCATCACCATAAAATTTACATAAAGTAAAATCTCCAAATAATCTAGATGTAATTCTTTCAGAATATAATCTTGTTAAATCCTCTAAGTTGTAATTTGAGGATATAAGCATTTTCTTTTGTAGTAACAATTTCTTATTTATTAAATTAAATAGACATGTTTTGGAAAATGAACTTATTTGTTCTGTACCAAGATCATCAATTATAAGTAAATCACAATTCAAAATTAAATCTTCCAGAGCTGCATCAGGTTCAAACTGAAGTTTCTTAAGATCTTGAGATAAATCTGATGAAGTTTTATAAATTACTAAATAGCCTTTTTCTAGCAAATCCTTTGCAATACAGTGAGATAAAAATGTCTTTCCTGTACCTGAATTACCATAGAATAATAAATTTTCATTTAAATTGTCGAAATTCTTAATGTAGTTTAATGATAATGAAAATATTTTTTCTATATTTTTTCTAGGACTTCTAGGTTCTTCTTCTGACTTTCTGTTTGAAAAATAGTTTATATTGAAATTATCAAAATTATTTTTAGTTAAAAGATATTTAAGGTCTGAGTTTTCATAGTAAAGTTTTGCTAAGTATCTTTTGTAGCAGGAGCATTTATTTACACCAATATAACCTGTATCTTTACATTTACTGCATTTATAATGCATATGAAGATAATCCATATTATATCCATTTGATACTAAAAGTTCTGACCTTTCCATTCTTAAATTTGTTATATTTTCTTTTAAAGATTTTATATAGTCATCACGATTTTTTATATCTTTAAAAATATTTGTAGATAGCTTAAGACATAATTTACTTATTTCATTGTCTATACTTATTATTTTAGGAATTTTAGCTTTAATTTCTTCTCTTCTTTTTTTTAGAGCTTCTTGTTCCTTTTTTCTTATTTTAGAATATAGTTTTTCTACTTTTTGAGCATATCCTTTAATCATTGTCATTATCCCATCCTAACAATTTTTTCTCTAAATCATCGTAATCATATTTTCGCTGGTTATAGTTATTAAAATTATCCTTATTATTAAAATTGCCAGTTTTTTGTTTTTTATATGATGGCTTTTTAATATCTTTTGTATCTACATCAGTAAGCGTTTTAATTCCAGATTTAAACCAATTAGTTAAAATTGCATCTATATATTTAAAATCAGTTTTACTTATTCTTTGAAAGCATATATCGGAAGCTCTGAAAATAACGTCAAGTGGAAAACCAAAAGATTCTAGCCATTTAGTTAATAGCTGCTCTTGTGGTTTCATTATTTCTGCATCTTTAATTCCAAGATAATCTAGAATTTTTCTTATTTTTATCCATTTATCCTCATGCTTTGTTATATAAGTTTGAGCATCTTCTACGGATTTTATTTTAGAATCGTGCCAGGATAGAGCTATTTTTTCGATATATCTATAGTTCGTTTTTCCCTTTGAAACAGCATATTGTATGAGTAGAAGTATGAGTTCAGGAGAAAAGTCAAATTCTTTCTGCCAACCTATATATGTAGACATTTCTTTAGGTGAAAGAGTTCTTCCAAGTAATTTTTCTATATCCTGAAGCATCCCTTTTATGGAATTGTTGTTTAGTTCATTTAGTAAGTCTACATTTTCATCTTCAGGAGCTTCTTCGGCTAAATCTAAAAATTGTATGTGAAAATTACCTTTATTATCTATTGGTATAAGTTTTATGACATTTTCATCGTTCCAGTAATTCCAGGCATTTATTATGTCCGTTTCAAGCAAATGAAGTTTTGAAGCCATCATGGAAGAGTTCACACCTGGTTCACCTGAAGAACAGTATTTTAAGCCTAATAAATATACTTTCACATATTCGCCTCTTGCTTTTGTCATGTAAGTTTCAATAAATATATTACTAACAGGAGTAACCTCGCGTGCTTTTTCCTTAAACATGAAAGTACTCATGATGACACCGCCTTTCTCAATATAAAATTCATATAAGTAAATTATAACATTTAATGTTTAAAACGCGATAGTAATATTATATAGAACATATGTTAACATTACAAATTAAAAATGCAGTATAATAAGATAAGTAAATGAATTAGAATGGTGGTGAAAATCCAGGTAGCACTGGAGTGTATATGAAGGTTGAAATATTATGTGTAGGAACAGAATTATTGTTAGGAGATATTTTAAATACTAATGCCCAATTTTTAGCTAGAGAGTTTGCCGGTATGGGATTTTCTATGTATCATCAAACTGTGGTTGGAGATAATGTGGATAGGCTAAAAAAAGAATTTGAACTTGCAATTAATAGAGCAGATATTGTTATAACTACAGGGGGACTTGGCCCTACTAAAGATGATCTAACTAAAGAAACGGCAGCAGAGTATTTTAATAAGAAGCTTGTTTTTGACAAAGAATCCTATGATGAAATAGTTAAGTATTTTAATAAGCTAGGAAGAGAAATAAGCGAAAATAATAGAAAGCAGGCATATTTTCCTGATGGGTGTACTATATTAAAAAACGATTATGGCACAGCACCAGGATGCATAATTGATGAAAGTGGAAAGATAGTTATTTTATTACCAGGACCTCCAAGAGAAGTAGTGCCTATGTTTAAGAATTATGTAGTACCATATCTTAAAAAATATCAAAAGGAAGTTTTAGTCTCTAAAGTATTAAGAGTTACTGGAATAGGCGAGGGAAATGCAGCTGAGATGCTTAAGGACTTAATAGATAATCAAACTAATCCCACTATTGCACCTTATGCTAAAGAAAATGAAGTTACGTTTAGAATAACCGCTAAAGCTGAAAGTGAAAAAGAGGCTTTAAATCTTATAGAGCCTATGGAAAAGGCTGTAAAGCAGCGCCTTGGTGATAATGTGTATGGAGAAGGAGAAACATCACTAGAAGATGTAGTTGGGGCTATGCTTATACAAAAAAATCTTACTATAGCTACAGCTGAATCTTGTACAGGGGGACTTTTGGCAGGAAGATTTATAAATTATCCGGGAATATCAGAAGTGTTTATGGATGGAGCAGTTACATATAGTAATACTGCTAAAACCCATCGATTAGGAGTTAAAAAAGAAACCCTTGATAAATATGGTGCTGTAAGTAGCGAGACAGCAGCAGAGATGGCTCAAGGTATAGCAAAGACGTCAGGTACTGATATTGGTGTTTCTACAACAGGAATAGCTGGACCTGGGGGTGGGACAAAGGAAAAGCCTATTGGACTTGTCTATGCAGGTCTTTGTATAAAAGGAAAGGTAAAAACTAAAAAGTTTAATATTCCAGGTGACAGGCAAAGAGTGAGAAATAGGGTAGTAAACAATGTAATTGATTGGATTAGAAGAGAAATAAAAGATATGTAATCTATAGATTATGAAATATAAAACAATTAGGTAGCGATAAGCTGATGTAAGAAAACCATCATAAACTTATTGCTACTTTTTTATTTCAATAAATTCTATATTTTAAAGAATTATATCAAAATTTTACAAATAGTATACCATATGGTAAAATTGTGAGTATATATAATGCTGTGTATATGTAAGGGGGAGGACTGTACAATGGGATTGTATAATATCTTATCGTCTGGTGATAAAATAAAAAAAATCAGAACAAAATATGGATTTAATCAGGAGGAATTAGCAGGAAGTAGTATGACGCGTAATCTCATAAGTGAGATAGAACATAATAAGGTAAGGCTTACAGAATCTACAGCAGAGGCTATTGTTCAAAATTTAAATAAGTTAGCAGAAGCTAGAAAAATTAATGTTAACATAAGTGCTGAATATTTATTAGAGGATGAAATTTCACAGGCAAATAAAATATTGAAAGATTATATTAGTAAATTAAAGAAATATGTTAATTTGAATGACAACGATTTCCTTGAAACATTAAAAAAATGTGAAAATTTTCTTGTTGATTGGAATATTAAGGACAAAAAGATTATAGTATATGAACTTGCAGGGGATTATTTTTATTCTAAGAAGTATTTTGACAAAAGCATTTTGTATTATCAAAAAGCATTTGAAGCATATGATAAGGTTTGTTATGATATTCAGCTCTTGCGCATTTTAAGGAAAATGTCCAAAATATATATACTTTCAAAAAAATTTAATGAGGGTATAGAATGCTACGAATTTGCTATGAATCATTTTAAAAATATTCCTCAAAGTTACTTTGAAATATTTACATATAATAGTACCATATGTTATGAAGAGCTTGGTGATTATGATAAAGCTCTTGAAAATCTAGACAAAGTAGATAAATTACTTGATGAGAAGGATAATAGGCATTGTGATATTTTAATTAATAGATCAGATTGCTTTTTGAAAATGGGTGATTTTAAAAAGGCTCTGGATATATGTAAAATTGTTTCACAGAAAATAGGTGAAAATGAGTATTATAAAAAGGTTATAAACTCAACAAATTTAGTATGGATATATATTAAAACTAACGATAATAACATGATAAGTAAACAGCTAAAAATAATGGAAGATGATTTGATGCACATAGATAAAGAAAGTGATGGTATAGATTTAGTATATTTTTATGTTGGCAAGATATTTGAATGTTTGCATAAGAATAAAGAGGCTGAAAAGCATTATTTAGAATCACTTAAGTTTTCAAAGAAGTTTCAGAAGTATGATTTAGAGTGTAAGATATTAGGCCATTTGATAGATTTATATATAAGATCAAATGACTTAGAAAAAATAGAAAGTATAAAGAATCAGGTAATGATTCTTTCGAATCGTGAACTAAAAGTACCTAATGAGTTGTTATATAAATTGATTATATTCTATAGTAAGACTGCACAAAATGATAAGATTTTTGAAGTGTCAAATTTTGCACTTAATTTTAAAGCATAAATTCGTGTAAGATAGGTGCACTTATTTGAGTGTTTTTATACTAAAATGGAGATATTATAACTAATAATAAATTAATTTTACTGTCACAAAAAGACTATAGGTCAGTTGTTATTGACCTATAGTCTTTTTTGCTATTCGTTTTATTAAGAAAATGTAAGATTATTTTTCATGTAAATGTAAGACTGATTTATTAAACTTATAATCGAAGAAAAAATTGTAGGGGAAATGCAAGGAGGATGTATGGAGATTAGCGTCAGTAGTCAACAATTAATCAATGAAATCCTAGATAAGTTTATACGGGATATGAAGGAAATGGGATTTAATAATAGTGAAATAATAAAAAATACTATAAATAGTTTAAAAAAAATGGAGGCTTAAATTATGATAGAAGTAAAAAATGTTTCAAAGGTTTATAAAATGGGAAAAGAAATTGTAACAGCGCTTAATAATGTGAATCTTAAAATAGAAGATGGTGAATTTGTAGCTGTAGTTGGACCATCAGGCTCGGGAAAGTCAACTCTCATGCATCTTGTAGGAGGTCTTGATACTCCTACAAATGGAAATGTATTTGTTGATGGCAAGGACATAAGCAAGTTAAAGGACAAGGAAATGTCAAAGTACAGAAACAGAACTATTGGATTTGTATTTCAGGCATTTAATCTTGAAAATACGCAAACAGCTTTAGAAAATGTAATGATGCCTCTTATTTTTGCAGGTGTTAGTGGAAGGGCTAGATTGGAAAAGGCAAAAAAAGCTCTTGAGATGGTTGGACTAGGAGATAAAATGAAACATAAGCCGAATGAAATGTCAGGAGGCCAAAGGCAGAGAGTAAGTATTGCTAGAGCACTTGTAAATGAACCTCAAATAATATTTGCAGATGAGCCTACTGGAAATCTTGATTCTAAAAATGGTGCTCTTATAATGAAGCTTTTGGAAGATTTAAATGAAAAAGGCTATACCATAATCATGGTTACACATAATATGGAAGAGGCAAAGAAAGCTAAAAGGCTCATAAGAATAAAAGATGGACAGGTAGAGGAGGTTAATGAGGATGAAATTTAGAGATGGTCTTAGAATTGCACGAAGAGATCTTACTAGAAGGAAGGCTAGAACCTTTTGGACATCTTTGGCTATAGCTGTAGGAACTATGCTTATAGTAACTTTAGTTAGTCTTGGAACATCTGGAGAAAAGCTGGCACTTGGTAAGGTTGAAAACAGTTCTTCATTAAAGTTAATTAGTGTTATGAACTGGAAATACTATAATCAAGATGATAATGATATGAGCAGCATGGATTCAGAAGATATGTATAAAAAAATAGATGATGCGGCTGTGAAGAAAGTAAAAAAAATAGCTGGTACTGAATATGTAGGAGCTTATATATCTGCTGGTGTTGATGACATAAAAATTGATAATAAGGATAATAAAAATGCAACAAATATAATGGCACTATATAATAATGACAGTGATTTTTCAAAGACAAAAATAAATAGTGTTAGAAAAGACAATAAAAATGACAAGTTAACTCCAATTATTGCAGGAAGAAATTTAAATAGTTCAGATAAGGATGCTGTACTTGTTGGTAAGAAGTTTCTTAAAAATATGGGAATAAGTGATTATAAAAGTGTTGTTGGAAAAGAAATAGATTTAACAGAAAGCAAGACAGAAAATGAAAATATTAAAATGCCGCCACTTACTTTCAAGGGTAAAGTAGTTGGAATTATAAGTGATAAATTTGAAGCAGATAACCAAATAATTGGTTCAATTGAATTAACTAATAAAATAGCAAGTTATTTTTCACTTCAAGATGATTACTTAAAGAATACTGGATATGAGGGAATAAGTGTAGTAACTAAAGATACAAAGGATGTAGAAAATGTAGGAAATTCTATAAAAAATATAGGGTATTTTTATTCAAGCTATGCAGATATGGTTAAAACCAGTCAAAACTCATTTAAGATAATGGAAGCAATACTTGCAGTTTTAGGTATTATAGTACTTTTTGTTGCGGCTATTGGAACAGTTAATACAATGACAATGGTTATATATGAGAGAACTAAATATATAGGAATCATGAAATCTGTAGGTGCAAATAGAGGAGAAATTAGAAGTATATTTATATCTCAGGCTGGAATAATGGGTGTATTAGGAGGAATAATGGGACTTGTATTCAGCATAATAAATCTTAAAATATTTCAGTTTGGATTTAATCAATTTTTGCAAAGCAAGAAGATACAGGAAAATTTACAAATTGTAATGCCTCCATGGCTTTTTATTGGAACATTTGCTTTTTCAATTTTGATATCTGTAATTGCAGGGATGTATCCATCTGGAAAAGCCTCAAAAATGGATCCAGTAAATGCACTTAATTCTTAAAAGGAGGGTTAAATTAAATGAAATTATCAGATTGTATTAAAATGGCATTTAGTGATTTAGGGAAAAGAAAGTTTCGTACAATACTTACTTCATTTGGTATAGCTATAGGAACACTTTTAGTTATATTGATGGGCGGCTTTGGGCAGGGAGTGCAGCAAATAAGTATGGATCAGATGAAGCAGATGGATATGATGAGGTTAATTCAGATTCAGCCATATCAGTATACTGCACATAAGGCGGATAAGGGAAATTCGAATACAAAGGAAAAGAAGATAGATAAAGCTGCCATTGAAAAATTCAGTAAGATAAAAAATGTCTCAGGAATTCAGGCATATATAGACACAAATGTTTCTGAGGTTAAATTGGCAGATAAGACCTCTAAAAAGGTCAGATTTCAGGGGTATAATCTTGATTATAATATTTTTAATAAGGCAGAAGAAAATCAAAATAAAATGAATAAAGAAAAGACTAAAAAGTATGGTTATAAGCCTATTTATGCGGGTGAAAATATAAAAAAGAATGATAATAATTCTGTTCTTATAGGGAAAGTACTTTCAAGAAAATTGGGAATAAAGAATCCTAAAGATGCAGTTGGAAAAGAGATTGAGATTAAAGTTGCATTCCCAGAAATAGAAGGAGCACCACAAAAAGCGCCTCTTATTATGAAGGTTAAAGTAGCTGGTGTTGTAAACAATCTTTACAGTAATGGAGGGAATTGCATTACTGGTTCAGATGATATGGCAGCTAAAATTCAAGAGTACTATATGGACAGTAAAGACTATATAAATAATAAAGGCTACAGTCAAGTATGGGCAGAAGTAAAAGATATGAGTTCAGTTACAGAAGTCAGTAATAAAATTCAAAAAATTGGTTATTCATATAATGCTCAAGGCAGTTACGCAAAGCAGATGGATAATATGTATCTTATATTTAAGATTTTGTTAATAGCAGCAGGAGCAATAGTACTTTTAGTTGCATCTATAGGAGTTATAAATACTATGACTATGGCTGTACACGAAAAAACTAAAATGATTGGAATAATGAAAGCAGAGGGAGCTTCAAAGAAAAATATAAGAAGAATGTTTATAGTTCAGTCTGGTAGTCTTGGACTTTTAGGGGCGGCATTTGGTACTGTAATAGCAATAATTGCTGGAGCTGTTATAAACAAGTTACTTATTGTGTATAAGGTAAAAGGAATTGAAGAAGGCATGAAAATGGTAGATATAAGATTATCTATGATTCTATTTACAATACTATTTACAGTAATTGTTTCAATGCTGGCTGGATTCTTCCCTGCTAGAAAGGCAGCTAAATTAGATCCTGTTGATTCTCTTAGATGTGAATAATTAAAAATTAAGTAAATTGGCGGTGTGCTGATGGTAAGAGTAAAAAATAAGGGATTTATTATTCTTATAGTTATTGGGATTTTAGTTATAATATATTGTGGATTTTCTCATTTTAGACAAATGAGAAATTTAGGGGTAATAAGTAGAGCGGTTCAATATCTGAACAGTAGTTATAATAGGCAGAATAATTTAAATGCTGCAATAAAACTTAACAATGGAATAAGTGCTAATACATGTGTATATTTTGCATCCGGAGCATTACGTGAAGGAGGATTGAAAGTTCCAGAGGATACAGCTAATACGACTGAGCTTATAGCATTTTTGAAAAGAAAGGGATTTAAAAAAGATTATAACTTAGATAGACTTAGAGCAGGTGAAATATGTTTTACATCTGAGAGCGGTAATAAAGAAGAAACTCCAGATCACACATATATTTTTATAAGCTGGGTGGATTCAAGCCATGAAGATGCATATGTATGTGATAATCAAAAGAAGGATTATGGGGATTGCTATCATAAGAGGAATGTAAAGTATGAATCTAATGTTAATGGTCAAAAAAAGAGTAAAACTATATATTATATGAAATATTAATAAAAAAGTTAAGAATTATTTAAACAGAGGTCAATAGATATGCTTGTTGCCTCTGTTTAATTATTTTTGAACTAGTATGATTAACATAAATTTAACAGCGTATTATGTATGAATAAAATTGAACGCTGAAAATTAAAGTAGTACAATTAGAATATACTAAATTATCATTTGATAAAGATAATATAAAAATATAGAGTGATGGGGGAATGAGCTTTGATTAAAAACGTAGTATTTGATATTGGAAGTGTTCTTTTAAAATTTACTCCTATTGAATTTTTGAAAAGTAAGTATAATGATGACGATTTAGTTCAAAAATTGTACAAGAATATATTTGCAAGTAATGAATGGGTGGAACTTGATAGGGGAACAATTACATATGAAGATGCGATAAAAGAGTTTTGTAAACGTGATCCAGAGAACATGGAAGCGATAAAAAATGTTATGGATACTTGGCATGAAATGCATGTGCCTGTTGAAGGAACATCTGAATTTTTGAAAGCTCTTAAGAAAAAAGGATATAAGATATATTTATTGACTAATTATCATTTAAAGGCTTTTGAAATAATAAGTAGAAAATACGATTTTATAAGAAATGTTGATGGGGAAATTGTGTCAGCAAGGGTTAAACTTTTAAAACCAGATCCTGCTATATACAAGGCACTTGTTGACAAATATAACATAAAGCCGGAAGAGAGTGTATTTATTGACGATAGGGAGGAAAATGTAGAAGCAGCAAGAGAACTTGGATTCTATGGAATTGTGTTTAAGAATGCGGATGAACTAAAAAAAGAATTTAAGAAAGATGCAGCAATGTAAATTAAGTTTACACAAATTTTACATTTTTCTATAAAGGAAAAAAGCAAATAAAAAACTTTTAATATAAAGCTGTAATTACAGCCTATATAAGAAAAATTGAGACTTTTTATACAGTCTCAATTTTGTTTTTATATGTGGGATATTTAAATGAGAAAGCGGTTATTATTGACATTAATAAATTTTTTATATATACTTTGATTATCAAAATATTTGATAATCAATATAAAAAAGGAGCGGTTAAAATGAAATTACCTCCTTTAAAAATAGGAGATTTGCAGGCTGATATACCGATAATTCAAGGTGGTATGGGAGTTGGAATTTCAAGGTCAAGTCTTGCTGCTGCAGTTGCTAATTGTGGTGGTGTAGGGACAATTTCAGGTGTTCAAATAGGCTTTGATGAATCGGATTTTGAAACAAATACATTTAACGCGAATATAAGAGCACTTAAAAAACATATAAAAAGAGCTAAGGAAATGCAAAGCCGTGGAATTATTGGAGTTAATTTCATGGTTGCTATGAACGATTATGACAAGTATGTGAGAACGGCTGTTGATGCAGGAATTGATTTTATAGTATCAGGAGCAGGACTGCCTACTGTTTTACCTAAAATAGTTGAAGGCAGTAAAGTTAAAATTGCGCCTATTGTATCATCACCTAAAGCGGCTTCGGTAATATGCAAAATGTGGGATAGACATCATAATAGAATTCCAAACTTAATTGTAGTCGAAGGACCGGAAGCTGGAGGCCATTTAGGATTTAAAGTAAATGAAGTTAATGAGGGACATGAGGAAAAGCTTTCTGACATACTTCTTGGAGTACTTAAAGTTATAAAACCTTTTGAAGAAAAGTATAAAGTGAGAATACCTGTAGTCTGTGGAGGGGGAATTTTCTACGGAAGGGAAATTGCAGAGTATATAAAATTAGGTGCATCCGGAGTTCAAATGGCAACTAGATTTATAGCTACAGAAGAGTGTGATGCGGATATAAATTATAAAAATATGTATGTGAATTGTAAGAAAGAAGATATAAGAATTGTAAAAAGTCCTGTTGGAATGCCCGGAAGAGCAATAAAAAATAAGTTTATAGAAGATAAAGACAGGGAAAATATTTCTGTAACAAAATGCTACAATTGTTTAAAGCCATGTAATCCTAAGGATACGCCTTACTGTATTTCAAAGGCATTAATAAATGCAGTTAAGGGAAATATTGATGAGGCATTGTTATTTACAGGTGCTAAATCTTATAAGATAGATAAAATAGTTAAGGTTAAAGAGTTAATTAATGAATTGGTTACGGATGCAGAAAAAGAACTGTAAAACATTTAAAGTTTAACAATGAAATGAATGGTGATGAATGTGGATAGGACGATTGGTGTTATTAATGAAACTTTAGTTAAACTTTTTAATGATATTTTAACTATAGAACAGACTGCTTTAAAGCAAGGGGCACTTAGTGATATTTCTGTTACTGAAATACATACCATTGAAGCAATAGGGATGTATGTTCCTAGAACTATGTCTGAAGTTGCAGCTAAACTTGGAATTACTGTAGGTACATTAACAACTGCAATAAGTAATTTGGTAAAAAAAGGATACGTTAAAAGAGAACGATCAGAAGAGGATAGAAGAGTCGTTAAAATAGCTCTTACAAAAAGAGGAAAGCTTGCATATAGAATTCATGGCAAATTTCATTCTGATATGGTAAAGGAAACAGTACAAGGATTAAGTGAAGAAGAAGAAATAGTCCTTACTTCTGCACTTGAGAAATTGAACAAATTCTTTAGAGAAAAGTATAATATTAAAAATTGTAAGAAGGACTGATAAAGTGAATAACGTTGAAATCATAGGAACGGGTAGCTATGTTCCTGAAAGAATAGTTACTAACGATGACATCTCAAAAATAGTTGATACTAGTGATGAGTGGATATCCACACGAACGGGGATAAAACAAAGAAGAATATCTGTAGGTGAAAATACTTCTGAATTGGGAGCAAAAGCTGCTTTAAGGGCAATAAAGGATGCTAATATAAAACCGGAAGACATAGACTTAATAATAACAGCTACTACAAGTCCAGATACATTTACTCCATCAGTTTCTTGTCTTATTCAAGATAGAATAGGAGCTAAAAATGCTGCTTGCTTTGATGTAAGTGCAGCTTGTACTGGATTTATATTTGCCCTTAATACAGCTTCTCAATTTATAAAAACTGGTGAGTATAAAACTGTACTTGTAATAGGTGCAGAGGTTCTGTCAAAAATACTGGATTGGAAGGATAGAAATACTTGCGTACTATTTGGTGATGGTGCTGGTGCAGCTATTATAAGAAAAAGTGATAATGAGGGAATAGTCAAAGCTTACCTTGGTTCTGATGGAACTGGCAGGGAATTTTTATATTGCCATGCATCTAATGTAGATAATCCATTTGCCGCAAATGCTGAAAAGATTAATAGCAAGATTTCCATGAATGGAAAAGAAGTTTTTAAGTTTGCAGTTAAGGTTATGGTTAAATCAGTAAGAAAAATATTAGAAGATTGCAGTCTGAAAGCTGAAGATATTGATTATATTGTGCCACATCAGGCAAATATAAGAATAATAGATTTCGCAGCTAAGAAGCTAAATTTAAGCAAAGAAAAGTTTTTTACTAATTTACAGAATTACGGAAATACATCTGGAGCAAGTATACCAATTGCGTTAGATGAAATGAATAAAAAAGGAATTCTTAAAAAAGGAAATAAAATAGTTTTAGTTGGCTTTGGTGGAGGTCTTACATGGGGCTCTATGGTTATAAAATGGACTAAATAATATAATATTGGAATCATTTATATAGTGTAATTTCTAGGAGGATATTTATATGATATTCGATAAAGTGAAAAAGGTTATAGCAGATCAGATGGGAGTAAGTGAGGAATCTATAAAGCTTACAACATCTTTCGAGAAAGATTTAGATGCTGATTCATTGGATTTATTTCAAATAATAATTGATCTCGAAGAAGAGTTTAATATTCAAATAGAGGATGCAGAAAGTATTAAAACTGTTAAAGATGCGGTGGATTTTATTGAATCTAATGTGGGAAATAAAGAAAAATAACGAATGAAATATCTAGAAATATAGAATAAGGGTCATCGATTATTATAGTTAATTTAACTTGAAAATGTGTTAGAATGCTGCGATTTAGGGCATTATGATGTATGTATAAGTTAAATACTTGATTAGGAACCCTATATAGTGGGAGGCAAATAATGTTAAAATCTAATTTTTGTGATTTACTCGGAATTAAATATCCTATAATTCAAGGTGGTATGGCATGGGTAGCAGATAGTTCACTTGCAGCAGCGGTATCAAATGCGGGAGGACTTGGAATTATAGCAGCAGCAAATGCTCCAGTTGAGTATGTAAGGGAAGAAATAAGGAAAGCTAAGAAACTTACGGATAAGCCATTTGGAGTTAATATAATGCTCCTAAGTGATAATGCGGACGAAGTTGCAAAAATGGTTTGTGAGGAAGGTGTAAAAGTATTAACTACTGGGGCAGGTAATCCAGGAAAATATATAGAGATGTGGAAGGAACATGGCATTAAAGTTATTCCAGTTATTGCATCTGTAGCACTTGCAAGAAGGATGGAGAGATGTGGAGTAGATGCTGTAGTTGCTGAAGGTTGTGAGTCAGGCGGACACGTAGGCGAACTTACTACAATGGCATTAGTGCCACAGGTTGTTGATGCAGTTAATATACCAGTTATTGCAGCAGGTGGAATAGGTGATGGAAGAGGTGTTGTAGCAGCTTTCGCGCTTGGTGCTTCTGGAGTACAGGTTGGAACAAGATTTTTAGTAGCAAAGGAATGCACAGTTCATCAAAACTATAAAAATAAGGTTTTAAAAGCCAGGGATATAGATACTGAAGTTACAGGAAGAAGCACAGGTCATCCGGTCAGAGTTTTAAGAAATAAATTAGTAAGAAAATATAAGTTAATGGAAAAGGAAGGTGCACCTATTGAGGAAATGGAAGCACTAGGTAAAGGAGCACTTCCGAGAGCAGTAAAAGATGGCGATGTGGATAATGGTTCTGTTATGGCAGGACAAATTGCAGGACTTGTTAAAGAAGAAGAAACTTGTAATGAAATAGTAACAGGAATGTTTAAAGAAGCAGAACAAGTAATAGATATGATAAAGTAGGGAGTGTATTAATTGGGAAAGATCGCATTTGTTTTTTCAGGACAGGGAGCTCAGCATGTTGGTATGGGAAAAGATTTGTATGACAATTTTCAGTGCTCAAAAGAAATTTTTGACAAGGCAGATAAAGCACTTAATTTTAAGATAAGTGAATTATGTTTTGAAGGAAAAGCTGAAGAATTAAATTTAACTGAAAATACTCAGCCGGCTATTTTAATTACAAGTATAGCTGCAATGGAAGCTTTAAAGGAAGAAAAGGGAATAATACCTGATGTTGTTGCAGGGCTTAGTTTAGGAGAATATTCTGCTCATGTTTGTAGTGGTACTTTTAGTTTTGAGGATGCAGTTAAGCTTGTAAGAAAAAGAGGAAGGTATATGCAGGAGGCAGTACCAGTAGGAATTGGCACTATGGCAGCAATAATTGGCCTTGATAGTGAGACAGTTAATAGAGTATGCAATGAAGAATCGAAATCAGGGGTAGTAGAAGTAGCTAATTATAATTGCCCAGGACAGATTGTTATAGCAGGTGAGGTTAAAGCTGTTGAAAATGCTTGTGCTAAGCTCAAAGAATCCGGTGCAAGGAAAACAATAATGCTTTCAGTAAGTGGACCCTTTCATACATCAATGCTTAAAAGTGCTGCTGAAAAACTTGAAATTGAACTTGAAAATATAAATATTAATGATATGAAAGTTCCAGTTATAACGAATGTAACTGGAGATTATGTTAAAAATAAAGGTGAGGTTAAAGGATTATTAAAGAAACAGGTTATGAGTTCTGTTAGGTGGGAAGATACAATAAATAAGATGATAGATGATGGTGTTGACACATTTATAGAGCTTGGACCGGGTAGGACTTTAACTTCATTTATAAAGAAAATAAATAGAAAAATGACAACTTTTAATATAGAGAAATCTGAGGATTTAAGTAAAATTCAATTTTAGGAGGATATTATGGAAAAGTTACTATCCGGTAAGGTGGCAATTGTTACAGGTGCAGGTAGAGGTATTGGAAGAGAAATAGCATTAAAATTAGCTTCCGAGGGAGCCAATCTTATAGTTAATTACAGGAATAGTGAAAAAGAGACTCAAGAACTTATAAGTGAAATAGAAAAGCTTGGTTCTAAAGCGATAGCTGTAAAAGCAGATGTAAGTAAATTTGATGAGACCGAAAACATCATTAAAAAAGCTGTAGAGGAATTTGGAACTGTTGATATTCTAGTAAATAATGCAGGTATTACAAGAGATAATCTTGTATTAAGAATGAAAGAAGAAGATTTTGACAGCGTAATAAACGTAAATTTAAAGGGAGCTTTTAATTGCATAAAACATGCAAGTCGCATAATGTTCAAAAAACGAACTGGTAGAATAATAAATATATCATCAGTTATAGGAATTGTAGGAAATGTAGGGCAAATTAACTATTCTGCAGCAAAAGCAGGAATAATAGGAATGACAAAATCTGCTGCAAAAGAATTTTCAAGCAGAAATATTACGGTTAATGCTATAGCACCTGGAATCATTAAAAGTGATATGACAGATGCACTTACAGATAAACAAAGAGAAGCTGCATTATCAGTAGTTCCACTTAAGAGAATAGGAGAACCAGCTGACGTTGCTAATCTTGTGGTATTTTTAGCTTCAGACTTTTCATCATATATAACAGGTCAAGTTATAAACGTAGATGGCGGAATGGTAATGTAAATTATATTGTAAAGGAAGGTGCACGTAATGAATAGAAGAGTTGTTATAACAGGCATGGGTGCAATAACACCAGTTGGAAATAGTACTGATAGCTTCTGGAATTCCATTAAGGAAGGAAAATGTGGGATAGATTTCATAAAAGCTTTTGATGCAGAGGATTTTAAAGTTAAATTAGCAGCAGAGGTTAAGGATTTTAATCCTGAAGATTATATTGATAGAAGAGAAGCTAATAGAATGGATAGATTCTCGCAATTTGCTATAGCTGCATCAGAAGAGGCAGTTAAGGATTCAAAGCTTGATATAGATAGTTTGGATAAAAATAGATTTGGTGTTATTGTAGGTTCAGGTATAGGTGGAATTGCAACTATAGAAAAACAAAATGAAAAATTATTAGCAAAAGGACCTAATAGAGTATCGCCAATGACAATACCAATGATTATTGCAAATATGGCATCAGGAAATTTGGCTATAAAATATGGAGCAAAGGGAATATGTACTACAATAGTAACAGCATGTGCTTCTTCTAATAATGCTATTGGAGAGGCTTTCAGAAATATAAAATTTGGTTATACAGATGTAATGATAACTGGCGGCAGTGAAGCAGGAGTCACACCTCTCTCACTTGCAGGTTTTGCATCTATGAAGGCTGTAACTAAAAGTGAAGATCCTAATAGAGCATCTATTCCATTTGATAAGGATAGAAGTGGCTTTGTAATGGGAGAAGGTTCAGGAATACTTATTCTTGAAGAATTGGAACATGCACTTAAAAGAGGAGCAAAAATATATGCAGAAGTAGCAGGCTATGGAGCTACTTGTGATGCATATCATATAACTTCACCAGCACCAAATGGAGAAGGTGGAGCAAGAGCTATGAAGCTTGCAATGGATGAAGACAACGCAAAACCGGAGGATATTTCATATATAAATGCTCATGGAACAAGTACAGCATATAATGATAGTTTTGAAACTCAGGCTATTAAAACTGTTTTAGGGGATTATGCTTATAAAGTTCCTGTAAGTTCAACAAAATCAATGACAGGTCATTTACTTGGAGCTGCAGGTGCAGTAGAAGCAATAATTTGTGCTAAGGCAATAGAAGAAGGATTTATCCCTCCAACAATAGGATATAAGGAAAAAGATCCTGAATGTGATCTTGATTATGTACCTAATAAAGGAAGAAAATTAGAAGTTAATTATGCATTATCTAATTCCCTTGGTTTTGGGGGACATAATGCTACAATTCTGTTTAAAAAGTATAAATAGAGTAATAATTAGTAATTGAGAAGGAAGTGTTTTAAGACATGGACTATGCATCAATAGAAAAGCTTGTAAAAACAATAGATAATTCCGGACTTACATATTTTCAGGTAGAGTCAAACGGAACAAAGATAACTATAAAAAAGGGCAGCAATAACGATGAGGGTGAAAACACTATAGCTAATTCAAATGCAGCACAAAGTGGTTTAACTACTGCAGCTGCTCAAGATAATGTCCAAAATAATGTAGAAAGCATTGCTACAAAGGAAGAAGTTAAGCAAGACGACCCTAATGTGAAGGTAGTAACTTCACCTATTGTTGGTACATTTTATCAATCTTCAGCAGCAGATGCAGAGCCTTTTGTAAAAGTGGGATCTAAGGTTAAAAAAGGCCAGACTTTATGCATAATTGAAGCTATGAAACTTATGAACGAGATACAATCAGAATATGATGGTGAAATTGTAGAAGTTCTTGCTCAAAATGAGGAAATGGTTGAGTATGGCAAGGAATTATTTAAAATAGCTGTTAAATAATAAATTTGGTGGTGATTAAATGGGTTTAAATATAGAGCAAATAATGGAAATTATTCCACATAGATATCCAATGCTTTTAATAGATAGGGTTGAAGAAATTGAACCAGGAAAGAAAGCAGTTGGATATAAAAATGTGACAATGAATGAACAAATTTTTCAGGGACATTATCCTGGAAAACCAATAATGCCTGGCGTCCTAATGGTTGAGGCCTTGGCTCAACTTGGTGCTGTTACAATTTTAACTTTAGACAAATATAAGGGAAAGAAACCTATACTTGGCTCTATAAAAAATGCTAAATTTAGAAGAATGGTAGTTCCAGGCGATGTTTTAAAGCTAGAAATTGAAATAGTTAAGGTAAAAGGACCAGCTGGAATAGGAAAAGGATTAGCGACAGTTAATGGTGAAAAAGCAGTAGAAGCTGAGATTACATTTATGATTGTTTAGTTTATAATAAATTCATGGGACTGCTGCGCTAAATAGAAAATATACAGCAGTCTCTTCAGTAACAGGAAATGGAGAGAATGATATGATAAATAAAATTTTAATTGCTAATAGAGGTGAAATAGCAGTTAGAATAATAAGAGCATGTAGAGAAATGGGCATAGAGACAGTAGCTATTTACTCTGAGGCAGATAGAGAATCAATGCATGTGTATCTTGCGGATGAAGCAATTTGTGTTGGACCAGCTAAATCGCAAGATAGTTATCTTAATATGGGCAACATAATAAGTGCAACTGTTCTTACAAAAGCACAGGCTATACATCCTGGCTTTGGATTTTTATCCGAGAATGGTAAGTTTGCCAAGATGTGCAATGAATGTAATATAACTTTTATAGGACCTGATGCAGAGACCATTGAAAATATGGGAAATAAAGCGAAGGCAAGAGAAATGATGATAAAGGCTGGAGTCCCTGTGGTTCCAGGCTGTGAAGGTACTATTGATAGTGAAGAAGAAGCTTTAAAGGAAGCCAAAAGGATAGGATATCCTGTTATGCTTAAGGCTTCAGCAGGCGGTGGCGGAAGAGGAATTAGAATTGTAAGAGAAGAAAAAGATCTTATAAATGCTTTTAGAAATGCTAAAAGTGAAGCTAAAGCCGCATTTGGCGATGATACTATGTATATGGAAAAATTCATAGAAGAACCTAGACATATAGAATTTCAGATACTTGGAGATTCCTTTGGAAATGTAGTTTACCTTGGTGAAAGGGACTGCTCTATACAAAGAAGAAATCAAAAAGTTTTGGAAGAAGCACCATCTCCTGTTATGAATGAAGAACTTAGACATGAAATGGGTGAAGCAGCAGTAAGGGCAGCTAAAGCAGTAAACTATAAAAATGCCGGTACTATAGAATTTTTACTTGATAAGCATGGTAATTATTACTTTATGGAAATGAACACTAGAATACAAGTAGAGCATGGTATTACAGAAATGGTTACAGGTGTTGACTTAATTAAGGAGCAAATAAAAATAGCAGCAGGAGAAAAGTTATCATTTAAGCAGAGTGACATAGAAATTAGAGGGCACGCCATAGAGTGCAGGATAAATGCGGAGAATCCTGAGAAAAACTTTATGCCATCACCTGGTGAAATTAAATATTTTCATGTTCCAGGGGGACCTGGTGTAAGGCTTGATAGTGCTGCTTATACAGGATATACAATACCACCTAATTATGATTCTATGATTGGAAAGCTTATTGCTTATGGTAGAGATAGAAAAGAAGCCATAAATATAATGGAAAGAGCTCTCGGAGAATTTATAATTGATGGTGTTAATACTAATATAGATTTTCAATATGATTTAGTAAATAATAAGAAGTTTATTTCTGGAGACTATAATACAAGTTTTATAGAAAAAGAATTGAAATACTAAAAGATCATATAGGAAGGGGGTATAAGTATGGCACTGTTTAAGAAAAGGAAATATATAACTGTAAGTAGTAAGAAACTAGAAAATGACGCACAAAATCAACCCACGATACCAGATGGAATGTGGATAAAATGCTCAAAGTGCGGCAAGATTTTATATAAAAGTGATGTTGATGAAAATTTAAAGGTTTGTCCTAATTGCAATGCTCATCTTAGAATGAATGCTTGGGAAAGAATAAAACTTGTAATTGATGAAGGAACATTTAAAGAATTTGATGAGAATATGGAACCAGCAAACCCTTTAGATTTTCCAGGATATAAAGATAAGATAAAGAAAATGCAGGATAAAACTGGCTTAAAAGAAGGCGTAGTAACTGGATTTGGCAATATAAATGGGTATAAAACAATTATTGCTGTAATGGATAGTAATTTTATGATGGGAAGTATGGGGTCTGTAGTTGGAGAAAAGATAACAAGAGCTATAGAAAAAGCAACTGAGAAAAAACTTCCAATAATAATTTTTACTACATCAGGTGGTGCAAGAATGCAGGAGGGCATGTTTTCCTTAATGCAGATGGCTAAAACAAGTGCAGCACTTGCAAAGCACAATGAAGCAGGTCTTCTTTATATTTCAGCACTGACAGATCCAACAACGGGTGGGGTTACAGCAAGTTTTGCAATGCTTGGAGATATAATAATATCTGAACCTAAAACTCTTATTGGCTTTGCAGGTAGAAGAGTTATAGAACAAACAATAAATCAGAAACTTCCTTCTGATTTTCAAACTTCAGAGTTCCTATTTAAACATGGATTTATAGATATGATAGTAGAAAGAAAAAATCTAAAAAATACATTAGGAAATATTTTGAGAATGCATAGTTAGGAGGTGCGCTATATGATAGATAATTCAAAGGAATTAACTCCATGGGAAAAACTTACTATGGCTAGAATGATAGAGAGACCGACTTCTCTCGATTATATAAATTTGATTTTTGATTCTTTTATGGAGTTTCACGGTGACAGAGCATTTGGTGATGATGCTGCAATTGTTGGTGGAATTGCAGAATTTAATGGAATACCTGTTACAGTAATAGGACAGCAAAAAGGTAGAGATACAAGTGAAAATATAAAAAGAAATTTTGGAATGCCAAGCCCGGAAGGTTATAGAAAAGCTTTAAGACTTATGAAGCAAGCTGAAAAATTTAATAGACCTCTTATATGTTTTGTAGATACATCTGGAGCATATTGTGGTGTTGAAGCAGAAGAAAGAGGACAGGGAGAGGCAATTGCTAAGAATTTAATAAATATGTCTAACCTTAAAGTGCCAATAATATCTATTGTTATAGGTGAAGGTGGAAGCGGTGGCGCACTTGCAATGGCTGTAGCTGACAAAGTCTGGATGCTTGAAAACTCTGTATATTCGCTCCTTTCACCAGAAGGTTTTGCAAGCATATTGTGGAAAGATGCAGGTAGAGCAAAGGAAGCTGCTGAAGTTATGAAAATAACAGCGGATGATCTTAAAAATTATGAAATAATAGATAAGGTCATAAAAGAACCTGAAGGTGGAGCACAAAACGATATAAAATTGGTTGCTGATTCTATAAAGGAAAATTTAGAGGTTGCAATTTCAGAATTAGCTAGTAAATCTAAAGATGACTTAATAGAGGATAGATATAATAAATTTAGGAAGATTGGAAAGTTTATAGAATAATTAATTATGAAAATTAGCTGTGAATATATGATGGCTAATTTTTTTGTTTCACATTTTAAAGATATTGTGGCATCCAAAGTTGAACATTTATACTTAAAAATATATAATTAAATATGATTGTAATTTTAGTTGTACCAAAGATTATATTGGGTACAAATTTTAGAAATGAGTGATTTCATGGGAAAAGTTTTGGTGGTTTCTGAAAAACCATCTGTTGGAAGAGATATAGCTAGGGTATTAAATTGTAAAACTAGAGGTGAAGGTTGCCTTATAGGAAATAAATATATTGTAGCCTGGGCAGTAGGACATTTAGTGACATTATGGGAACCGGAAGAGTATAATCCTATTTATAAAAAATGGAGATTTGATACTTTGCCAATGATACCTAAAGTTATGAAAATAAAACCTATAGATAGTACAAAGAAACAGTTTAATATACTTAAAAAGTTAATGAATAGCGATGAAATAACCTCTCTTATATGTGCAACTGATGCGGGAAGAGAAGGAGAGCTTATTTTTAGATATACTTATGAAGCAGCAGGATGCAACAAACCGTTTAATAGATTGTGGATATCAAGTATGACAGATGAAGCTATAAAAGAAGGTTTTGAAAGTATAAAACCTGGAGTAGAATATGATAACCTCTATTATTCGGCAAAATGCAGATCTGAAGCCGATTGGCTTGTTGGAATGAATGCAAGCCGTGCATATACATTAAAATATAATGTTCTTTTAAGTGTTGGAAGGGTGCAAACACCTACACTTGCTATAATGACAGAAAGACAAAAAGAAATAGACAACTTTAATCCAAAGGATTACTGGGAAGTAATTGCTAAGTTTGATGGATTTAAAGGAACATGGTTTGATAAAGAAACAAATGAAACTAAAATAATGAGTATGAAGAAGGCTCAGGAAATTTCAGATAAAGTAAATAAGAAAACTGGCAAAGTAATAAAGGTTGAAAATAACAAGAAAAAACAAGTACCTCCTCTCTTATATGATTTAACTGAGCTTCAAAGGGATTGTAATAAAAAATTTGGATTTTCAGCTCAAAAAACTTTGGACATTATTCAAAATTTATATGAAAAAAGAAAGATGGTTACATATCCTAGAACGGATAGCAGATATTTGAGCCATGATATGCCAGACAAGGTGAAGAGCACCATAGCAAAGCTTAATATTGAGCCATACAGAGAATTTTCAAAAAATCTTTTGAGTATGAAAAAATTGCCTTTTACTAAGAGGATTATAGATGATTCTAAGGTTACAGATCATCATGCTATAATACCTACTGATGTAAGACCAAATATTAGTAGCCTTACTAAAGATGAATTTAAAGCTTATGATCTTATAGTAAAAAGATTTATGTGTGTATTTTATCCTAATTATGAATATACAATAACTAAAATTACCACCGAGGTTTGTGAAGAACACTTTTTGACAAGAGGAAAAACTATATTAAAGTTAGGTTGGATGGAATTTTATAAAGATGATAGCAAATCTAAAAAGAATGATGATGATGAACTTCCAAAACTTAAAAAGAATGATGATGTAGAGGTTAAAGAAACTGAAATTCAGCAGAAGAAAACTAAACCTCCAAGTGCATATAATGAAGCATCACTTCTTTCTGCTATGGAAAATGCAGGGCGTTTTGTTGAAGACGAAGAACTTAGAGAGCAACTCAAAGAAGGTGGAATTGGGACACCAGCAACAAGAGCTGCAATAATTGAAAGACTAATAAGTGTTGGATATATAAAAAGAAAAGGTAAGACACTTCAACCAACAGACAAAGGTATGAAACTTATAGAAATTGTTCCACCAGAATTAAAGTCACCTGAAACTACAGGAAGATGGGAAAAAGGACTTACTTCAATTGCAAGGGGGAAAATGGCATCTGAAAGATTTATGCAGAGCATTCAAAGATATGTAAGGTACATAATACAAGAATCAGCTAAGGTAAATAGATCAATTGTATTTGAAGATAATGGTCAAAAAAAATCACCACGAAATAAAAAGCCTGTAGAAGTCTTGGGAAAATGTCCATTATGTAAAAATGGTGATATTTTAGAAAATTCAAAGGCGTTTTATTGTAGTAATTGGAAGGCTGGATGTAAATTTACATCATGGAAAAATGCTTTAGCATCTTATGGAATAGAGGTTAATAAAGAACTTATAAAAGCACTACTTAAGGAAGGAACTTTAAGCAATGTATTTGGCATGAAACCTAATACTAAAGAAAAAACGGTATATACGCTTAAGATCAATAAGTATGGTGCGGTTATTGCCAAGGAACAGTAGTAAAAATAAATTACAATATAAAAGCACATTGTAATTTAAAAAGGTGTATATTATAATAACTGTGAAGGATTGCTCATAAGGTACTAAATTAGGTACTTGTGAGATTAAGAAGCAAGTAATTTTTTAATGTTATGGCGTTTTGCAAACAAACGCCTATTGAATATTAAATTAAATAAGGAGATTATATGAGTTCACTATTTGAAAAAATTGAAGTTACAGATTTAAGACCTATCAGAGAAATAGTGTTTGAAAGATTAAGAAAGGCAATTATTGATGGCGATCTTGAACCAGGAGATAGACTTGTTGAAACTTATATAGCAGAAAACATGGGAGTTAGTAGAACACCTGTTAGAGAAGCTTTTAGACAATTAGAGATAGAAGGCTTGGCTGAAAATATTCCCAGAAAAGGAACTATTGTTAGGGGAATATCAAAAGAGGATATTATGGAAATCTACCAAATTAGAGAAGTGCTTGAGGGGTTAGCATTTAGATTAGCATGTTCTAATATATCTGAAGCACAAATAGCAAAATTAAAAGAAAAAATTTGCAAAATGGATCAGTATATGGATGATGAAAATATTGCTCAATACTGGGTAGTACATGGAGAATTTCACGATATCATATTACACTTAACTGGTAATAAAAGACTTATAGAGCAAATGAAACAAATTTATCAATATTTATCAAAATTGAGAGAAGCTACTTTGGTTATGAATAAAAGAAGACATCAAGCTATGAAGGAGCACAAAGATCTTATAGAAGCTTTTGAAAAAAAAGATGAAAAGTTAGCTGAAAAAATAGGTAGAGAACATACTATAAATGCTAAGAAATTTATTGAAAAAGAAGTTCATTTGTTTTAAACTTCAAACTTATTTTTGCTACATTTTTATAATTAAGTTAATGAAAAGATTCATTATGGATCATGTTGAAGTAAATTGTTAAATCAAAAATAAGATTTTAGCTAGTATAAGAGTCATCTTTAAACTGCAAATAAGTAGTTTAAAGATGATTCTTATTTATATTTTCACTAAATATAGGTTCTAACTAAAAACAACTTATAATTAAAACATAATAACAAAATTGTTTGAAAAATACTGAGGTTAAAACTTATTAAAAGTTTTAACTTGCTGAAAATTGTTGATATGTGGTTAGCATAAGCTATTTTTAATTTTTTAATTTTATAAATATTTAAATGATTTAAAAAAAACGGTTGCAAAACTTTTTAATATGTATTATTATAAAAATATGACATAAAGCAATTTGTGTTTGGGTTTTATTTACCATTGTATACAGGTATACATGTATACCTGTATACGGAGAAAAGGTATACAATTGCAAGTAAAAAAGTTATATAAATGTTCTATATTGAAGACAAATTAAAAAAAGAATTAGATATAACAATATATTATGATAATCAGCATAGTACTTTATATCATAAATAATATTGTTTACAAAGGAGGTGATTGCAGCGGAATACCTTAGTTTACAAGAAGAAATAATAGATAGCAGAGATTTAAAAAGATTGCAAGAAGTAGAACAATTTCTTTTAAAACAGGGATTGCGATTCGATAAAAATGTGGAATATACAATTGCAATATATGAAGAAGATAAAATAATTGGTACTGGTTCTTTTGAAGGTAGAATTTTAAAATGTATAGCTGTAGATGGCAGATACAGGGGTATGGGGATTTCAAACAAAATAATATCCCAATTGGTATCAGAAGAGTATAGACGTGGGAACAGTCATATTTTTATTTATACAAAGCCTAAGAATTATAAAATGTTTAGTGATATGGGATTTTATAAAGTGGCCCAGGTTACGGACAAGGTTCTTCTGCTGGAAAATGACCCTTTAGGTATATATAAATTTGTAGAAAAGTTAAAAAGGAAGAAGGTAGAGGGGAGAGTAGTTTCAGCTCTTGTCATGAACTGCAATCCTTTTACCTTGGGTCATAAGTATTTGATTGAAAAGGCTTCTAGAGAAAGCGATGTAGTTCATGTATTTATAGTATGGGAGAACAAATCGGTTTTCCCATCTGATGTAAGATACAAGCTAGCGAGAAAGGGAGTGCAGCATTTAAACAATGTAGTATTTCATAAAGGTGAAGATTATGTAATTTCAAGTGCAACTTTTCCATCTTATTTTATAAAAAAGCAGAATGAGGTAGCTAGGATACAGTCTTTACTGGATGTACAAATCTTTATCAAATACATAATACCTGCTTTAGGTATTACTAGAAGATATGTAGGAGAAGAGCCCTTTTGTGATGTTACTAGAACCTACAATAATGTGATGAAAGAAATTCTTCCGACTCGTGGTATAGAAATTATGGAAATTTCAAGGCTTAGTATAAATGAAGAAGTGATTAGTGCATCAAAAGTAAGAAAGTTGATAAAAGAGAAGAAACTTTTATATGTAAAGGATTTAGTACCAGATACTACTTACAGATTTTTGTGCTCAAAAGAGGCATTACCAATAATTAATAAAATTCAAAATAAATAAAATTTAATATAGGAGGTCTACTTATGGAAATAAAAAAAGCTGCGATGGCAGGAACATTTGAGTCCAGTGATATTACGATATCAGTACAGCCTAATCCAAAGAATGAGGTGGTTATAAAATTAAAAAGTTCTGTGGAGAAGCAATTTGGGGATCAAATAAAAAAAGTTATAATGGACACTTTAAAGAAATTAGATGTAAAAAGTGCTATTGTAGGTGCTAATGATAAAGGAGCTTTAGATTGTGTCATAAAAGCAAGGGTACAAGCTGCAGTTATGAGGGCAGCAGGAGAAACAAAATTCAACTGGGAGGTGGAAAAGTAATGTACAAGTTAAGAAGAACAATGATGTATGTACCAGGAAACAATCCAGGAATGGTTAAGGATGCGCATATATATGGAGCAGACTCTTTAATGTTTGATTTAGAGGATTCAGTAGCTCTAAATGAAAAGGATACAGCTAGATTTTTAGTATACAATGCATTAAAATCTATAGATTACGAAGGCACAGAAACAGTAGTAAGAATAAATGGTCTTGATACACCTTTTGGTATGGAAGATTTAGAGGCAATAGTAAGGGCACAACCTGATGTTATAAGGCTTCCGAAGACAGAATGTGCACAAGATGTTATAGATGTAGAAAAAGAAATAGAAAGAATTGAAAAACAATCAGGAATACCTGTTGGAAAGACAAAAATTATGGCAGCTGTTGAAAGTGCTATAGGAGTTATGAATGCCTATGAGATAGCTACAGCAAGTGAGAGACTTATGGGAATAGCAATAGGGGCAGAAGATTATGTTACAAATTTAAAGACAACTCGTTCTTTAGATGGAATAGAGCTTCTTGCAGGAAGAAGCCATGTATTATTAGCGGCTAGAGCAGCAGGAATATATGCTTTTGACACAGTATTTTCTGATGTAAATAATGAAGAAGGATTTATAAATGAAGTAAAACTTATAAAACAGTTGGGATTTGACGGAAAGTCCGTAATAAACCCAAGGCAAATTGCTCCTGTCCATAAGATATATACACCTTCACAAAAAGAAATAGATAAATCCATTCGTGTTATAAGAGCCGCAAAAGACGCTGCAGAAAAAGGATCTGGAGTAGTTTCCCTAAACGGAAAAATGGTAGATAAGCCTATTATAGAACGTGCACAGAGAGCTTTGATGTTAGCAGAAGCTTCAGGCATATGTGTAAGTGAAGGAGGAGAGGACATTGACTAAGAATAAAATAGGAAGAGAAATACCAGAGTATATCGAGGGAATTGGAAAGCTAGTACCTTATGGAGGGCCGTTTGATTTTAAACCAACAAAGAAGAAATTTGCAAGAAAAATATCCAGTATAAAACCTGGAGAGAGTAAAATGCTTGAGAGTATAAAAGAAGCTGTAATAAAGACGGGGCTAAAGGATGGTATGACAATATCATTTCATCACCACTTTAGAGCTGGAGATTATGTATTAAATATGGTGTTGGATGTTATAGCTGAAATGGGAATAAAGAACTTAACTTTAGCATCAAGTTCTTTAAGTAGTGTCCATGAACCAGTAATTGAACACATAAAAAATGGTGTCGTTACTAAAATTATAACCAGTGGTGTTAGAGGACCACTTGCAGAAGCTATATCAAATGGAATTTTAGATACACCTATTATAATACGTTCCCATGGTGGAAGAGCAAGAGCTATAGAAGCGGGAGATTTAAAAATAGATGTAGCATTTTTAGGTGTGCCTAGTTGTGATGACTATGGAAATGCTAATGGATATACAGGAAAATCCATTTGTGGTTCACTAGGATATGCCAAAATAGATGCAGAGTATGCAGACAAAGTAGTACTTATTACAGACAATTTGGTACCATATCCAAATGTACCCGCAAGTATAGAACAAAATAATGTAGATTATGTAGTTAAGGTAGATGCAATTGGAGATCCTAAGGGAATAGCATCTGGGGCAACAAGATATACAAAAAATCCAAGAGAACTTTTGATTGCACAGTATGCAGCAGATGCAATTGAAGCTTCAGGATACTTTGTTCCAGGATTTTCAATTCAGAGTGGTTCTGGTGGAGCATCTCTTGCAGTAGCAAGATTTTTAAAGGAAAAGATGATAGAAAAAAATATTAAAGCTAGTTTTGCATTAGGTGGAATTACAGGTCAATTTGTAGAAATGCAAAAAGAAGGTCTTATTTCAAAAATCTGTGACGTTCAGAGCTTTGATTTAATAGCAGCAAAATCTATAGGAGAAAATCCAGATCATTATGAAATAAGTTCATCTCTATATGCAAATCCACATAATAATGGATGTATTTCTAATAAGCTAGATATAGTTATATTAAGTGCTTTGGAAGTAGATACAGATTTCAATGTCAATGTAATTACAGGTTCAGATGGAGTAATTAGAGGAGCATCAGGTGGACACTGTGATACTGCGGCAGGAGCAAAATTTGCGATGATAGTTTGCCCACTTATCAGAGGTAGGATACCTACTGTTGTGAAGAAAGTAAATACTGTAATAACTCCAGGAGAAACAATAGATGTAGTAGTTACAGACAGAGGGATAGCAGTAAATCCGCTTAGAAAAGATTTACTTGAAAAATTTAAGAAGGCAAAGCTTCCGGTATGTACCATAGAAGAGTTAAGAGAAAAGGCAGAAGAAATTACAGGAAAGCCTAAGGCTATTGAATATGGGAACAAGATTGTTGGTGTAGTTGAATATAGAGATGGCACTATTATCGATGTTATAAAGGAAGTAAAATAGTATATAAATTAGCTTACAGATTGTATACAGGTATACAATCTGTAAGGCAAGTATTTTAATCTTAGAAAGGTTAGGTGAATAATAGTGGGAGAAAATATAACTAGAAAGATTTTAAAATCACATTTAGTAGAAGGAAAAATGATTGCTGGAGAAGAGATATCAATTAAAATTGATCAAACATTGACACAAGATGCTACAGGTACAATGGCATATTTATCCTTTGAAGCATTAGAAATACCAAAAGTAAAAACTGAACTTTCAGTAAGTTATATTGATCATAATACATTACAGGCAGGATTTGAAAATGCAGATGATCATGCATTTTTACAGACTATTGCGGCAAAACATGGAATATACTGTTCAAAACCAGGAAATGGAATATGCCATCAAGTGCATTCAGAAAGATTTGCAAAACCAGGAAAAACTCTACTAGGTTCAGATAGCCATACTCCTACTTCTAGTGCTTTAGGTATGATAGCAATAGGTGCTGGTGGAATGAGTGTAGCTATGGCTATGGCTGGACAACCATTTCCTTTAGTTATGCCTAAAGTTATAAATGTTAAGTTAACAGGAAAATTAAGACCAGGAGTTGCAGCAAAGGATATAATATTAGAGCTTTTAAGAAGAATGACTGTTAAAAATGGAGTAGGAAAAGTAATAGAATATAGTGGTTCAGGAGTAGAAACTTTAAGCGTACCTGAAAGATGCACTATAACTAATATGGGAGCAGAGCTGGGAGTCACTACATCTGTATTCCCAAGTGATAAAGTTACTTATGAATTTATGAAAGATCAAAAAAGAGAAGCCGATTGGATAGAACTTAAAGCTGATTCAGATGCTGAATATGATGAAATAATAGAAATAAATCTTGATGAAATAGAACCATTGGTTGCTAAACCACATATGCCAGATAAGGTAGTTAAAGTAAGAGATGTTAGTGATGTTAAGGTAAGTCAAGTATTTATAGGAAGTTGCACTAATTCATCTTATTCTGATTTAGCTAAGGTAGCGGCTATTTTAGATGGAAAATGCGTAAATCCAAATGTAAGTCTTTGCATAGCACCAGGATCAAAACAAGTTTTTGAAATGATAGCTAGAGATGGAATACTTCAAAAGTTAATTTCTGCTGGAGCTAGAATCTTGGAAAGTGCTTGTGGTCCATGTGTTGGTGTAGGACAAGCACCTCAATCAGGAGGAGTTTCTTTAAGAACAAATAATAGGAACTTTATTGGAAGAAGTGGTACAAAGGATGCAAAAGTTTATTTAGCAAGTCCAGAAGTTGCAGCTGTTAGTGCTATAACTGGTGTAATTACTGATCCAAGAGATTATGGTGACATAGATTTAGAAGCTATAAGTAAAATAAGAGATACAAAACAAAGAATTATTGATGATAGGATGATCATTGCACCAAAAGATAAAACAGATGATGTTGTTGTTAGAAGAGGTCCAAACATTAAACCACTTCCATTAAGAAAAGATTTAGAGGAAGAAATAAATACATCAGTACTTATAAAAGTAGGAGATGACATTACAACTGATGATATAATGCCAGCAGGTGCTAAAATTCTTCCATTAAGATCGAATGTTCCAGCTATCTCACAATATGTCTTTAATGGAATAGATCCTACATTTTCTAAAAGAGCAAAAGAAAATGATGGTGGAATTGTTGTAGCGGCAGAAAATTATGGACAAGGATCAAGTAGAGAACATGCTGCACTTGCACCTATGTATTTAGGAGTTAAAGCAATTTTAGCAAAATCTTTTGCAAGAATACATCATGATAATTTAATTAATTATGGAATTTTGCCATTGAGATTTAAAGATAAGGCTGATTATGACAAAATAAATCAAGGTGATGTGTTGGTTATTGAAAATGTTATAGATCAAGTTAATAAGGGTGAGTTTATTGTAATGGATAAAACTCAAGGATTTGAAATAAAAGCTTTTGTTACTTTTTCAGATAGACAAAAAGAAGTAATGATAAGCGGTGGTCAATTAAATTATGTTAAAAAGATGATATAAATGCAGTTATATATTTATAGTTAGTTAAAATACTGTATACAGGTATACAATACGCCTGTATACAGTGTAAAATGAAAAGTATTGACAGTTTAGCGCTTAAGGAGGAGTTATAATGAATAAAACTAGATGTACTCTTATGCGAGGCGGAACAAGTAAAGGTGCATTTTTTAAATATGAGGACATGCCAAAAGATAAAAATAAATGGAGCGATTTTCTTTTAGAAGTTATGGGAAGCCCAGATGCTAAGCAAATTGATGGATTAGGTGGAGCAAATTCATTGACGAGTAAAGTGGCAATTATAAAAAAATCAGATAAGGAAGATTACGATGTAGAATATACATTTGCACAAGTTAGTTTAACTGACAGAATGGTTGACTTTAAGGGCAATTGTGGGAATATTTCTTCAGCTGTTGCACCATTTGCAATTAATGAAGGTATTATAAAGGCTGATGGAAATAAAGCAAAGGTTAAAATATTAAATACAAACACAAATAAATTGATAGCATCAGAAGTAGAAATTGAAAATGAGCAAGCAAAAGAAGAAGGTAATACGTATATACCAGGAGTACCTAATCCAGGATCACCAGTTTATCTTTCATTTTATAATTCTGAGGGCGCAGTCACAGGAAAATTATTACCTACAGGAAATGTAATTGATTCCATAGAAACTTCTGTAGGAAAAATAAATATTTCTATTGTTGATGCTGCAAATCCATTAGTATTTATAAATGCTGACGATATTGGTTTAAAGGGTACTGAGTTACCGGATCAGCTTACAGAAAATAATTTGAAATTAATAGAAGAAATACGTTCTATAGCAGCAGAATTATGCGGATTTGCAAGCAGAGATGAGGCAACAAAGAAATCTCCAGCAGTACCAAAAGCTACAATAATATCAAGACCTAATAAATATGTAGATTTAAGTGGAAAAGAAGTAAGTAAAGATAATACAGATTTAGTTGTCAGAATGATGTCAATGCAAAAACCTCATAAAGCATTAGCGATAACGGGTGCAGTATGTATAACAACAGCAGCAAGCATTGACGGAACTTTAGTTAATAAAATAACAAAAATCAATAATGGAAAGGTAAGAATAGGACATCCAGGTGGCGTTATGGAAACGGCAGCTGAAATGAAGGAAGGAAAAATTGAATGCGTAAGGGTTGTTAGGACAGCACGTAGAATAATAGAAGGTTATGTTTATACAAGGGATACGGTTAAGTAGTAATATTTATTACTACTTAGGAAGAGTCCATGTAATCGTTTGCCGCTTAGATACAACAATATAATTGGCAAAAAATTACACTATATATAAAGGGGTGTTAAAAATGTTTAACTTGGGTAATTTTATAATGAATCCATTTGTGTTACTATTTGCTGCAGTATTTTTAGGAATTTTATTTGGAAAAATAAGAATTGGTAATTTTCGTTTTGGACTTTCTGGAGCATTATTTTCGGGTATTGCTTTAAGTTGGTCAGTATTAACATATGCAAGGAATATTAACAGTAGTTCTCCTGTGTACAAAACGGCACAACAAGCTATAAGTAAGGGACTTATATCTCAAGACCTTTTTAATTTATTTCTCATGTTATTTATTTGCGCAGTTGGTCTTTTAGCTGGAAAAGATATAAGGGGTGTATTAAAAAGGTATGGAGCTAAACTTATTATAGTAGGTTTAGTAATTACATTTACAGGAGCTACACTAACTTGTATATTTTTAAAAACCAATAAAAATTTTAACTCTCATGAGATATCTGGTATATATTCTGGTGCTCTTACGAGTTCACCAGGTTTAGCGGCTTCACTTGATGCTGCTAAAGGACATGGAAATCAAATAGCATCAACTTATACTTCTTTATCTACTGAACAAAAGAAAAATGCATTAAAGATAATTGACAAATCAGGGAAATTAACACCAAAAAATACTACTAAGTTAACGGATGAACAAAAATCATCAATTATTAAAACTTTACAAGCATATGTAAGCTCAGGGTTTACAGCAGCATTTCCATTTGGTGTAGTAACAATTATACTGTCTATGGCTATTCTTCCTAAAATTTTTAGAATAGATATAGAAAAAGAAAAAGAAGAATTTTCATCAGCCATGAGTGAAGTTGCTGCTGATAGTGAAAAAGAAAATGATAAAGAAGTGAGTTTTGATCTTGCGGCATTTGCCTTAGTGTGTTTCGTCGGATATTTTTTAGGATCAATAAATATTGGTTTGGGAAAGTTAGGACAGTTTTCATTAGGCACACCTGGAGGTGTATTAATAAGTGCTCTTGTATTTAGTAACGTAGGTAAAATAGGTATGATTAGCTTCAGAATGAATGGAAAAATATTAGGAGCAATAAGACAGTTTGGATTAGTATGTTTCTTAGCAACAGTTGGTTTAAGTTATGGATATAATGTTATCACCATATTTGCGGGATCGGGAGCCAAGTTAGCAGGTATGGGATTAGTAGTAGTCTGTGTAGCTATTTTAATGGGATTCTTAGTTGGTAGATATGTATTTAAATTAAATTGGATTATATTAGCAGGATCTATATGTGGAGGAATGACTTCAACACCTGGATTAGGGGCCGCTGTTGATGCAACAGGTAGTGATGAGGTAGCTACTGGATATGGTGCAACTTATCCGTTTGCCTTGATATTTAAAGTGCTATTTATAACAATACTATATAAAACGTTTTTAATGTAGTACTGTGAATTAACTTAATTTATATATAAAGTGGTGTTACTGCACTAGAATGAACTGTTTCCTGTACAGTTTGGAATTGTATGCAGCAATTAAATTAATACAAGAGGATGATATTATGGCTCTGCAAATGCGATGGTGAAATTATTCATAAAAATGATGGCCACTAAAATATGCTGCGGTTTTATTCAATTAACTAAATTTCGTACAAACAAAAGTTAATTATTTTTAAGTATTAATTTTTATTAAGGAGAGGTTTTATGAAAAGTATAAAAGCAAAATTAATGACATGTTTTACGTTATTAGTAGGAACTATATGTATAGGATTGGGCATAGTTTCGTTTATAACTTCATCAAATGCATTAAAGTCTAATTTAAAAAAGACTTTACCTAAAATTGCAGAGCAAACTGCAAGCAATATTCAAGGAAGAATAGGTGGCGAATTAAGTACTTTAGAGACAATTGCTGCGAGAGATGATGTAAAAGATCCCAACATTCCTTGGCAAAAAAAGCTACCAATTCTTTTACAGGAATCCAAAAGAATTGGTAGTGTTAGAATGGCCATTGTAGATAAGGATGGGAATTCACATAATACAGAGGGGAAAAGTGCTATTTCTAAAAATAAAAGCTATTTTAAAGAAGCATTATTAGGTAAAAGCAACGTATCAGATCCAACAGTTAGCATAATTGATAGAACTACGGTTGTTTTATATGCGGTTCCTATTAAATTCAATAATAAAATTGTGGGAGTACTGATTGAAGCACGAGATGGTAATAAATTAAGCGATCTAATTGATCAGGTTAAGTTTGGTCGAACAGCAACTGGATTTATGATAAATAAAGATGGAGTTACAGTTGCTAATAAGGACAGGAATTCAGTACTAAAAATGAAAAATGTAATTGAAGAATCAAAAAAGAATGTAGAATTGAAGCCTTTAGCAAGTATTGAAAATAAAATGGTCGCTAGGCAGATAGGAATGGATGAATATAAAGATGGCAACATAAATAAATATGTAGGCTATGCTCCAGTAAAAGGAACTGACTGGTCTGTAGGAGTTGAGGTAGAAAAAAATGAGATGTTATCAGAGCTAGGTAGTTTAAGAGTTTCTGTTATTGTATCATCCATAGTATTTATACTAATAGGAATTGGTATGATTTTTATAATTGCTAATAGCATAGCTAAAGGAATAAAATCAACTTCTAAACATTTGAAATTAATATCAGAAGGCGATTTATGTGGAGAAATTTCTACTAAGTATTTGAAATCAAGAGATGAAGTTGGAGATATGACTAATTCAATGAAAATAATGCAGAAGTCATTAGGAAACTTAATTAAAAAAATAAAAGAAAATTCTTTAAATATTAATATGCAATCAGAAAATTTAGCGTCCATTTCAGAAGAAATAGAAAATGTGTCGAGCAATGTCACAGAAGCAATATCTCAAGTTGCAGAAGGAGCAAGTAATCAATCAGAAGATCTAATACACATAACAGACATTCTTAATAAATTTAGTGGGAAATTATCTGGAATAGTTAAAGAAATACAGATTGTAGATTCAAATTCTAGAGAAATAAGTTTAATGGCAAATGATAGCAGTAAAGAAATGAATGAATTAGATCAATCAGTAACAAATGTAGGTAGTTCATTTAAAGAATTCTGTAGTAAAATTGCAACTCTTGTAAAAGATATAAATGAAATAAATGAAATTACAAGTTTAATAAATAGTATTGCAGAACAAACAAATTTATTGGCGTTAAATGCTAGTATTGAAGCAACTAGAGCGGGAGAAGCAGGAAAGGGATTTTTAGTAGTTGCAGAGGAAATAGGAAAGCTAGCAGAACAATCAAAAGATTCATCAGAAAACATTAACAAATTAATTAATATGATATCTAAGAATGCTGATACTATAGTTCAAGAATCTGACATGATGAGTGGTGAAATGATGAGTCAAGCTAAAATTGTAGGTAATTCAATAGCATCCTTTAGGAAAATAGTACAAGCAGTAGGGCAAGTACTTCCTAAGATTGAAACAGTTAAAAGTTCTGCTGAAAATATAGAAAATGATAAGAAAGTTATTTTGACTAAAATAGATGAGTTATCTTCAATTTCAATGGAATCTTCAGCATCAGCAGAAGAAATTTCAGCATCATCAGAGGAAATGAACGCTTCAACAAAAGAAGTAGCTTCTTCAGCACAAGAGCTTAACAATATGACTAATCAAATGATAGAAGAAATGAATAAGTTTAAAATTTAAAAGAAAAAGAGTGAAAAATTTGATACGTTAATTAAAAGTTAAAATAGTAGCATTGCTTTGGTAGCAGATTTAATTTTGAATTGAAATTATAAGTGGAGTGATAAAGATGAAGAACGGTGAATATATAGAAAAAATAGCCTGTAAAGTTGGGAGTTTAGCAATACAAGCAATGTTATATGAAGTTTCATGCTTTCCGTCACCAGGATTAGTGTCGCCAATATCTAATGGTGCTCATAAAGATATGAATTTTTATACTTTTATTGATAGTACATGTGCATTAAGCAGCTATTTTGCTAAATTTGTTAGAGAAGGTTTTAAAGATGTTTCGTGCAAGCAATTGTTTAAAAATATAAGGAAAATTGGAATTGAAGCTGAAAAAGATATGTTTCTTAAAACGAATGGTGTTAATACGCATAAGGGAATGATATTTTTAATGGGAATAGCATGTGCGGCAGTTGGAAAAGTCATAAATGATAATAAAACATTTAAAGAGGTAAAACAGACAATAATTGAGATGACGTCGGGAATAGTAAAAAATGAACTTGAAAATATTAATCCTAATAAAAAAATGACTTATGGTGAAAAGATATATTTAGATTATAAAATAAAAGGAGTTAAGGGTGAAGTTGAAGCTGGAATGCCAATTATATTTGAATTTTCATTGGATTTTTTTGATGAATGCAGTGATTTAAATATAAATAGTAGACTTGTACATACGCTTATAGGAATAATGCAGGTATGTGAAGATACTAATATAATTCACAGACATTCCATTGATGTTTTAAGGGAAGTTCAAGGAAAAGCAAAAAATGTAATTCAAGCTGGTGGTATGAGATCTGATAATGGAAGAGAAATGATTGACAGGCTTAGTGATGAATTTATAGAAAAGAATATTAGTCCTGGTGGAAGTGCTGATATTCTTGGAGTAACTGTTTTTATGACTTTGGTAAAAAATACATGGAACTTATTTGATTATTAAGATATTTACTAATAGATATATAAGTAAATATCCCAATAAGTGTTTGTGTTAGGGTAGTGGAGGTGGAATTTTTATGACAGAACGTGAATTAATATATATTAAAACAATTGCTGAAGAGAAGAAAATCTCAAAAGCAGCTGAGAAACTATTTATGACACAACCGTCTCTTAGTAAATGTGTACAAAATGTAGAATGTAAATTAGGGGTTAAGTTGTTTAGAAGGACAAGTAATGGATTAATACTTACATTTGCTGGAGAAGAATATTATAAAAATGCTTGCATGATTTTAAAAATATGTAATGATTTTGAAAATAAAGTCAGCGATATAAATGATTTAAAAAAAGGCAGAGTTACAATAGGAATTACGCCTCATCTTGCAACATTTATAATTCCAGTTATTCTTTCTGAATTTAAGCAGAGATGTCCCAATATAGAAGTATTTATTGTTGAGAAAGATACGCATGAGTTAGAAGAAACTTTGTCATCTGGAGATATAGATTTTGCTATTATGCATGTGCCTCCTTCACATGAAATTTATAATGATGTGAATATAGATTTTTTTATTCTACATAAAGATTTCTTTTTGTTAACAACAAAAGGGAATCATCCATTAGGTAAATATGCAAAAAAATATAAAGGCTATAAGTATCCTAAAATAGATTTTACCTTATTTAAAAATGAACCATTTATAATGATATCTCATGGACATAGGATTAGGCAAGTTACTGAGTTGATCATGAGAAAAGCCAATATCAATCCAGCAATTGTACAAACCACCAACAGCTATGAAACTGCAAGAAGGATGGCCTTTCATGGAATTGGAGCAACATTTGTTCCTGAGCAATATTTACAGATATACAATACGGTAGATTGTAAACCAGATTACTATTATATTGATGAAAAATACACACCTTATTGGTCTTTGTGCATTGCCGTTGAAAAAAATGCATATGTCTCGAAGGCTGCAAAATTATTTATAGAAATGGTAAGTAATAGATTTGCTTCAACCAGTTAAGCTTGTAGAACACTGTTATATACAATTAAGCCCCAATAATGGTATATACAATAAATAAGATATTTGTTGCAATTTAATATAGAAAAAAGTTATAAAGCCTATAGAAAATCAATTATTTACTTAGCAAAAGTGGACTTATATAATGTAAATAAATCGATTTCATAATTGATTTGTTTTGAATATAAGGCTGTTATATGTATATGAATCATAGAAGATTAGTTAAAAAGGAAGAAGGCGAATAAATACATAAAATATTTCAATGATTCTTATTTTTTAGCATTAATTATTAGCAATTAATGAAAAAAGGAAGAGGAGATATACTTATGCTTAGTTTAATTATATGTATTGCAATATTACTTTCTATTTTTATTGGTTTTAAATTAAGAATTAATACGGGGTTGGTGGCTATACCATTTGCATATGTAATTGGGTGCTTTTTTTTAAAACTTAAACCAGCAGAGGTTATTTCAATGTGGCCAATCTCTATTTTCTTTGTTATTTTAACTGTTTCTTTATTTTTCACATTTGCAGTAGTAAACGGAACTTTAGAAGTACTTTCTCAAAAGCTTTTATATGGATGCCGTACTTTCCCAATACTACTTCCACTTGCTATATTTTTTATTTCTGCTTTGATTGCTGCATTAGGAGCAGGCTATTATTCGGTAATGGTTCTAATGGCACCTGTAGCACTTATAATTTGTAAAAAAATAGAAATACATCCTTTGGTTGGTGCTTTATGTGCTGATTGTGGTGCACAGGTTGGTTCAAATTTTATGATTAGTCTTAATGGAGTTATTTATAGAAAATTGATTATTGGAGAAGGCTTTTCAGATAGTAAAGCATTCACCACCTCTATTAGTATTTTTTTCACATATTTAGTAATGACTTTTATGATAATAACTTTATTAATTTTGTATTATAAAAGAAAAAGAGTGAGTTTTCAAGAAAATGCTAGTATTGAACTGAAAAAGCCTGAACAATTTAATCAAAAACAGAAAACAAACCTTTATCTTATTTTAATATTTGTGATAGTACTACTTGTGCCACCAATTTTGCATTTTATAGTTCCTAAGAATGCAAATATTGCCTTTCTTAATTCTAATTTGGATGTGGGTCTTATTTCAACCATTTTTATAGTTATAGCATCATTTTTGAAACTTGCAGATTCAAAAGAGGTTCTTACAAAAGTGCCATGGAATACATTAGTTATGATTTCAGGAGTAGGAATGCTTGTAGCAGTTGCTATTAAAGCTGGAACTGTTAATATTCTTGCACATTGGGTAGGCGGAAACATACCGGTATTCTTTGTACCAATTGTATTAACTATTGTTGCGGCGGTTATAACTTCTTTTGGAAGCTTTATTGGTATAGTTGCACCAGCACTTTTCCCAGTCGTGTCTTCTATTTCACATTTGACTGGTTTAAATCCTACTATGTTATATACATGCATTACAGTAGGTGGACTATCTGCTGGTATTTCTCCATTCTCCGCAGGTGGTGCAATAGTGCTTGGATTTACAGCCGAAAAAGAACGTGATGATATGATGAAAAAAGAACTCTTTGTTGGTTTACCATTATGCATAGGGGCCTCGGTGTTGGTAAGCATTATTTATTTTTTTATATTTCACTAAATGGTAGGTATTTCCGCTATAATATAAGATTTAAAGCAAAAAATTATAGTGTAAAGTTTAAATAATAATTACAATAAAAGATCTTAAGGGTATAGAATTTTAACTAAAAAAAGGAGAGACTATTATGGAAAAAGAAGATGTAATTAAAAAATCTTTGGAATTACACAAGAATTTAAAGGGAATGCTTCAGATAAGTGCTAAAGCATCATTAGAAAATAAGTCGGATTTGGCTACTATATATACACCCGGAGTATCTGGAATATGCAAGGAAATATGTAATGATGTAAATAAAGCTTATGATTACACCATAAAAGGGACAACAATAGCCATTATTACGAATGGAACGGCAGTTTTAGGATTAGGAGATACAGGAGCAACGGCAGGGCTTCCAGTAATTGAAGCAAAGGCACTTTTGCTTAAAAAATTTGGTAATGTAAATGCATTTCCAATTTGCATAAATAGCAGTAATAAAGATGATATTGTAAATACTATAGAAATGATATCATCTGGATTTGGCGGAATACATTTGGAAGATATAAAAGCTCCAGAATGTTTTTATATAGAAGATAAGCTAAAAAAGGATTTAAATATTCCTGTGTATCATGATGATCAGCATGGTACAGCAGTAGCGGTATTAGCGGGTATATACAATGCAGCCAAATTAGTTAATAAAAAAATTGAAGAATTAAATGTGATGATAAATGGCGCAGGAGCTTCTGGAATTGCTACAGCTAAATTGCTTCTTAAAGCGGGAGTTAAGAACATTGTTTTAAATGACATAAAAGGGGCTATTGCTGAAGATGCTGCATGGCTCAATGATCCACAAAGACAAATTGCAAAACTGACAAATAGAAAAATGGAACATGGGAAAGTTGAAGATTTAATAAAAGGCAAAGATGTATTTATAGGGCTTTCTGTGGGAAATGTTTTGACAAAAGATATGGTTAAAAAAATGAATAAAGACAGCATAATTTTTGCTTTAGCTAATCCTGTTCCAGAAATAATGCCAGATGAAGCAAAAAAAGGTGGCGCAAAGGTAATTGCCACAGGGAGATCGGATTTCCCTAATCAAATTAATAATTTGTTGGTGTTTCCAGGAATATTTAAAGGAGCTTTAGAACTAAGAGTTTCAGAAATAACTGATGAAATGAAACTTAGGGCAGCTCAATCTATTGCTAAACTTGTAAGTAAAGATAAACTTAACGAAGAATATATAATACCAGATGCTTTTGATAATAGGGTGAGTGACGTTGTTGCTAATGCGGTTAAAGATGTAGCAATAAAAAATGGATTATCAAGAGTTTTATGATAAGTATGTAATAAATCCAAGACAGAGACAACCTATTTACTATATATATGCTCCAAGTGAAAAAGAAATTAAATAAGGGAGAAAATCATGGATACAGAAAAAATGTTTTATGAAATTTTAGAGGGAAGAGAAAAAAGAGCACAGCTGCAAAGACAGCTTATAACTGAATATAAGAGTACACTAATATCTTTTACATTAAATATTCCTGGAATAAATAAGCTGGGTAAAAATTTTAAAAAGGTCTATGAAAAAGGAATAGAAGAATTGGAAGAGGAGTTTTTGAAAAAAAACATATTAGTTATGTATGGAAAAACAAATAGCAGCAATGCTGGCTATGAAGCATTTTTCTGTGTAGCAAAGGATCCTATAACTATAAAAAAGATGACTACAGATATTGAAGAAAGAAGTAAATTAGGACGCTTATTTGATTTTGATGTGTTTGATAATAATTATAAATTGTTAAGTAGAACTGAGGTTGGTCTTCCTAGAAGAAGATGTCTATTGTGCGATGGAATAGCGGCAGAGTGCAGCAGAAGTAGGAAACATTCCGTTGAAGATGTACTAAATAAAATAAATGAAATTATAGAAGATTCATTTTAATTAAAGGAGGATAATTTTTATGGAAATAAATATGGATTATTTGAATATAAAAAATTATAAAAAATTATATAGAAATATCCCAGCAGCTGAACTTATAGAACTTGCTGTAAAAAGAGGAGAAGGAACATTATCTAATAAAGGTGCATTTGTTGTAAATACAGGAAAGTATACAGGAAGATCACCTAAGGATAGATTTATAGTAAAAGATAGCATAACAGAGGATAAAATAAATTGGGGAGAAGTAAATCTGCCAATTGAAGAAAAAGTATTTGATAAGATTTATAAGGATGTAATTGAATATTTAAAGGACAAGGATTTGTTTGTCTTTGATGGGCGCGTGGGTGCACTCCCCAAATATGCTCTTCCAATAAGGGTAGTATGTGAATGTGCATATCAAGCTTTATTTGCAAATCAAATGTTTGTAAGATTAAATGATACTTCAAATCATATCCCAGAATTTAATGTTATTTCTGCACCAGGATTTAAGGCTAAAGGAGCAGCAGATGGATTGAATTCGGAAGCTTTTGTTTTGATAAATTTCTCTAAAAAAATAGTTCTTATAGGAGGGACTGCTTATTCTGGAGAGATAAAAAAATCTATGTTTTCTGTAATGAATTTTTTATTGCCACAAAAAGGAGTACTTCCTATGCACTGTTCTGCTAATAAAGGGAAGAATGATGATACTGTAATATTCTTTGGACTATCAGGAACAGGAAAAACTACGCTTTCAACTGATTCTTTAAGAAAACTTATAGGTGATGATGAGCACGGTTGGTGTAGTGATGGAATATTTAATTTTGAAGGTGGATGCTATGCAAAGGTAATAAAACTTGATAAGGATAAGGAAAGAGAAATATATGATGCAATAAAATTTGGAACAGTTTTAGAAAATGTTGTTTTAGATGAGAATAGAGTTCCAAATTATAATGATAATAGATTTACAGAAAATACTAGAGCAGCATATCCACTTAATCATGTAGATAATGTAGATTTAAATGGAACTGGAAGCAGCCCTAAGAAGATAATATTTTTAACAGCAGATGCTTTTGGAATAATGCCCCCAGTAAGTAAACTTACAAAAGAACAGGCAATGTACTATTTTATGTCTGGATATACAAGCAAAGTTGCTGGAACAGAAAGAGGAATAACAGAACCTAAAGCTGCATTTTCAGCTTGTTTTGGAGAACCTTTTATGCTTTTAAATCCAGTAGTTTATGCTAAGCTTCTTGGAGAAAAAATCGATGAATATGATGCCGAAGTATATTTAGTTAATACAGGATGGATAGGCGGAAATTATAATAAGGGAAAAAGAATTAATCTTACATATACTAGGGCAATGGTTAATTCTATCATATCAGATGGATTTAAAAATGTTGAATTTTATGAGCATCCAGTGTTTAAAGTGCTTATCCCAGAGAGCTGTGAAGGAGTTCCACAAAATATACTTGATCCAAGAAATATGTGGGAAGACAAAGAGGAATATGATGAGAAAGCTAAAGAATTATCTGATAAGTTTAAATATAACTTTAAAAAATTTAGGAATATTTCTAAAGATATAGCTGAGGCAGGACCATTAGATAATATCATAGTTAAAAATTCAACTATGGTATAAATGTTTAAATAAATCATAATAGAACTAACTATCTCTAAAATAAAAATCCAGTTTTTAAATAACTGGATTTTTATTTTTTATTAATTTAATACTGTAATATTAATTGTTTTTATAATTCCAGTTGTGGTTTCGGCTGTAACTGTAGCTTTACCTGGAGCTATTCCTTTAACTGTACCATCCGTGCAAACTTTAGCAACATTGCTATTGGAAGATGACCATATAACCATTTTATTTGTAGCATTGCAAGGAGTTACAGTAGCTTTAACTGAAGTATACTCGCCTGGGTTAATTGAAGTCTTGGAACAATTAATAGCTAAGTCGGATGCTGGTGTAAAATCAGTACTGTCTACTTGCTTTTCATAAATGTCATCACTTGTATCCCATGAATCTCTACCACCTGTTTGAACCCAATGAGCTGTTATACCCATCATCTGGGCTATTCTAAAATCTGAAGTACTTGCAGATGCGGCAACATTTCCTGTTAATGCATTATTGTAGCATTCTAGTGGTGGATTTGAAGACATAGAAGAAAAGTATGTGTATTTTGCAGCATAGTGTCTTTCAATCTGCTGTATATCATCATAAAATGTAGGTCTCATATATGAGGTTGCACACATTTTCTGAAGAGGAATATTATCATCTCCAGCTATGCCTTTAGTTAAATCTGATGAAGTATAAAGTTCAAAAGGAATATTTTTTTGATCTATTAAAGTTCTAACATAGCTTCGTGCAACTTCACCTGTCCACTTAAAACCTAAGTATGATTTTGGGAGATTTGAAAAATAAGGATCTAAAAGGGCTACGCGTTTTGGAAGCAATTCATGAGAGATGTTCCCACTATCAACATTATCACTTATTTGTTTTGTGAGTGAAATTGCCATCTGACTCCCAAGAGAATGTCCTGCAATTCTTATTTCGTTACCCGTATAATTTTTCATTGCCTGTACATATTGATTATATAAAAGTTGAGCGGCTGTCATGTTTATTGAATTTGAAGTATCATAAGAACCGTTAGCTCTTCTCCAACGCATTTTTTGAGGACCATTTGTTGTCCAAATTTTAGCTTCTGCATCTAGAACACTTGCTTCATCTGAAAATTGATTCCAATAAAATACACCTACATTCCATCCCTTTTTAATCCAATCATCTGCCGTATCTTTGCCGTAAATATAAAATGATTCTCTATGTTTTACGATGTAATAGCCAGGCTGCCAACCATGGATATATAATATTGTTGGTTTTGAAGGATCAAAAGCTTGATTAGCTTGTCCAGGTATAAATTTATAAGGTTTATTTCCTAGGCCATACCAGTATATACTGCAATCTAAGTTGTTCCAGTTAGAAGAGTTCCAGGTGACCTCACTAGCTTGTACATTAAAAGAGCAGCATAAAATAATGCTGACTAAAAGTAAAAAGGAAATTGAAAGTTTTTTAAAATAAGTACTTTTGTTCATAATAATACCTCCTATTTGAATACATATATTTAATATTAATACATATTATGTATATATATCAAGCGATTTCAAAAAAACAATTGATTGACGCAGCACAATTTTAGGAATATAATCTTATTTAAATAAAGTTTTATAGTATAAATGCAATGAAGAGAAAAGTAAATTTGATGGGGTTATAAGCGAATTGGGAAATGGTGTGAGCCCAAGTAAAGCCTTAAATTGAAAGACATCTCAGAGCATATTATCTGAACTAATTAGGATAATACGGTTTCTACCGTTAAAATGATAGAGAGAATCAATTTGTTGATTCAAAAGGATGGCACCGTGGAAAGCTTTCACTCCTTATACGAGTGAAGGCTTTTATTTTTTACATTTGTTTAAAATAAGGCGTTAGTAGTGTTTTTGAATATGTTTATCAAATTGATTAACCAGGGTGGTACCGCGTTAAAAATCGTCCCTTTTTAGGGGCGATTTTTTTATATTTAAAATTTAGGAGGTAAAGTTATGGAAAGATGTTTGGTAAGTGAAAGCAGAGATAATTTAGGGAAGGAGATTAAACTTCAAGGATGGGTTCATAAAATAAGAAAGCTTGGGAAAATAGCATTTGTTTTGCTGAGAGACAGGACCGGTATTATTCAATGCGTTATAGATACTAAAAGTGTAAATATCAAGGGACTTAAGATAGAAAGTGTAATTGAAATTTATGGTACAGCAAAAGCTTTTAAAGAAGAATGTGAAATTGAGGTGGAAAAATTAAATGTTCTATCAAAAGTGGAAGAAGAAATACCTATAGAAATAAACAAGGACGATATGAAATTAAATATTGAAACTTTGCTTGATAATAGAGTACTAAGTATGAGGAACGAAAAAGTGAGTTCAATATTTAAAATTGAAACTGAAATAGCCCATGGATTTTCTGAGTTTTTACTCAAAAATGGTTTTACTGAGATATATACACCTAAAATAGTTTCTGAAGGAGCAGAAGGTGGCACAGAATTATTTGAAGTGAAGTATTTTGATAAAAAAGCATATTTGGCGCAAAGTCCTCAATTTTATAAGCAAATGATGGTAGCAGCAGGATATGAAAGGGTGTTTGAAATAGGTCATGTTTATAGAGCTGAAAGTCACGATACAAAACGTCATTTGAATGAATATGTGAGTATGGATTTAGAAATGGCATTTATTAAGGATGAGATGGATTTAATAAAACTTGAAACACAATTATTGAAATATATATTTGAAAATCTAAAGAAAAAATGTAAAAGACAAATAGAAATTTTGAAGATTAATATACCTGAAATTAAAGATGAAATTTTAACTATGCCACTTGCGAAAGCTATTAAAATATTAAAAAAGGAGTATAACAAGAATGATATTACTACGGATATAGACCATGAAGGAGAGGAGCTTATAGGAAAATATGTTAAAGAAAAATATAAGTCTGATTTTGTATTTTTAACTCATTATTCTAGAGAAAAAAGACCTATGTACACAATGCCATGCAGCGAAAAATTAACCCACAGCTTTGATTTGATTTTTAGGGGTATGGAAATCACAACAGGTGGACAGAGAATAAACGACTATGAGATGCTTAAAAATAACATTATATATAAAGGTCTTAATCCTGAAAGCTTTGAAAATTATCTAGATATATTTAAATTTGGTATGCCGCCTCATGGGGGACTTGCAATAGGTCTTGAAAGAATTACTATGAAACTTCTAAATTTAGATAATATAAGAGAAGCTGCATTCTTCGTAAGAGATAAAAGAAGATTATTACCATAACAAAGCTTGACTTGTCATTTCCTAAATAATATAATTTCATTAACTTAAATATAAGGAAGTGAAAAGTCTTATGGATGAAGATAAACTTTATATGTACAGTATAATTTCAACGCTTATTCTTGCTGTTGCAGCATTTATATTTTTTCAAGTGGCAATGGGATCTAAAAATTATTTTTATTTCATTGGCATGTGTGCGAGCATAGCTTTGATTTTCTTAATATATTATGCAAAGGCAAGAATAATACATAAGTTAAATTATGAACGCTTTAAAAAACACTGGGGGCAATTTCAAAAAAGGAAGAGAAATATAAAAAATATAAAAAGATTCTTTGATTTTGATAAAAAAGATAATGAAGACCAATTCAATATAGATGATCAAACATGGAGTGACCTTACCATGGATGAAGTATTTGAGATTGCAGATAGAACACTTACATCGCCGGGTGAAGAAATGCTTTATAAGATATTCAAAACTCCTGAATTTGATAAAGAAAAGCTTATGGAGAGGGATTCTATAATAAAGGCATTTCAAGAAAACAATGAAGTAAGAGAAAAAGTAGGATTAGAATTTGTTAGGCTTGGAAGAAGAAAAGAAAATGGTGTTCCGGATTTAATATGGAGGGACATAGATGTAAATTATAATTATGGAAAGTTGTTTAACCTTTTATTTTTTGGTACGATAGCTTCTTTACTTACCATTCCAATATTTAAATTCAGATATTTAATGATCCTGGCTGTGCTTATTGCAATTAATACTATTGAGCATAATAAATTTAAGAATAAGGTACAGCTTTATATGGAATCACTTGGATATTTAAATGGAATTATAAATACTGCCAACAGAATTTCAAAAATAGATTGTCCTGAAATTAAATATTATACGGATATTTTAAAAAGGACTTCATCTAAACTTATGGTAGTAGCAAAGAAGACAGCAGGGATAGAAAGAGTAGAAGGAATAGATGTTGCTGGAGATGCTGTTTATAATATGCTTCCAATCGAAGAAAGAAAGTTTTTTAATTCTATAGGTGATATAAAAAGGATGAAGAAGGAATTAAAAGAGCTTTATAAAACATTAGGTGAAATGGATGCACTTATGTCAATAGCTTCTTTTAGAGAAGGTCTTGAATATTACTCAAAACCGCAATTTGTGGATGAAGGAAGAATAATAGAAGGTGAAGAAATATATCATCCTCTTGTTAAAAATCCAGTATCAAATTCTATAAATTTAGATAATAAGGGAATAATATTAACAGGAACTAATATGTCTGGAAAATCAACTTTTTTAAGAACTATAGGATTAAATGCTCTTTTAGCACAGACAATTTATACTTGTGCAGCAAAATCTTATAAAACAAGTTTCTTTAAGATAATGACATCAATAAGCCCAGAGGATAATATAGCTTCAGGGAAAAGCTATTACTTTAGGGAAGCGGAGGCACTTAAAAGGATAATAAGTGAGTGCAGTGAAGATAGGGCAGTTCTATGTATAATAGATGAAATATTTAGAGGAACAAATCCTGTTGAGAGGGTAAATGCTTCGGCGGAGATTTTAAATTACATAAATAAACATAATACATTAACTCTAGTTGCAACACACGATTTGGAATTAACTGAAATACTTAAAGATAAGTATTTATGCTGCTATTTTAGTGAAGATATAAATAGCGATGGACTCCAATTTGATTACAAATTAAAATATGGAATATGCAGAACGAGAAATGCAGTAAAGCTTTTAAAATATCTTGAGTATCCTGAGGAGATAATACAGAAAACAAATGAGAGACTTGCAATACAAATTAATAATGCTTCGTCGCGTTAAAAAAATCCTATAAATCTAAGATTCAAAAAACATAAAAGACTAAGATATTTCAATAACTCCCTACAGGTTAAACAAATTGAAATATCTAAGTATTTTATGTTTTTTAAGTCAAGATTTATTAGAATTTTTTTTAATCGTTCCTTCAGCATTATTAATTTGTTTCTACGGTAGTATAAGGGAAAAATTCCTCCGTGCCTACGGAATTTTGAGCAATTTAGAAAGTGCTAGTATAAAGTTTGTGGTAATAATTACTATTAGTAGTAGACATTAATATATTCTGTATTTTATACACAAGTATAATGAGCCTATGACACAACCATCAGTTATGATAAGACTTATTGAGTTTTATTTAATGTTTCAAAATACTATTGCTTCGATTTATTTTTATATTGCAAATCAAATAAAGATATATTATTGATGATAGGAGGGAAAGTATGTATAACAGCAAAGAAATTTTTAAGAATATAGAAAAACATTTGCTTCAAGATATGAAACCATCAGAATACTTAAATGAGGAACTTAAAAACGGAAGTTTAAATGAATACCCTTTTACAATGTTAAGTGATTTAAAAAATACTGAACAAAATAAGGAGCATCATCCAGAGGGAAATGTGTGGAACCATACAATGCTTGTAATTGATAATGCTGCTGGAATTAAGGATAAAAGTGAAGATAAAAGAGCATTTATGTGGGCCGCACTTCTGCATGATATAGGGAAGGCAAAGACTACAAGAAATCGTAAAGGCAAAATAACGGCATATGACCATGATAAGGTTGGTGAGAACATGGCAGAGGAGTTTTTAAAGTATTTTGATGAAGATGATGAATTTATATATAAGGTAACTAAGCTTGTAAGATGGCATATGCAGATATTATTTGTAGTTAAGGATATGCCTTTTGCGGATGTTAAACGTATGACTAAAGAAACATCTTTTCATGAAGTGGCAAGACTTAGTTTATGCGATAGATTAGGAAGGGCACCATTATCTAAAGGTAAAATTGAAGAGGAGAAGGAAAATGTAAGGACTTTTGTGGAGAAAGTCAAAAAACAATTAAGAGTTAAAAACTGAGAAACTCATAGGCCACGTAAAGCGGCCTTATGGGCGAAGAAAATACTTTTGTATCCTTTAAAGCAGGAGGTCATCTGATGACAGGAAATTCAAAGAAAATCAATGAAGTTTTTAACAGATTTATTGATGAAAATAAATAACTGTCTGGATACTTTCCATGCTATGACAGTGCTCAAATCAACTAAGTTGGCTGCTTAGGGCACTCTTTTGCATTATTTCAGCATTGCCTATATAAGCAGCTTTAATTACCCATTTAGTAAGAACGTATGTAAGTTTGCGTGAAAGATATAGTATGGTAACTTGCAATAATTAGTACCATATGATATAGCATAGTTGTAAACATTGTTAATAAAATATGACTTTTTTAATTATTTTTTATGACTTTTGTCAGTATTTATAAATAAATAAATGGTCTATAATTATAACAGTATTTCAAATTTACGTTTTAGTTTTTTGAAAGGAAGTGGGAAAAATAATGTTAAGATACTAAATTATAAAATATAGTATTGACTAACATGTCCCAATAGTGTACTATGAATGTAGAACAGTGATACAGAATTTAATTTATATGGGTTAACAGTTTAATATATAAAAAGACCCTACACTTCACCGTTAGAATAAAGTTTTAAAATAAAGATAGAGGTGAAATTTTAATGGCAATAATTCTTAAATTTATGCTAAGAAACATAAAAGAGAAAAAATTGAGAACTTTCCTTGTAGTGTTTTCAATTATGGCATCATCTGCACTTTTCTTTGCTTCTAGTGGAATAAGTACAAGTATAAAGCAAACTTATATTGATATAGCAAAGCAGTTTACAGGAAGTTCTGACATAACAGTAAGTGCAAGCAGTAAATCCCCAAGCCCATATGTTAGTTTAGATAAAGCTGATGTTGTTAGAAGTAAAACTGATTATATAGTTGGAGAAGTAGATGCCAGTGCGGCGTATAAGACCAACGATAAGGATATATCAGTATCACTTGAAGGCTTTAATTATTCTGATTTGCAGCAAATGGGAGTTGTTTATTTAAATGACAGTTTAGGACTTAAACCATTTAGTGGAAATAAAATTATAATAAGTAAAAAAAATGCTGATAGATATAAATTATCATTAGGACAGCAAATTTCTTTATCAATAGGGATAAATGGGAATAAAGAAAAATTTACTATAGTAGGTATAGCTGATAATAAAGGTCTATTTGGAGTTGACAGTCCCAAGAGCATGATGGCAGTAACCCCTCAGAGTGTAACCCAAGATATTGATGGAATCAATAATCAGTATACTGGTCTTTATATCAAAGCTCAGGATCCTAAAAATATGGATAGTTTAATTAGTAAATTAAAGACTGTTTATAAGAACTACAATGTTAACAAAATAATTGATGAAAAAGCTATAGATCAACAGTTAAGTCAAGTAACTATGGTTTTCAGACTTATGATGGTAGTAGTTTTAATGATGAGTATCTTCATAATATATACGGTATTTAAGGTAATAGTTGCAGAAAGACTGCCAGTAATAGGGACTTTTAGAAGTATAGGTGCTACGAGAATGTCTACGAGTTTAGTGCTGGTAGGAGAAAGTATAATATATGGAATCATCGGAGGAATTGTAGGAAATCTCGCAGGAATAGGCATTTTAAAATTGCTGATGAAGATTCTAACAGCATCAGAGTCCAGCGATGTAAGCTTTACAGCTTCTGTTAGTTACACATTTGGACAACTATTAAGTGCATTTATTTTTGCAGTAGTCATTTCATTTTTAAGTGCTATTATACCTATAATAAAAACATCAAAATTATCAGTTAAAGATGTTGTACTCAATACTGTAGATACAATGGAAAAGGAAAAATTATGGAAGCTTATTTTAGGAATATTATTTATATTAAGTGATTTAGCTGTTCCAAGTATTATTAATAACTCTTCACTGAGTAAGGGAACATCGCTTGCTTCACTTGGAATATGCATGATTCTTTCGGTTATAGGAGTTATACTGCTTGCTCCGTTTATGACAGAACTTCTTGTAAAAGTATTTGATAAAGTTTATAACATTATATTTGGAAATGAAGGAAGTTTAGCAGCTAAGAATTTGAGAAAGAATAAAAGCTTAATAAATAATATTTGCTTGCTTATAATTGGCATATCCACTTTATTTATGCTCAATGTAGTAAGTGGCAGTCTTGGAAAAGCTGTTAATGGTGCTTACAACATATTTAATTTTGATATATATGTAGGTAATAATGATGGTAATTCATTAGATAGAGATACAATAAGTCATATGAAGAATATGGCTGGAATTAGTGAAATACAGGAAATTTACGAAACTCGTAATATAGAGGTAAATGGAAGTACAGACAAATTAGCAGATATAATGTTCATGGATCAATATTATATTAAAAATTTCTGGAAGATAAATTTAACTCAAACTCAAAATGAAGTGTTTAATAAATACAATAATGACGGGAGAACAGTAATATTAACAGATAGTAATTTAAAAAGATTTAATAAAAACATAGGAGATTATATTAGCATTAAAACAGGTAGAGGATATAAGGATTATAAAATAGTAGGTTCTTTTGATAGCTTAATGAACAATGGAAATATGGCGATTATACCTACTAAATATGCAAAAGGTGATTTTAAATTATATCAATGTTCTGATTTGTGTATTAAAACTTACAAGGATACAGCTAGCATGGCAAAAATGTTAACTGAAAAGTTTAAAACAAGGCAAATTAGCATACAAACTGTGTCTGATATGGAAAAGCAAAATGAACAGCAGAACAGTGCAATGATGATGTTAATAGAAGCATTTCCTATAATAGCTCTTATAATTGGAGCTTTTGGGGTAATAAATAATTTTGTTATAAGCTTTATAGAAAGAAAAAGATCTCTTGCTGTGTATGCTTCTGTAGGAATGAATAGAGGACAAACTAAAAAAATGCTATTTGTAGAAGCACTTTCAGTAGGACTTATAGGAAGTATAGGAGGAATAATTGGAGGAGCTCTAATGGTTCATGCTATACCAGCTATGTTAAAGGTAGCAAATTTACCTATGGATATGGTTTATTCAACTAGCGATTTTGTGATTAGTATAATACTTGGTATTTTGATAACAATCATATCTTCAATTGTTCCATCGCTAAAATCGTCTAAGCTTAATATAATAGAAGCTATTAAATATGAATAAACAAGGAGGTAAGAAAATGGAAGTGTTAGCAGAGGTAAAGGGAGAAGCTAAGAATGTAATAGAAGCAAAGGGGCTCAATAAAACCTTTAAACTTGGAAAAATGGATGTAGAAGTCCTTAAAAATATAAATATAGATATAAAAGAAGGAGAATTCGTCTCTATAATGGGACCATCAGGTTCAGGAAAAAGTACTCTTTTATATTTACTTGGTGGACTTGATAAGCCGACATCAGGCAGTGTTAAGATAGCGGGAAAAGAACTTTCAACAATGAATGACAAACAGCAGAGTATAATGAGAAGACGAGATGTAGGCTTTGTATTTCAATTTTACAATTTGATACCAAATTTAAATGTAGAAGAGAATATAATGTTACCAATATTACTGGATGGAAAGAAAGTAAAAAATTACAAAGATAGATTAGAAAATATACTTGATACAGTTGGACTTACAGAAAGAAGAAAACATACACCAAGAGAGCTTTCAGGTGGACAGCAGCAGAGAGTTGCTATTGCAAGAGCATTAATAAATGAGCCTGATGTAATACTTGCAGATGAGCCCATAGGAAATCTTGATAGCAAAACTGGAACTGAAGTAATGGAACTTTTAAGAAAAATAAATATAGAGCAGGGAAAAACCATAGTACAGGTTACTCACTCTGCGGAAGCAGCAAAATATGGACAGAGAATAATATATGTTAAAGATGGAAAGGTGGTAGAAGAATAAAATGAAAAAAGTAAAAACAATTACAGTGTTAGCACTAGCAGGACTTATGATATTTGCCGCAGGCTGTGGAAGTACAGCTAAAAAAACTCAAACAAAAAAGGCTACAACAAAGGTTAAAAATACAGTAGATGCTTCTGGAACAATACAATCTTCAAATGTAGAAAACATAATAATAGATAGTACAGCAGCACAAGCTATAGTAAAAGTAAAAAATGTAGATGTTAAAGAAGGACAAATAGTTAAGAAAAATGATACTCTTGTAGAAATGGATGGATATAACTCAAATAAAGATGAGTCTTATATAAGTGGACAGAATATAATATCAGATATGGATAATGCAGTTGTAACAAATATAAGTTATCAAAAAGGTGATATATTAACTGCAGAGAAGAAAGTTTTAGAACTTCAGGATTTAAATAGCCTTTATGTAAAAGCAAAAGTAGGAGAAGAATTTATAAAGGATGTACAGGTTGGAAAAACAGTTACTATAACACCAGCATATGATACATCAGTAAAATTAACTGGAAAAGTAACAAGAATAGGAAACGAAGTACTTTCAAATGATAGCACAACAGCTGGTGTACAGAGTAGTTCTTCAAGTGGAGAATCAAGTGTACCCGTGGATATATCTATAGACAATAATAATGGAAAGTTATTCCCAAATTATAATGTTGATGTTGAAATACAAAAATAAAAATGTTTTATCTTTATAGGTATATAAAATTATGTATCTATAATTAATATAAATTAGTGAAGACATTTATAATGTTTTCATACTCCCCCAAAAAATCCCGACTTGCCCATCGGGATTTTTGTAATAATTAAAAATACTATATTAAGAATGTGAGGAGTTTTATGAGTAACATGGTATTAGAAGTAATAAACTTAAAAAAGTACTATAAAAAAAATAAGGCAGTTGATGGTATATCTTTTCATCTTAATTCAGGAGAAATAGTTGGACTTACAGGACCTAATGGAGCAGGAAAAACTACAACTATAAAATGTATACTCGGACTTCTCAGGAAAACTGATGGAAAGGTTTTCGTAGATGGTATAGATAGTACAAAACAGGAATCAAAATATAAACTTGCATACATACCGGAAACACCAGATATATATCCTATGCTTACTGTTTGGGAACATTTGAAATTTATTGCATTAGCTTATTATATAGATAATTGGCAGGAATATGGAGAGGAGATATTAAAGAAATTTGACCTTTGGGATAAAAAGGATAGCCTTGGAAGCAACTTGTCTAAGGGAATGAGACAAAAACTATCAATTTGCTGCGCTCTTTTGCATAAACCAGATGTATTTTTAGTAGATGAGCCTTTGATAGGTCTTGATCCTAAAGCTATAAGAGAACTTAAGGATGCCTTTAAAGCACTGCGAGCTGAAGGAAAATCTCTTCTTATCAGTACACATATGCTTGATACTGCTGAAGGGCTTTGTGATAGAATAGTTGTTTTAAAGAAGGGAACTCTCATTATGGAAGGAACTATAGAAGATTTAAGACACAAAGTTAATGCAGGAGAAGATACTTCTTTAGAGGATTTATTTCTGGAGGTAACAGAGGATGAAAAAGAATAATCCTATACGTGATTGTGTAAATTTGTCGTATATAGAATTTTTGAAGTTTAAAAATCATCTTAAGATTACTATGACACATCCCTTCACAGCAATAAAAACTGTGTGGTCATATTTGTTTTTAATATTAATGTTTACGCTGCCTTTATTTAATGGAAGGAATTCAAAAAAAAGAACAATTGTTGATATTTCGGTTAAAGATAATTTTACACTTAACATTATTTCTTTAATTGTAACCATGATAATTTTAATTGTTTTCTTCTATTCAATATATTCTGCTGCAAATAAATATAGGCCAAGCCAGTTCAGTGTATCTGATGCAAATTATCTTTTTTCATCTCCAATTGAACCAAGAACAATATATTTGTGGACTATGATTAGAAGCATTATTAGCGGTATTAGAACAATTTTATTTTTTATAGTTATATATCTTTTATATGGAGTTAGATATTATAAGATAAATTTGAGCAATTTTGTGTATGTTGCTTTTGGCTTATTATTTTTAACTCTGTTTTTAAAATCACTTTCATTTTTTATATATTCTGTGTGCATGAAATTTAAAGTGGGTAGAGTAATTAAAGGTTTTGTATATGTGTGTATGATAGTATCAGGAGCATATGTGGTAGGTTCTATAATATATAAGCATAACATTGTGAAAGGATTATTTTGGAGCCTTAACGGTAATATAATTAGCAGTGTACCAGTAATAGGATGGACAAGAGATGTTTTGATTTCACCTTTTTTTTCAGGATACAATCCTATATACAAAGTTATTGCATTATTTATCATAGCTCTAGTGTTCTTCTCTTTAGCGGTATATTTTGCTGAGGATTATTACGAAGAAGCAGTGGAAACTATTGAAGTTATAGAAAAAAATAAAGAAACAATAAAATCTATAGATAATGATGAAATTATAAATGATATAGATGGTGAAAAAGATAGAAAAGCCAAGGCTGTAAAGGATAAATTTCAATTTAAGGGTGCTTGGGCTTTTATATGGAAAGCAAATATTGTAAATCAAAGAACGTCTACTAATGTGATTAGGTATATATCCTGGGGGTTAGCATTTGGTATTTCTATGTTTGCGGCATATTTAGGACGGAATACGAGTTCAAGTAAAATTTTAGAAGGGTATCTTACAACTGCACTTGTTATGGTAACTTCAGGCGGAATGAGTGTAACTTCATTAAAATATGAAAGAACAAAACAGTATTTATTTATAGTACCAGGCAATGCGTGGGAAAAAATAGTTTCGCTTCATTTCTTCGAGTTCATAGGGAATTTTATATTTGATTTTTGTATTGTACTTCCTATTGTAATTATGAATAGAAGAGTTAGTTTATTTGGCTCTTTATTTTTACTTTTTGCATTATGGGGTACATATATAATTACAGTGTTTAATAAATTCTTAATAAACTTAATTATGCCTTCTTTTGATGATGAAAAAAATGGTTTCTTAATGACGGTATTTGATATACTTGCATTTGCACCGGCTGGAATAGTAGCAGGGGTTATAGGATATTTTGTATTTCATAGCTTAGTTTGGGGTTTAGTTATATATTTTTTTGGACTTTTGGGCACTGGAGCATTGTACTGCTTGTTTATGGATAAATTATTTGCCTCAGTAGAAATGAAATAATACATTTTTAATGCAGCAAAGTGCTAATGAACATTGGATTTAATTACATTTTAATGAAAAATATAAAAAAAATTAGTAACAAGTATAAAAAAATGATTTATTTAGTCGACAATTATAGTGTTAAGAGCTTTATATAGGGTAAAATTATACATTGGAAACTATGAAAAATTTCTTTTATTTGGGCACCTTAGAAATTTTGAGTTAGTGGTGCAACCGGCCAATAATACGAATTTATTGTTTATTGGAGGAGTGCTAGTTTGAAGAATGTTAAACCTTATGTTCTTAAATTAATTATGAAAGCATTAGGAGGTGAAAAGTTAGAAACCCAAAACTTTGATGTTTTACGTAAAATGTTTAATGTGTTTTTAGATTTAAAGACTAGATTGGTTGAAAATAAAAATAATATTAAAGATGAAATTTATAAGTTAGATGAAAACGTAAAAATAAATAATTCGAATATGATTGAAAACGAAAGATCGGATAAGTATACAAAAAATATTATCATTAATGTATTGGGTAATATAACTTTCATCCCCCCCAACTTTCAAATAAATTAATCATATAAATGAGGAGCACTCTATATGCTTTAGTTAATATATTTTTAAAAGTTATTCCTGAATGTATTATGATAATAAATTAATGATGATTTAAAACTTTACCATAGAAAAAATAAATATAATAAAAATTGAGACATCTATTTTGGGTATTAGAATTTAATTATTAGAAAAGAAAAGCAACCATTAGCTAGAAATCATGGTCGCTTTTCCTTTTTAGGTACCTATAGTTACTTAATTCCAAACATAAATCTAAATACGTTGAACCTTTTCAATACCTCATAGGTTATTAAACTAGCTGCAAGTGAAAGGCATATAATTATAATATATTGAAGTGCAAATATGTTTGTTAGTTTTAAAATAAAATATGCAAATATAACAATGTAAGTTTGATGAACAATATATATGGTGAAAGATGCATGTGAAAAATAAGAGAGAAAATCTATTCTGAAATTTAAATATTTTTTACCGAAGCCTAAAAATGTAAGCAATGAAACCCATATGGTAAAGTAATATATTAATGAAAAAATTATTCCAAGCAGAGTAAAACCTGTCTGCCAGCCTATTGAAGTTATTTCAATGAAAATTATTATATATCCAATAATTGAACACATAAGGTAGAAAATTTTGTGACTTTCAATCATATCGAAAATATTATCATCTGAAGCTATTAAAAAACCTAAAATTACAAAAATTCCATATATAAATATATTTTTATTGGCGATGCTTGGAACTGCTGAAACTACAGTGATTGGAATACATATAAGTAGTATTTTAAATGGTGTTTTAAGCAATTTGCTTTTGAATGTTGAAAGTTTTCTCATAATTGGCAAAGTGATTAAAGAAATAATGAATAAGTATAATATAAACCATAAGGATCCAGGTGTAAAACTTCCGTGATATCCATTTAAATCAGAAAAATCAAAGAAAAATCTTTTCAAATAGGCTATAGAGTCTAAAGTGCTGCCAGAGTGAGATTTATAGGCAAAGTATCCTTCTGGTGGTAGAAAAATGATTATTCCAAATACAAGAGGAATAAATAGACGCAGAAAACGCTCTTTTAAATATTCTTTATTAGAGCGCTTTTTTAGCGAAAAGTAGCAGGACATTCCTGCGAGCAAGAACATAAGAGGCATAAACCATAAAGAGGAATCTACTAGTGCAGTGCAAAACACATTTGGCTTTCCTTGAATATAATTTGCTTCGTTAGCATTAAAAATTCTAGCAGTGTGGAAAGGAAGTAAATACAGTATGCAAATAGCTTTTAACCAGTCAATATAATTTTTTCTCATAAAATAATGTCTCCTACATTTTTATTTTGGAAGTTCTTTGTCAAATAAAGCAAAGAAGTTTTCTATGTTTTCTTTGTCTTTTAAATTTCCATATAAATTTATAGTAAAGGTCATAATGTTATTATAGCTTGTTAATGCTAATTGAAAATACGGTTTGTATTTCATTGATCCAAACATAATAGCGTTTTTAATTGTGGTACTTTGAAAACAAAGCTTTTTAGAGTCCAGGATACCAATATTGGTCATGCCTATTAGCGGATTTTTAAAACCATTTTTAAGTAATTTCTTAGCATGACTGTAGTTAAACAATTTAAAGAGCAGTGAAAGTTTAACAAAAGCATTTAGTCCAATAAAATTTTCCTTTTTTAAACTCATGTTTTCATGAACTTTTTTCACAGTATCATCAAAGGCATCATTAGGTTCATAGTGTATATTGCTAATAACGGTAGCAGTAAGATTTATAAGTGCATTAATGTTTTTATCTTTTAAATGTTTGCGCATATCTACGGCTACTGATATACTGAGTTCGTTTTTATTTAAAATCTTATAAAGTACCCTGTAGAAAGCAGCAAGAGTTGCATCATTAATTGTAACACCGTGATTTTTACAGTATTTTTTAATAGATAAAAACCTATCTTCTGGGATTTCATGTGTTAATATAAATGGTTTCACTTCTTTTTCAGTACTCATAGGAAAATTTAAATTAATAAAACCATTGCTTTCTTTGCTTTGAAAGATAAAGGTTTTAAGCTTATCTTTAAAGCTAAATTGTTTGTTTATAATATTTATGCTTCTATCTCCATTAAGAATATAGTTTGGCTTATAATCAGGATTTTTTAGTAAATTCGAATACAGACTGCACAGTGAATAAAGATATTTTTTAAAACCAGCAGCATCACATACCATGTGATTCATAAGAATGCCTAGGGAATCATTGTTTGAACTAAATAAACAAGCCTTCATTTGGGGACCAGTGGCTTCATTAGTTCTTGAGGTTATAAATGAATCAAATTCACTTTTAGTATTTACAAAAGTTAGTACATTTTTGAAACTTGAACTATCTATTTTTTCCCAGTAGGGTTCTTTGACATTCTCTACGTATTTGCTGCTTAATATTGGTGCAATATCTAGCATAATAATTATAGCTTTTTCTAAAATGGCTTTATTAATATTGACATCAAAGTTTATAATGCAGTGAAGATTATGATCGTTGAATTTATAAGTTTCAAAAAGAAACTGAAGTTTATCAAAAATTTCAGATTTAAATATCATATTTTATTCATCTCCCTTTTGTATTAGGATTAATTGCAAATAATGTTCGTATTATTGGAGTACGCTTTATAATTTCATAGCTCAGAAAAGTCATAGGCACTGAGCAAATTAGAATGACCGTATATTGTAATGGAATATAAGACAGTTTTTTTAGACTATAATTAATATAACTTGTCTAGTTCACTAGTTACGAAATTTAATAAATTTCTTTTTTCACTTTCTGGTAGCCATTCAATAAGTCTAGCTGCTGCAATTGGAAGTTCCCATTGCCTAATTTGATTTATATTTACTTTTGAAATATTTATATATTCTAAATAAAGCTTTTTTCTAAAAAAATTTATAAGTATTTTTTCAATGTTAGATTTCCTTGGAATATCTCCGAATTTAAGCATCACTGATGTTCTTGCCACATCTGCAAGTGGATTACCTTTTGCAGCAGTCATACAATCAATTATTACTGCTTTGTCTTTCATTATTAATAGGTTGTCTGGATGAAAATCTCCATGGAATAATATATTATCATTTGCAAGTTTATCAATATATTTATATAATTTTTCTTTTATATCATCAGATAATAAATCTGCTTTTGATATATTTAATTTAAGTCTATCCTTATATTCAGGTAATTCAAAATTAATTTTTTGCTAAATTGATTTGTGTAATCGTGCTAATCTATGAGCTTCTTTTGATAGTTTCCATGGTTTAGTTGATAGTATCGTAAGCATTGTTATTCCATTAATTCGCTCATATATGATACCGTTTCTGTTACTTATTTCAACAAAATCATAAACTTTAGGACTTGAAGTTATCTTTTTATTAATTTCTAGACTGGCGTTATATTCTGCTTCACTTAGTGATTTAGGAATTCCAGGTCTAAAAAGTTTTAAAATTTTAACTTCTTCCCATTCAAAAATTTCAGCTGTCCTGCCTTGACCAATTAATTTTCCGGGTTTCAATTGTATTACCTCCAATTTATTATGCATATAGACTTATTATACAAATAAATGTTATTATTATATGTAAAATGGGACAATTTTGGACTGGACAAATTGTTTGGAGGTATATGCGTGGAGAATAAAATATTATTTGGAGATTTACTTGGGGAACTCCTTACACTTAGAGGATGGACAGCTTCTAAATTATCAATAGAAATAAATGTTGACGCATCTTATGTTAGAAAGTGGGTTAGGGGTGAGAGAACACCTTCACTTAAATCAAATTACATTGAAAAAATATCTAATTGTATTTTAAAGGGCTTAGACACGAAAGCTTACGAAAATTATATAGAAGACTTGGGATATGAAATACAAGCAGATATTTTAGATATAATGCGGGAAGCACAAATAAATTCTTTGACGGCAAATAAAAAATACCATACGGCGATGAAAAAAGAAAATAAATTAAGCAAAATACCACCATTTGTAAAAGGAAAAGAGGAAGTTTTTAAATATGCTACAATAATTTTTAATGCTGCTATTAAGAACAGGAAACCAAATAGAAATATATTTATAACCTTTCAAGGTGAAAAAGATATACTTGATGGATATGAAAAAACTCACCAATATTTTTTGGATATAGTGTCTAAAGTACTGAGAGTTGGGTGGAAAATAGAACATCTTTGGAGATTAAAAAGCAATGATACACGGATTGCTACCCTTGTAAGAAATATTGTGGAATTTAGTGAAGTAAAAAAACGATATGAACCTAGATATTTTATAAAGTATGGCACAATAACTCCACCTCTTGAATTTATTGTATTTGAAGACCTGGCAGCTATACTTTTTGTGTCAGATGAAACTAATGATTACATAAGCTCAGCATTTTTTTATACAAATGAAGACGAAATAGATACCTTAAAAAAACATGTGGAATTGATGTCCCTTCAGACAATGCCTATTATAAATTACAATTATGATAGAAGTTTGAAGGATATTATAAATAAAGATGGTGACGTATTCTCTCTTGATATGGATGGGAGGCTTATACTCCATAAAAAAAATGTGGAAGAAGCATTAAATAAATATAAGATAAAAGAAATAATTGTTCCGCGTGATATTAATAATGATGAAACATTGATATGTTTCAAGAATATGCTTAGGTTACTTGAGAATTGTCCTAATTATGAACTTGCGGTAGTAGATAAAGTACCATCAATAAAAAATATTCCTAAATTTATGATTTTAAAAGAAAACGTAAAGTTATTAATGAATATGGGTGAGCAAGAATTCAGTATAGAAGAGCCAATTACAATTGGAGGCTTTAAAGATTTTTTTACGAATCTTTGGGATGAAATTCCACCTATAAATAGGAGCAGAGAATACACGATGGAATGGCTTAAGAAAAGGATAATTTAATTAAAAGAACTAAGATTTATGATTAAATTATTATAAATGGTTATTGACTTAAGTCAGTCAGTAGCGTATAATAAAAATGACTTAAGTCAGTCAATTGTATTTTGGAGGTAAAACTATGTCAAATGTAAATGAAATGGAAAGTGGAAATATCAAAAAACTTTTATTGAAATTTTCTGTACCATCTATAATATCTATGCTTGCAAATGCAGTGTATAATGTTTGTGATAAAATGTTTGTTGGTATTGGAGTTGGAGTCCTTGGAATTTCGGCTGTAACTATATCATATACTGTAACTTTAGTAATACTGGGATTTTCTATGCTAGTTGGATTAGGGGCAACTTCACTTGTTTCAATAAATCTTGGACAAAATGATATTAAAAAATGTGAAACTATTGTTGGCAATACATTTATTTTGTCCTTTATAGTGTCTATTATCTTAATGATTTTGGGTTATAGCTTTTTAACACCTATGCTTGCATTGTTGGGAGCAAAGGGAAAGGTTTTAAGTTATGCAGTAACTTATACAGGCATAATAATTTTAGGAACTCCTTTTCAAGTTTTAAACTGTTCTATGAATAACATTTTAAAAGGTCAGGGAAAAGCTAAGATGGCAATGGTTAACTGTTTAATATCAATCATTTTAAATATAATCTTTAACCCATTGTTTATATTTGTATTTCATATGGGGATCGCAGGTTCTGCTGTTGCTACAGTGATTTCAACAGCAATTGGTGCAATATTTTCTACATCTCCTTACTTTGCAAAAAATTCTAACATAAGAATTCATTTCGAAAATTTAAAACTAAAAAAGGATATTATTATTTCATCGTTTTCAATAGGAACTTCCGGATTTGTAATGGTGGTAGCGCTAGCACTTATAAACATTATTATAAATAAGCAGTGTTTAGTATATGGTGGGAATATGGCTGTAGCAGCTTTTGGTATTATATATAATGTTAATATGCTGGTTTTGATGCCTGTAACTGGTATTAATCAAGGAGTTCAACCTATAATAGGATATAACTATGGAGCAAAAAGATATGGTAAAATACTTAAAGCATTTAAATTGTCTGTTTTATTTGGAACCATTATTTCTTTAATTGGATTTGTTTTATTTGAAGTATTTAGCAAAAATATTTTTTATGCTTTTGGGCAAGGAACTAAGGAGCTTATAGTAATAGGAGTACCTGCTATGAGATTATATTCAATGAGCCTTCCTATACTTGGATTTATGATCTTGGGAGCAAGCTATTTTCAGTATGTTGGAAAAGCAAAATATTCAATAATTTTGATTATGCTTAGACAGGTTATTGTAATTATGCCAATGCTTATAATATTGCCTAAGTTTATGAAAATTACAGGATTATGGATAGCAACACCTATTACAGATTTGATTTCAGTAATAATTCTTTTGGGTTTCATATGTCCCGAAATAAAAAAGTTAAGTTCTTTAGGAAATGCAGAAGCAGTACAGTGTAATGATTGATTGACTTATGTCAATCAACTAATTATAATTAAGTTAAGGTATCTGAAAAAACGTTCAATTGGAGGAATTAACTTGAGAATTTCTAAAGATCCAGAAGAAAGAAAGAATGAATTAATTGATACAGCAGAGGAGCTTTTTTCAACCGTTGGATATGATAAAACTTCAGTAAGCGATATAGTAAAGAAAGTTTCAGTAGCTCAGGGAACTTTTTATTACTATTTTAAATCAAAAGAAGATATATTTATGGCGATTTTCACCAGAAACTCTGAAAAATTGCTTTTGGAAATGAAAGAAAAAGTAAAAGAAAAAAATATTAATGCTGTAGAAAAGCTAATGATAGTAATAAAGTTATATATTGAATCAAAGGAGGACAGCGCTGGCAGTAAACACAAAATTGTTGAGACACTTCATAATGACGAAAATACAAGCCTGCATCACAAGATAATTGTAGAGGAGATAGTTACTAAGCGATCTATGCTTACCAGTATTATAAAACAGGGAATAGCTGAAGGTATATTTCATACAGATTATCCAGAAGAAGCAGCTGAATTCATACTTACTGAATTATATTTTGTATTTGATCCTGAAGTTTTTGGATTTAGTAATGAAGAAATTTTCAAGAAATCAGAAGCTTTAGCAGATATGGTTGAGAAGCTTTTGAGTGTACCTAGAGGAACTTTTATGAGTAAGATTGTACAACTAAAGGAGTCATATAGTAAGAATATAACTAATTTATAGAGTTTAATATTATAATTAATTGTGTACTAGAATTTATATTTTATAATGGTATCACAAAATTCTTTTAAATCTATAAGGTGATTCTCAATTATTTCTTTTACAACATCGAGATTTATGGTTTGATAGTCATGTACGGCTATATTTCTAAAGCCAACCATGCTTTTTAAATTTTTTGCAAGCTTGGAATCGATAATATTGTTACTATATAATACATCAAAGGCATCGCGACTAGTTTGGGGGATTCCAAGTTTCTTTTCTGAAACTATATGCATTGCTAGATCAATGCAAGCTTCACAGGCACGTTGAATGTTTAATATTATTGAATCTTGCTTAGTGTAGTCACTTAAGTTTTTAAAGTTATTATTGTATACATCATTAATTCTATTTACACATCTTTCAATAGTAGATATTTTATTATAAATAACATCATTACCCATAAATATTCCCCCTCTTTTTAATGCCGTCCAATATGTCTTTTCTTTCTTCATTTAATAAAGCATAGTCTTTAAAAGCATACATTTCAAAGTACATTCTCTTAGTGTTATCGCTGCAATATACAACTTTGCCATTTCCAACAATTTGTGCTTTAAATACAGTTGATGCATTTTTTAAATTTATTAAATCCACATCTCTTTTTATAATATCAGCAATATGATTTGCTAGCATAAATATTTCATAGTTTGATAAAACTGTATTACTTAAATATGCTATATCAATGTCGCTGTCTTCTCTAAGCTCATTCCTAGCGGCTGAACCAAATATATATATTAGTGTAGGCTTTACGTTTTTGGTTAAGATATCAATAATATCTTTGACGGCTTCTTTATTTAAACTTGATAACGGCATATTAAAATCACCTCTTTAATATATTATATCATTATTTTGAGGCTTTTAGTCTAAGCTAAGCAATAGTATTTTGAGCCTAGTTTTATTTAATGTTTTAAACTAATGCTACTTCACATACAAGAATCTCTAACTATCAAAGGAGCATCAACAAAAACTGAAGTCGGTTTTTCAAGTTTTTGGCTTAGCATATCAGAAATAAGCTCAATACATTTACCAGCCATTTTTTCAATAGGTATATCAACTATAGTAATAGGTGGTGTGCTGAATTTAGTATATTCATTATCAGTCATGCCAATAGAGATAATTTCCACATTTTTGGGTACAGATATTCTTTCTCTATTCAATACGTTTAGTACACCTAGGGTTATGCTGTCCGAGTTGCAGAATAAAGCTTTTGGTGTGTCCTTTATTTTTATAAACTCTTCTCCAGCAGTAAATCCACCATGCAGTGAATTATCAGCTGATATAATGTTTTTATGTGAAACGTCAATGCCATTTTTCTCGCATGTTTCAATAAAACCTCTATTTCTACAATCCATGGCTCTGTTTAAGGATTTAGTGAGTATAGCAGCAGCACTTTTGTGACCATTTTTTAACAATAGTAGGGCTGCTTTTTCTCCCATTCTATAATTATCAACATTTACAGAAGAATACTTATCTGATAGGCGATTGAATAAAATTATAGGAAGCTTTAAATAACTTTTGTTTAAATATTCCATATCTGAGTTTGATATATTTGCTATAATTGCAGCATCAAAATTATTTGGTGTATTTATACCTTTTTCAAGATGTAGGTAGTTGGTTTTGTAAGGGCAGATTACAATATTATAACAGTAGTTTAATTTTATAAGTTTATCTTGAAGACCCTTTAAAAAGCGAGATATTATATTTACATGAATGTCAGATGACCAATATAAAGCTATTATAGGCTTATTGGGTGCGGCCTGATTTCTAAGCTTTCTGGCTAAAATATTAGGATGATAATCAAGTTCTTTTACAGCTGACATAACTTTCTTTTGAGTTTTTTCAGTGATATTTCTTTTAGCTGAGTTGCCATTTAAAATTATAGATACAGTGCTTGGGGAAACACCGGATAATTTCGCAACATCTTTTATTGTAGCCATATTCTCGCTCCTTACTAATGTGATAGAAAATTTTTATAATTTAATCTTAGTATATATTTTTGCATAGTTTGTAAGAAAAGTAAATGCTACTGAATTTGTTATTGCAAGTGTAATAAAACATTTAATTATTTTCTGATGCTAAAGATAATATATAGTCTTTAAACTTTTTTGTAGTAGGAGACAACTTCAAGCTTTTAAGCCAACCCATGTAAATTGTTTTATAGCCTATATCTTCTTTTATTTTTATGATTGAGACCGTATTTGTGTTAATAAGTGGTGAGTTTGGAACTATAGTAATGCCGGCACCAGCTGCTACAAGGCCACCTAGCATACTGGCTTCATTGGGCTCAATAGAAATTTTAGGTGTATAATTTATAAATTCAGCATAAGAAAGCTTCTTATTATTACTGTCTTTATCACAATATACAATAAAGGATTCATTTTTTAGGTCTTTTAAAGAGACTTCTGTTTTATTTGAAAGAGTATGATTTTTAGGAACAATTAAAACGTAATTTTCCTTTTTTATTGGGACAGATTCAATTTCAGGGTAATTACTAATAGCTTTAACTTCATCATAAAAGCCTAGACATATTTTTTTATCACGTATATGTTTTAGTATTTGAGAAGCTGATTCATTACTGAATTGAAATTTGGCTTCGGGATAAGAACTTAAAAAATTACTTATTATAAATGGCAAAAAGTATGTTCCAATGCAGTAAGTAGAAGCTATTGAAATAATGTCTTTATCCTTATTTATCATAATTTTTAGTTCATTAATTCCAGTTTCTATTTCTAGTAGTGCTGAGGATGCATGTCTTAAAAATGATTTACCAAAACGAGATAGTTCTATAGTACGCCCATTTCTTTCGAATAAAGTTACGCCTAATTCATTCTCTAATTTAGAAATTGCTTTGCTTAAGGCTGGCTGAGTTACAGAAAGTTCATCAGCAGCTGCAGAAAAGTTTTTAGTTTCAGAGACTTTTTTGAAATATTGTAATTGTTGAAGATTCATATGTATACTCCTTATCAATAACTTTTAGTTATAATAGTGTGAATATAATTAATTGGACACAACCAATTTTACAGTGATATAATAATGCTTGTATAAAAATATTTCTTATAAAAGACACAAATCAATTATAAATTTTATTTATGAATATGTCAAAATATTAAGTTATAAGGAGAGAATATTGCTATGATGAAAGTTGATACGGAAAAGTGTGTAGGATGCGGCCAATGCGTTAAAGATTGTTTCCCACGAGATATAAAAATAGTTGATGGGAAGGCAAATATAGATAATGTTACTTGCATTAAGTGTGGACATTGTATTGCAATATGCCCTAAAAATGCAATATCAACGGATGAATACAGCATGGAAGATGTAAAAGAATATAATAAGGATGAATTTTCTATAGATGCAGACAGGCTTCTTAACTTTATAAAATTTAGAAGAAGTATAAGACGCTTCAAGGATAAAGATGTTGAAGATGAGAAACTCCTTAAAATTATAGAAGCTGGAAGGTTTACTCAAACTGCAAGCAATATGCAGGATGTATCCTATATAGTAGTTAAAGAGAAACTTCAAGAACTTAAGAAATTAGTTTTTGAAAGTCTGAACAATGCCGGTAAAAAAATACTTGAAAATTTAACGCCTGAAAATATGATTTATAAAAGATATGCTGAGATGTGGATAAACATGTACAATGATTATAAAGAAAATCAAGAGAATGATAAAATCTTCTTTAATGCGCCAGCAGTTATAATTGTAACGTCAGCTGCCAAGGTTAATGGGGCACTTGCATCGTCTAATATGGAGCTTATGACTGATGCATTAGGTCTTGGCACTTTCTTTAGTGGATTTTTTATAAGAGCAGCAGAAGGAAATAAAAAAATAAGAGAACTTCTTAGAGTTAAGGATGGCAAAGAGATAGTAACATGTATGATAGTGGGGTATCCTGATGTTAAATACAAAAGAACAGTTCCAAGAAAAGCAGCGGACATAAAGTGGCAGTAAAAATATTGCTAAGTAATAGTATTTTGAAACATTAAATAAAAATTATAAGACTAAGCTTCAAATTATAAAAAGACTAAGGAATTTTAATAACTTGCTGAAAAAAGCTCAGACAAATTAAAATTTCTAAGTCTTTTTTATAATTTGAAGCAAATCTTATTGAAAGTTTACTTGTCTAAATAGTGATTTACTAATTGAATGTATGTAATTTATGTCTTTATTGACTTAAGTACAACGTTATACTAAAATAAAAATGCACAAAATAGTTTATATATAAAGTTTTTTCACAAAATATAATATAGGTAATTTTATAGGAGGGATAATAATGAATTTTGTTAAAAATAAACTTGTAGTTGTAGGTGCAGGTATGGTTGGATCAGCTGTTTTAAATTCTGTACTTTCACTTAATCTTTTATCTGAAGTTGTTATTGTAGATATAAATGATAAAAAGGCACGTGGAGAGGCACTAGATGCAAGTCATACTACATCTTTTGCATATAGTCCTAATGTCAATGTTAGAGCAGGAAATTATGAGGACTGCAAGGATGCACAGATAATTGTTATAACAGCAGGTCCAAGTTTAAAACTTGATGGAAAAATGGATAGATTAGTTCTTGCAGATACAAATGTAAAAGTTATGAAGTCCATAATGGAGAATATAACTAAATACACTAAGGATGCTATCATAATTGTGGTTACTAATCCTGTAGATATTGCCACTTATTATTGTCAGAACAATTTTGATTATCCTAAAAACAAAATTATGGGTACAGGTACTTTACTAGATACTGCAAGAATGAGAAAAATTATAGGTAAAAAATATAATATAGATAGTAAAAATGTTCATGGTTATGTTCTTGGAGAACATGGAGGAAGTTCTTTTACTGCATGGAGCGGTGTTAATATTGCGGGAATTCCTTTTGATGAACTGGATGCAACTTTTAGTGTAAATAATAATAATGATAAAGATGAAATAGATAAAGAAGTTAGAGATGCTGGTATTCAGGTTTTGCAGCTTAAAGGTTATACAAGTGCTGGTATTTCAATGAGTGTAAGTAGACTTGTAAAAGCAATTCTTTTAAATGAAGAAAGTATTTTACCAGTGTCATCAACTCTTGAAGGTGAATATGGAATTAACGATGTATCTTTAAGTATACCATGTGTTATAACTAATAGGGGAATAGAGAAAAAGCTTCAAATTCCACTTGAGCAGCATGAGGTTGAAGAGCTTAAGCAAAGCGCAGAAAATTTAAAAACAATTATTAATGGTTTAAAACTTGGATAAAGTAATGGTGTTGAAAAGACATTAAATAAAGTTAAAGGCGTAAATTCTTAAAAACCCAAGAGTATTCAATAAGTCACTACCGTTTAGACAGATTGAAAACTCTAAGTTCTTTAAGAATTTACGCCTAAGTTTTATAAAATTTTATTTAAACTGTTTTTTCAATACTATTACTTTAAGCATTTGAAATTAAGAAATACTTTATAATATAAAATAAATTAATGCACATTTATAGAAGCTGTTGCATATTATAATTTTGTAATATTATAGAGGGAAGGAACAATATGTATAATAATCATAGGACATATGTGTGCCCTTTTTTTGACAATACATCAGGCTATGATGAAGATGGTATGAATAATGGTTATAGAACTTATGGATGTCCATATTTTTATACCCCTAATATTCATTTTGAGGACAATTCAAGAATGGCTTGTCCGCCTAATTGTCCACAAATGCAAAATTGTAATAAGGGACCAATTGTATTAAAAGATTACGGACCACAACCTTTTGTTGTTAACATTAATGAAGCTTCTATACAAAATAGAAATTATCGTACTGCTCTATGGACAGGAAAGTATTTGCAGGTAACTTTGATGAGCATTGATGTTGGTGATGATATAGGATTAGAGCTTCATCCAGATGTTGATCAGTTCTTACGTATTGAACAAGGTCAAGGTATGGTTAGAATGGGAAGAAGCAAGAATAACTTAAGTTTCCAAGCAAGGGTTCAAGATGATTGCGCAATTATGGTTCCTGCGGGTACATGGCATAATTTAATTAATACAGGAAACAGACCTCTAAAATTATATTCTATTTATGCACCACCTCATCATCCACAGGGCACAGTTCAAAAAACTAAACCATCTGAGTAATGAGATAAGGTAATAGTATTTTCAAACATTAAATAAACTCCATAAAGCTAAGATTGAAATTCTGAAAACACTAAAAACTTTCAATAACTCACTATAGTTCAGACAAATTGAAAGTTCTAAGTCTTTTCAGAATTTCAATCAAGATTTATTGGAGTTTATTTAAACAGTTTGAAAATACTATTACTTTGTCTAGACATTATTCAAGGAGTATTTTCCTCCATTTCATTACAGAAAATCGGAGATATGGCTTAAGAATAAAATATTTGGATAATGCAAAAATAATTGAAAGTTTATAGAAACCAATCATTTCTATTTCACAATTTTTAGGCAACCAAGGAATGCAGTGATCTATATACTAAATATTCTTGACCAAATGTCTTTTCTAAGACAATTCCTTCTTTTGCACAATTATAGTTAAAAGTAGCCAATAAATAAGAGGTAATATTATGAGAAATAAGTTATTTTGAATGCATAGTATCCCTGTAAATGTAATTGCAAATGCTGAATATATAGGGTTGGGAACCCAGGCATAAGCACCTGTAATTACTAATTTATTTTCTGTGATATTTTTATATATTTTTGATATAATAACTGTTTGTATCCATAAAATAATTCCTAAGATAACCTCCTTATCATTTAGAAAATTTCAAATGTACAATCCTATCATTAAAACGATTTTTAAATGCTGGAATTAGTGAAGGAAGACGAAGCCAGTGCCACCTGTTTCTATGATAATCAAAATAATTCCATTCTTCAATAAATCTAATTTTACTATTATAACTTTCCATTTCTTTTCCACTCGTTATACCCCAGTTAAATTTAACTCCAAGTTTGCTTGCAGTATCATGATGTTTGCTCATTTTGGTAACGGAAGGGGGCATCATTTCAAAAAGTACCTCTGCATCTTTAAAGGCTTTAACAAGTTCATTAAATAAGCTTTTTATTTCTTGCTCTGTAAAGTACATTAATATTCCTTCGGCTATAATTAAGACGGGTCTCTTAGATATGTCTATTTCATTAATCCAGGAGTAATCAAAAACGGATTTGGAAATCATTTTGTATCTTTCTGTTTCATCGAAGAATTGTTTCCTTATTCTAATTGGTTCAGGTAAATCTAAGTCGTACCAATTAATTTTGTTATTATCCAGCCTGGAAAACCTAGTATCTAGACCACAGCCAATATTTATTACTACAGCATTGGGATGCTTATTAATAAAGGTTTTAGTGCCCTTATCCAAAAGTTCAGTTCGTACAGCGACACCTGTTTGTGATATCCAGGTATTATCGAATTTTGAAAAATCATAATCTATGTCAGTCATCATTTCTACTGCTTTATAATCATTTATTATAGAATTTGAGCTTTCTGTTTCTTTTGCTCTTGCCCATAATGGAATAAGTAAAGTTTCTGGTATGCCCTTTAATTTTTGCTGCATAATAATACTTCCCTTCAATATGAAAATGATATTCATTATCAATACTGCTAGATTTATATTATCATATAAAAAATATTATGTCAAATAAGTAATAATATAGTTTTTAAATTAACTATTGAAAAACTATATTATATGTTATATAGTTAGTTATATAAGTAATTAACCAACTAACTTTTAAGGGAGGGTGAAAATTTGAAGATAGATCTAGATGATGATAAGCCAATATACCTCCAAATAGCAGATGGAATTGAAGATGATATACTAAATGGCTTGATAAAGGAAGATGGTCAAGTGATGTCCACAAATCAGTTTGCATCTTTATATGGAATAAATCCAGCTACAGCAGGAAAGGGATTAAACTTGCTGGTAAGTGAAGGAATACTATTTAAAAAGAGAGGTATAGGTATGTTTGTAAAAGAGGGTGCTGAAAAACAAATAAAAGAAAAAAGGAAAAAGTCATTTTTTAATGATTATGTAGTTTCAATGGTTAAAGAGGCTAAAAGACTGGACATTCCTGTGAAAGATATTATAGAAATGCTTAAAGATAATGAATGAGGTGATAGAATGGCGTTTGCACTTGAGGTAGAGAATTTAAATAAAGAATTTCATGCTGTAAAAGCAGTAGATGATTTAAGTATAAAGCTTGAAGAAAATAAGATATATGGACTTTTAGGTAGAAATGGAGCTGGAAAAACTACTTTTTTAAAGCTTATAGTGAGTCAATATGTTAAGGATTCTGGAAGTATTAAAGCATTCGGAGAAGAAACTTTTGAAAATGAAAATGCACTTTCAAAAATATGTTTTGTAAATGACGAAGAAATGTTTTCGCCATATTTAAAGGTTAAGGACATATTTAAAATGGCAAAATTATTTTATAAAAATTGGGATGAAAATTATAAAGAAATTTTATTAAGCAAATTTGAGTTACATGAAAATCAAAAATATGGTGAACTGTCAAAGGGCAATAGAGCATGTGTTGGAATAATTTTAGCTCTTTCAAGCAGAGCAGAAATAACTATATATGATGAGTCTTATTCAGGACTAGATGAAGTTGCAAGAGAAATATTTTACGATGAGCTTTTAAAAGATTATTCTGAAAATCCAAGAACAATAATATTTTCTACGCATTTTATTTCTGAAGTTAATAAGATATTTGAATCAGTCATTATGATAGATAAGGGAAAAGTAAAGCTATTTGAAGATTGCGATGAATTAAGGGAAAAATCTATAATGCTCATGGGTGAAAAAGATAAGTTAGAAGAGTACTTAAAGAAAGTAAATGTAATTCATAAGGAAGAAATAGGAGGAATTTTAAGAGCAGCTGTTTTTGAAAAATTGACTAAGGACGAAAAAAATAAACTTAAGGATATGGGAATTGAAGTGAACTACTTACCAATGGAAAAGTTATTTGTTTATATGACCAAAGGAGGAAATTAAAATGCTGGCTTTAATTGACAAACAAAAATTTAAAATAAAAATAAATATGTATTTAAAGCAGTATTTGAAAAATTTTATCCTTACGCTTATGGTAGTTCTAATGTGTACGATATTAATAGCTTCTTCTAGTAATAGAAGTGGGCGATATAATAATCAATTTTATTATCTATATTCCATATTTCTTACAATGATGCTTGCACTTGGACAGACTTCTATACTTTACGGAAGCATAATGAAAAATTTTATTAACTTTAAATTTAATAGGAAAGAATACTATTTAGAAAATGCAATCTTAATTACGATATTTTCTTTAATTGTTACTGTAATGCTTTTTATAGGTGTTGCAATAAATATGTTTCTTTATAAAAAAAGTTATTTAATATGTATGTGGTTTAAGTTTAATAATGTAAATATATTGACGTATGTACAAGCAATTGTATTGATGTTTTTTGTAATCAATGTGTCTTTTATGTTTGTAAATTTGATTTCGGTAATTTCTATAACTAAAAATAAAATCCCATTTGGACTGCTTAGTGTTACTTTAGCATTAGGAATGGTATATACGCTGTTGGCCGGTGATTCAATTCTATTTTCATCTTCATGGATTATAAACCATAATACAAGTTATTTTTTATACCTAATAGCAGCATTTATAGTTAATATACTGGAGTATTTTATCGGTAGAGAAGTATTTTTAAGAAAAGATATTGTACCGGGGTGGTTATATGAAAAAAAGTATTAGGGAAAGGCTTATTATAAAGAAAAAAATTTTAATATTGTTAGCTTTTGCGGCAGCTGTTATGCTGGTTTTAGCAGTGTATTTAAATGAAAAGAAAATCAATTATTATAGCATTTATGTGTGTGCTGAAATGATTATAATTTTTGTATTCTCAGCAGGTGAAAATTACAATTATACAATTAAGGGTTCTATGGTCTTAGGGAATACTAGAAAGCACATTTATAGTTCTATATATGTATTTAACGGGATAGTAGCTGTTTTACTATTTATTTTGCAATTTATAATAGTGAATTTCGGCGGAGGAAAATTCTCTGTATTGTATGTATTAATATTTTTAAATATATCTTTTATGGGATGTTTTTTAGGCATTGCATATTTATATGATAAAAAGCTATCAAGGATTATATTTACAGTAAGTTATTTGATTTTTACTATTGTGTGCTGTTTTATGCTCGTATATAGAAATCATGTTACTATAATTGAAATTTTGTATGGAGGTTTAGTTCTTACAAGCATTTTAGGAGCTACAGCTGTAATATGGGGATGGAATATTATAAAAAGTTGTGATTTAAAATAATGACTTAAGTAACTTTTAGAATTACCTAAAGGACTATAAGTAAATAGATAAATCTTATAAAATATATTTATAGAATAAGTTTAAGGAGGTAGCTATATGATAGAAGTTAGTAAACTTACAAAAAAGTTTAAAGATATAACAGCTGTTGATAATATTAGCTTTGATGTAAAAGGTGGAGAAATTGTTGGACTCTTGGGCGAAAATGGAGCGGGAAAAACAACTACTCTTAGAATGCTTGCAACAATGCTTAAGATTACATCTGGAGAGGCACTTATAAATGGATATGATGTTGTGAAGGAGCCAGAAAAGGTTAGAGGAGAAATAGGAATTTTATTTGGCGGTGAAGTTGGAATTTACGATAGACTTACGGCAAGGGAAAATATAATGTACTTTGCAGAACTGAATGGCATGTCAGATGATGAAGCAAAAAGAAGCATAGATAGTTTAACAAAAAGTCTTGAAATGGAAGAATATATTGACAAAAGAGTTGGAAAGTTTTCAAGAGGAATGAAGCAGAAGGTTTCTATTGCGAGATCTATAGTTCACAATCCGTCAGTAGTACTTTTCGATGAACCAACTACAGGTCTTGATGTAAGTGCTGCTAGAATTGTTCAGGATTTTATATTGCATTGTAAGAATGAGGGGAAGGCAGTAGTTTTTTCGAGTCATAGTATGGCAGAAGTGGAAAAGCTCTGCGACAGGGTTATTATAATTCATAAAGGGAAGATAGTAGAGGAAGGAACTATTGATTCACTTAAGAAAAAGCATAATAATGATAATCTTGAAGAAGTATTTTTAGATTTAATAAAGTAAATGAGGGGTGAGAAATATGAAAAATACTACAATGATAGTTTTAAAAAAAGAAATTAAAGATATATTTAGAGATAGAAAAACGATTATATTCAGTGTACTTATGCCTATAATCTTATTGCCATTAATATCATTTTTTATATCTAGTGTTGCAAATAAAAGTGAAAACAAGGTAAAAAATAATGTAAAAATTGCTATAGTTGATGAGGGAAATAGTTCTCTTGGAAGTTATCTAAAAAAACAAAAAAATATAAAAATTGTGAAATCTAATAATATAAAAAGTGATGTAAAAGACGGAAAAATATTAGTTGCTTTAGACATTCCAAAAGATTTTGATGAATATTTAAGCTTAGGTAAAAATACTAAAGTTACATTAACCTATGATAATTCAAGTACGGATGCAACGACAGCATACAACATTGTAAATTCTTACATTAATGTATATTCAAAACAGATTGTTGCAGCAAGACTTGCTAAAAAGAATATAAATCCTGAGGTACTTAATCCTATTAAAGTTAATCTTGATGTTACACAAAAAGATAATGGTGCGGGAGCATTAATGGTTACTATGCTGGTACCGCTCTTATTGATGATTTATAGTGCTACTGGTGTTCTTGGACCTTCTGTTGATTTGGGAGCTGGAGAGAAGGAGAGGGGAACATTAGAACCGCTTCTTACGACTAAAGCAAATAGGCTTTCTATATTGTGGGGAAAGGTCCTGGCAATAAGTGCTGTTGGAATAATAATATCGCTGGCATCACTTCTTGGGCTCTATATAACCATGCAGCAGAAAGATGGAATGTTTGGAAACGGCAGCGGTTTTAATTTAGGATTAGATACTATACTTTTGGTAATGATTTTACCAATTATGACTACCATAGTTTTTGGAGCTGTAGAACTTGCTATAAGTGTTTATGCAAGATCTTTTAAGGAAGCTCAAACTTATCTTAGCCCTGTGACAATTGTGGCAATGGTACTTGTATATCTTGTAATGATGAAGGACCCTAAAAATATAGAATTGGTTTATTTTAATATACCAATAACAAATGCAACGTGTCTTATAAAAGAATTTTTGGTTGGTATACACAACTATACTCATATTGCTTTAACCTTTGGTTGGATGGTATTATATATGGTAGCGGCACTCTTTTTTGCAAGGTACATGTTCAGCAAAGAGGAGGTTATATTTAGATCGTAATTTTCACTTAAGAAGGCGTTTATATGGTACTATTCAAAGCAATAGAAAGTATTTTAACAGTTATAATAATGATATGTGTAGGATATTATTTAACCTCAAAAAAGTGGTTTGATAATAAGTTCTCAAAAACTTTGGCCAAGCTTGTTACATGTGTTGCACTGCCTGCACTTATGTTTTCAGAGATAATGGGTAATTTTACAAAGCAAAAATTAATAGAGTTATCAAAAGGATTAATTGCACCAATAATGTCTATTATAATTTGCTATGTGATTTCGGTTATTATGTCAAAGATGCTTAGTATTGAAAGAAAAAGACGTGGCACTTTTCAGTCAATGTTTTTTAACTCAAATACTATATTTATAGGGCTTCCTGTTAATATGGCACTGTTTGGCACTAAGAGTATATCCTATGTTTTGCTTTACTATATAGCAAATACTACATTTTTTTGGACACTTGGAGTATTTTGTATAAGTAAGGATTCTCCAAAGCCTGCAGAAAAGATATTAAGTATAGATACAGTAAAGAGAATTGTGTCACCACCACTTTTAGGGTTTATATTTGCTGTTATTTTTGTACTAATTAATATTAGATTGCCTAAATTTATGATGGATGTTTGCAATTATTTTGGCAATTTGACTACACCACTTTCTATGATTTTCATTGGAATAAGCATATATTCTGTTAAGTTAAGGAATATAAAACTTGATAAAGATATGATAGGTGTCATACTTGGAAGGTTTGTAGTTTCACCCCTTGTAATGTTTCTTATTATCTTTCATATGAATTTGCCAGTTCTTATGAAAGAGGTTTTTATAATGCAGTCGGCTATGCCTGTCATGACAAATGCACCTATAATAGCCAAGGCTTATGATGCAGACAGTGAATATGCAGCTGTGATGGTTACATTAACTACAATTTTATCTATGATTACGATACCTATTTTTATGGCTCTATTTTAATATGATAATAGTATAGGTCCCCGAAAACTTATGTTTTCGGGGACAATATTTAGACAAGCAAATTAACTAGAGGTTTTTAATTACGAAAGTTGAAAATTTAACAAAACTTAAAATGAAAAGATGTTCTAGTTAACTCGCTTGATTGCAAAAGTTGTTTAGGAATAATATGCGCAGATTTCTTTAAAATAATGCGCTAATCTTAAAAAAATTAATTTGTAATGCTTAGCTTAAGAGACAATTTATATCTATTATTCCTGACCCTTGCTGCCACTTTGGTATTTTAAGCAGCTTGCAAGAAGTTTTTACAATAGACTTTATATCTTTACAGGATAAATTTGAATTTTTTTCAAGCAAAAGTGCTAGTAATCCGCTTACATATGCAGCCGCGCAGGAAGTACCTGTATAGTTTACGTAAGGTGTTTTGAGTTCCTTAGGATATAATTTCATGCCACTTCTTTCCGATATGAATCCAGTATCAGAGTTAAGAGAAGTTAAGTCAACACACGGAGCGCATAAATTTGGCTTTTCATATTTGCCAAGCGGGCCAGCAGAGGAATAGGTGTAAGATTTAAAGCCAGCATGAGTATTTATACCTGAAACAGTTATACAATTTGGTAAGGCAGCAATGCCTCGTATAGAATTTTTATCATTTTTATTGCCACCGGAAGGTAAAACTATAGTTATATTCTTACTTTCTGCTAGGCTAAAGAGTTTGGAGAACATAGACAATAAAAAATGATTTTCAAAAAATGTTTCAAAGGGTAGACAAATTATTTTTATATTATGTTCACTGCTTTCGCTTATAAGAATTTCAAGTGCTTTCAAAACAGAGGATACATAAGTTTTTCCTGTTTTTTCAAAGGCTTTAATCATATATAAGTTTGAATTATATGCAATTCCTTTTAGTTCATCTTTTGAGCTTCTGCCACTTCCACATATGAGTCCGCTTATAAAGGTACCATGACCATTATCATCATAGGGGTAATTTAAATTATTGATTAAATCCACAAAACCATCAATTTTAGGCATTGGATATTTAAGATCATAATGAGGATATACTCCTGTATCAACTATTCCGATACATATACCTTTGCCTGAAAAATTTGTATTGTTCTTTAAAGTAGACGGATAAGTTGAGTAAGAAGGAGAAGCACATATAAAGCAGAGATCATCAAGGGTTACATAATCTACTTCTGGATATTCTATAAGCCTTTTTATTGAAGTAGATGATACATCTGCACAAATGCAATTTGCAGCTTCTATAGAATAAAATACTGTGCTTTTATATGATTTAAGCTTTGATAGTATTCTATCCTGAAATTTTTTGCAGTGCAGTATAACCCTTAAGTTTTTGTAGTTGTTTTTTGAAAACATGACATCAAGATTAGGATCTATTTTGTTTTTAAGTGATAACATATTATTCCCTCAATAAATTGCTATATTATATTATATTAACGAATTCTGTAAATGACATTGTTAATTTGAATTTATATTTAGATTGAAATATAATTAAAGAGAATTTTATTTGTCAATGGAAGGAGATAGGTATAAGTGCCTTTAATAGATTATAAATGTTCAAAATGTGGAAATCAATTTTTTGAGATAGTTAGTAATTCTGATGAAAAAGCAAAATGCCCTGAATGCGGCAGTGAAGATACTAAGAGAATATATAAAGGAAAGTTTTATGGCAAAGGTGGAGGAAATTGTACTGGACACTGTGCTACCTGCGGCGGTTGCCACTAGGGAAGTAACAGCATTTCGGGACATTAAATAAAATTAATAAATCTAAGGGTGATATTTTAAAAATCCTAAGAAATTTCAATAACTCGCTAACGTTCAGACAGATTGAAATTTCTAAGTCTTTCTAAAATATCACCCTAAGATTTATACAATTTTATTTAAATCGTCCCGAAATGCTGTTACTTCCATTTAGAATAAGGGCAAGGAAGATTTTCTTCCGCTGACGCTTCCGAAAGTCCGAAATGTAGAATTAAAGGCTTTTAAGATTTTTAAAATAATTTATTTAGCATTGCTCTTTTGCTTTTACAGTGGCTCAAGGAAAAAATTTCTCTGTGCCTACGGAAGTTTGAAAGTAAATTTATATGAACAAGAATTTTTATAATGTATTGCCTAAAATATATGATTGAAAAGGTACTGCTTATCTAGAATTTCTTTCTTCTATTTAAATTGAAATTTCTAAGTCTTTCTAAAATATCACCCTAAGATTTACACAATTTTATTTAAATTGTCCAGAAATATTGTTAATCCACTTTATAATAAATGCAAGGAATTCAGTGAACTGTTTCCATATGTATGTTCAGATTGTGGTTATACAGAATGGTATGTACAAAAGCCGGGGAAATTTAAATAAATGCTTCATTATTTTGTTAAAAAATACATATTTTTAACATTGCTTTAAAATATAACCTGGATTAAAAGCTTTCCGTAGAGAAGCGGAGGAAAGGTATCCACGATTTATTTTTAAATTGAATTAATAGTGATGAAGTAACGATTAAAAAAATTCTAATAAATCTTGGTAAGAAAATCGTAAAATACTTAGATATTTCAATATTATCATATACGAGGTTTGGGCTTTAGCCCATTATCCTTCTTAACCTAATATAGGCACTCTCTATATTACGAGAGTGTCTGTTTAGATAATCAGTAATATTTATAAATCAAAATTGTTAGTCGTAAACATTAAGATAGCCTGTATTCTATAAAGAAGGATAATGGGTCTATGACCCAAACCCCATTTAGGATAAGATTTATAGAACTTTTTTTTATGTTACAAATCACTATTAATTCAATTTCAATTTAAATACGATTATTCCTGCGAGCATTAGGACAACGCCTATAATTTTTGTTGTACCAAAGGCAATTTTGTTTGTGTTAAATAAACCTAGAACATCAATTAATGCTGCTGATAAAAGTTGAGCAACTAATATGATACTGATAGAACATGTAGGACCTAAAGTTGATACACCTTTCATAACGGTGTAGATAATAACAGCTCCGAGTATTCCGCCTGTTAGATAAAGTTTATTTGCAGTTCCTATTAATTTGAAATTCCCATTCCCCAATATAAAACAAACAACTAAGGTAACTAGAAGAGCAGAGCCTTGCACCCATGCGTTTGTTTCCCAGAGTCCTATTTTTTCACTTAGTCTTGTATTGAAAACTCCTTGAAGACTCATGCAAATGCCGGATATTATAGAGCATATAATACCAATCATAAAAAAATCACCTCAGGTTTATTTTTACCTAAGGTGAGAAAATTTATTATATTAGAGCGTATTTTTAAGAATATTTATATCTGTAATTGGCTCTTTACATGAAAAATTCTTACATATATATACTGTTGGCTTATTATTTACAGTATTATAATTTGAAACAAAGCTTGATATACTTTCTAGAGTTTTATCACCCTTTACATAGTAGATAAATGTGGAGAGGGGATTGTATTTTTCATTTATTATATCTAGAAATTTTGCTGATTCACTATCGTTAGAATTAGAAACAAGTGTAATTTCATTAGATTCCTTTTGTAAAAATAGTGCTGAAAGTAGAGCAAATGAATAACCGACCGGAAAGCTTTCTATATCATCACTGAAAGAATTAAGAATTTCGCTGCACTTAGTTTCTAAATCGTAATTCCCTGTGATTCTTGCAAGTCTTATAAAATTCAGTGCGGATACAGAATTTCCAGATGGTAATGCTCCATCGTATATATCCTTAGGCTTTGAAATCAATGTTTCACTGTCAGTTCCGTAAATAAATAAGCCTTTGTTTTCTTCATCCCAAAAGTATTTTATTAGATCATTATTTAGCTGAACTGCTTTATTAATATATTCAGAATTGTAGGTTGCATCGTAAAGTTCTATTAATCCCCATATTAAAAAAGCATAATCACTTAGATATCCTTTTATTCCAGCTTCTTTGTGGCGGTATCTTGCCAGGAGCCTTTCATTATTATCTATAAGGTTTCTTAATATGAAATTTGCAGCTTTTTCTGCGGCCATAATATATGTATCATTTTTAAAAGCTTTTCCACCATATGCTAAAGCTGCAATCATTAGCCCATTCCAGGAAGTAAGTATTTTGTCATCTTTGTAAGGATGAATTCTTTTTTCTCTATAATCAAATAGTTTTTTTCTACATGTGTTTAAAAATTCACTAGAAATTTCTTCACTTGGTTTTCCAATTAAATTTAATATATTTTTACCTTCAAAGTTGCCCGATTTAGTTACATTAAAGTACTTTGAAAATTTTTCTCCGTCTTCTTTCCCCAAAATGTTAAGTATTTCATCGAGAGACCATACATAGAATTTACCTTCAACGCCTTCAGAATCTGCATCCTCGGCTGAGTAAAATCCACCTTCACTTGATGTCATATCTCTTAGCACATAGGTAAATATTTCCTCGGCAATGTTTTTATACTTATTGTTTCTGGTTATTTTAAAAGCTTCAATATATGCATAGGACAAAAGGGCGTTATCATAAAGCATTTTTTCAAAGTGAGGTACAAGCCATTTCTCATCAGTTGAGTATCTGCTAAAACCATACCCAATATGATCATATATGCCGCCTTTATACATTGACTCCAGTGTTTTAAGTGCCATGTTAAGCGCGGTTTTATCTTTTGCAGTATATGAATATCTCATTAAAAATATTAAATTATGTGGGGTTGGAAATTTTGGAGAATTACCGAAACCTCCATAAACTTCATCAAATCCATATTTAAATTGGGAAAAAGCTTCATGGGTAATTTCTTCTGATAACTCTTTATACAAGGTTTTGTTTCTGCTGTTCAGGGCAGATACTATTTGGGTACCTAAATCTAAAAGCTTATTTTTATTATTTTTCCACTGCATTTCTATGGTTTCTAAAATGCTTATTAATCCTTGCATGCCCATCCTAGAATTCTTGGGAATATAAGTGGCTGCAAAAAATGGTTTTTGCTCAGGAGACATTATTATTGTTAAAGGCCATCCACCGCTTCCTGTAAGTGCAGTGCAGACGTTCATATAAATTTCATCAATATCAGGTCTCTCTTCTCTATCTACCTTAATTGAGATATAGCTTCTATTTAAAATTTTTGCTACATCATTGCTTTCAAAACTCTCCTTTTCCATAACGTGGCACCAATGACAGGTACTATAGCCTATGGATAAAAATATTGGTTTGTTTTCTGATTTTGCTTTCTCAAATGCTTCATCACTCCAGGAATACCAATTTACAGGATTATGAGCATGCTGTAAAAGATATGGAGATTTTTCATTAGCTAATCTATTAGTTGTACTTGTTATACTCATAAAAACACATCCTTAAAATTTATTAACATAAATAGTATGCCCAGTAAAATTGCTTTAAATGTCATATACATATTTTAATTTTTTATGTTAAAAATATATTTTGTAAATTAATATTTTATAGATAGGTGGTATGAAAGTGAATAAGAATAAAAAGACTAAAAATGTTAAGCAAAAAAAGGCTGTAAATAACATTGCGGCACAGAATAAACAGGCACATGATACAAGAACAACTTCTCGTTATAGTTTTACTGAAAAAGATAGGTAGTTACTTCTTATATGAAAAAACTATCGCACTAATTTTAGTGCGATAGTTTTTTTGAAAAATATTATGTAAAAGTTTTTATATATCCCTAAATAAGTACATTCTTTTCTAAGAAGTTAGCTTCAATTTCAGAATCGTCAAAACCAAGGCATTCGCCTAAGTTAATAAAATCTTGAAAAAGTGTTGTATAGTTGTCTCTAGATGAACATATTACGAAATCATTTATATCTATAAACAATCCTAAAAATTGTTCAATTATATTACAAGAAAGGTATGAAGATGACAAATCAAAATTAGTGAAGTCATTGTCAATACCTATACTTAGAATAAAATGTAGACAGCTTAAATATTCATCAAGTATAGTACTTTCTTTACAGGGACTTTTAGTTTCCCAGTAGCTAAAACATTGAGTTCCGTTTGCAAGTTCACCGAATTTTACTTGAAGTGCGAGAATTTTTTGTGAAGATAAGTTTTGATTAGTTAGATTGTTTTGTTCTAATATTTTTGCATCTAAATTTTTTTGTAAATGAAAAAGCTTATTTAAATCCATAGAAATGAGCCGCCTTTCTTTTACTTTAGTATACTTTTTATTTTATATTAAAGTTAAAAATAAGAAAAGATGTGCTAAACGATTACAACAAAAAAATTTTTAAAAAGTCAAAATTTATTGCAAATTGCGACAGAAAAAGAGTACAAAAACATGGAATACAGGATTTTAATACCTCCATGTTTCTATACTCTTTTCACAGCAAATATTATCAGAAATCTCTTAAAGGATATTTTTTAATAATATGTATTTTTCTATGACCAACTAATTTACACAAATCAAAGCTTTCAATTTTTAAAAATGAAAAATCTTTCTCATCATTATAATCATGTATATCATTAGATTCATGCTCTAAAATGTTTTTTATTTGATAATTTCCGTTAGCAAGAGGTATGAATAAATTAACATCTTTATATGGCATAGAAAATTTAAAACCTCCATAATGAAGCTTCTCATTTGTATTTCGTACTATTCTATTTATGTATCCTCTATTTTCTACTTTCAAAGAAACTGTTTTACTTGGGGAATTATATGTTAAATGTGATTTATTTACTTGTACCTTAAATTTTTTATAACAAGAAAGTTCTTTTTTTATAATTGAATCTAATTTCTCCAGATTAGGCTCTTCGAGCATTTGCAAAGAAACGTGAAGGTTTGAAATTCTCTTATATAATTTATATTTTTTGCAAGCATTCCTTTGAAGATTTTCAATATGCGAGTAAGAATCTTTTGTAAATGAAGCAACTAAACAATATCTCATTATTATCCTCCACAATAAATAAAAATTTTATATTACTAAAACTCTCTATATTATACCATATACGGTGATAATCTGCTCAGAATAAAATATATATTTTTTGTAATAATAAGATTTGTAATAAAATTTTAAGGAGGAATATAATATGGATCATAATTCAAGTATAGGCTGCGTTGTTTCGGAATGTAAATTTCATTGTAAAGATGATGATTATTGTACTTTACAAAATATAAAAGTAGTTAAAAATACTAATAAAGCTAAAACAGTGGAACAAACTGATTGTGGAAGCTTTCAATCAGAAAAATAGTGTAAAGTGTGATATTAATAAATTTTAATGTAAAAAGTTGCTTTGAAAGGTTAAATTTCAAAGCAATTTTTTTTATTAAATAAAATATATATAATGTTTCAAAATATCTTATAAGTATGATATAATATACTTTGTGATTGTAGCTGAAGAATTTAACGAAAAGTTTACATAGATAAAAAAATTAATAAGGATGGATATTGTAATGGACAAGTTAGTTGTTAATGGAGGTAATCCTCTTTTTGGTAATGTAGAAATTGGAGGGGCTAAAAATGCAGCAGTAGCAATACTTCCAGCCTCAATAATGGCAAGTGAAGGAATAGGACATATCGACAACATACCAGATATTCAAGATATTCAATGTCTTGAAAGAATAGTAACTAGTTTGGGATGCAAGGTAAAAAGAGTAAATAATTCTATTGATATAGATAGTACTAATCTTACAAGTGTAGAAGCAAATACGCCAGATGTTAGAAAAATGCGTGCTTCATATTATCTTGTAGGAGCACTTCTGGGGAGATTTGGAAGGGCTAAAGTGGATCTTCCAGGAGGATGTCCTATAGGGGTTAGACCTATAGATCAACATATTAAAGGTTTTGAAGCTCTTGGCGCAAAGGTAAAGATTGATCATGGAACTATAGATGTTACAGCAGATAAACTTATTGGAACTAATATTTATTTTGATGTGGTAAGTGTAGGCGCAACTATTAATTTAATGCTTGCAGCTGTATTTGCAGAGGGTACCACTGTACTTGAAAATGCGGCAAAAGAACCACATATAGTTGATGTTGCGAATTTCTTAAATAGCATGGGAGCAAATATAAAGGGAGCAGGTACTGATGTTATAAGAGTTTCAGGCGTTAAGAAGCTTAAGGGATGTACTTATAGTGTTATACCTGACCAAATTGAAGCTGCAACGTATATGATAGCAGTAGCAGCTTGCGGCGGCGAAGTAACAGTAAAAAATGTAATACCAAAACACCTTGAATCAATTTCAGCAAAACTTATAGAAATGGGAGCTGAAGTAGATGAAGGCGATGATTATGTTACTGTAAAATCAGACAAGAACCTTAAAGGAGTAAACATAAAAACACTTCCTTATCCGGGTTTTCCAACTGATGCACAGCAGCCTATGAGTACATTGCTTTCTGTTGCTAAAGGCAGAAGTATAATTAATGAGAGCATATGGGAAAGTAGATTTAAGCATGTTGATGAACTTAAGAAGATGGGTGCTAATATAAAGGTTGAAGGAAGAATTGCCATAATAGATGGCGTTGGAAAACTCACCGGAGCTAAAATAAAAGCTACAGATTTAAGAGCAGGAGCTGCAATGATAATAGCTGCTTTAATTGCTGAAGGAAAAAGTGAAATATCCTGTGTAGAGCATATTGATAGGGGATATCCTCACATAGAAAATAAGTTCAGAAAGCTTGGAGCAGATATTAGGAGAGAAGAAATATAAATACGATATTATCTAAGGTAAGGGATTAATATGAAATTTTGTTCACTTTATAGTGGAAGCAGTGGTAATAGTATTTTTGTTGCTTCTAATAATTCAAAGATACTTGTTGATGCAGGACTTTCAGGCAAGAATATAGAAAAAGCGTTAAAGGAAATAGATGAAAATCCACGTGAAATAGATGGCATTTTTGTAACACATGAGCATTTAGATCACATAAAGGGTGTAGGTGTACTATCCAGAAAATACGATATACCTATATATGCCAATGAACCCACATGGAAAGCTATGATAAGAAATGTTGGCAAGATAAAAGACGATAATATAAAGATAACAACAGAAGAATACATAAAAATAAAAGACATGGATGTTTTAAGTTATAGAATACCGCATGATGCGGCATCGCCATGTGGATATAAAATTTTGAGTGATAACAAGTCGGTTTGTATTGCAACGGATTTAGGATATTTTTCAGAAGAAGTTAAAGCTGCTATAAAGGACTCTAATTTAATTCTTCTTGAAAGTAATCATGATGTAGAAATGCTTAAATTTGGTCCTTATCCATATAATTTAAAGAGAAGAATTTTAAGTGATGTTGGACATTTATCCAATGAAGATTGCGGTAAAGCTATTGTAGATATAGCAAAGGAGAGTAAGAAAAAAATTGTGCTCGGTCACTTAAGTAGAACAAATAATTATCCAGAACTTGCATATAAAACTGTTGTTAATGAATTAATTGACAATGGTATAGAATTAGACGGAGATGTTTCTATAAGCATGGCAAAGCGCAGCGAGCCAAGTAATTATGTGGAGTTTTAATTGTTTGTGAATTTTAGAATAATAAAGATACATTTGCTAAAGGAGTTGCCATACTTTTTATAATGGGAAGTATGGTTATTTTTATACTACTGCACGAAAAGTGGATTATGCGCTAAAGTATCATTTTTAACACAATTTTTTCGGGCAAAGCCTATAAAAACATTGATAAAAAACTATGATATTTATACTTTAGGTAAAAATTATGATATATTGAAACCTATTAGTAAGAAAGATGTAAAATATCCAAAGAAATCAATTTAATAAACTAAAATAAGTAAAACATAATAAATTTTGCTTATAACGTAAATTGAAAAGGTATGCGGTTCTTATTATAATTAAATTAATATTAAGTCAAAAGGAGAAAGAGCTATGAGTTTATATAAAGATTGGACAGATAAAGTTGTGGATTATGTAAAACATAAAGGAGAAGCAGCATTCTGGAAAGATTATGGTGAAATTGAAGGAAACATATACAAGAAAATTCTTGCAGGTCATAATAATGTAATCGAAGGAAAAATTGATTCATTAGCTGCTGAGTATGGATGCGATCCTGTATTCTTTATGGGATTTCTTGATGGAATAAATGAAAGCGTAAAGGAACCTTTAGACCTTGAAAAGTTAGAAGTAACTTCAGATATAAAATTAGAAATTATTTTTGAAAAATTGTATGCTGATATGCTTGAAGCTAAAGCTGCATATCTATATGATTTGCCTCAGTGGGATGGAATTTTCTCAAAAGAAAAGAGGAAAGAAATAAAAAAGAGCTGGGCTTCTTCAAAAACATATGTAAACAAGAATAAAATCGGAAGAAATGATCCATGTCCATGCGGAAGCGGAAAAAAGTACAAGAATTGCTGCGGAAAAAGATAATATATAATTACGAAACCTCACTTTTATGTGGGGTTTTCTTATAGTCATAAGGAGAAAATGATGAATATAACGTTAGTAACGGTTGGGAAACTTAAAGAGAAATATTTAAAAGATGCAATTACGGAATACTCAAAGCGTCTTACTAGGTACTGTAAGTTAAATATAATTGAGCTTCAGGATGAAAAAACGCCTGAAAATGCATCTTTAAAAGAGGATAATTTAATTAAGGAAAAAGAAGGAGAAAAAATACTTTCAGCAATTAAGGATAATATGTATGTTGTGGCTTTGGACTTGAACGGTAAGATGATTACTTCAGAGGAATTTTCAAGCTTTATAGATAATTTAGGACTTAGAGGTAGCAGTAATATTGCATTTATAATTGGTGGCTCTCTTGGGCTTTCAAGTGAAGTTTTGAGGAGAGCGGATTATAAACTTTGCTTTTCTAAGATGACATTTCCGCATCAGCTTTTCAGAGTTATGCTTTTGGAGCAGATTTATAGAGGGTTTAAGATTAGTAGGGGTGAACCGTATCATAAATAAAGTAGATTTCTTTAAAACCGTTGATATCAATAGTTTTAAAGGAGAAGAATGTTTAAAGTTATAGCATAAACTAAATAAATTATATGCTAAATAGTAGTGCCCTTTTTTACAGGCAACTACTATTTAGTACTTCTTATTAATAAATGCAAAATATTAAATATTCACTAGCTTCATATTGTTTCTTTTACAATCCAATGGATTAAAGAATTCCATCCACCTTATATTTTTTAAGTAGTTTGATTACATAACTTAATGTGTGAAAAGCTCTATCTTGTTTAACTGCAATGATATTTAAACCTTTGATTAACGTTGCTTCATCAAAACTATCTAATAAGATCATTAAATTTAATAGGTTGAAGGTTCCATCCTTTGTATCAAGAACTCTTGCCTTTTTTACATATTCATTTTTCATTACGTTTTCAACAGCCTTTGCAAGTTCTGCACTAATTTCTAACTGGGGCATTTCATGAAAAATTTTAATATTTGGATTTTTAGGATCTAAATTTCTAGCTTTCTCAATATCAGTGGATAAGAATATAGTATTTGTAAATTTGGCATCTTTAAAATTAACTCCATCTAAATTTGCGGAGTCGAATATAGTATTTTCAAATACAGCATTGCTCATACTGCTCCCTTTTAAATTTGTGCCAACGAATTCTGACCATCTAAAAGTACACTTAAAAAAACCACATGACTTAAAATGCGCACCCCTAAAACTCACATAATCAAAATTTGAGTTTGAAAAGTTGCTATTATAGCAATTGCTTCTCTGAAGATTTTGATACATAAAGTTCTTATCTTTTTTCTCTATATTATTGTAATGAAAGTTTCCCTTAACACTTTGATTCCTAGCCATTTTACTGTTACCTCCATGGCAAATATTACTTTTGCCTTTTATTATTTTAATATACAAACCCTTAGTGTTCTATTTTAAGTAGCTACCAATGTTCTATTCATTATAATTGGTAAAGTCAGCATATTTTGAAATCTAGATATTATTATATACTATCTTCATAAATAAACAAAATAAACATGCATTTAAACAAATACTTTTGTAGCGGCAATGGCATTACTTCTGACAACGCATCTAAAATCGGCGGATTTTGGAATTGCATAGAAAAAGGTGGTGGTTCTCCTTCTTGTTTTATTTCAAGAAGAGTTATGATATTAAGCCCTGTGCATATAATTATGATGAAAAATTGCAAAATGGAAACCAATGAAATGATATAATTAGTTTATTGTAGTAGGTGAATTTAGAATTTGTAGCATTGAGGAGGAGTTTTTTATGATAGTTTCAGAAATTGCAACAAAGATGATTGAGTATTCTAAAGGAAATCTTCATGACATTAATCATTTTTTGAAGGTATATGCTTATGCTAAAATAATTGGTGAATGTGAAAAATTAGATAAAAATACACAAACTGTGTTGGAAGTAGCAGCAATTGTCCATGATATTGCATGCCCACTTTGCCGAAAAAAATATGGAAATACAAATGGCAAGTATCAAGAAAAAGAAGGCAAAATTTTAGTTGCTGAGTTTCTAAAGGATACTGGATATTCTGAAGAATTTATCAATCATGTTATTTTTTTGGTCGGTCATCACCACACTCCTAATGATATTACCGGATTAGACTATCAGATTTTGATTGAAGCAGATTATATTGTGAATGCTGATGAAAGCAATTATTCTAAAGGAAATATTAATAATGCAATAGAAAAAATTTTTAAGACAGCAACTGGTATTGCTTTATTAAGGTCTATTTATGCTCCTGAGTAAGTTTTAATTTATACAGTAGATAATAAAAAGGTTATCGCTTACTAAAATTGGGAATGCAATTAATAGGAAATGACTTACAATATAAAAAGAAATATGATAAGTTTTGTAGTTATAATAATTTTATGATATTTGAATCAATGCTTTAAATATGCTTTGAAACAATTACAAAAAAATAGAACACTGATGCAAAATGTTCTATAATTGTTTTAAAGGAAAAGTAGAAACTATGTACGTTTCATTAAATGAATTTATCAAGAAGTAAAGGAGAATCACAATGATATATAGTGAAGTATTAGAAAAAGCAAGAACATGTATAGGAGATTACTGTAAAGCTTGTTATGAATGTAATGGAAGAGCTTGTAAAAACAAAATTCCGGGGCCTGGTGCTAAAGGAATTGGTGATGTAGCAATAAGAAACTATGATAAATGGAAAGAAATAAGAATTAATATGGATACTTTAGTAGAAAATAAAGCGGTTGATACAAGTACTCAATTATTTAATCAAAAATTTAAATACCCTATTTTCGCTGGACCAGTAGGAGCAGTGAATCTTCATTATGGTGATAAATATGATGATAAGTCATATAATGATATTCTTGTTTCCTCTTGTGCAAAAAATGGTATACTAGCATTTACTGGTGATGGGACAAATCCAGAAGTGATGAAAGCAGCAGCCGAAGCGATTAAGAAAGAAAATGGTCTGGGTATTCCAACCATTAAACCTTGGAACTATGAAACTATTTTAGAAAAAATGAAATATGTCAAAGAATCAAATGCCATTGCTATAGCTATGGATATTGATGCAGCAGGGTTACCTTTTTTGAAAAATATGACACCTCCTGCGGGAAGTAAATCTGTAAAAGAATTAAAACAAATTATAGCAGCTTGTGATAAGCCATTTATTGTTAAGGGAATCATGACTGTTCAGGGAGCGTTAAAAGCTAAACAAGCTGGTGCAAGTGCCATTGTTGTTTCTAATCATGGGGGAAGAGTTTTAGATCAATGTTTATCAACGGCTGAAGTGTTAAAAGATATTGTTAATGTAGTAGGTCATGATATGAGAATCTTTGTTGATGGTGGTATCCGTAGTGGTGCAGATGTCTTTAAAGCACTTGCTATGGGAGCAGATGGTGTTTTAATTGCTAGGCCGTTTGTAACTGCTTTATATGGTGGAGAAGATGAAGGCGTTCAAGTATATATTGATAAAATTGGAAGTGAATTAAAAGAAACGATGGCGATGTGTGGAGCACATAGCCTAAATGAAATTATTCGTGATATGATTTCAATTCCATGGTAAAAGGGTGTCACATTAGCATATTTTTTTATACTAATGTGACGTCTTTTTTAATCGGAGGGGTATTTCAGTAGCCCTTCTTTTATTTATACCATCTGATGTATTTACAAAATATGTTATAATTAAAAGTAAATAAATTTTAAGTGAAAGGTAAATTAGAATTCATAAGAGAGGAAAATTAAAATATGGGTAATGATTTTATTAACTTGACAACGGAAAATCTTGATAATGAACATTTATGCTGTATTATACGCAGTAAAAAAACACATCAAGGTATTGAAGGAAAGAGGCAATGGCTTTCTGACAGATTAAATGAAGGTCATGTTTTTAGAAAGTTAAATGAAAAGGCAGCAGTTTTTATTGAATATGCGCCTCTTGAAACAGCTTGGGTTCCTATAACTGGTGATAACTATTACTATATATATTGCTTATGGGTTTCCGGTAGTTATAAAGGAAAAGGCTACGGAAAATCACTGATGGAGTATTGTTTGGCAGATGCAAGAGAAAAGGGTAAATCAGGTATTTGCATGCTTGGAGCAAAGAAACAAAAACATTGGCTTCCTGATCAATCATTTGCAAAGAAGTTTGGTTTTAAGCCTGTTGATACTACAGATAATGGATATGAACTGCTTGCAATTTCTTTTGATGGAACAGCACCGAAGTTCACACAAAATTCTAAAAAGGAAGAAATTGAATGTAAGGATTTAACGATTTATTATGATATGCAATGCCCTTATATCTATCAAAACGTTGAGAAGATAAAACAGTATTGTAAAATGAATAATGTTCCTGTATCTTTAATTCAAGTGGATGCATTACAGAAAGCCAAAGAATTGCCTTGTGTTTTTAATAACTATGCTGTGTTTTATAAAGGAAAATTTCAGACAGTGAATTTATTAGATGTTGGAAGCTTAAAGAGAATACTCAAGAAATAAAAATACAATTTTGAGAAGGCGATGACAATGAAATACGCTTATATTAAATCTTATAAAGATAATGATAAAATGCGCACAAGCCTCAACGAATTAACTGAAAAGACTTTTGGTTTTAATTTTGAGAATTGGTATTCTAATGGGTTTTGGGGAGATAAGTTCATTCCACATTCATTGATAGATGGCGATAAAGTTATAGCCAATGTGTCTGTTAGTCTAATGGATTTTGATTTGGATGGTATAGAGAAACATTATATTCAAATAGGCACAGTTATGACAGATAAGAATTATCGTGGTCAAGGTTTGAGCCATTATCTTATGGAGAAGGTAATAGATAAGTATAAAGAAAACTCAGATGGAATATATTTATTTGGAAATGACAGTGTTATAAATTTTTATCCTAAGTTCGGTTTTGTAAGAAGCAAAGAATATCAGTATAGCAAAGATGTTTATTCAATAAATAATATAAAGAAAATACAACAGGTTGATATGTCAGGCAAGGTTAAAAGTAAAGCTTTTTTCAACACTGTAAGTAATAGCATAAGTAATGATAGATTTACCATGAACAATCCAGGATTAATTGCATTTTGGACAATCTGCAGTAGTTCTGTTTATTATTTGGCTGAAGAGGATACATATATTATTGCAGATGCTAAAGGAGAAAACCTTTTTATAAAACAAATAATAGCAGGTCACAAGGTAAACTTAGAAACAGTAATCAATTCTTTTGGAAATGATATAAAGAAGGTAACGCTTGGGTTTACACCTTATGATGCAACGGGATATACCATAGATGAATACCGCGAAGAGGATTGTACATTATTTATTTTAGGAAAAGATTTAGAAAACATAGAAAATAAAAAACTAATATTTCCAACTTTATCACATGCATAAACTTAGTTACAAATTTCTAGGCGAATCCTAAAAGTAATGGATTCGCCTTTTTTTATAATTAAATTTGCATGCTAGTTAAATTATATACAAAAGTCAAAGAAGATATCGTTACATCATTTTGCAAAGTTGTTGTTTATCACTGCTCTTTGTATCATGATGAAGTGGTGGTGGAACTAGCCAACCTTTATCTTTCATGATTTGTAATAATGCCGCACCATCTTTTGCTTTTTTTGCACCAAGTTTGCCAAACAATAATCCAACATCCTCACGTATTGATTGACTCATTCCTTGACTACATGCTACAACACCTGCTGATATATCAGCAGCTACAATATAAGCTATTTGTGCATCCTGCAATCTTGCACCAATTGGAATTTGTTCAAGATCTGCTTCAGGTCGTTCTGCTGGTGTAGGTGGAATCTGGATATCATTTTGTACTAATACTTGTTCTAGATCTTTTATTGCTGGCTTAATCGATGATTGGATTACTTGTTTTAAAAATGCTTTTAACTCTTTGTCACCAGTGTGATTGATATAAACTTGATACCCATCCAATGCACCTTTTGCAGCGAATAAAGAACTCCATAGAGCAAATACTTCTCCATAGTGTAGAGGCTCATCTTGAGGATTTCCGCTTAAAATTCCCATAGTAATTTTACTTCCTTTCCCTATTAAATTCATACTATATTATTTTTTTAAATAGTAACAAAACTATTATTTGTGTAATAGTAGTTTTTATGTATAATACTCATAATATTAATATTTTTATTTTTCGAGGAGACCTTTATAACTGATATGGAGAAACGTATCATAAGCGAGGCTTAAAGTCCTAGTTATTGATATTAATTGACTAGGCTATTTTTATAAGTAAAAATACTGTATTATAAGTATTAAAGTAAATCGTATTAAAAAGGATAGGAAAACATTATGCAAGTAAATAGATTATTTGAAATTATATATATTCTTTTAGATAAGAATATTGTAACTGCAAAAGAATTAGCAGAAAAATTTGAGGTATCACAGAGGACTATTTATAGAGATATTGAAATACTGTCTACAGCTGGAATTCCAGTGTATATGACTAAAGGAAAAGGTGGAGGTATATCTATATTACCAAACTTTACATTAAATAAAGCTGTATTAACGGAAGAAGAAAAGTCAGAAATATTATCATCTATAAGAGCGGTTAATGCTGTAAGTTTTAATGCTTCAGAACCTAAAAAGGTTCTTAGAAAATTAAATAATATATTAGGTGAAAATGATACTGATTGGATAGAAGTTGATTTTTCAAATTGGGGAAATGCGGGAAGAGAAAAAGAAACTTTTTATAATCTTAAATCTGCAATATTAAGTAAAAAAGTAGTAAAGTTTGATTATAGTAGTGTTAAAGGTGAGAACATTGATAGGGAAGTATGTCCGCTAAAATTGTATTTTAAAGGTCAGAGTTGGTATATGTATGGATATTGTAGAATGCGAAATGATTATAGATTTTTTAAATTAAGAAGGATAAAGAATTTACATATTTCTGAAGAGAGTTTTAATATTAAAGCACCAAAAAATATAATGGGAGAAGATAATATTTATAATAATGAATGCATTACTTTAAAAATGAAAATTTCTTCTAAAATGGCATACAGAGTATATGATGAATTTGAAGATTTTAAGAAGATAGATGATGGAAGGTTTATTGTTACCGGTGAGTATCCCAAAGGAGAATGGCTTTTTGGATATATATATTCATTTGGAGAGGAATGTGAAGTTTTAGAGCCACAGGAAATAAGAGAAGAAATAAAAAACAGAATTAAAAAAATGCTTTTTAATTATTCTTAATATGACATGTAGTTGTCATATTAATCTAAGTATAATAACCTTATCAAATATATGGAGGTTATAAATATGGAATATGAAATTGTTAATTTAGAAGAAAAAATAGTAGTAGGAGTTAGTGCTGTTACAGGTAATGATGATCCTAATATGGGGAAAATCATTGGGGGACTTTGGGAAAAGTTATATCAAGGTGGAATTAATGAAACAATAAAAAATAAGGTAAATCAATATGCAATAGGACTTTATTCGGATTATGAAGATAATAAGTATTTAGTTACAGTAGGAAATGAGGTATGTAAAGCCCAAAATGAAGGACTTACAGTAAAGAAAATTCCTGCGGGTAAATATGCCAAGTTTCATATTGAAGGACATATGGAAAAAGCGGTTGCAGAAGCCTGGAGTGAAATTTGGCAAATGGATTTAGATAGAAGTTATGAAGCTGATTTTGAAGAATATTTAAATTCAGATTTTAATAATGCTAAGGTTGATATTTATATTTCATTAAAGTAATTATTGAGGATACAATGTACTAGAAGGGAGTTATGATTATATGCATGATGTGATAGCGAAAAGTATACTATCCAGTAATAATGGAATGAATATTTATAGAGGATGTACTCATGGATGTATATATTGTGACTCCAGAAGCCTTTGCTATGGAATGAATCATATTTTTGAAGACATAGAGGTTAAGGCTAATGCACCGCAACTATTAGAAAATGCACTTAGTAGAAAAAGAAAAAAATGTATGATTGGAACAGGTGCAATGAGTGATCCATATATTCACATAGAAGAAAAGCTTCAAAATACAAGAAGATGTTTAGAGATAATTGACAAGTATGGCTTTGGATTATCAATATTAACTAAATCGAATAGAATATTAAGAGATTTGGACCTCATAAAAAGCATAAACAATAAAGCAAAGTGTGTTGTTCAGATGACATTAACAACTTATGACGAGAAGTTATGCAGGATTATTGAGCCAAATGTTTCTACAACAAAAGAACGATTTGAAGTTTTAAAGATAATGAGGGATAATAAAATTCCTACGGTAGTTTGGCTAAGTCCTATTTTACCTTATATAAATGATACAGAGGAAAACATAAGAGGAATTTTAGATTATTGTATAGAAGCTAAAGTTAAAGGGATTGTAGTATTTGGTATTGGATTAACATTAAGAAGTGGAAATAGAGAATATTACTATAAGAACTTAGATAAGCATTTTAAAGGTTTAAAGGAAAAATACATAAGACAATATGGGAATAGTTATGAAGTAGGAAGTAAGAATCATGAAAAACTTATGAAAATTATTAAAGAAACCTGTTATAGAAATAATATTATTTGTGATGTAAGAGAAGTTTTTAATTATATGAGAGCTTTTGAGGAGAAGAATAATGAAGTTCAAATAGGTTTTGATATATAGAAAAGTGGAGAATTTAAAGCACTAATCCTTATGGGATGAGTGCTTTTTATGCGTGTAACAAGGTTTATATTAATATCAAGAAATTTATTTTTGATAGTTAGTTTAGATGTAGAAAGACAATATTATAGAATTGTTTTTTATAATACATATGCCTATTTAGAATAAAAATTGCATTTATATAACAAAAATATTTAATTCAATTAAAAAACATATTTAATTTAATATAAGTATGTGATAAAATATTCATGACAACCTAATAAGAAGTATAAAAGGAAAAAAATACTTAAGACTAAGGCAAAAAGCAGGTGGACACAACAGTGATTTCAGTGGATTTTGATAAATTGTCGCAGCTTTGTACATTTATAAGTACTGCCGCGGCAGGGATAGAGAACACTATTAACAAGCTAAAAAGAGAAAGAGATAATTTTATATTTACCCCACAGGAAGCAAGCAGTATTATGGGAATAACAAGAGCAGAAAAATCAATGGCAGCAGCTATTAAAGCTGGAGATAAAATAGTGAGCCATTGTGAGGAACTTATTTCCTTCATACGTGACGAAATGATAAGGTATGAAACAGTAGAAAATCAGCTGGTACAGCTTGCAAATGCCATTAAATTTGAGGCATCACCAAGGGCTGGGGTAGACTATATACTGCAAAAGACATCTATGGGAATAGAATGCGGTGCTGCATCTATAACAGAACTTTCACCAGAATTAGAGCAGAGTCTTGAAACAGACGGTGATGATGAAAGTGATGACGATGAAACTTTTTTAGATAATGTAGCTTCCTGGGGAGAAGAAGAAAAGGATAAGCTATTTACAGAGGCTAAAGAAGATGCTAAGTATTTAAAAAATAAAGCAGAAGATGGAATGGAGAAATTAGAAGCATTAAGCCAGAAAGTAGATAAAGAACTATCGCCTAAAATAGAAAAAATAAAAGGTGAAATGGAAACTATAAAAAAGGAATTTGGACAAACAATTAATGATGTAAATTTAAAGAATACAGTAGATGATATTGGTAAATTTGCTGTGAGTTTATATAGTGAAAGATATTCTAAAGCTTATGATATAAGTTCAAAGTCAGAAAATTATTATAAAAACAAATTAGGCAGTGATTTTCAGAAATTTACTCATAACGTATATACTCGTTTGAAAAATGACCATCCTAATGTTGTAAATGGACTTAAAACTACAATAATTCAAGGTGAAAAAAGCTGGAGTAAATTCGAAAAGGAACATCCTAATATTGCGTGGTACATAAAATCAGAGGTAACTGAACATGAAGCAATAGCGGCAGGTTCCCTTAATGTGGTAAAAGGAGTAGTTGAATCTCCCCTTGATATATACCATTTAGTAAATAAGCAAAAAAGCAACTTTGCAAAAGATCCAGAGGGTACCCTTAAAAGTTGGGTGAAAGCACTAGATCATGTAGAATGTATTGTAAATCCAGCATGGCCTAAGACCAAGGAAAATCAAGAGTTTTCTAAGAATTTCTATAAATCCATAGGTACATACATAGATAAGAACTTCATACATACAAGTGATTATAATAGAATAAAAAACACAACAGAACTTGTAGGAAACATTGCTTTGTACTTTACTGGAGATGGAGAATTAAAGGCAGCAGGCAGTGCATCAAAAGCAAATGATGTGTTAGAAGCTGAGAAAACGGTAGACAATGTATCAAAGGTAAGTAAAGCAGCCAAGAGTGCTGAAATATTAAAAGAAGGAAATAATGTATCTAAACTGGATAAAGCATCTGAGATTGTAGAGAATATAAAGGGCGGATTTTCTGAGGAAATTGAAAACTTAAAGGGACTTCTTAAAGGAAACTTTTTAAATAGAGGTTTAGAACCTTCATTAGAAGGACTAGGATTTGACTTATCAAAGATTAAGAGTACAGAAGGAAAAGCAGCACTCAATGATTTTAGGAGTAAGCTTAAACAAGCCCTCAAGGTGGATAACAAAAGTGAGACTCACGGAAAAACTGTAGATGATATAATAAATAAAAAAGCAGAAATTGAATCAGATGAAGCGAAAGTAAAATCGGTAGAAAATAAAGCAAGTGATGATGTAAAGACAACTGTTAATAAGAGTGATGGTGGAAAAGGGGATGCTAAGGGGGTTACACAAGCTGATAAATATGCAGATATAGTAAACTCAAATAAGGTATGGAACTGGGCAGAAGATATACCAGGAGGTGCTGAATTAACTGCAAAGCAACGTAAGGCAATTAGACAGGAAGCGATTGAACGAGGACTAATACCAGATGTAAAAATGAAGCCTGGAACAAAATATCCAGACTTTGAAGGTGCAGGTCTAGTTGAGAGAGTAGAGCAGCTTCCAGAGGAACTATGGAATGCTACAGATAGGAAGCAGTTTGAATGGCTTGATAGTCGAATTGAAGGTGGTCGTCCAGAAGGGACTACATGGCATCATTCAGAAATTGATGGTAGAATGGAATTAGTACCATTCGGTACACACAATATTATAAATCATAAAGGTGGCAGGAGCTTAGGAAACTGGTCATCACATGGGAGAAGGTAGGAGTTGATAATGATGAAGATTGATGAAACTAGCATAATATTACCAAAGCCAAGTAATGAAAGAATTGAATGGTTCGAAAAAACGTATAGAATAGATTTACCCATTGAATATAAGGAGTTTTTGCAAAATTTTAATGGGTGTAAGCCTATAACCAATATCTTAAATAGTAACGGGAGAGAATACGTAATAGAAAGATTTTTATGTCTCCTAGATAAACCTAAGGAAAATGAAGCATATGGATGGTATGATTTGACGTCAGTGTTAACACAATTAGATTGTAGATTAATTGATGATGAGGATTTAATAGGTATGAATGTTATTCCAATAGCAGCTCTATTTGCGGGAGATTTTATATGCTTGGATTATAGAAAAAATATTAATCCATGTGTTGTAGTATGGAACCATGAAGAATCAGATGATTTTGAGCCTGTAACAGAAGAAGTAGCTGATAATGTTAATCAATTTTTTAATATGTTATTACAATAATAAAAAGTTAAGACTAGCTGCAAATAAATATAAATTCTAACTGCAAAAAATTAATTATAGAAACAATGAATGTAAAGTAGTAAAAGATAGGAAATAGTTCACTGCATAATTGTAATAATGCAGTGAAAAGATGAAATGAATCAGTTGAAATCAAGTAGGCTGGTTCATTTTTTAGCAGTTAAAAGATGTTATAATTACATCATTCAAAAGAACTATATTAAAAAGCGACGATAACACATCAGAAAACAGAGATTTATGAGAATGTGAATAAGATACCATTCAGATTGAAAAGCTGTTAAAAATGGCTAAATCGACTGAATTTAAAATAGAGGATAAATATATATTATAATAATGATAAAAGAGTTAATGTTTCCAACCAGGGAGAATTAACTTTTTTTAATGTAAAGAAATTGAATAGAGTAAAGGTGAGGTGCAAGGTAATGGAAAAGATTTCGAGATAAGTTTAATTGAGGATGCCAAGAGTCCTAAGACAATAGAAAGCTATGTTGGAGATATTAAAGCTTTCATAGAATTTCTAGGAACTAAAGGAGTTGAATTTAATGGTACCTTACAACGATTCTGCGTAATAAGCTACAAAGACTTTCTAGTAAAGAATAACTATGAAGTAGCAACAATCAATAAAAAGATTAATAGCATACATGCACTAAATAGATATCTTATAACTATTGGTACAATGAAGGAAATTGCGTTACAAGAGCACAAGATATGCAGGATTGCCATACTTTTGATGACTATTATAATAAGCTTGGATTAAACTATGATGATAATCCGTTTGATACAGTTGACAAAATGTATATCATGAGATACAAATCGCATGATACAGAAGCTTTAGTTACAAGAAGTTATGGGGGAACAACAATAGAGGATGTAAAAGCAGCTCAAAATGTTCTAGGACTTAATGAAAATAATACATTTTTAAATAAAGAGCCATATTTGGGTACTGGAGTAACCAAAGACGTTTCAGGAGGAATTGGGAAAATGGAGCTAATGACGATAAAAGATAATGCGGGGAATGCTCAATATTGTTCTGTAGATGATGGTTCTGCAATTTATGAAGTATCAAGAGGAAGCAATAAGGAAAAGCTTGTTGCTATTAGATATAATGAACAATGGTGGAAGGTGAAATAAATGAATAGAAATGGACAATTTGCTATATATAAAGGAATAGAATATAAGTGTTGCTTTAGAAGCAATGGTAAGATTGGTTTGCTAAGTAAAATACCTGTGGAAGGATTTATTGAGTTCATGGGAACTTATTCAAAAGATGTTACAAAAGAAGATTGCTCTAGAATATATAAAAAAACATTATGTTTCAAATATAACAATGATAGTTTTCTTATTCGTGAAGAGCGTGATAATAAAGTTTTACTTGAAACGGGTCCCAGGTCTTATGATTTAATTAGCTTAGGGTTTGAACGTGTTCTTAATGATACATTTCAAAAATGGGTATCATTAAGTGAAGGTAAAAAATACTGGGCAATTTATGACTATAAATAGGATAAATTATGTATAACCATTAATAAAAAACATTCAAAGTTATGTTTAATGTTAGCTGAATGCGAAATTAAATATTAATTAACTTCATTGTTTAACTTGGGTACAATAGGTTATAGTTTGGGCGTACTTTGGACATAGAAAATCTAGTGAAATAGTAGTTTGGTCGTACAGGTCTAAGTTTTCAATAAAAACCAAGAGTAACATTTGATAATAAGGATACAGCATATGATGAATTATATAAGAAAATATCAAGGTTGGAAAGAATATATAGAAAAAAGCAAAAGGATTATTAATATAACTAATGAGGCAAAAGATGAAATGAATCAGCTGAAATCAAGTAGGCTGGTTCATTATTTTTTTAGAAATTAACATACTAGAAAGGTTTATTATTTGATATCTGTGGGGAGACGGTGAATTGTGTACTATAAGTGTTGAAATCATCATATGAAGTTGACAGAAGCGTGTACAAGGATTATGAAGATTATGTAATTATTATAAAAATACAAAAGGGTTTTGAAGCATTAAAACGTAAAAAGGATATTGACATTTTGGCTGAATATTAGTGACGGATATACTAATTTATATTTTAAATTTACTATATATTATATAATTTGTTATATAATATAAGTATATGAAGGCAAGGCTATATTAAAAATAAATTTAAAGGGGTTAAATATGTTTATTTTTAAAGAATTATATGAAAAGATGCTAACTAAGCTTGAACTTGTGCGTAATATAAAACATAGATTTGGTCATAACTATAGGAATCCTATAATAACTTTTGGTCTGGCAGTTACTTTAGTTTTATTTTTAGGTTTAACATATTTCTATAATACCTTTTGCAAGATGAAAACTTCACAAGAAGTTAGGACAACTAAAACAGGTATTAAAAGTGAAAATTCAAGTATTATAATAAATGGAGCACCTACTAAAAAATCAAAGCATGGAAATCCCCAGGAGTCTGTGCAGCCTTCATTATTGACGGTTCAATGGAATGAACATGGAATTTATATGTTAGATGGTGGAGAAAATTCATCTTCACTAAAAAAGAAGCTAGGAAAGTATATTGGGAAATATATTTATGATGGATACAACTATGAATTATATACAGTGAAGGGATTAAAAACACATAAATACATCATTGTAAAAAGTAATCATATGTATTCAAAATATAACTTTGCATTTAAGGATACTATTATTTTTAATGGACATACATATATAATTAGTGATGAAAAATCTGACTATAAAAAGGGCAAAAAAATAGGTATGTCTGGCCCAAATGATGTTTATGAAATGCAAGGAGAAGATTCTGAAAAAGTTATAGATGTGGTTTTACAATGCTCTTCAAATAATGCAAGTTTTAAAGGGGATTTTACTGCGTATAGAGAATATTAATGATTAATAAAAATGGAGGAAATTATAAATGAATAAGCATAAGCTAATAATTATTTCAATGATAGTAATCGTTTTAAGTACAGTATTAGCTATATTTATATATAAGCCTAGACCTATTGATAAATATACAACGACTACAACTGCAAAGTCAAAGGCAGATCTTTCTTTTGCAGTGTTAGGAGATGTTCATGGAGGCACTTATAATTTTCAAAAAGCCGTTAATGATTTATATGAAATAAACCCTAGTATGGATGCGTTAGTACTAAATGGAGATACTGTAAATGAAGGTAGTGAGCAGCAGTATGATGCAGTAAAAAAGTTTTTAAGTAAAAATAAGGATTTGCTGCCGACCAAAATTATTAAGAATATTGGAAATCACGAGTTTTTTGATTATAACATAGGGACGAATTCGCCGCAGCAAGTTAAAACTTTTATAAATAGATACCTTGAGTTTTCTGGAGAAAAAAAGGTGTACCATGATACGTGGATTAAGGGATATCATTTTATATCACTTGGATCTGAAGATGGTAAGTCTAAAACAACAAATGCAGTGGAAGCTTCTATATCTATAAAGCAGCAGAATTGGTTAAGAAAAAAACTAGCTGAAAATCATAAACAGGGAAAGCCTATATTTGTATTTTTACATCAAAATTTGAAACCATTCTGGAACTGGATTGGAGTTAAACAAAGCAAACAGGTAATTCAAATATTATCAGAGTATCCAGAGGTAATACTATTTACATCACATACTCACAGTGATTTGAATGCTAGTAGTGTAGTGACAAATGAACCATTTACTATGATTCATACTGGAGCTATTAAATATACTCTTGCGTTTGATGTAAGTAGTAAGGGTATCATAAAAAGTATGAAAAAGAAAAACTATATTAAAGGATTATATATTGAAGTCAATGGAAATAATGTTGTTGTTAAAGGAAGAGATATTAAAGAAAGACGCTGGATATTTACAAAGAAGCTTTCTAAAAATATCAAGTAATATTCATATATTTTTTGCCCCAGATGCAGAGTTCAGTTAAGATATTTTCTAAGGATTTTCCTCTATCTGTAGGTTTATATTCCACTTTAGGGGGTATTGTAGCATAGGGAATTCTTGCAATAAGACTATCTGCTTCTAACTTCTTTAGTTCTTCAGATAGTATTTTGTGACTTATGTTAGGAATGGATTTTTTTAGCTCACCGTATCTTATAGGTTGTGCTTTAAGTATATGCCATAATATTATGGCTCTCCATTTGCTCCCAATAACGGTCATTGCAAAACCTATAGAGCAGTTAAAATCTTTTTGTCTCTTCTTTTGATTTGGAAATTCTCCGGTCATGTCGTAGCCTTCTTTCTAAATGGTAAGTATCTGATTAAAAAGTGCATACTTGCACGCATGTATCAGGAAAATTATAATTAATTATATAATATTTAGATCTAAAGAAACAAGTGTGTGCATGCATAAGATTTTGGAGGCTAAGTTATATGAAAAAATATAATTTATATCAAATTGATTCATTTACAAAGAAAAAATTTTCAGGAAATCCAGCTGGAGTAATAACCAATGCAGATGGATTAAATGAATGTGAAATGCAGAAGGTTGCAAGAGAATTGAATAATTCTGAAACGGCTTTTGTTTTTTCTTCAAATAGCAGTGAATATGATGTTCACGTACGCTTTTTTACTCCAACGAGTGAAGTCCCAATTTGCGGACATGCAACTATTGCTGCTCATTATGCACGTGCAGTTGAAAACAAATTTAAAAGCTTAAGAGTTTATCAAAAGACGGGGGCTGGAGTTTTGCCAGTTGATATAATAAAGGAAAATGGAGACTATAAAATTGTAATGACTCAGGGCAAAGTGGAATTTGGAAGTGTAATTGAAGGTATAAATAAAGAAAAACTTTTAAGAGCACTTAATATAAAAAATAGTGATCTTATGGAAAATTATCAAATTCAGATTGTTTCAACAGGTCATTCTAAGGTTATGGTAGGTATAAAAAGTATTGAAACTTTGAATGCAATAAGTCCTAACTATGATGCACTTTCTAAATTAAGTGACATTATTAAATGCAACGGTTATTATGTTTTCACAGTTGATCCAAATGAGGAAGATAATATTCTAATACACGGTAGAATGTTTGCTCCTGCAATAGGGATTAAAGAAGATCCTGTAACTGGTAATGCAAATGGACCTTTGGGTGCATATCTTGTTTATTATAATCTTGTTAACCATGATAATTCTGTATTTAAATTTAAAGCAAAGCAGGGTGAAGCCATTGGGAGAGAAGGTATTATTGAGGTTGAAGTAAAGATAGAAAATAAAAAACCTGTATGTGTTAAAGTTTCTGGAAATGCTTTAATAGTATTTAAATCTGAGCTTATATGCTGAAAATTTGAGAAAAAATTGCCCAAGCTAAAGAGTGGATTAAACATAAATGTAATGGTATACTTATAGAAAATGTATTTTATAAACAGAGGGTGTTTATAAATGGAGAATAATGTAGTATTAACGGAACTTGAGAAGGTAATTTTGAATAAAATACAAAATTACATTAATAAAAATGAAAAGGTTGGAATAGACACAATAGCAAAAGAAAGTTTTGTTTCAAAATCTACTATTGTAAAACTATCTAAAAAGCTTGGGTATAGTGGATACAGTGAAATGTATTATACTATTCTTGCTTCTGCTAACAATGCGTTGAAGTTAGACTTTTCTCATAATAGCGATGCATTTATGAATGAGCACTTAAAAAAAGATATTGATATGCTTGTAGAAACATTAAGAAAATATAAGGATAAAAAGATTTATCTGGATTCTTTAGGGGTTTGCGATAGTGCTAAGGAATATTATCTACAAAAGTTATTGATATTTGGATTTGATGCAGCTAGCAGCTATCATTATGAAGCTTTTAAAAATAACAAATCTGGACTCTACATTTTCTTTTCTTATTCTGGATATAGGGCTGAGATTATTGAAAAGGTTAACGAAGCCATTAGAAATAATTTTAAGGTTATAGCGTTTACCTCTAATAAAGATTCACCATTAGCCAAAATATCCAATATAACAGTTGAGGTAGCGGGAACAAAATCTGATAGAGAACATTACCTGCCCAATTTCTTTACTTCTAATTTGATAATTTTGCTGGAATTAGCATTAAGTGAATACTCTAAAAAGTATTTGTTTAAAGAAGAATAGTAAATATATAATTTTGTAGAGAATTATATTGTGAAAAAAGACTGATAATAAAGATTATCTTGCAAAAAAAGGCTTTAAGATAATTTTTATTATTAGTCTTTTTTTTGTCTATAAGGGAGTAAACTTTTTTACTTTAGGTAAACATTTTCACAAGCATGAAAACTGTATTGATAGAGGAAATAAACTAAGGTATATTGTAGTTGAATAAAAAAAGGAGGCATTATCTTATGAAAGAAAAAATGTTGTCATTGACTCAAAAATTTTCACAAGCTGTAGTACAACCAGTTATGTTTCTAACAGTTATGGGAATTGCTCTTGCAGTAGCCGTTATCATGCAACTTAATTTTATGCCATCATTTATAGTATTTATTGGTATGTTGTTAAAAAAGATGATGGATGCTATGCTAAATAATCTTTCTGTTATCTTTTGTGTTGGATTAACAACAGCATTTGCAAAAAAGAAAAAAGTAGATGCAGCTATCATTTCTTTAATTGTCTACATTATATTTTTAGCAGGTAATAATGCATGGCTTACTTCTCAAAATATGCTAGCTAAAGCAGGTTCCATGGGTTTATATGGAACTGGGCAGAATACTGTTCTAGGTTTTCAGGTAATAGATATGAACGTGTTCTTAGGATTGATACTTGGATGTCTTACCGGATATGTATTCAACAAATTGTGTGATGTACAATTCGGAGATATGTTTAGAGTATATGGAGGATCAAGATTTGTATTTATAGTTATGATTCCTATTACTTTAGTATTAGCAATTGTGCTCAGCTATGTATGGCCTGTAATAAATTATGGTATCAATGGTTTGTCAAGCTTTATGAAGGGTGCAGGTGCATTAGGCGTATTTGTATATGCGTTTGGCAATAGATTTTTAATACCAACAGGATTACATCATTTATTGTGGATGCCATTTTGCTTTACTGGAATTGGTGGAACTGCTCATATTGCTGGTAAGTCTGTGCAGGGAGCTGTAAACATTTTCTATGCTGAAATGGGAAATAGTGCTCATTTAACAGCTATGGATCCATCAATAAGATTTGCAACCTTTGGATTTGCAAAAATCTTTGCAAGTGCAGGTATTGTTCTTGCAATGATAAGAACTGCAAAGCCAGAAAATAAAAAGGCTGTAAGAGGATTACTTATTCCATCACTTTTTGTTGCAATGGTAGCAGGTATTACAGAACCTCTTGATTTCTCATTCCTTTTCATATCGCCTTTACTTTGGTTAGTCCATGGTTTGCTTACTGGTTTTTCAGAAATGTTACTATGGATACTGGGTTCAAGGACATATTCAATTTATGGCTTATTAGATACAATAGTTTGTAATTCTGTAATAAGTCCAAAGCTTTCAAAGATATATATTTTCATTACAGTTGGTATTGTAATGGCAGTAGTATGGTATTTAATTTTTGTCTTCTTGATTAGAAAGTTTGATATTAAGACACCTGGTAGAGAAGAGTCTTCTAATAGCGAAGTTAGTATTGAGGCAGATGGAAGTGCTGTTATTGAGAAAAGTAGTAATGGAAATCAGGATTCTGAATTATTTATTGAGGGATTAGGTGGAGCTAATAACATATTAGAAGTAAATAACTGCTTTACACGCTTGAGAATTGATGTAAAGGATGTCAGTAAAGTAAATAAAGAAGTAATAGGTAAGGCAAAACAAAAAGGTATTGTTGTTAAAGGAAATAATGTACAGATCATTATTGGAATGACTGTAGAAGATGCAAAGGAAAAACTTAACAGTTTATTAAATACAAAAAAGGAGTAATGTAAAATGAAAAAATATTCAATTTGTATTGTTGGTGGAGCAAGCCGTTATACACCAGATATGCTTGCAATGTTATGCAATCAAAAAGGAAGATTCCCTTTAAAGAAGATTGTTTTATATGATATTGAAAGTGAACGTCAGGAAGTAGTTGGTGAGTATGCAAAAATATTATTTAAGGAATACTACCCAGAATTAGAAGAAGTAATATGCACTACTGATGCTAAGGAGGCTTTTCAAAATATAGATTTTGCCCTTATGCAAATTCGTGCAGGAAGAATGAAAATGCGTGAAAAGGATGAAAAGATTTCACTTAAGCACGGCTGTCTTGGTCAGGAAACTTGCGGTGCTGGAGGATTTGCTTATGGTTTAAGAAGCGTTCCTGCTGTTATTGATTTGATAAAAAATATTAGAAAGTATTCCAAAGAATGCTGGATTTTAAATTATTCTAATCCTGCTGCTATTGTTGCAGAGGCAACTAAAAGAGTATTTCCTGATGATTATCGTATTATCAATATTTGTGATATGCCAATTGCAATTATGGAAGTCTATGCAAGTGTACTTGGATTAAAGAGAACAGATTTGGAACCAAAATATTTTGGCTTGAATCATTTTGGATGGTTTACACATATTTTGGACAAGAAAACGGGTGAAGATTATTTACCTAAATTAAGAAAAATACTAAAAACTCCGGTAGATGTACAAACAGAACCCCTTTTTCAGGAAAAGTCATGGAAAGCAACTTTTGAATTTATGAGTCAGATGATAAATGATTATGATGAATATTTACCAAACACATATTTACAATACTATTTGTATCCGTCTAAGATGACGAAGAAGGAAAATCCAGAATATACTAGAGCAAATGAAGTAATGGATGGAAATGAAAAAGCAACCTATGATAAGATGCATAAAATTATAGAATTAGGGAAAATGCATGGTACAGAATATGAAATTACAAGCGATGTTGGATGCCATGCTGAGTATATAGTTGATTTAGCAACAGCAATTGCTAATAATACAAATGAAATTTTCTTAACTATAACAGAGAATAAGGGAGCAATTGAGAATGTTTCAGCTGGTGCTATGGTAGAAGTTCCATGCCGTGTTGGAAGTAATGGAGTTGAACCGTTAGTTGTAGGAAGTATACCGACTTTTTATAAAGGACTTATAGAAAATCAGTATGCATATGAAAAGCTTGCAGTAGATGCATGCTTAGAGGGAAGCTATCAGAAAGCATTACAGGCACTTGTATTAAACCGTACAGTTGTAAATACGGATACGGCTAAAGAGCTTTTAAAAGATTTAGTTGAGGCTAATAAAGGATATTGGAATGAACTTCATTAAATTTCAACTAAAATATATGTTGCATTATTCATAATAAATATAAGAATAATGCAACATTATTTATAGGCTAATTGGGTAAAAATAAAGCACATGGAGGGCAAAGTAGATGTTTGGAAAATTGTTTTCTAAAAAGGCTAATAAAAATGAGGATATATTTGCTTATGCATCAGGAAGTCTCATTAAAATTGAAGATGTTCCGGACCCTGTTTTCAGCGAAAAATCCATGGGAGATGGTATTGCAATTCTACCTGTGGATGAAAAAATTCTTGCTCCAGCTGACGGTGAAATTATTTTGATTGCACAGACAAAACATGCTTTAGCATTAAGGACAACTCTTGGGCAAGAACTCCTTATTCACATCGGATTAGAAACTGTGAAGCTTAACGGAATGGGAATTGATGTTCTAGTGAGAGTAGGAGATAAAGTTACAAAGGGACAAAACATTGCCAATATAGATTTAGAATTTATTAAAAAAAATGCAGATAGTACTATTATTCCTATGGTTATTACAAACAGTGAAGAAAACTGTTTTAGCTTTGATTGGGAAAATGTTAAGGAGGTCAGGGCAGGAGAAACAAAATTATTTAGAGCAAATTTAAAATAAAAATTAAAACATGATGTTCCCCTTATTATAAGTGAGACAACAGTATTTTGAGATTAGATTTATAAAATTTATTAATTTTTAAAAATACTGTTGTCTTATAATATTTTTAAATCAAATTTATATCATATTCTTTTAGCAAGGTCATTATAGTATTGTTTGGCGCAGCTTCAGTAATGATGTTATTAAAATCAGATATATTAGAAAAATTGAAAATTCCATCCATACTGAATTTTTCATTTGGTGACATTAAATATAATTTTTTAGATATATCCATAATTGCCTTTTTTGTGCCTGCATCTTCAGATAGACCAGAGCTAATAGTTCCTTTTGTAAGATTTATTCCGCTGCAGCCTATGAAAGCTTTATTACAGCTATAAAGGTTAATTTGATTATTTGAATGAAAACCTATGTTTCCACCAACTAAAGGATTATAATTTCCGCCTATAAAAATAACATCCATTTTTAAATCTTGATGAAGAAGAGACGATATAACTACCATATTTGTTATTAAAGTAATATTTCTATTATTTTGTACAAGAAGTTTTGTAAGAAAATAGGAAATACTTGATGCGTCTAAAAAAATGGTATCATTATCATCAATTAGTTTGTATGCCTTTTGGGCAATTATCTTTTTTAGCTCTGTATTTTTTTCAACACGATTAAACAGCGTTTCAGCAGTTACCATGGTACGTTTTATGTTAATTGCACCGCCATAAGTACGCTGCAATAAATTTTGCCTTTCCAAAACTTGAAGGTCTTTTCGAATCATACTTTCGCTTACTCCAAATTTAGTGCTTAAATCTTTTACTAATACCTTACCGTCTTTTCTTAGCAGTTCTAAAATATATTTGTGTCTTTCCTCAATAAACATGATTTCCTCCAATTCGTTCCTGTTTATTTCTATTTTAACAATTACTATGTGATAATGCAATCATATTTATTGACAATTGATAATAAACGAAATAAAATGATATTGAATGATAATTACTCGCCGGGGAAGGGAGAAAAAATTATGAAAAAAGCAGTATTTTTTGATATCGATGGTACTATACTTGATTGTTTGAATGGTATAAATGATATGACTATTGGGGTAAAAAAAGCTATACGTGAACTTCAAAGAAGAGGAAATTATGTTTTTATTGCAACTGGAAGACCATATGCCTTTTTAAATGATAGTCTTCAAAATTTTGGATTTGATGGCTTTGTATTTGTTAATGGGGCACATGTAGAAGTTGGAGGAAAATGTATATATAAAGAGCCTATTAAAAAAGAATCTATAAAAGAACTAGTACACAATTTTGATAAATTTAATGTTCAATATATATTGCAGGGTGAAAAATATTCATATATTAAGGACAAGTACAAAAAATTGCACTCTTTTTATAAGGATTTTAGTATATCTAAAAAGTATTTAAAGAATGATTACAACATAGAAGATATAGATACGTATAAAATTGAAATGATATGTGATGACAAAAAGGGAGTAGAGTATTGTTTTTCATTAGAAAATCATAATTATAATTATATTTATTATGATGAGAAAAATTACTTGGAATTATATTCAAAAGCGAATACAAAGGCTTCCGGGATATTAAAAGCACTTGATTTTTTAAATATTCCATTAGAAAACAGTTATGCCTTTGGTGATGGAAAAAATGATATAGAAATGTTATCACAGGTAGGCTGTGGAATAGCTATGGGAAATGCAAGCGATGTTGTTAAAAGTTCTGCAAAAATTGTTACTGATACTGTACAAAATGATGGAGTGGCACTGGCAATAGAAAAATTTATTTTATAAGATTCAATCTCAAAAAATTATTTAGATGTGTATTTATATAAAAAATTTGATAAAATAGATATAGTGTGTTTAGAGATAATTTGGTTAAGAGAGGAGGTTAAAACTGGAGTGAAAAAAATAAGTGAAATTTTTAGTGATTATGAAGTAGAGGGAAACATAAATACTGCCACTGTAGAGTCAGTAGTATTAAAGAAGAAAAGCAAATGCCTAGAGATGAAAATTAGTTCGGATAAGTACATTGAAGTAGGAGAGTTTCGAAAGTTTAACAGATTTATACGGAAAAGATTTTCCCTCGATGATTCCATAATTACTGTAGATTATGCTGATGGAACAGATAAAAAGCCTATAGAAGAAGAAATTAAAAATATTGTGATTTCCATGTCAGATAAGCATCCTGTTTTAAAAACGGTTATTAATAATAGTGAATATGAAGTACATGATAATACAATAGATTTTAAATTTAAAATAGCAGTATCGGATTTCTTAAGGTCTATGAATTATGATAAGTATCTTCATAATGCCATAAAAACCTTTTATGGTACTACATATAATATAAATTTTATTGACGAAGTGAGCAGTGAAGAATTTATACAGGAGAGAGAAAAGCGAGAACAGGAAGAAATGATCGCTATTTCAAAGGAAATTAAGGCTAATTCAAATAGTAATGTTACTAAATTGCCTAAGAAAACTCAAGATAATAAAGTTAGCTATAATAATAAGCAGGAAGTAAAGAAAGAAACTAAGAGTAAAAAATCTGATGCATCTTTGATATTTGGTAGAAGTTCTAGAATCAAGGAAAATGTAATAAAAATCACAGATATAACACCAGATGAAGGTAGAATATCTATATCAGGTGAAGTATCAAATATAGAGACAAGAGAACTTAAAAGCGGAAAAACATTGGTATCTTTCGATTTATATGACGGTTCAAGTTCTATGACATGTAAATCTTTTTTAAAGCCCGGTGAAGAAGATGTTGTATCAAGACTTAAAAGTGCTAAAGGGGTAAGGCTTGCTGGAAATTCCGGCTATAGTAAGTTTTCAGGAGAAGTTGAGATGATTGCTAATACTATAGTAGAAACAGATGGAATCAAGAAAAATAAGAGAATGGATAAAGCAGAAGTTAAGAGAGTGGAACTGCATATGCATACACAGATGAGCCAGATGGATGCTATGACAAGTGCTACAGATCTTATTAAAAGAGCTATGAAATGGGGAATGAAATCCATTGCCATAACGGATCATGGTGGTGTGCAGGCTTTTCCAGAAGCACATAAGTTACTAGGAAGAGACAATCCTGATATGAAAATTATATATGGTATGGAAGCTTATTTAGCACCAGATAAAAAGCCATCTGTAACTAACATTAAGGGGCAGAGCATTGATACAACTTATTGTGTGCTTGATTTGGAGACTACAGGCTTTTCACCGAAAACTGAAAAGATTACTGAAATAGGAATCATGAAGTATAAAGATGGAGATGTAATAGACAGTTTTAGTGAGTTTGTAAATCCTGAAAAGCCTATTCCGCAAAGGGTTGTCGAAATTACTCATATAACTGATGACATGGTAAAGAATGCAAAGACCATAGATCAGGTTTTCCCTGAAATGCTTAAATTTATTGAGGGAAGCGTTTTGGTTGCCCATAATGCCGAATTTGATGTGGGTTTCTTAAAATATAATGCAAAAGTATTAGGGCATGACTTTGATTTTACGTATTTAGATACTTTATCATTAGCTCAAGAGGTATTTCCCAATTTTAAAAGCTATAAACTTGGAAGAATTGCTAAGAATCTTGGCATAAAAGTTGAAGTGGCTCATAGAGCTTTGGATGATGTTGATACCACTGTTAAGGTGTTTAAAGTAATGCTCGATGAATTAAAGAAAAGGGGAGCTGAAACTCTTCTTGATATAGATAAATATGGATGTGATGAGGAAGCTAAGAAGGAAGAATTTAAGAAGCTTAAAACATACCATGCAATAATACTAGCGAAGGATTATGTAGGTTTAAAGAATTTATATAAATTAGTATCTTATTCTCATTTAGATTACTTTTATAAAAGGCCACGTATATTAAGGAGTCTTTATAAAAAGTATTCCGAGGGTTTAATTTTAGGAAGTGCATGTAGTGAAGGTGAACTTTTTCAGGCAATATTACTTGGGAAACCTGATGAGGAAGTTGAAACTATTGCACGTGAATATGATTATTTAGAGATTCAACCTTTAGGGAATGATGATTATTTAGTAAGATCAGGGCAAGTACCTAATAGAGAATATATAAAGGATATTAATAGGAAAATTGTAGCTTTAGGAGAAAAGCTGGGTAAGCTTGTAGTTGCTACTGGCGATGTTCATTTTATGGACCCTGAAGATGAAATATATAGACGTATACTTGAGGCAGGTCAGGGCTTTAAGGATGCAGATAATCAGGCTCCATTGTATCTTAGAACTACAGAGGAAATGCTTAAGGAATTTTCTTATTTAGGAGAGGAAAAAGCATATGAAGTAGTAGTTACTAACACTAATCTAGTATCAGATATGTGTCAGCAAATAAGTCCTATTTCACCGGAAAAATGTCCTCCACATATAGATGGTTGTGAAAAGACTATTAAGGATATTGCATATAGTAAGGCTCATGAACTATATGGAGATCCACTTCCTAAAATCGTTCAGGATAGACTTGATAGGGAGCTGGAATCCATTATCAAAAATGGTTTCTCCGTAATGTATATCATTGCTCAAAAGCTAGTGTGGAAGTCCAATGCAGATGGTTATCTAGTTGGTTCGAGAGGATCTGTTGGGTCTTCATTTGTTGCAAATATGACAGGTATAACAGAAGTAAATTCGCTGCCGGCACATTATAGATGCCCTAAATGCAAGTACTCGGATTTTTCAGACTATGGTGTTCAAAATGGTTTTGATTTGCCAGATAAAGTATGCCCTGTTTGCGGCGAAAAGTTAGATAAAGATGGAATGGATATACCTTTTGAAACTTTTCTGGGATTCAATGGTGATAAAGAACCAGATATAGATTTAAACTTCTCAGGAGAATATCAGGCAAAGGCTCATAGATACACAGAGGTTATCTTCGGAAAAGGCACAACCTTTAAGGCTGGAACTATAGGTACTATAGCAGATAAAACAGCTTTTGGATATGTGAAAAAGTATTATGAAGAAAAAAATGTACCAATAAATAAGGCGGAAACAATCAGAATTGCAAAGGGCTGCACGGGAATAAAAAGAACCACTGGTCAGCATCCAGGAGGAATTATAGTTGTGCCGAAAGGCAGAGAAATTTTTGAATTTTGTCCTGTACAGCATCCTGCTGATGATCCTACTTCAGATATTATAACAACACATTTTGATTATCACTCTATAGACCAAAATCTATTGAAGCTTGATATACTCGGGCACGATGATCCGACGGTTATAAGAATGCTGCAGGATATAACAGGAGTAAATCCTCATAAGATACCTCTTGATGATAAGGATACAATGTCACTCTTTTCATCTACAAAGGCTTTAGGTGTAACGCCGGAACAGATAAATTCTAAGGTTGGTACTTTGGGTATTCCAGAGTTTGGAACTAAGTTCGTACGAGGAATGCTTGTAGATACAATGCCGACTACATTTTCGGAATTACTTTGTATATCAGGACTTTCTCATGGTACTGATGTTTGGCTTGGAAATGCTAAAGATCTTATTGATCAGGGTATAGTTACTTTAAGTGAAGCGGTATGTACCAGAGATGATATTATGATTTATCTTATAAGTAAAGGCTTACCTAAAAATACTTCTTTTAAGATAATGGAAATGGTACGTAAGGGAAAAGTATCTAAGAATCCTGAAAAGTGGGCTGAATATGAAGCTCTAATGAGGGAGCATGAAGTTCCTGAATGGTATATAGATTCATGTAAGAAGATAAAATATATGTTTCCTAAGGCGCATGCTGCAGCTTATGTAATGATGGCATTTAGAATAGCATGGTTTAAGGTTCATATACCTAAAGCATATTATGCAGCGTATTTTAGTATTAGGGCAAAGGCTTTTGATGCAGAATTTATGATTTTTGGGAAAGAAAAAGTTAAGCAGAAGATGAAGGAAATTCAAATGATGGGCAATCAAGCTGGTCCTAAGGATAAGGATATGTATGATGATTTAGAGCTAGTCCTTGAAATGTACGAGAGGGGAATAAAATTTCTTCCTATTGATTTATACAAGTCTAATGCTACAAAATTCTTAGTAGAGGAAGATGGAATAAGGCCGCCTATAAATAGTATATCAGGTATGGGTAATGTAGCAGCAGAAGGAATATGCAGCGCAGTAAGGGAAAAGGAACCTAATTCTATAGAGGATCTAAGGAAACGTGCTAAAATAGGTAATTCTGCTGTTGATGTACTTAAAAAGTTTGGATGTTTGAGAGGTCTTCCTGAAAGTGATCAATTAAGTTTTTTTGATGCTATATAAATTTAAATCTTATTATTAAAATAAAGGAGAAACTTTGAAGTGCCAAAGTTCTCCTTTATTTTTTATTATGTAGATTGTACACACCTATCTTTTGCTAATATAATTGTTGAAATTAATATAAAAGCACTTCCTACTAATAATTTAAATGATATTGCTTCATTTAAAAGTAATATTCCTAAAAATACACTGGTTATAGGTTCGAAGGTTCCTAATATTGAGGAAGATGATACACCTATTAATTTTATAGCTTTTAAAAGCAGAATTATTGATAATATAGTTGAAATCACAGAAATTCCTAAAAGGCACATTGTAATTTTAAGGTTGAAATTTAAAATTATAGAATGCTTAAAGATGCCGCAAAAAAGAGTACCTATTGTTGAACCTAAACAAAGATACATGGTAATAATTCTGTTATCTAAGGATTTAATTAATTTTAAATTAAGAGCTATTAACGTAAGACCGTAAGCTAAACCCGAAAATAAGGCTAAGCAAATGCCAAAAACATTCCCACTGGCATTTTTGAAGCCAATTAAAGCATATACTCCTGCCGCAGCAAGCATTAATGATAAAATTTTTTTTGCACTTATCTTGCTTTTAAGAAATATAAAACTTATTATGCAAACTACAACTGGATAAATAAAATGCAAGGTAGTTGCAAGACCAGCACCTAAATAATTATAAGATATGAATAATGCCTGAGTTGTTACAGTGTATCCGGTAATACCAATGCATACAAGAAGTATTATTTGCTGCTTTTTTAAGTTAACACTAATATTATTACATTTCAGGTACAAAAACAGTATTAGTGTTGAAATTAAAAATCTAAATATTAGTACGGTAGTTGGGTTAGAGCCATTAGCGTATGCTATTCTAGCTAAAATGGGCATAATGCCAAATGCTGCTGATGATAGAAGAGCATAAGCTATTCCTTTACAATTATTCAAAACTTGTCCTCCATTTATTGTCAATAAAAATCTTAAAAAACCTCACATATTATAGCACAAGTTAATGCTAAAAAATGATTATTGCAATTTAAGCAGTTTTAAAATAAAGCAAAATAACTTGTAAAATAATAAAGAAATACTGTGTGATTTTATAGTTTATTACTTTATATTGCATCATTTTTTGTAGTTTACTAATTTTTATATATGTTAAATCTTAGTGAGGGGGGGCAATGAATATTGTTTGCAGAAGCAAAAAAACTTGAGATGCATAAAAAAATTAAAATTAGAAACTACTATATATAATAATCATAAAAGTTTAATAAGGGAATGTGGTTAATTATGGTGGGAAAAGAATTTATAGATGCACTCAAGAATAAGCATAAATCAAATTCTCAGTCTAAAAATATATCTAAGTCTGTTAATGAAAATATATCTTTTATCAAAACTAAACTCGGAGATAGCATTGGGCTCAGTGAAGGTAAGTTTAAAGCTTTTAAAAATATAGATATTGGTATAGTATATGTTACAAATCTTTGTGATAGGGAGTTTATAAGCAATCAGGTTATTAGCCCTCTATTACAAGGAACATTAAATAGTAAAGTTATGAAAGAAAATGATGTAGATACACTAGCTAAGACAATATTTATATCATCATTAAATACTAAAGAAATAAAGAAACAGGATCAAGTTTTAAACGAACTATTAAAAGGAAATACAGTGATTTTTTTTGAGAAAAGCAATAGTGCACTTATAGTTCAAGCACCTAAAATTGAAAAAAGATCTATAGACAAACCAGAAAATGAAACTGCCGTTTTTGCGGCTAAAGATGCTTTTATAGAAGATATAGGTACAAATGTAAGCATGATAATAAAGAGACTACCTATACCTAATCTTAAATTTGAAAATTTTAGTTTAGGAAACTTATCCCATACTGATTCAAAGCTTATATGGATTGAGGGATTGGCAGATAATGAAATTGTAAATGAAGTTAAAAGACGTATGAATGATGTTAATATTGATATAGTAGATGGTACTAGTACTTTAGCGGAACTTATACAAGATAAACCTATTAGTATATTTCCAACATATAGGCTTACGGAACGCCCCGATTTAGTCTCAAGGTCCTTATCGGAAGGTCATGTTGCAGTAGTTTGCGATAACAGTCCATTTGTACTAATACTTCCAATGACATTTTGGGATAATTTTAAAAGTATGGATGATTACTCGCAGTTACCTATTGCTGCTTCTCTTCTGAGAATTATTAGAATTATAGCTTTTGTTATAGCAGGTTTCACCTCACCTTTATATCTTTCCTTTGTTACATATAATCACACTATAGTTCCACCGTCACTTGCCCTGAATATTTCCCAAGGAAGAGAGGGAGTACCATTTCCCTCCATAATAGAGCTTATTGCTATGACAGTTGTAATTGACATAATTCGTGAGGCTGGAACACGTATGCCGGGAATGGTAGGTTACTTTATAGGAACTTTAGGTGCAGTAATAATCGGTCAGGCAGCAGTAGCGGCAGGATATGTAAGTGTATCGCTTATCATAGTTGTTGCCTTTTCAGCTATAGCTTCATTTGCTATTTCGTCGACTACACTAGTAAATGCTGCAAGGATAATTAACTATTCCTTAATATTATTTGCAAGTGTTTTAGGCATAGTTGGTTTATTCAATGGAATCTTTATTATTTTATGGAGGATGTCAATCCTAGAATCATTTGGAGTACCTTATTTGTATCCGCTTATACCAGTGGAACTCAAAGGCTGGAGAGATTTACTTATAAGGGCACCATTTAAAATGCTAAAAAATAAGTTAACTCTTATGAATAAAGCTAATTCTAATGAATCCAAAAATGAAGAAGCTAATAAGATATCTTGAATAAAGAAGGTGAATTTCATTGAGATATGATAGATTCACAAAGGAACAGGTTATTTTCCTTACATTTGCAAGCGGATGCACGAATATGGGGTTTAATGGTACCTGGATAGCAAATTTATCAGGAAGAAGTGGATGGGTTGCTATATTTGTAGGAACTTTACTTACAATTCCCTTTGTAATGGCAGCCTTGTATTTAAGTAAGAAGTGTCCTGAGCATAATATATTTGAAATTATAAGAAGCAGCTTTGGAAAATGTACATATGTAATTATAGTTATAATTAATGCAATAATAAATATCATACTAGCCACAATAGTTTTAAACTTTTTTACGGGTATGGTAAAAACATATTTTTTACAAATGACTCCTACCTGGGTAATTATGCTTTGTGTTATTATTATGGCATTTTTATTTGTGAATAATAAAATTTTGCTTTTTGGAAGAACAGTTGAATTACTTACGGTATGGTATGTAATTAATTATTTTACTGGCTTTTCGGTTGGTCTTATTAAGGAATTTAGGTTTGAAAATATATTTCCTGTATTTGATACTACCATATTAAAATTTGGTAAAGCAGTATTCTTTTCTTTAGGTTCAGCATCTGCAATAACTTTATTTGTATTAGTAATGGTTGGACATATGCTACAAGCGGATAGTAATAAAAAAAATGTAATAAAAGGAATTGTATTTTGGGCTTTTATATTATCATTGGCCGTATTTATTATGCAGGGGATATCAGGAACAGAATTGGTCGGAAAAGTTTCCTTTGCAGGAGTTGAGATATCAAGAGCTATTTATTTTGGCGATTTTATTAGAGGGTTAGAGCTGTTTATTTTAGCTACTTATGAGCTTATATGTATTGTTGGAATATCGTTATATTTATATTGTACCTGGATTCCAATAAAGAAATTGTTTAAAGAAAAATACTCTATTATTTTGCTAATTATAATTTCCATAGCAATTCTAGTGCCTTCTATAAAGTTAAGTTCTTACAATAGAGCATTATTTATTTCCTTCTTTATGGACTATTATGTTATCCTGCCATTTGTGGCGGTTATTTTGATAATGGCTTTTATAGGTATTCACATTATGAAAAAAAATAGTGGAAGTGATAACTTGTGAAGAGAAATATATTGCTAGTACCATTATTAATTTTCATGCTCCTTTTCACCGGATGTTGGGACTATATGGAGTATGATCAAATGACACAAATTTATTCTGTTGGAATAGATTTAGATGAGAAGACAAATAAATTAGTAATGACTTTACAATTTATTCCTACAACTAAATCTTCAGCGGAAAAGCCGGGTGGTGGTGATAATAAAGGGACGGTTTATTCAGCATCTGATTTTACCATGATGGATACAGCAACAAAATTACAGCAAGCAAGTCCCAATAAGTTATTTTTTGGTTATACGCAGGTTTTGGTTATTGGAGAAAATGCAGCAAAGTATGCCATGAAGGATATAATTGAATACTTTGAGCGTACACCAGGTATCCGTAACTCCGTAAATGTAATAGTTGTGCCTGGAAGAGCTGAAGGTGTAATTGCTACCCGTGATCCTAACTCTCCAACGTCTTCTGGTAAAAAAATGCGTTCTCTTTTAAGCTCATATCAAAGTAATGGAACGGTATATTCAGTTACATTGCATGATTTTTTAAAGATGACTTCTAGAGAAGGAAGTGAGGCAGTAGCACCTAAAATAATAACAACATCTCATACTAATGGTAGAGGCAGTTCATCTGGAAGCCAAAATGATGTGAGATTTTCCATAGAAAATCAGGGTAATTTAATGGCCAATGGTATGGCGGCTTTTAAAAACGGAAAGTTTGTTGGGTGGCTTGATGATAAGGAAACTATGGGCTTAAATTGGATATTAGGCAACAAAATCACTGCTTACAAAACTTCTAATATAGTTGACCCAAAGTTAAAAGATGATACGGATAAATCTCTTTCGTATAAAGATGCTAATAAGATGCTGCATTTTTATATAACAAGGTCTGGAAGCAAGGTTAAAGTTAAGTTACAAAAGGGTAAGCCTGTTATATATGTAAACATTAAGGTTGAAGCAGCTTTAAGAAAATATTATAGCGACAAGGGAGATGAATATATAAGTCCAGACATAGTCAATTTGCTTGAGGAAAAACTAGAAAAAAGCGTATATTCAGATGCAGAGGCAGCATTAAAAAAAGGCAAAGATGATCTTGATTCAGATATATTTTGCTTTGGATTTGATTTATATAGGCAGCATCCTAAGGAGTGGCATAAATACTATGAAAAAACTTGGAGAAAGATGTTTCACAGTGTTCCTGTTAAAGTAAATGTAAAAGCAAAAATAAATAACACTGGAACCAATATGAGAAAATTTTACATTAAGTAACTTGATAAGTGCAAGATATAGTGTAGTATCATTGATTTTTTGTAATACATGTGGTAGTATTAGTTAAAATTTAAATATTTAAATGCATTGAAGAGAAAGAGTAAGATACATAAAAGCCTTTTACAGAGAACTCCTATTTAGCTGAGAGGGAGCAAAGATAAGTATTCTGAATACATCTCTGAGCACCACACCAAAGCTTTTCTATTAAAAGTTGTAGGCTGTAGGCGTATTCCCTTCCGACGTTAAAAGGATAAAGTATCATGTCTAAGATAAGACATCGTACTTGAAAAGGTTGGCATTGTGAGATGTCAATAAATTAAGGTGGTACCGCGAATGTAACTCTCGTCCTTATAGTTAATTATAAGGATGGGAGTTTTTTTATATATAAGGAGGAATCGTAATGAATGATATTGAAAATGAAATGAAAATAATAAAAAAGGGTGCAGATGAAATAATAGACACTAAGGAGCTGAAAGAAAAATTAATGAAAGCTCAAAGTGAAAATAGGCCGTTAACAGTTAAGTTAGGGCTTGACCCAAGTGCACCTGACATACACCTTGGTCATGCAGTAGTACTTAGAAAGATGAAGCAACTTCAGGATTTGGGACATAAGATAGTTATAATAATAGGAGATTTTACCGGAATGATAGGTGATCCAACAGGAAAATCCAAGACGCGAAAGCAGCTTACTCGAGAGCAAGTTTTAGAGAATGCCAAAACTTATAGAAAACAAATATTTAAAATACTGGATGAGGATAAAACTGATTTAAGATTTAATAGTGAGTGGCTGGCAAAATTAAATTTTAAAGATGTAATTGAGCTTGCTTCAAAATATACGGTGGCAAGAATGCTTGAACGAGAAGATTTTAAGAAGAGGTTTAAAAATCAAGAGAGTATAGGAATACATGAATTTTTTTATCCTTTAATGCAGGCTTATGATTCACTGGCTATTAAAGCAGATATTGAATTTGGTGGCACTGACCAAAGATTTAATCTTTTAATGGGAAGAAGTCTTCAGGAGGAATATGGGCAGGAGAAGCAAATAGCTATATTTATGCCGCTGCTTGAAGGAATAGATGGCAAAGATAAGATGAGCAAGAGTTTAGGTAATTACATTGGAATAGAAGAAAAACCTCAAGATATGTACGTAAAAGTCATGCAGGTACCGGATAACTTAATAATAAAGTATTTTGAATTATGCACAGATATACATCCAGATGTAATTGACGAAATTAAAGACAAACTCCAAAAAGATGAAGTTAATCCAAGGGATATTAAGATGAGGCTTGCTAGAGAAATTGTTAAATTATATCATGATGAAAAGAAATCAGAAGAAGCAGAAATGTACTTTAAAAATTTATTTCAAGAGAATAAAGTGCCCCATAACATATCTGAAATAAAAATAACATCTAATGATAATTTGATTGATGCAATTGTTAAGTTTGATTCCAAAATTTCAAAAAGTGAGGCAAGACGACTTATAAGTCAGGGTGGAGTTAAGGTCAATGAAAATAAAATTACGGATTTTAATAAGTGTGTTTTAAAAAGCAATGATGTAATTAAGATAGGTAAAAAGAAAATTGTAAGAATACTAATAAAATAATTATTTGTAACATTCTACATGATTAGTTTATTTGGTATAATTAATAAAAAGGGATAATGAGATACAATAATTTATATTATGTAAGGGATGGTACTATGAAGCAATATGGATTTGTATATGATAATTTTGAGCAAATGCAGTCTTTCATATATAGCAATAATATACATGAAAATGATAATATATTAATTCAAGTCTTTACTGGAGTAATTAATGTAAAATTCATTGAAAATATTATAAGTGAAATAATATCTATATTGCCACAAGCAGAAATCATAGGAACAACAACAGGCGGAGAGATAAAAGGTAAGGAAATACTCACAAATAACGTTGTGATATCAGTTACTATTTTTGACAAAGTAAAAATTAAATCAAAACTTTTAAATAGTAATGATAATGAGTATGAATTGGGAGTTATTATTGCTAAGGAATTAATAGAGGATGACACAAAAGTTATTATTTTGTTTTCAGAAGGAGTAGCGACTAATAGCTTTGACATTCTTAAAGGAATACAATCAATAAATAGTAGTATTCCTATAAGTGGGGGTAAAGCTGGTGACAATGGGCATTTGAAGAACACGTTTGTTTTTACTAAGGAGGGTATTAGTAAAAATGGTGCTGCAGCTGTTTCGCTTACTGGAAGACAGCTGAATGTTATAACAGAATACAGTTTTGGTTGGTCAACTATAGGAAAGCTTATGACTGTTACTAAAGCGGAGAATGATAGAGTTTATACTATAGATAATATAAAAACCGCTGATATATATAGAAAGTATCTTGGAGATGAAGTGGCTAAAGAGCTTCCTACATCTGCATATGAATTCCCTTTAATAGTAATAAAGGATGGTATTAAAATAGCAAAAGTACCTTATGCTTGCAATGATGATGGTTCGTTAAGCTTTTTAAGTAATATTGAAGTTAATGATAAGGTAAAGTTCGGATTTGGAAACGTAAATATGTTAATAGATAGGTCTTTAGAGATATGTGATAGATTAGCAAAGAGAAATATTGAGGCTTTATTTGTTTACTCATGTTTCATAAGGAAATCTTTTATGAGAGAAAAAATTAATCTTGATATAGCGCCTCTAAATAGTATTGCCCCGACTCTTGGCTTCTTTACAAATGGAGAATTTTTTACAATTAATAATTCAAGTAGGGTACTCAATGTATCTATGACAATACTAGGAGTTTCTGAGGGAAAACAAGATTGTCGTAGTAATGGAAATTTAGGGGCTCAAAATGAAAGTCAAGTTAAAAGTTCCTTTGAGAAAGAGGAATTCAGAACAATTAAAGCATTCACAAAGCTTGTCGGGGAATCCACGAAGGAATTAGAAGAAGCTAATGAAGTGCTTAGAAAGCAAAATTGTAATATTCAAAAAATGAACAGTATAACAAAATCTATTTTTGAGATAAATAGTGAGATGATATCTACTTGCAAATTTGATAATTTTATGGAATTAATGCTGGATAAAATATTAGATATAATTAAAAAAGGCAAAATTGGGAGTATTTTATTAGTAGAAAATAATAGATTATATTATAAAGCCACTAGAGGATATATTACAAGTAAGATAAAAGATGTGACTTATAATATAAAGGAAGTGTACGACTTTAAAAAAATTGCTAATAATAATTTATTTAATCCTATAATTATTAAAAGTACTAAAAAACCTGTATTTTTTAATGACGGTAAGTTTAATTTATGGAGGGATATTTTAGATGAAGAGCCAAAAGAAATTTTAACTTGCTGTATTGGAATTGATGGAGAGGTTGCAGGTCTTATTAATATATTTAATACTGATAGTAAAGATGATTTTGATGAAGAAGACAAAAACATATTTAAGTATATATGCTATGATATTGCTATAGCTTTAAAAAACATTAGATTATTGGAAGACGTTTTGCATATGTCTAGATATGATTATTTAACAGGAGTTTATAATAGAGGGTATTTTACGGAGAGGTTCAATGAAATTTTAGATAAATCAAAGAATCTAAAAACAACTTTTATTGTATGTGGTATAGATTTAAATGACTTTAAGATTATTAATGATACATATGGTCATGAAAAAGGTGATGAAGTCTTAATAAAATTTGCAGAGATTTTTAAAAATGAAATGGATAAGGATGATATTTTAGGAAGAAGTGGCGGAGACGAATTTACAGTTGTATTTGTTAATAAGAGTAAGAAACAAGTTGTAGAGACTATAAATAGAATTTCTAATGTACTTAAGAATTGTGATTTTGGGTTTGATAGTGATGTAGATGAAATTAGTTTTTCATATGGATTATCTGAATTTTTAAGTGATTCGGATGATGTTAGGGAACTTTTAAAAATGGCAGATAGAAAAATGTATAAAAAAAAGAGTATTATGAAGAAATAAAAAATTAATTGGATATAAGGAAAGGTTATAAAGAATTATGCATATTACAGGTAGAGAAGCCTATAAAAGGTTAGAAGAAAGAATTAATAGATTTCCTCAGGGTGCACCGCCATCTAAAACCTTGTATAAAATATTAAGTATGCTTTTTACAGAAAAGGAGGCAGAACTCGTAGCAATGCTGCCTATTAAACCTTTTACTGTAAAAACTGCAAGTAGTATTTGGAAGATGAATGAAGCTCAAGCAGAAAACATACTTCAAAAGCTGGCTTCAAAGGCAATTCTTATGGATATTGATTATGATGGAAAAAAGGAGTATTGTCTTCCACCTCCTATGATTGGATTTTTTGAATTTTCTCTTATGAGAACCAGAGATGATGTTGACCAAAAGACATTGTCGGAGCTTTATTTTCAATACCTGAATGTAGAGGAAGATTTTATTAAGGACTTATTTTTAGGAACTGAAACTAGGTTTGGAAAGGTTTTTGTACAGGAAGGGGTTCTCTCTAAACAAAATGAACTGGAGATAATGGACTATGATAGAGCCAGTAATGTAATAAAAGAAGCTAGATTTATTACGGTAAGTATGTGCTTTTGCAGGCACAAGATGCATCATTTAGGTAAGGACTGCTATGCACCTATGGAAACTTGCTTGACTTTTGGAAATAGTGCTTATACTTTAAGTAAACATGGATACGGCAGAGCTATAGATTCAGCAGAGGCCTTGGATATATTAAATATGGCATATGATTATAATTTAGTTCAGTGCGGAGAAAATGTTAGAAGCGGCGGTGTATTTCTTTGTAATTGTTGTGGATGCTGCTGCGAAGGTATGCAGGCTATTAAAAAGTTCGGTTCACTTATGCCTATTCAGACCACACCGTTTATCCCTGAGATTATAGAGGAAAGCTGTGTTGGTTGTGGCAAATGTGCTAATGTATGTCCAATAGATGCCATGAAGGTTGATCCTGTAACTCATAAAGCTAAAAATGATGAGGAAATATGTCTTGGTTGTGGCGTTTGTGTTAGAAATTGCCCTAAGAAGGCTATATACCTTAAGAATAGGGCAAAGCAGATAATAACACCAGCTAATACAACTCATAGAATTGTGCTTCAGGCCATTGAGAAGGGTAAACTCCAGGAACTTATTTTTGATAATAAGGCATTGTTCAGTCACAGAGCCATGGCAGCAGTTTTAGCCGCAATTTTAAAACTTCCGCCTGTAAAAAAGGCTATGGCAAGTAAGCAGATGAAGTCAGTATACTTAGATAAGCTGCTACAGGACAAGAAATAATATTTCTTGTCCTGAGATGAAAAACAGTACATGTAATAAAAACTTAGAAGTTTTAATAATCGAATTATGTTACACTATGATACTTAAAATGATATAATAAATAATATGGAACAGTTAGATATATGTTCCTTTTTATTATGTACAAAATTAATTAGGAATGGAGAAAAAACATATGAAGAATTGTTATAGGGCATTAATATATTGCATTGGACTTGTAGTTCTTTCGCTGGGAATTATTTTAAATACAAAAACGGGTTTAGGGGTATCTCCAATTATTTCGATTCCATACTGTATTTCAAAGATATGGAAAATAAATTTGGGAAATATTACTGCAGTTGTATATATACTCTGTGTATTTGGTCAGATGCTGCTTTTAGGGAAAAAGTTTCGTGCTTTTGACTTGCTGCAAATTCCCATGAGTATTGTAATTAGCCAAATAATTAATTTTTTTAATGACATAATAACTATAAGCAGTAATAATTTCATAGTAAATTTGATTTTACTTATTATAGCAATTATGCTTACTGGAATTGGAGTGGTTATGACAGTTCAAATGAGATTTGTGCCAAATGCTGCAGATGGTTTTACTCAAGCAGTATCAAGGAGAACAGGTATAAGTCTTGGACTTGCAAAGAATATTGTAGATGTATCTAGTGTTTTAATTACCGTAACAATAGGTTTCTTATTTACTAAACAAGTTATAGGAATAGGTCTTGGAACATTAATTGCTGTTTTTGGGGTTGGGCGTTCTATTGCTTTGGTTAACAGACTATTTAAAAATAAAATGCTTGCTCTTGTAGAGTAATTGGAGGAAATTAAATGGTAAAAATAAGTTTTTTAGGGACTAATGGTTGGTTTGATTCAAGTACGGGGAACACTGTATCAATTCTTATTGAGACTGATGAATACTATATAATTTTAGATGGTGGTAATGGAATTTCAAAACTAAAGCAGTATATTAAGAAAGATAAGCGTGTCTACTTATTCTTAAGTCATTTTCACCTCGATCATATTTCAGGATTACATACTTTATCCATGAATAAGTTTCTAAAGGGCTTATATATTATTACCCCAAAGGGTGGAAAAGAAATACTCAATCAATTTATAAGAGAGCCATTTACAGTACCTATGGAAAAGTTACCTTTTTGTGCGGAGATAATGGAAGTTTCCTATGATGTTAATCAATTCCCTTTCAAAACTACCTTTTTACCGTTAAAGCACAGTACATTTGTATTAGGAGTTAGAATGGAGCTAGAGGGCAAGATTATAACTTATTGTACAGATACTAGTTACTGTGAGAATGCTGTTACTTTAGGCAAAAACGCAGATTTGTTAATTACTGAATGCAGCATGAGATCAAAGGAAACTACTGATTCTGCTATTCATCTTAATCCAGAATTAGCTGCTGAAATTGCAGTTAAAGCAGGTGCGAAAAAACTTATTTTAACGCACTTTGATGCCAGTAGATACGAGAACATAGAGGACAGAAAAGAGTCAGAGATGAAGGCAAAAGAAATATTTTATAATACATATGCAGGGTTAGATGGGTTAGAACTTGAAATTTAATTTATTGGAGGTGTATTCATATGATAGCTGAAATATTAGAACGTAAGGATCTTATATATATTGCGCAAAGTCTGTAAGTATGAGACGCTTGTGCAGTTAATTCATTAAAATCATATATTCAGACTTTGTCTCTTTAATTTGAAATATATATTAAGGAGCTGAATTTTATGAGCTATATAAAAGGTGAAACAATTTTACCCAATGATTTAATTAAAGAAATTCAAAAATACGTTCAAGGTAAATATATATATATTCCAGTTGAATTGGAAAAAAGGAAGAAGTGGGGGGAAAACTCAGGAAATCGAGCTTATATACAAAATAGGAATAAAAGCATATATAATAAATATGTTAATGGATATAAGATTAAAGATTTAGCAGAGGAGTTTTTTCTTTCAGTAGAAAGTATAAAGAAAATTGTATATGGAAAAAATAAATAGATTTAAACAGCTGACACTTAATAATAATGTCAGCTGCTTTTATGTAAAGAATTATATAGAAACGTTAATTATCTTTGATTGGATAGATAGTGGTATTAAAATTAAACTATGTGTTAAAAGAATGCCGATAAATATTTAAAATTAGTGATAATAAAAAAGGAGGAGAAGAATGAAACTTAAGATAAAAAACGCTTATATAAATTATGAAATAGTGGGAAGTGGGATACCCATTATTATGATACATGGATATTATGCAGATCACAGATTAATGATGGGCTGCATGGAGTCCATATTTAAGCATAAAGAAAAATACAAAAGGATATATGTTGATTTGCCAGGTATGGGTAAGTCAGATAGTGCAGAATGGATTAATAACTCTGATGATATGCTTCAAGCTGTGGAGAATTTTATTGATGAGGTTATTCCAGGTGAAAATTTTTTACTTGTAGGTGAGTCCTATGGGGGATACATTTCTAGAGGATTAGTATATAAAATGGCTGATAGAATTGATGGTATCGCTATGATTTGCCCAATTATAATACCAAATTTTAAAAATCGAAATGTCCCTCAGCATACTGTTTTGATAAAAGATAAAGAAGTGCTATCTAAATTAAAGGTAGAAGATGCAGAGGATTTTAATTCAACTATGGTAGTTCAAAATAAAAAAATATATAATAGATATAGAAATGAAATAATAGCTGGCTTTGAGGCTGCAGATCATGAGTTTTTGCAAAGCATTATGCAAAATGGCTATGGATTTTCATTTGATGTGGATAAGCTAGATAAAAAATTTGATGAACCGGCGCTTATATTATCGGGAAGACAAGATAGCTGTGCTGGTTATAAGGATACATGGAGCATATTAGAGAACTTTCCGAGAGCAACTTTTGCGGTAGTGGATATGGCAGGACATAATATGCAAATAGAGAAGGAAGAAGTATTTAACCTGTTAGTTGAGGAATGGCTTAAGAGTGTGAGAGATATTTAAGGAAATTAGTACAGTTTCCTTAAATATAGTATAACTTAAAAATTAAATGATTTTTTTATATCTAAGCTTGAGGTTTCAGTACAACTTTTATGCAGTTATCATCCTTACCATCAAAGATTTTGTAAGCATGCTCTCCTTTATTAATAGGAAGTTTGTGAGTTATTATATCTGTAGCATCAAATGAACCAGCTTTAATTAATTCTAAAATATAGTCGATATAAGCTTGGGAGGGAGATTGCCCCATTTTTAATGTTATATTTCTAGAAAAGAAATCGCCTAGAGGAAACATATTATATTTGGAACCATAAACGCCAACTAGTACTACGGTACCACCTTTTCTTACTGCTTGTGATGCCATTTCTATAGCTGATTTTGAGCCACCTTGAAGTTTTAGAACACTTTCTATTTTTTCAATGTTAGACATTTTACCATCCATTCCAACACAGTCAATTACAGAATCTGCTCCGCCGTGAGTAATTTCTTTTAGGTATTCTCCTGTATTGTCGTGTTTCTCAAAGTTTACTACTTCTACGTTGTTATATTTTTTTGCATGTTCTAATCTATAATCTATGCAATCTACGGCAATGACTCTTTTTGCACCTCTAAATATAGCCCATTTTTGTGCAAGTAATCCTACAGGTCCGCAGCCTAATATTACTACAGTATCTCCTGACTTTACTCCAGCCATGTCTACACCCCAAAGTGCAGTTGGAAGTATGTCAGTTAAGAATAGAACTTGCTCATCCTCCAATTCTTCAGGGATAATTCTTGGTCCAACATTGGCATAAGGTACTCTTAAGAATTGAGCCTGCCCTCCAGCATAGCCTCCAAATGTATTACTGTAACCGAGAATTCCTCCTGCTTCTCCATTTGGATTTGAATTTTCGCATTGACTCCATAAACCATGTTCACAGTACCAGCAATGTCCACAGGCAACAGGTGCAGGGACAATAACTCTATCACCCTTTTTTAAGTTGGTAACTTCTGGCCCTATTTCTTCTACAATCCCCATAGTTTCATGACCTAGTATAAAACCTTTTGGTAAGTTTGGAATAAAACCATGAATTAAGTGAAGATCTGAACCACAAATAGCAGTAGAGGTTACTCTTATAATGGCATCATCACTTTTTTCAATTTTAGGATCTGGAGTCTCTTCAACTTTAACATTTCTAATACCTTCATAAACTAATGCTTTCATTACTATTTAGCACCTCCGTTTTTATTTAGTATTACCATTTTACAAAATAAAATATCTGAGAGTATTTAACAAAATAAAAAATTAAATGCAAGACAGAAAGACATAAATACGGAAAGTGCTGTAATTACTATTGAAAAATTATTTGTAAAAATTTATATGGATAATGTGCACATTTGCTTTTTCCAGTCTTCACAATTCCACACATCTGTGACTATATCTTTGTAAAATTCAGGCTCATGGCATACTAAAATTATACTGCCGTTATATTCCTTTAAAGCTCTTTTAAGTTCATCTTTAGCATAAATATCTAAGTGATTAGTGGGTTCATCCAAAACAAGTATATTAGTTGGTGTATTGATAAGTTTGCATAATCTGACTTTTGCTTGTTCACCTCCACTTAGTATATTAATAGGACTATCTATGTGCTGTCTTGTTAATCCGCATTTTGCAAGAGCACTTCTAACTTCAGTTTGAGTTAAATTGGGGAAGGTGTTCCAAACGTCATATAAAACTGTGTGTGTAGTATTTTCTGTAACTTCCTGCTCAAAATAACCTATTTTTTTATAATCGCTCAAAACTATTTTGCCATCTATAGGTTCTAATAGGCCAAGTAAGCTTTTAAGGAGGGTTGTTTTACCTAATCCATTAGCACCTGTTATTGCTATTTTTTGTCCTCTTTTCATTTTTAGATTTAGAGGTTTACTCAAAGGACTGTTATAACCAATTACTAAGTTACTTGCTCTAAAAATCATACTTTCTGGCATTTTTACGCTTTTGAAGTTAAAGCGAGGTTTTATAAGGTTCTTTTTAATTTCTATTCTTTCAATTTTATCTAACTTTTTTTCCCTTGCTTTTGCTTGTTTCGCAGTTGAGGCTCTTGCTTTATTTTTTCTTATATAATCTTCAAGCTTTGCAATTTCATTCTGCTGTTCTCTGTACTCAATTTTAAGCTGCTCTTTTCGTATTTCATGCAGTTTAAGAAAATAGTCATAATTACCTTGGTATCTTGTTAATGTTTTATGCTCAAGATGATAAACTACATTTACTACGCTGTTTAAAAAGCTGTTGTCATGAGATATTAATATAAATGCGTTTTCATAGTTTATTAAATAGTTTTTTAACCATTCTATATGTTCTTCATCAAGATGGTTAGTTGGCTCATCTAACAATAAAATGTCTGGGGCTTCTAGTAACAATTTGGCAAGTAAAACTTTAGTCCTTTGTCCGCCGCTTAAAGTAGAAACATCCTTATCTAAAAATTCCTTAATGCCAAGTCCGGCAGCGGTAGCCTGTATTTTTGAATTAATACCGTAAAAGTTACTTTTGTCTAAAATATCCTGCATATTTGAGAGTTTATTTAAAGCTTTAGTCATATTGTCTTCATCCATATTACCAAGTTCAGCACACAATTCATTAATTTTCTTCTCTATGTTATATAATTTTGAAAATGCGCTTTTTAAGGTAACAAATGCAGTGTCACCTTTTTTTAAATCAACATGCTGATCCATATAGCCTATGATGAATTTGTGGTTCCATTCAATTGTACCTTCATCTGGTAAAAGTTCACCTGTGATGATTTTCATAAAAGTTGATTTGCCTTCTCCATTAGCGCCAACAAGGCCAATATGCTCTCTTTTTAATAATCTAAATGATGCATTCTTAAATAATATTCTATCGCCAAATGAATGGCTCATGTTTTCCACTGTTAAAATACTCATAATTGTTTACTTCCTTTTGTTTTTTTGTATATAGTAAATATTAGCATGCTGATTTAGAAATATTCAAGTCTATAAATATTTCTGTATTGTTTTAGATTATATAAGTTATAAGGTGTAAGTTTATAAATAATAAATAACGGTATTTTAGCACAAACATCGTTAAAATACCGCTTAGTTTTAGGGGATAGTGAGTTAAGAACCAAAATCCCGTATACAATTGTTCTTTTGTTTTCTAATTATTCTCCTAATACTATTTTCTGTTAAAAAATATTCTTTAGACAGACTTTTAATGGATATTCCAGTAGAATATTTATTAAAAATCTCCACGTTTCTTGTTTTAAGATATTTTTTAGTTTCAGTATTTTCTCCCCAAGATTTTTTATTCTCATTTTTCCTAGGTATATAAATATATGCTCCATCAGTGTATTTTTGAATTATTTCAATTATACTTTGGGGCAGTATATTTTGTGCTTTTTCATATTTCATAAGTCTCGCTCCGTTCTACATTTAATTTATAAATGAAGAAGAAAAGACTGAATAAAACATGAACTATATGGATTCAATTAGTAAATCGCTATTTAAAAGAGCATGCTTTCGATGTCTCAACGAAGTTTGCGAAAATTAAATAGCTGATTTACTTTGATATCTATAAATTCAATTAGCTCCAAGCAAAAGCTGTTCATGCTTTACAATCTTTGCATGGAGCTTAATCTATTAGCTAAAAACATAATAAATTCACTTCCTTATATTGATTTAATATCTTTTATTAATTGTAACACATTTTCTTCTTTAGTTGCCCAACTTGTGCAAAATCGCACAGCACTGTGATTTTCATCAAATCTCTGCCAGTAGGAGTACTCATAGTTTTTCTTTAATTTTTTTAGTACAGTATCTGGCATAATAGGAAACTGCTGATTAGTATATGAATCGGCAAGAAAAGGATAGCCTTTTTCCATGCAGGCGTTTCTTATCATCATAGCCATTTCATCTGCGTGTTTTGCTATTTTAAAATAAGTGTCATCTTCCAATAAAGCTTTAAATTGTATTCCTAGAAGTCTTCCTTTTGCAAGCATTCCGCCTCTTTGCTTGATTAAATATCTAAAATCTGGTTTCAAGTTTTCATTCTTGATTACAAGAGCCTCACCAAATAATGCACCAACTTTAGTTCCACCTATATAAAATGCATCACAAAGCTTGGTGATGGTAGGCAGGTCAAGATCATTTTTTTCAGAACAAAGGGCATATCCTAAACGGGCACCATCCATATATAGTATAAGGTCGTTTTTCTTACAAGTTTTGCTTATAGCTGTTAATTCTGCTTTAGAATAAAGAGTCCCTATTTCAGTTGGATTGGATATGTACACAAGCTTAGGCTGTACTGTATGCTCGGGACCATCTGCATTATAATGATCATTACAAAGATTTTGTATTTGATCAGCGGTTATTTTACCATCACTGCTTTCTAAAGTGAGAACTTTATGGCCAGTTGCTTCTATGGCACCAGTTTCGTGGGTATTAATGTGCCCACTTGCAGCGGATATTGCACCTTGATAAGGTCTAAGGGCAGCTGCAATAACTGTGAGATTTGTTTGTGTTCCACCAACAAGAAAATGTACATCCACATTCTCACAATTGCACTTTCCTTTTATTATACTAATTGCCTCTTTACAGTACTTATCTTCACTGTAGCCTTCTGTTTGTTCATAGTTTGTCATATTTAGTTCTTCTAATATTTTAGGGTGTGCACCTTCCGTGTAGTCACAAGTAAAACTTATCATAAAATTTCCTCCTGTTTTCATAGTAGAAATATTAAATTAAGTATAATATAAAGCTTAATATTTTCAAAGAGAAGTTCGTTATTATATTTTACAATATTAAGTTTTAACTTTATTATAAAAAATTATTTTGTTTAAGTGAAACATAATTTAATGCTAATGAATATTATATACAGAAAAATTATTAGGAGATGTTATTTATGCCACATGAGAATGGTAATTATATTTCAAATGGCACAGGTAGAAGACCAAGAGAGGTAGTAAGCCTTCCAGTTCCTTTATATAGGTCTATAGAAAGAAGGTATTTTGTAGGACAAACGGATATTATGAAAGTAAGAAGTGGATTGAGTGCATGGGCAGGACTAGTAAATCCCCATAATTCCAATACAACTTTATATGCAAATGTTTTTACTGTTTCAAATTTTTCTGATGAATATTTAGTTGCCGAAGTATGGCTTAATATTAATTTCCCTGAAAAAAGTAAAATATCTCACAAGGTTTCTCCAACAAACACTGCTTTGAGACCACTTCCTAAGAATAAAGTTGATATTAAATTTACAGAATCTACTGCTGAAGATCCTGAAAGTGGAATTAATGTCTATGAAAGAATAGTGCCACCTAATACAACACTAGTGGCTGAAGAAGATGGAAAATTTATAGAAGCTCCAGATGGAAACTATACTATTGTCCTAAAATCACAAAGCTCAAATGAAAGCGAGGCAATAGTGGCACTTGGTTGGTGGGAAAAAACAGTAAATTGTAAATAGAATACATTTAGTAAATAGTAATGAAGGCTTTCTTCATTACTATTTTATTTTAGGAATAATATTATGGTATATAATAAATAGGGTATTATAAATTGGGAAGGAGAAGTATGATATATTATCATACAGTGATAAGACAATGGATAATTTTAGATTTAATGCTTATACGGAAATGCTGTTTGGTAAAGGACAAATTGTTAATTTACCTGATATACTAAAGAGATATGGAAAGAACGTATTGCTTGCCTATGGCGGAGGAAGTATCAAGAGAAATGGCATTTATGATACAGTAAAAAAATTACTAAAGGATTTTAATATTGTAGAGCTAAGTGGTGTTGAGCCAAATCCAAGAATTGAGACAGTAAGGCGTGGAGTTGAGCTGTGCAGAGAAAATAAAATTGATGTTGTTTTGGCAGTAGGCGGTGGAAGTACAATTGACTGTTCCAAGGTTATTGCAGCAGGATACTATTATGACGGGGATGCATGGGATATAGTTACTACTCCTTCTAAAATAGGAAATGTTTTGCCTATTGTGACAGTGTTAACGATGGCAGCAACTGGCTCTGAAATGAACAAAAATGCAGTAATATCAAATATGAGTACTAAAGAAAAGCTTGGTACAGCAGCTGTGAAGATGATTCCTCAGGCATCTATTTTAGATCCCGAATATTTATATACTGTACCACCAATTCAAACAGCAGCAGGTTGTGCTGATATTATGTCTCACGTGTTCGAGTCATATTTTAAGAAAACAAAGGATGCCTTTGTACAGGATAAATTCTCAGAAGGACTTCTGGAAACTTGTATAAAGTATTGTCCTATAGCACTAAAGGAACCTGAGAATTATGAAGCACGTGCCAATATAATGTGGGCTAGTTCTATGGCACTTAATGGTCTTTGTGGCAGCGGAAAATCCGGGGCATGGACGTGTCATGCTATTGAACATGAATTAAGTGCTTTTTATGATATTACCCACGGCATAGGACTTGCAATATTAACACCAAGATGGATGAGATATATTTTAAGTGATGAAACGGTACAAAAATTTGATGATTATGCAGTTAATGTATGGCACATCGAATCAAATAATGATAAATTTGCTCTTGCAAATGCAGCAATAAATTTAACAGAAAAGTTCTTTAAGGATTGCGGTATTCCAATGACTTTGGGCGAAATTGGAATTGATGATTCAAATTTTAGAAAAATGGCAAAAGCTGCAGTGGAGCATGGCGGTTTATCTAATGCTTATGTTGCTTTAGATGAAGAGGATGTATATAAGATTTTGAAAATGTGCATGTAGAAATAATTTAGTTATACTTAAAGTATTAGCCATTCTGAAACTATAAAAAAGTTCAGAATGGCTAATATTATTTTATTTATGAGGTTTTGAATAAGTTTATAATATTACGATGATGCTTTACAATTTATTTACTGAATTTCATATTATCTAAATAAATTGTATCTGAAGTTGAACCAACAAATAGAATCATATTACTAACTAAACTATCAGAAGTACTTGTAGCTATTTTTTTGAAGCTTGGGCTGTCATCAGTAGTGATAGTTATTGTTGCTTTATATGTTCCATCGGCCTGTTTTACAAAATCATAGCTATGAACGCATTTAGCTCTAGTAGGATTTCCCCAACCAACTGAAGAACTTTGAGGAATGGCTGCTATAGATACATTTGTAGGTGATGGTGCTGTTACATCCATTGTAAGTTTTGTATCACCGGATATATCAATAGTTGTATTTAATAAATCAGCTGAAAGACGAGCATTTGCCCAGAAATTTCCTTCAGAGACATCGTTACTGCCTTTAGAATTAAGATTAATTAGCTCTAAAGCATTGTTAGAATTTTTGAAATCAATGTTAGTTATTGGACTATCTTTATTTATACCAAAGCCTTGCGTAGTACCATCATTGAAATCCCAATATCCTGAAGAAAAATCTTTTGGTGCGGTTGTAACACTTTTTGTATTGTCATCTGGCACGTTATAAGAAATTCCTTTAATACGAGCACGTATATATTTACCGGAATCAGTTAGTTCACTATCTGACCATGCTTGATTTGAACCAGGATCAAGACTTGCAGAACTGGCTAGTGCGGATGCCACCTCATTTTTATTACTTAATGAAAAATCACACCAACTTATATTGTTTGCATTTAGAAAATCAAGCCATGCATCTGCTTTGCTTAAGTAAGGGCCAGTAGTACCAGTTGCTAGGCTTGTACCAAATTCTGTTGCAAAAACAGCAACGCCGTGCTTAAGTGCATATCGTACATCACTCATAGCATTTGCTTTATTAGTGTCATCGTTTGATATTGGATTAGTGCCAGTATAAAAATGTAATGTATAAGCTGTGTTTGAATCATCAATAGGATCATCGGCTGCTAAATCAGGTCTTTGACTCCAGAAAGGATCTCCTACAACGACAAGATTTTTGTTCCCACTGTCACGAAGAGCTTTTATGATAGGAGTTGCATAGGATTTTACCTTAGCCCAACCAGACGCATCATTTGTTACACCTTGATTGTTATCATTATTAGGTTCATTGCATAATTCATAAATTATATGTTTGTCATTTGGATAAAGCTTAGCGATATCAGTTATAAAGCTTTGAGCACCTGAATACACGCTGGCATTTGGATCGCCGGGGTTAAGCATGTGCCAATCAACAATGACATACATATCATTTGCAATTGCATAGTTTATTCCACTAATAACTGTCTGTTTAATTGATGGATTAGAGTTATATCCACCTTCAGTAACATACATAGCAAGTCGGATTACATTAGCATTCCAATCCTTAGAAATAGCTGCAAAGGCATTGTTATTTATAATGCCAGGGAACCATTGTAAGCCGTGAGTACTCATACCTCTCAGCTGAATTGGCTCTCCACTTTCATCACATAGTGTGCTAATACCATTTTTTTTAAGAATTTGTAACGCACCTGCTGTGGATGGCTTTTTAACATTGATGTTGCCAGTTAAGTGAGTGTAAGCTGTTGAGTCTGCTTTAGTTGATACTGCTGGTATAAGCGATACTAACATTGCAGTAACTGCAGCTATAGAAAATAACCTTTTTTTAATGCTTTTAAACATGAAAATCCCCCTATATAATTAATAAATTTCGAAAACAGTAATATAAAATGGTTTTTAATGCTAATTTAGGCTTTGTAATGATATTATTATACATAAAATCCATTTTATGCATTAATGCTCCTTAAACAGGATACAACTTAATTACTTTTGTGTCAATAATTGTAACACAAATAGCGGATTTTTTAATGAAAAAGATTCTTGAAAACGTGTATTTTCAATGATATTATTTTGATAGACAAGCTTACATAGAAAATATAAGAAGTTTTGGAAGAGAGGCAAACAAATGATAGTTGGTACTGGAACAATTGTGAATGTTTTAGCAGTTATTATAGGTTCATGCATTGGCATGGTATTTAATGGAGGATTAAAAAAGCGATTTCAGAATATAATGATACAGGCTTTAGGCTTATCAACAATGTTTATTGGAATCTCTGGGACTTTAAAAGGAATGTTTGTAATTCATAAAGCTACAATTGAAACTACTGGAACAATGATGATGATTATTTCATTGGTTATAGGTGCATTTATTGGTGAAGCTATGGATATCGAAAATAAAATTGAGGCTTTTGGTGAACTACTTAAACAAAAGTTTAGCAGTGGTAATGATTCAAAATTCGTCGAGGGCTTTGTATCAGCAACATTAGTAATATGTGTAGGAGCAATGGCAATAGTAGGTTCTCTTCAAGATGGGCTAACGGGAGATGCTTCAATGCTTTATACTAAGGCTATTTTAGATGGAATTATTGTAATGGTTTTTGCTTCTGCGCTTGGCAAAGGTGTTATTTTTTCTGCAATACCCTTAGGAATTTTTCAAGGTTCTATTACTATATGTGCACATTTTATTCAGCCAATTCTTTCACAGCAAATGATTCAAAATTTATCGTTTGTGGGTTCTGTTCTCATTTTTGGTATTGGTGTAAATCTATCCTTTGGAAATAAGTTCAAGATTGCAAATATGCTGCCTGCACTTTTAGTTGTTGTAGTATATAGTTTGTTTCAAAAATAAAATTTTTTTAATGTTGAATTAATATTTTCATTTTTAAATTCAGCCTTGGGGGTAAAAAAATTAGGGGCGAATGTAGTTAATACCCCTAAATAATATATGTTAATTTATAGCTCAATTTTTAGCTTTGCTCTTTGAAGCAAGCTTTAAGGATAATATAAATCCAATTGCCATAAGTACAGCTGCAACTGTAATAGAGTGATTGAATCCGCTAAATATAGCTTTTGTCCCATTATGAGAAGTTTTTAAATAACTGGTTTGAAAAGCTGTCATAACTCCGACAAATAAGGCTGAACCTAGGGCTCCGGCAACCTGCATTGCAGTATTTACTATTGCAACACCATCTGGATTATTTTTAGATGGCAGCTGACCGAGAGCAGTCGTCTGGATAGGTGACATAGTCATTGATTGACCTACCATTATTAAGCAGTACATAATAGTAATTTGCATTATAGAAGTTGAAGGTGTGACACGGGATAATAAGAAAGTGAAGGCAAATATTATTACAAAGCCAGCGGGAATTAATATTTTACCACCTACCTTATCAAAAATCATCCCAGTAAATGGAGTTAATATAGCACCAACTAAGATTGCTGGAAATAAAACGAGTGCTGAGGTAAAGGACGATGTTTTTAAGCCATTTTGCATAAGTAATGGTATTGTCATGTTTATCGAAAACTGGAACATTTGAATTATAATAACTAATATAATACCTATTGAAAATACTGGATATTTAAAAGCTCTTACTTCTAATATTGGTTGTTTTAAAGATAATTGACGTCTACAATAACAAATTAAGGCTATTAGTCCAATTGCGAAAATAATAACAGTAGAAGATAAACTTAAATTACCGGCTGAACTTACAGCGTATATAGTTCCTGCAAAGCCTATAGATGATAATGCTATGGATAAAAAGTCAATTTTAGGCTTTGTTATTACAGAGGTATTTTGCAAAAATATAAAACCGCCAATTATGCAAATAACTAGAAGTGGAATGATTAAAACAAACAGTGAATGCCAGGAAAAAGATTGTAATAGTAATCCAGAAACCGTTGGACCAAGTGCAGGACCTAAAGTAAGTATAGAAACACATAATCCCATTACTGAACCATGTTTTTCAGGTGGAGTTATGATTAAAACTGAGTTCATCATAATAGGTATTAGCATGCCAGTACCTAATGCTTGAATTAACCTTGAAATCAATAATGCTGTAAATGAATTAGAAAATACGGCACATATTGTCCCAAGTAAAAAAAGTGATATTGCACCTATATACAGATTCTTTGTAGTAAAAGTATGCATAAGAAAAGCTGTAACAGGCACAAGAATTCCAACTACTAATACATAACCAGTTGTAAGCCATTGAACTGTTGTTGCAGAAACATGCATTTCTACCATAAGTTTTGGAAATGCTACGTTTAATATAGTTTCATTAAATAGGGCTAAAAAACTTCCTAATAGTAGTACAGATATCATGGCTTTTGCATTGCAATGTATTGGTTTAGTTTCTTGAAATTCGATTCTTTCTTCGCTCATAAAATATCGTCTCCTTTAAAAATTGTATTAAAGCTAGGGTATTAAAATCTAATATGTATTTTAGGTGTGATATTTTTAATACATATGGATTTAAATTTATATAGACCGGTTGTTATAATAAATAGAAAATAGCTTACCATAAATAAGCTACTTGCTAGATAAATAACTGTTTAATAAAACTGATATTTGTTTGCCAGCTGTTAAAAGCGCTGTGGGATCATTTTCGGTAACCGATACTGTTATAGCTCCTTCTACTGTAAATTGAATAAATCTGCCTAAATCTTCGGCAGTACATTTAGAAAATCCATTTTCAATTAATTTTTTAGTATACATATCTCCTAGAATATTAAAGGCTTCACAACAGGCATTTCTAAGAAGTTCACTTGATGAATAAGTTTCTAAGGCTATTAAGCTTATTGACATATCCTTTAGCTTATTATCTATTTTTAAGTCATTTACTATATTATTCATAAGAGCTTCAATGGCTTCACGTGGATCTTTATATTTACTTAATGTAATTTTTAATCTGTTTACAATAGTTTCACTTGCCAGTTTGATAGCTTCTAAAGCCAGCTCTTCTTTTCCATTAGGAAAGTAGTAATATAAGGAGCCTTTTGGGGCACCACTTTCTTTTAAAATTTCATTTAAGCCTGTAGCATTGTAACCTTTTATTTGAAAAAGCTTTGCTGCTGACTCAAGTATTTTCTCTTTTGAATTAGTTTTGCTGTTCATAAAATATGATTCCTTTCATAACAAATTATAACGACTGGTCTATAGAACATTGTATCTTAATTTTTTTGATGTGTCAAAAGGTTAAATTAAATTTTAGTATTATTTTTTGAGTTTCAGTGTAATATAAGCTGTTTTTTAGCACGGATCGTCTAGCATTTTATATGAGGGAATATATAAAGGAGAGTACTAATATAAGTTTCTTATGGTATAATTATGCTATAAATATATAAAGGAAAAAGACACTTTTAATATATAGAAATTCAAGTTATGCAGTATTTGAGGTGATTATTATGGATAATATGGATTATAAGATATTGGAATGTTTAAAGGCTAATTCAAGGATTAAAGCTTCGGCTATAAGCACAGAAATCCATTTGTCAGTATCAGCAGTTATTGAACGTATTCGTAAGATGGAAGCAAAGGGCATAATAAAAAATTATACAGTAATATTAGATGAGAGCAAATTGGGAAATAGCACAAGCGCTTTAATGGAAGTGAGTCTTGATCATCCCAAATTTTATGAGGGATTCACTAGTGCAATTAAGAAAAATGATAATATAATTTCGTGCTACTATCTAACGGGAGATTTTGATTTTATGTTAAAGATACTCTGTAAGTCTTCTGAGGAGCTGGATAATATTCATAATGAAATAAAAAGTTTAAAGGGAGTATCAAGGACAAAAACATATTACATTTTGAGGAATATAAAAAAATGATTAAATCAATGCAGATTGTGTGCATTGATTTTTTTTATAAATTTATTTAGATAAGATATAAATTTATATAACAGTAAATTTTTCTTGATTAATAGTTTAAAACAGTAAATATTTGCGCTAAAGAGAACAATAAAAATAATTTATGCGTAATTTTCAGAAAATATTGAAAAAAAGTATTTATTAATATAGTATGTACTTAAATTAATAAATTAATAATTTAAACAATGATTTTATATTAAAAGTTTATTTTAAAATATAAAAATATATTAAATTAATAAATACTGGAGGAGAAGTTATGAAAAATTTAGGATTCTATAATGGAGAATATGCTTTAGTTGAGGACATGAAAATACCTATGAACGATCGTGTGTGCTATTTTGGGGATGGAGCTTATGATGCTACCTACAGTAGAAATCATAAGATATTTGCATTAGATGAACATATAGAACGTTTCTATAATAGTGCAGGTTTACTTAGAATTAAGATTCCATACACAAAAGATGAGCTAAAGGAATTACTAAAAGAAATGGTTAAAAAGGTTGATTCGGGAGAGCAATTTGTATATTGGCAGGTTACTAGAGGAACGGGTATGCGTAATCATGCTTTTCCACCAGCAGATGTAAAAGCAAATTTTTGGATTATATTGAAACCATTAAATATAAAAGATATGTCTCAAAAGTTGAAATTAATTACTTTAGAAGATACTAGATTTTTACATTGCAATATAAAGACTCTCAATTTACTCCCAAGTGTAATAGCTGCCCAAAAGACTGAAGAAGCAGGATGTCAGGAAGCAGTGTTTCATAGAGGAGACAGGGTAACAGAATGCGCACACAGTAATGTATCTATTATAAAAGATGGAATTTTAAAGACAGCTCCTACAGATAATTTAATTTTACCAGGCATAGCAAGAGCACATCTCATAAAAATGTGTAAGAGATTTGAGATTCCTGTAAATGAAACAGCTTTTAACTTAAAAGAATTAATGGAAGCTGATGAGGTTATAGTTACGAGCTCAGGTCAATTCTGTATGGCAACCTGTGAAATAGATGGAAAACCTGTAGGAGGGAAGGCACCAGAGCTTGTAAAAAAACTTCAAGATGCGTTGTTAAATGAATTTATAGAAGCTACAAATTAAAGTTAGGGGGGAGAAGACCGTATGGAACAGGAAGAATTAACAATATTAAATATAGGTGAAAGTTTAGACAATTTGATGAATCTAGATCCAAGGGGATATGGTATTTGCAGAATTTTATACAAGGCAGCAAGAGAGTATACTAAAGAGCCTTTAACGATGAACTGTGCTAAGAAATTGGAAAAGACTTTAAAGGAAGGAGACTTAGTTTATATAATGACAGGTTTTGTTCTTCGCCCATTTAAGAAAGCAGAAATGGATGGAATCGTAAGCACAATGCTTTTAGCAAGAGCTTTAGTAAAAGGCTTTAATGTAAAACCTGTAATTGTATGTCCTGAAGATAATATTAAGGCAGTAGAAAATTTATCATATGTAGTTGGACTTCATTTTCAAAATAGTATTGAAGGTTTGAAAGAGTGTCCACTATCATTAGCTGGAATAACATTTACAAAAGACAAAAAACAGGCGGAGAAGCAGGCAGATGAACTTATAGAAAATGGTCTACCAAGTGCCGTTATAAGTATAGAATGTCCAGGAGCTAATCATAAGGGTGTTTATCATAATGCTGTGGGGTTAGATGTAACAAAACTTGAAGCAAAGCAAGATATTCTATTTATTAAGTTAAAGAAGAAAGGTGTTTTAAATATAGCTATTGGAGATTTGGGTAATGAACTTGGTATGGGAACTTTAAAAGAACATCTAGAAGAGTATATTCCATATGCAGCTAAGGGAAGTTGCAACTGTGGTTGTAATGGAGGAATAATAGCAGATGTAGCTGCTGACAATATTATAACTGCAACTGTCTCAGATTGGGGATGTTATGGTCTCATAGCAGCACTAGCATATTTAAAAAAGGATTTGGATATAATGCACACTAAAGTTATGGAAAAGGAAGCTATGATTACAGCATCTAGAAGCGGCATGATAGATATGTATGGAGAGTTAATTCCAGCTATAGATGGCTGCAATTTAGAGGTTAACACATCAATAGTTAATTTAATGAGAGAATGTGTAGCTTCTGCAATTAAGTCTCAGAAAATTTGTTCTACTTGGTTTGAGAAAGTAATTGAACTAGGATTTTATGAAAGTAATTCTTATGAAAATGAGAAATTAAAAAATATAATTTAAGGTGGGGTACAGATGGAGTATTCAAATATGAAGCCCTATGATGTTCGTAAATTGATAAGGCAAGAAAAAATTACAACACCTACAGCTGGAATGTGTTCAGGCTATGCGCAAGCTAATTTGGTTATTCTGCCAAAGGAATTAGCATATGATTTTTTGTTATTTACTCAAAGAAATCCTAAATCTTGTCCTATATTAGAAGTAAGTGATGTTGGAGATAAAAAACTTAAATATTTAGGTGAAGATATTGATATTACAAGTGATATTCCTAAATATAGGGTATATGAAGATGGAATTTTAACAGGTGAATATACAAACATAGCTGACCTTTGGAGAGAAGATTTTGTAAGCTTTTTAATTGGCTGTAGCTTTTCATTTGAATCGGAGCTTATAGAGGCGAACATTCCCATAAGGCACATTGAAGAAAATTGCAATGTACCAATGTTTATTACTAATATTGAATGTACGCCTGCAGGAATATTTAATGGCAAAATGGTAGTAAGTATGAGACCTTTATCTAATGAGAACATAATAAAGTCAGTTCTAGTTAGCGGAGAAATGCCCAAAGTACATGGGGCGCCGATTCATATAGGTGATCCGGTGTCTATTGGGATAAAAGATATAAGTAAACCTGATTTTGGTGATCCTGTTACTATAAAAGATAATGAAATTCCAGTATTTTGGGCCTGCGGAGTTACGCCCCAGTCAGTAGTTATGAATGTTAAACCTAAAATAGTTATTACACATTCTCCTGGTCACATGCTCATAACGGACTTAAAGAATATAGATTTAAAATATTAGAGGGGATATTATGTACAAGGTAGATTTAAATTGTGATTTAGGTGAGAGCTTTGGAAATTATAAGATTGGTTCAGATGAAAAAGTAATATCGTATATATCATCTGCAAATGTAGCTTGTGGCTTTCATGCTTCTGATCCATTAGTTATGGATAATACAGTGAAATTAGCAAAAAAGTATGGAGTTTCAGTTGGAGCACATCCAGGATTTCCTGATTTGCTTGGGTTT